>NZ_BSSY01000011.1:0-287283 GCF_030269225.1 Actinoplanes sp. NBRC 101535 | reverse complement strand
TTGTGAAGCGTAGAGAACTCCATCTTCACCGATGTGATCTCACCCGCCGCCTTCGCCTCCACAGAGGCCACTATCCCCGTGAATCACCAGGTCACGGCCTCGTCATCAGACAACGCAATCGCCCTGGGGCCTGCTCAGACCAACCATGTGGCGGCCTGGCTCGAATCACATCATTGCCAACGGCGACGAGGAGGTCGCCATCTTCGGTAACTGCAATACTACTTGGCGACTCGGGCAACTGCAGAGGAGAACACAACTGATCACCGGATTCGACATCAACAAGGGAAACAGTTCCGTCGTCTCGGGCGATATAGGCAGCTGGCCAGGAAACGATCGCCAACGAAACGACCGGCGGACCAATCAAATCCGGGCCGACCGGCTCACCCGTAAGGCCAGAGGCCCACATTGTTCGCCGACCTCCGGCTCGATCAGCGAAATTTCCCACCAAAAAGTGGTCACCATCCATAGCCTCCACGAAGTAACCGTCGAGACGATCAATAGATTCGGGCGGCACCTTCAGGTCGTCTAGACGGAATATCTCCGGAGGGCGGCCAACCGCTGATATCACTGCAACCGGATCTCCGTCGACCACCCTCGTCAGCAATCGAAACGTACCCCCATATTTCCGGACCTCGTCGAGGAGCGCGCCGTCGATTGCCCGCCAAACTTGCAGGAGTCCGCGATCAGCCGTCACCAGCACCCGCTCACCACGCACCACGGCTATGGCCAAATCCTTGATTTGCGGAACGCTTAATTCGATAGATGGAGTCATCTCGGTACCGCTCGTGAGATTCCACCGCTGCAGCCACCGGTGAGAAGCCTTGGTAGACCCCGCCCCGGTCCCGGCCATCACGTTCTGCTCGTCCTCCCAGACGGCCAGTGATTTGAATCCCGGAATGCCAGTGTGTGTCACCTGGCCGGCCAGAACACCACTTTCGGATCGGCGAACCATAAGCGTGCCACCATCATCAGCACAGACCACCACCCCAGGAACAGTCGCGTCCAGCAAGACGACTTTAGCCTCGTTGCCCGCCAACTGCCTATCTGGAACCTTCGGATTCCACAAGCCGAGCATTCCGTCTTCGGCCGACCCCGTCACCAGCCAGTCCTGACCGTCATATCGAAGTGACGCCAGTACCGCCTTATGTACAGGTCCCGACAGCGGCGGCCCCGCCGGTTCCCCTCTCATGAAATCCCACAGATGAATTCGCCATCTTGTCGGCACCGCCAGCATTCCACCCACCATCGCCGGCTTGGGTCGGCCGCAGCGACCACCCCACACCCGCCCTCGATACTCCGAGAAGTCGTCGACATGAGCATCGATCCGGCAACCTGTTCGAGCACCACTGTTGACGTCGAACATGACAATCTCTCGCGAGCCGGTCACGACCGCCAGCACATCCCTGCCATCCACGTTCGCCAGAACCACGCCTGCAACGGCGCCGAGATTCCCCTTTCCCTCGATGGACAGCGGCAGCCTCTCACCCACCTGGGCATCCCACAGAAAGAGATCTCGGCCCGCGGTCACCACCACCCGCCGTCCGCTACTCAGCAGCCCTCCACAGATCGCCAACGTTCCTGGTGAGTCGAGGATGCTCAGCAACTCACCGGTCACCAAATTCCAACGCTTCACCACGCCGTCGGCACTCAGCGTCACCACGATGCCGTCGTTGTTCATCTCCGCGAGGTGAAGATCCTCCACGGCTTCCGGCCCTGCACTCCACTCCAGTCTCGGCTCCAGCCCAGGTGTTTCCCATACTCGGACCACACCGTTCGTATGACCGGTCACGACAACTGATGTGCCCGCAAAGGAGCTCAGCGCTACAGCGGATGCGGTTTCGACTGACGCCGAGGTCAAACTCCCAGAAATCACATCCCAGAGCTGGAGGCGGTCCCCTGCCACAGTGTTCGGTTCGCTGCTGGTGAGCGCCGCCACCACAGGACTGTGCTCACCACCCGAACACACCGAGATCACCGCGGCTGTACGCACGAGGCTCACCAGGCGTGAGAGGTCCTGCCCTGTCGCCCAGACCGTGTTCCACAGCCCCGACACGCCCGCCTCCATTTCGAGATCCAAAAAAGAATCTTGCAGCTCGGTCTCCACCGTCCACCCCAGAAGATCCGAGTTCTCTTCGTTTCTCCACTCGACGTCACAGTTGTGGCCGAGGACCGGCGTTACTGTCATGGTCGACGCAGTCTCCGACAGAGCCGCCTAGGCCGTCGCCCGACGGTTGGCAGCCTGGAGAGTGGAACCAGGGCGATTGCGTTGTCTGATGACGAGGCCGTGACCTGGTGATTCACGGGGATAGTGGCCTCTGTGGAGGCGAAGGCGGCGGGTGAGATCACATCGGTGAAGATGGAGTTCTCTACGCTTCACAACCCCGAGGACCTCACCCGCCGATGGCATCATCTCTCATCACCGCACTGACCGTTACGGCACCCCACGCCGCCACCACATCAACTGCGGTCACCAAGGGTAACCGTGGCGTTCTGCTGGACGCGCTGGCGAAGAATGCGAATTCCGAGTTCGGCAGGTCGACCCCGACCCGCTCGCCGCGCCCACCGGCAAACGTTCCGACCTTCCGGATCTCGCGGCGCCCCGAGTCGATCTCGGCATACGTCTGATACAGCTCACCATCTCGGCGATGACGGTAATAGGTGGAAACATAGATTTTCATTGAAAATAATCCCGTTCAATTGCCTATATTCCAGCACAAGAATTCATTACCCTGGCCACAAACGGCGCTTTGACCCTCGTTTTCGGACCGTCAAGAGGAAGTTCCTCAGGCAAGCCCTTGACTCCAGGTCTCAGCCGCAGGAATCACCATCGGCACGACGCCGCGGTAAGCCGTCATGCGCCACAGCCGAGGCCGGCAAAGACTCGAAATCAACGACCTAAATCACCAGGGCACTCATCCGAATTTCATCGGAACTCGTGAGGCACCCACTTGATAACCGACGGCCTGACACCCCCTGATAGCACGAATTCTTTCAATGACTGGCGAATCACGTCGAGAGGAACCTCTGCATTTCCCGGGAACCCGTACGGGTATCCGACAAGGAGGTAGACTATTTCATTCTCGCGACCAGACTCGCCAACCGAGGAAAAGCTTCCCTTCTCATCCGTGAACCACATGACGCCCCGACCCCGAGCCTGACTGACTCCCACCAGTAACTCGTGATCGTCGACTCCAGACGGGAGTGCCTCTCGACCCAAAGAGTGGACCTGCGCCATGGAGGAGTCATGAGGCTCACCCAGGAGGGCATCGATCAACTGGTCAACCTCGTGCTCATCATGTATCGCGAACCTCCCAAAACGCTGATCCTCCCGGAACTGCGCTTCAGCACGAACCCGCTTTTCGGTCATTGGCCGGCCCTCCAGGGATTCACCCATCCAGAGCAGGCACCGTAGCAAAGTGCATCCATTTGCTTGTCATCCCCCCTCTTCCAATGGACCACCAGCCTCTGTTCTCTGTCCAGCATCTTGTTCAATACATCCCGACAGCCCCATTTTTGAGGACATGGACCACCCGGATGATTGATCACTACCTCCGCCCGCTTGCCTCTACCCAGCATCATCGCAAGTTTCGGTTCGATATGCCTTGCCGTCGGATTAGTAGAAAATCCCCCGGTAAAGCCCTTCTATATTTAGCACACGCTGCGCCTCAGCCTCGAGCAGCTGGTTCTCCGGGCCCTTGGTTCCGCTCGTCATATCGAAGAAATCACCGTCACCAATTTTTGCACGGCCTTGAATCTCACCCCCGTAAACATAGGGGTCCAGCGATTCGTATTCCGCCAGGAAAGCTTCTTTATCGAAACAATAATTGTTGTGGACGAGGACCGGTTCGTCGTCGGCGAGGACGTAGTACGTGTGGATCTCGGCGACGGTGAGGTCGCGCATGACCTTCGGGCCGGTGCGCTCGCGGACGTCGGTGACGTACTGGAGTTCACCGTCCGGGCCGGTCAGGGTCGACTTGCCGACGATCAGATCGGCGGCGTCGGTCCACTTACCGGTGGTCGCGTCCCAGAAGGGATGGTGTGACGTGGTCTCCAGGACCGACTCGGTCGGTCCGCGGGTACTACGTCCCCCTTCGCCCTCGCCCTCCGTCCGCACAGCCCCGTCGGCCGGCTTGCTGGACACCGTCACATCCACCAGGTCCAGGTCGCGGTTGGCGTGCAGAAGGGTGACCTCCCGCGCACCTTCCTGACCGGTGACCAGATCCTTCGCCTGAACCTCATCCCCGATGTTGATCTCAGCGATCGGCCGCACAGACCCGTCCGCCATCAACACCCGGGTCTCCGGGTCGAAACTGTGCCTCTTGCAGGCGACCGGGGCGTCCTGATCGGAGCCGTCCTGTTCGTTGGACCGGTCCGGTCGTTCCTCCCGCTCGCGCTGGTCGCGTTCAGGCTTCTGCTTGTCCTGGTGGGACTTGCTCGGCTTCGCCTTGTCGGGCTTGGCTTCCTTCTTCGGCGCGGTCTTCGGCTTCTGCTTCTGGGCCGGCTTGGAGGACTTCGCCTTCGTCGGCTTGGGTTTGGGCTTCGGCTTGGGTTTCGGCTTCGGCTTGGGCTTCGGCTTCTTCTTGACCGGGGGCTTTCGTTTCTTCTTCGGGACCTTCGGCTTCTTCGGCTTCTTCTTCATCACGTCGCCGAGGTACTGGTGCCCTGATCGGGCCACTCGGACTGTCAGAGACGTCATGTTCCGTGAGGATCTTCATCAGGCCCGGACCGGCACCAGATCCGCCGTCATAGCGACACTGCGTAACACCGCGATCGGCTGGCACCGCACCAACGGCGAAACCAACATCGCCCGTGCCGACCGACGCGCCGATCGCCGTTCAAAAGACCTCATCACGGCCGCGACCAGAAGCTACCCGAACACGCAATAGTCCTGGGATTTCATCCGTTGCCACTCATTCCTGCTCTCTCCAGGTGTATTCCTGAAGAAGTGAAGGGAAATCGTTGCCCTTGAGGAGAACCGTGAGGCCCATGTCTCGAGGAAGGATCGACCTTGTCGGCCATTCCACCCACTCACCCATCACCACGGCGCCCTGGGTCCCCTCGTCAGTGGACAAGGCGAGGTCGTAGAAGGTGTCGTCATGACCGATCGTCACGGTCGAGTAGGTGTCGTAGACACTGACGATGATGACATCATCGCCAGAGTCGTTCCACGTAAGACCGAAACAGTCGTCGCTCGGAAGTTCGCTCCAGACTCCGGGGAGCTCCGCCAGGGTGATCTCTCGAGTCCGGGACGGAGCAAACTCGTCAATAACTATCGTCGACATTCGCCATCCTACAAAATCCGGTCGGTCTTGTTCCAGATACCGATCAATCCATTTGGCCCGTACACATGCACTTCATCCAAGTCGAGCATTCTAGCGAACCCACGCATGCTGTTGCGACAAAAACTGCACGTGGCTCTGTCGGTGTACAGGAGACCGATGCCACCCTTGGCTCCGGCTTCCTTGGCCTGGTTGAACAGATGCCCCTCGGCATGGTCCTTGAAGGAAGGACCCATCAGGCGATGCCCCTTACCGGGGTAGAGACTGGCCCAAGCATTCTTGTGACTGCGCCCATGGAAGGTCTGGCCCGCGACGTCGAGACGCCCGAAGGTGTTCATCCTCGTCCACTTCCACGGCTTCCAGCCCTTTGCGATCTCCTCAGCACGAAGAGCATCCTCGTCGGCGACGGTCTGCACTCCGGCAGCTTCTCTGCGCTCTGCAACGTCGGCCGACGCCTCACAGAAGAATTCGTCGTTGTTGTGGACGAGGACCGGTTCGTCGTCGGCGATGACGTAGTACGTGTGGATCTCGGCGACCGTGAGGTCGCGCATGACCTTCGGGCCGGTGTACTCGCGGACGTCGGTGACGTACTGGAGTTCACCGTCCGGGCCGGTGAGAGTCGACTCGCCGGGGATCAGGTCGGCGGCGTCGGTCCATTCACCGGTGGTCGCGTCCCAGAAGGGATGGTGTGACGTGGTCTCCAGGACCGACTCGGTCGGTCCGCGGGTACTACGTCCCCCTTCGCCCTCGCCCTCCGTCCGCACAGCCGCATCCGCCGGCTTGCTGGACACGGTCACATCCACCAGGTCCAGGTCGCGGTTGGCGTGCAGGAGGGTGACCTCCCGCGCACCTTCCTGACCGGTGACCGGATCCTTCGCCTGAACCTCGTCACCGATGTTGATCTCAGCGATCGGCCGCACAGACCCGTCCGCCATCAACACCCGGGTCTCCGGGTCGAAGCTGTGCCGCGTCTTGCAAGCGACCGGGGCGTCCTGATCGGAGCCGTCCTGTTCGTTGGACCGGTCCGATCGTTCCTCCCGCTCGCGCTGGTCGCGTTCAGGCTTCTGCTTGTCCTGGTGGGACTTGCTCGGCTTCGCCTTGTCGGGCTTGGCTTCCTTCTTCGGCGCGGTCTTCGGCTTCTGCTTCTGGACCGGCTTCGACGGCTTCGCCTTGGCGGGCTTCGGCTTCGGCTTCGGCTTGGGTTTCGGCTTCGGCTTGGGCTTGGGCTTCTTCTTGACCGGGGGCTTTCGTTTCTTCTTCGGGACCTTCGGCTTCTTCGGTTTCTTCTTCATCACGTCGGCCAGGTGCTTGCGGGCCGCGCCGAGCAGCGCCTGGGCCCGCCGCATCACGGTGCGGGCGCCTTCGACGATTCGTTTCCACATCCGGTAGCCGCTGAAGGCCCGGTCCGCCGCCCGGTACAGCGACTTCGCCATCTTGATCGCCTTCAGCGGGCCGAGGGCGTTGCTCGCCAGGTCGACACAGTCCCACACCGAGCCGCCGAGGCAGCCGACCAGCGAGTTGTAGCCGATCATGTCGAGGAGCATGCCGATGCCGACGTTGATCAGGATGTCGAGCAGCGGGGTGTTGCTCTCCCGGTTGGCGCGCTGGTATTCGGCCTCCTGGCGGGCGATCTCGGTGCCGGCCGCCTTCATGTCCCGGTCGCGCTGGTCCATGGCGGCGTTGTACGACTTCATCTGCGCCTGGTAGTTGCGCATCGCGCAGGCGTAGTCGTATTCGCCGCACTTGCCGTCGACGGCGTTGCCGGTCGTGTCGGTGTTGCCGAGCGGGTCGCCTTCGGCGTACGCGAACCGGTTCGCCGCCCCGGAGGAGGGTGTCGCGCTGTTGTTCGCCGTGTCGCGGGTGTCGAACGCGCCGGTCTCCGGGTCGTACCAGCGGTTCCACATGTTGACCTTGCCGGTGCCCTGATCCGTCCACTCGGACTGATACCCGAGTTTGCCGACCATGCCGCCGCTGGCCAGGATCTTGCCCCACGGGTCATAGGACACCGACCCGGTCAGCGCGGTCCCGGTGTTGGTGAACTCGCCGACGACGTCCATGTGCGAGTCGACCCAGGCGTTCTTACCGGTGCCGCCGGAGCCGACGCCGACCAGGCCGTCGCCCGGGTCGTACACGTATCCGGTGGTCCCGTCGGCGGCCACGGTGTTGCCGAGTCCGGTGTAGGTCAGGTTCGGCTGGATCAGCCGGCCCAGTCCGTCGTATTCGTAGGCGGTGAACCCACCGGTCTTGGTGCTCTGGGAGAGGACCTGGTTGAACGCGTCGGCCCGGGTCTGCGCCACCACCCCGTTGGTGGTGGTCGAGGCCAGGGTGCCACGGGCGGTGTACGCGTAACTCGTGCCCGCCGAGTTCGACACCAGCTGGTTGCGCTGGTCGTAGGTGAACGTCGTCGTCCCGGCCTGCACCCGGTTACCCGACTTGTCGTACGCGTACACCACCGGCGTGACGCCGTTGTCCCACCCGACGAGGCGCCCGGCCAGGTCGTACTCGTAACTGTTGGTCGATGCCCCGTTGAACCCGGTCGTCGTCTTCGTCTTGACGTTGTCGCCGGCGTCGTACGTGTAGGCGATCTTCGCGATGCTGCCTCCGGTGGCGGAGGCGAGCGAGTCGGAGGTCACCCGGTGCAGGTTGTCGTAGCCGATCGACCGGACGTTGCCGCCGTACAGGATCTCCTTGACCTGGGAGAGGTCGTCGTACTTGTACTGCTGGTTGATCCCGGCACTGGGGTTGACCAGCGTGTCCAGGCGGCCGGCGGTGTCGTACTTGTAGGTGGTAGTGCCGGCCGCGTCGGTACGCCGGGTGAGCGCCCCGTCCTCGTTGTAACCGTAGGAGGAGGTCCCGGACACTCCGCCGATCTCGGTGACCAGGCCGCGGTCGTCGTAGGTGACCGTGGACTTGCCGGCCGTACCGGTGAACGAGGTGATCCGGCCGGCCAGGTCGTATTCGTAGGCCTTGTCCTTGGTGGCCACCTCGGCGCCGGTGCCGGTGCTGCGTTCGAGCCGGCCCATCACGTCGTACTTGTTGACGGCCGTCACCCCGCCCGGCGAGTCGGCCCGGACCAGTTGGCCGGCCGCGTCGTAGGACATCGTGAAGGTCCGGTCGTCCGGGTTGTTCGCCGTCGCCGGTTCCACCTGGGTGGCGACCATGCCCCACGGGTTGTACGTGGTGACGAACCGGTTGCCCCGGCCGTCGGTGAACCGGGTCTGCTGGCCCGCCGCGTCGTACCCGAAGGTGGTGGTGATCGCGTCGGACGCGCTGATCGGCTCCTTCTGGCTGGTCAGCTGGCCGAGGACGTCGTACTCGAACTCCTTCTTGGTGCCGCGGGCGTCGACCGCGGTGAGGAGGTTGCCGGTCCGGTCGTAGGTGGCGCTCTGCGTGCGCAGTTGCGTCCCAGTGGCCGAGAACTCCGCCGTCGACGTGCTCTGACCGGCGAAGTCGTAGGCGAAGGTGGAGTACGTCCCGTCCGGGGCGGTCACCTTGACCGGCCGGCCCGCGCCGTCGTACCGGCTGGTCGAGGTCTTCCCCGCCCCGTCGGTGACCGCGACCGGCTCACCGGCCGCGTTGTAGACGGTCTTCGAGGTCACCTTGCCCGCCGAGGTGACCGTCGTCGGCCACGGGCTGTTGGTCCCGTAGTCGAAGGTGGTCACGTAGGACGTACCCGTCTGACGCACCTTGTCGGTCGAGGTGAGCGTGCGGCCCAGGTAGTCGAAGGTCGACTCGGCCTGCGCCCCGTTCGGGTCGGTCTCGGTGAGCAGCTCACCGTTGTAGCTGTAGGTGTACTTGGTGACGCCCTCGTCCGGGGCGGTCACCGCGGTCACCCGGCCCAGCTGGTCGTAGGTGTAGCTGGTGACGGCGCCGAGCGGGTCGGTGGTGGAGAGGATCTGGCCGACCCGGTTGTACTTGACGCTCGACGTCGGCGTCAGCACCTCGCCGGTGTCCGGCCGTTTGTAGGACGGCAGCTGGGTCTCCACCACCTGGCCGGCGCCGTCGTAGCGGGCGATCGTCACGTTGCCGTGCGGGTCCCGCTCCTCGGTCACCTCGCCGAAGGTGTTGTAGCCGATCGCGCTGTTCGAGATCGTCAGGCCCGGGTTGCCCTCGCCCTCGACGACGGTGACCGGGGGCAGGGTGCTCTGCGCGGCCCGGCCCACCTCGTCGTTGGTGATGTAGGTGGTGGCGGCGAGCGCGTCGGTCACCGAGGTGACCGACCCGTCCCTGGTCAGGCCGTAGGTGTTGCGGCTGACCTTGGCATCGGCCGCCGGTTCGCCGCCGGCTGCGACCTCGGCGAGCTCCGAAGCGCTCAGGACCTTCTGGTACGCACGGACGTCGTCGATCTGCCCGATGAAGAGTCCGGTGGTCGCCGTCTCGGCACCGACCCGCAGTTCGGTGGCCTGGTTGTTGAACTGCTTGTCCGTGGTGATCGTGGCGGTGTTGACCCCGTTGACGTACAGCTTCGCCGACCGGGTGCCGGTCGTCGCCGGGTCCACCGTCACGGTCAGGTTCGTCCACGTCGCGGCGGCCGCGCTGGTGGTCGACGCGCTGGTCAGCCAGGAGGTGGTGCCGTCGTCGTTGCGGACGGCCATCGAGATCTGCCAGGCGGTGGAGGCCTGGTCGTAGTAGACCTTCAGCGCCGAGCTGTCGATGTCGCCGGGCATCACCATGACGAACCGGTTGGCGTTGCGGGCGCTCAGCCTGGCCCAGGAGCTGATCGTGTACGGCTGCAGCGTGTCCACCGGCGCCTTGCCGCTGATCATGCCGCCGGCGGTGGGGAAGGAGGCCGCCCCGCCGCGTTCGGTGGACCAGGTGACCGTGCCGCTCGCCGTGCCCGGGTTGTTGCCGGTCGCGTCGGTGGCGGTGACCCCGGTGGTCTCGTTCATCGTCCACCGGGTGGTGGGCGTCAGGCTCGCGCTCAGGTACGCCGTCTCCTGCTTGAGCCGGCCGAGACGGTCGTACATCTGGTCGGACCGGCCGAGCAGGTTGCTGCCCTCGTACAGGCTGGTGGAGAGGACCTCGTCCTCCGGCGAGTACCGGAAGGCGGTGGTCCGGTCCCGGGCCCCGGCGGTGTCGCCGGTCTCCTCGGGCAGGTCCAGGGTCGCGGTCAGCGGGCGACCACCGACGTCGAAGGTCCGGGTGGTGCTGGTCAGCCCGTCGTTGGTGACCTGGGTGACCTCGTTGCCCGCGGCGTCGTACGTGTTGCGTTCCATCACGAACGACTTGCCGGTCTTCGGGTCCTTGCGGGTGACCGTGACGAGCAGGTTGTTGTCGGTGTACGTGTACTCGTTGACCCAGCCCATGGCGTCGGTCTCGGACGCCAGCCGGCCGGCGTCGTCGTACGCCATCGACTGGAGGGTGAGGTCCTTCTGGCCGTCGGGCAGCTTCGGCTCCCCGGTCCAGTTCTCCACGATCGTGGCCAGCTCGTTGCCGGACGCGTCGTAGGTGGTGCGGACCGAGCTGCCGTCGTCATGGGTCTGCCGGATCACCCGGCCGAACCCGTCGTAGTCGTACGTGACGACGTTGTTCAGCTGGTCGGTCTCGCTGGCCCGGCGGCCGTAGCCGTCGATCTCATAGGTGACCGACCGCGGTGCGTCGCCACCGGTCGCGTCCGTGATCGTCTCGCCGGTGAGCAGGCCGTCGACGTTGTACGACAGGGTCGTCACCGGCGTGTGCACCGCACCGGTCACGTGGTTGGTGATCGCCGGGTCCCGGGAGGTCACCACCCGGTCCTGCCGGTCGTGCTCGTACGTGGTGGTCGCGCCGGCGACGCCGTCGACCACCTCGATCTCCTTGGTGGTGCGGCCCAGGCCGTCGTACTCGTACCGGGTGACCATCCCGGCCGGGTCCTTCACCTCGGCGACGTCGCCGTTGGCCAGGTAGAGGATGGTCTGCTGGCCGCCACCGGGTTTGATCGCCCGCCAGGGCAGGCCGGCGGGCGGGACCGCACCGTTGTAACCGCCGGCGGTTCCGGTGCCGTCGGTGTACGCGATCGTGGTCCGGCGGCCCAGCGGGTCGACCTGGCCGGTCCGGTTGCCGGCCGTGTCGTACGTGTACTCGGTCAGGTACGTGTTGTCGGTGTTCGACGTGGAGCCCGGGCCGCGCTGGGTGATCACCCGGTCGTTGAGCACGTTGAACGCCGGGTTGGCCGTGGTGGCGTCCGGATAGTAGGTGGAGTAGGTCGTCGTGCACTTGTTCGCGGACCGGTCCTGGCAGGTGGTCACGGATACGACGTTGCCGCGGACGTCGTGCTCGTTGACCGTCATGTTGCCCAGCGGGTCGGTCACCGTGCGCAGGTAGCCCTTGCCGCTGTAGCCGTACCGGGTGGCCTTGCCGCGTTCGTCGACCTCGGCGACCTTCCGGCTGTAGATCAGGTCGTTGATGGTCGTCGTGGACGAGTTCTCCGGGCCGGCGACCACGTAGTCGACCTCGCCGGACGCCGTCGCCTTCGCCGCGTCCCGGGCCTTGAACTGGTACGAGACCTGCGCGGCCTCCAGCTCGCCGGGGTAGAACGCCACCTCGGCGGCGGCACCGGTGAGGTAGTTCATCCCGAGGGTGCCGCCGGTGCCGAGCAGATCGGTCCAGTCCCAGTGGCTGTACCCGGCGCCGACGTAGAAGTCCGGCCGGACGGCGGGAACGGTGAACGGGGTCCCGCCCGCCCACTGGCTCTTCTCGCCGTCGACGTACAGGGACTGCACGCCACCCGCGACGGTGAGCGCGGCGTGGTGCCACTTGCCGTCGTTGACCAGCTTCGCCTGGCTGTTCAGGCCGAAGGACCAGGTCTGGCGGGGCGGGGGCTTGGCCTCGCAGGTGTAGAGAAGGGCGTCGGTGCCGATGGCGACCTCGGTCTTCTCGTTCTTGTTCATCGGGAGGGTGAGGCACTTGCCGGAGTTGGGGTTGCGCAGCCCGCCCGCGAACGGCTTCCACACCTGCGCCACACCGCCGTTGCAGGTGTAGAGCTGGATGACCGTGCCGTCGTCCTTGCCCGAACTCTTCACGTCGAGGCATTTGCCGAACGCCTGGAAGGTGCCGGTGCCGCTGCTGCCGACGGTGAACGTCCAGCTCTGCGCGGTGGTGCCGTTACAGGTGTACAGCTGGACCGGGGTGCCGTCGGCGGTACCGGAGGACTGCACGTCCAGGCACTTGCCGTTGTACCCGGCACTGATCGGGCCGGTCGGGTTGTTCGCGGGGGCGAGTCCGCGCAGCCGCCCGCCGGAGTCGACCCAGAGGACCGGCGAGACGGTACGCCCGGTGACCGCCTTGGACTCGCCGAGCAGGATGCCGCTCGACCCGGTCCGGAACCACAGCGAGGTGGAGGCGTTGCCGGTGGGCAGGATGCCGTCCGGCAGGTCCACGTACGACTTGGTCGTCCCGCCCGGGAACTGTGCGGCGGTCGCGGCCGCCCCGAACGGTCCGGCCTCCGCACCCAACTGGACGTTGCTGTACGTGGCGGTGCTGCCGTTGACCTCGTTGACCGCGTCGGTCACGCCGGTCTCGGCCATCCGCCAGTAGTTGGTCGGCGCATCGCCGAGCACGGCGCTCTCGTACACCTTGGGGGTGCGCCCGATGGTCGGCGCGGCCGGTTTCCACACCGCGCCGTTGCCGTCGGTGAGCTGGCTGACCCGCCCGGTGACGGTGTCGTAGGCGACCGTGGCGGTCCGCTGCTGCGAGGGGCGGAGCACCGCGGTGAGCTGGCTGCGTTCCGCCCGGGCGGCCCAGATGTCGGCGACGACCTGGCCGTCGATCGCCGTGTCGTAGAACGCGACGTCGGCGAGCGAACCGGTGAAGAAGTCCTTCGCACCCTTGTTGGTGCCCGCGGTCGACCGCGACTGGTTGGGCCAGGCGCCACCGAGGAAGCCCGAGCCGAGGTACGAGGCCGCCGCGCTCATGTCCTGCACGGTGATGCCGGTCTCGGAGGCGACCAGGGTCCCGTCGAGGTACATCTGCTGGGTGTTGCCGGTGGTGTTGAGGACCACGTGGTGCCAGGTGCCGTCGGTGACGGCGGCGGTCGACTTGAGCGCGGTGTGGGCGCGGGCGAAGTACGACTGGTCGGCCTTGCGCTGCTTGCCGCATGCCCAGATCTGCATCTCGGCGCCGGCCGTGACTCCCTCGCCGACCGAGTCCATGCAGTACCCGGACTGGTCGCCGATGATCTGGCCGTCGGCCTGCACGTCCCACTTCTGGTTGGCGCCGCCGTGGCAGTCGAAGCTGATGATGTCGGCGCCGTTGACCGATTCGCCGCCCTGGACGTCGACGCACTTCACGGCGCCGCCGGTGGTGACCTGCAGCTCCCGGTCGGCGGTCCAGGTGAAGGTCTGGTTGGCCGCGCCGGTGCAGTTGGCGATGGCGAGCCGGACGCTGTTCGCGGAGGAGTTGCCCGGAACGGTGAGGCACTGCCCGTTGCCGGAGGCGGTCAGCGTGCCCAGGACGGTCCCGGTCTTCGGCGCCTTCGGGAAGGTGCCCTGCAGGTATCCGTCCGAGCCGACGTAGAGCGTCGGGTTGTAGGCGCCGTTGGTGGTCGCCCCGGTCTCCCACGACTGGCCGTAGAGGACGCCGTCGCCGCCGCCGGACGACTTGAACCACATGCTGATCGCCTGGTTGGCGGCGTCGCCGTCCAGGTCGGCCGGCAGCTCGACCTCGGCGCTGCTGCCGTTGAAGCCGGCCGCCGTCGCCGTCGAGCCGGTCAGCGGGCCGGTCTGGCCCAGGGTGACGTTCTTGTACTTGCCGTTGTCGGTGCCGCCGTTCTCCAGCATCGTGCTGGCCGCGGTGTCTCCGCTGGTCTCGGTCAGCCGCCAGTACGAGTGCGGGCGGCTGTTGGTGACCGCCGTCTGGTACGGCGATCCGGTGCCGTACTGGTAGGTGTGACAGTCGCTTCCGTTGCCGGGCGGGCACACCTTGGTCAGGTTGTTGCCGGTGTACTCGTACCCCCAGGTGCTCACCGAATTCGCGTCGCCGGGGACGGCCGGGTCGGAGGAGATGGAGGCGACCCGGGCCGGGGTCGTGCTGGTCCAGGTGACGGTGAGGGACCGGCCCGACGCCGCGGTGATCGAGGACAGCTTGGTGCCGGTGTAGGTGAACGTCTGCGCGCGGCTGGACGAGTCCTTGATCGTGCTGATCGCGTACCGGCCCGACCCGAGGTAGCGGGCGAACTCGTAGGTGGTGCCGTCCTTCTCGGTCATCCGGTAGCCGCCACCGGTGATGGTGGTGAAGTTCGAGGCCCGGCCGGCCGGTGATCCCCAGGTCCCGTCGTTGTTGCGCCCGTACGCGAGTTCCCGCCCGTCCGGATAGGTGATCACCACGGTGTTGATGATCGTCAGGCCGTTCGCGTCCTTGGCGTACCTCTCCACCGCCTTGGCGTCGATCACGCTGGACCAGCCGGTGCCGAACGCCTGCGTGGTCCGCGGGTCGATGCTGTTGTAGAACCGGTTGATCTCCAGCGGCGGGCCGACCGTGTTGATCATCGCGTCCCGGGCCGCGGTGGTGTAGTTGCCGCCGACCGGATCGAAGCCCTTGTCCGAGTTCTGCGACAGCCCGGAGGTGACCGACGGCTGGGGTACCGGCGTGACCAGCAGGTGTTTCGTCTGGCTCTTCGCGTTGTCCTTGAGGCTGTCGGAGACGACCACCGACCAGTAGTAGTTCTCGCCCCACTCCAGGACGCCGGCCGGGACCACCCAGTTCTTCTTCTTGATCTTTCCGGAGCTGGTGATCCGGGTCTTCGCGTCCTTCTGGTAGACGATGAACTCGTACTGGATCGACTTCGGCCACTCGTCCGGGTCGTGCGCGTCGGCGATCAGCTCCGGCGACAGCGTCGCCACCGGTGCGCCGTACGCCGGGTACTGCTCGTCGACCTGCGGTTCCTGGTTCTCGTCGTAGGTCATCTGCAGGTACGGCGTGTTACCCCAGTCGTCGTCGTTGCGGGAGTTGAACCGCTTCCACGCCGTCTTGTCGGTCTCCGACGCGGTCAGCGCCAGGCCGTAGTTGGGGATCGCGCCGGTCGACCAGCCGTTGAAGGTGGTGGCGTTCAGGTCCACCGACCGCCACTTGCCGACGCCCCGGTTCGACTCGGTGTTGGTGCAGGCCGGGTAGTTGTCGTCGATCTCCAGGGTGCCGATCGCCCCGGAGTACGCCGGCCCCTTGTCCAGGTTGCTGGCGGCGCCCTCACCGATGGAGTCGTTCGACCACGCCTCGTTGATCCGCCGCACGTAGACCGGCTTGTGGCTGGTGCAGTCGTAGGACCAGGTGTGGAACAGGAACAGCTTGGCCGAGTAGATCTGGGTGCCGGCCAGGCCGATCTTGTCGTCGTCGAACTCGGTGAAGGCCATGAACGAACGGGAGACGGTGCTGCCGTCCCAGGTGCCGACCGGCAGGTTGTTGGCGTTGTCGTGCTCCAGGGTCGACGCGTCGTTGTCCGCGAAGGTGTCGCCGGTGTCGTAGATCTGCCAGGTCGTCGGGTCGATCCGCACCGGGTACCGGCGGGCCGGGTCGGCGAGCCAAGCCGCGTCGGCGGTCACCTTGAGCGCCTGCCCGCCGTCGATGTCGATCAGCTGGTAGTCGACGTCCCAGGAACGCGTGAGGGCGCCGGACGCGGGGTGGATCTTCGAGTCCTCCATGAAGCCCCGCGGCACCTCGAGGACCGGATCGCCCTGCGGGTCGATCAGTTCGAGCGCGCCGTTCTCGCCGGGCCGGACGGTCAGGCCGTCGGTGTGCAACGGGAAGATCCACTCGTTGCCGGCCGGCGGTGCCTTCAGGACGATGGTCTCCTTGACACCGCTGCCGAAGGTCCGCAGTTCGAGGTCGGTGCCGGGCAGGATCTCCGGGTAGGTCGCGGTGCGGCCGTCGACGACCGCCGTCACGTCGGCGGCACCGTCCAGGTTCCAGGCGATGGTGTGCCCGTCCTCGGTGGTCACCGAGGCGAGAGCGTCGTCGGCCGAGTCCGGGGCGGCCGGCTCGTCGGCCGCGGCCGGCTCGTCGGCCGCGGCCGGTTCCTCCGCCGCGGCCGGGTCGGACGTGCTCGGGCTCGGCGTGGGCTCCGCGGCGGCACGGGCCGGGGCTTCGGTGGCGGTGTCACCGCCGGACGCGGTCACCCCGAGGGTGACGTCGATCGAGTTGGCCGCCATCGACAGCCGGCCGTCCCGGCGTACCAGAGTGGCGTCGATCGGCAGGTAGGAGCCGTCCGACGCGCGGTAGTTGATCCGCTCCTGGTGGACGTTGCGGGTGATGGTGCCGTCGGTGTTCTCGAAGGCGTCGACGGTCTCGCTCGACCTTTTCGGGAGCCGCTTGCTGGTCGCCTCGTCGAAGGCGTTCTCCGGGTCGGTGGCCTGCGGCGTGGTGAACTCACCCCGGTCGACCACCGGTGGCGGTGCCGCCGCGTCGACCGCGCCGATGCCCTTGCCGGGCTTCGTGCCGGCGCCGACATCGGCCTGCGTCTGATCCGCGGAGACGTAGTGCTCGCGATCGTCGGCCCCGCCGGCCCACTCCTGCAGCGGCATCCCGACGACCGCGGCGAACGCGGCCGGCTGGCGTAGCGCCGCGAGGATTCCGGACAGCGGCCAGCCGCCCTCCTCGGGAATGACCTCCGGTGGAACGCCGAGCGACAGGCCGACGGCCAGCGCGGTGACAGCAGCTAAGCGCCGCCTCATAGTGAGCCCCGTTCTCACAGCATGCTTTCAGGCATCGCGAAGCATGAATCAAGGAGATCAAGGTATGCAAGATCTTGATTTGCTGTCCGTGAGCATCTAACGTCGCTGCGTGCCCACAAAGGCGAGGTCATCTCGCAACCGCTCATCGTCGACAGTGGCGAGGATCACAGCCCATCCACGATGGATGATCGCCGGGGCGGTAACGGTGACGGCCGTGATCGCCGGCCTCACCACCTGGGCCCTGTGGCCGGAGCCGCCGCGTCAGCGCGAATACCTCGACGCGACCGCCTGCCTGCTCACCGACGAGAAGGGTGTCACCGGCGAGGCACAACCGGTCTGGACCTCCATGCAGGAGGCCTCGGTCGCCGCCCTGGTCCGGGTGCAGTACCTTCAGGTCCAGGGCCCGCAGACGGCCCGCAACGCGACCGCCTTCGCCACCTCACTGGCCGGCGGACGATGTGGCGTGATCTTCTCGGTCGGCGCGGCCCAGACCGAGGCGGCCACCGCGGTCGCCCCCGGCTACCCCACCGTCCGGTTCGTCAACGTCGGCGAGGGCAACGCCACCCCACCGGCGAACGTGCAGGTGATCCCGGCATCCGCCCCGGACACCCTCGGTGCCGAGATCAAGCAACACATCGCAGCCCTGGCCGAGGCGTCCGCCGAGGGCTGAGAATCAGCTGAACAGCCCGGCCGTCGCCATGGTCACGCGGCGGCGGGCGGCCGCCTCCTCGTCGCGGAACCGGTCGACGGCCCACGACAGTGCGAGCACCAGCTCGTACACCTCATCGGGTGTGATGTCGGCAGCCGCCACCCCGTCGGCCTGAGCGGCCGCGAGTAGCACCCCGGTCCGCGCCAGCAGTGGATCGTAGGTCTCCTTCATCGGCGACGTCTCGTCCCGCAGCGCCGTGGCCAGGCAGTACGGCAGGTCGTGCCAGATCCGCAGCCGCCAGGTGAGCAGGATCAGCCACTCGCCGAGCGCCTCCCGCGGCGACAGGGACGAGGCCAGCGCATCCGCCTCCGCCAGCGCCTCCGTGATGGACGTCGCCATGATCGCCGCGAGCAGGTCGTCGCGGGTCGGGAAGTTGCGGTAGAGCGTGGCGTTGCCGACGCCCGCGCGCAGGGCGATCCCGTCCAGGGACGTCATCACCCCTTCGGCCTCGAACACTTCACGGGCGGCGTCGAGGATCGCGTCGCGGTTGCGCTGGGCGTCAGCGCGCAGAGGTCGCTTGGCCGCGTTCCGGGCAGTCGCCATCGACACATCCTCCTTGACTAAGTGGGGACTCTCCCCACATAGTTCTTTCCGGGGGCACTCCCCACTTGCTGAAGGAGTTTAGATGACCACGACACTCGACGGCCGCACCGTGCTCGTCACCGGCGCCAACGGCGGCCTCGGCGAGGAGTTCGTCCGGCAGGCCGTGGCGCGAGGCGCGGCGAAGGTCTACGCCGCCGCCCGCTCGCCGCGACAGTGGGACGACACCCGGATCCACCCGCTCACCCTCGACGTCACCGCGGAGCAGGACGCCGTCGTCGCAGCTCAGGCCGCCCCCGACGTGGACCTGGTGATCAACAACGCCGGGATCGCGCCGGCCGGCGACTCGATCTCCGGGCCCGAACAGGAGCTGCGCCGGATCTTCGAGACCAATTTCTTCGGTACGCTCCGCGTCGCCCGCGCCTTCACCCCGGTGCTCGCGGCCAACGGCGGCGGCACGCTGGTCAACATCCTCTCGTCGGCCGCCTGGGCCACCATGCCCACCGGGTACGCGGCGTCGAAAGCCGCCGCCTGGTCGGCCACCAACGCGTTGCGCGTCGAGCTGGGCGCCCAGGGCACCCAGGTGGTCGGCCTGCTCGTCGGCATGATCGACACCCCGATGTCGGCGCGCTGGGACGTCCCCAAGGTGAGCCCGGCGAGCGTGGTCACCCAGGCGTACGACGCGGTCGGCGCCGGCACGCTGGAGGTGCTGGCCGACGAGACGACCCGTTACCTCAAGTCGCGGATGAACACCCCGGGCGAGGAGCTCTACCCCTGGATCGGCGAGCAGATCGCCGCGATCGTGCCCTGAGGCGAGCAGATCGTGCCCTGATCAGGCCTTCGGGTCGTGGACGGCCTCGCTCAGCCGCCGCTGCTCGGCCCGGGGCAGGGAGTCACCGTCGGCGATGTTCATCGCCCACGGCGTCGTGCACGGACCCTCGTGGTCCCGGTCCGGACAGAGGGCGTGGACGATACGGTCGGTGAGGACCTCCATCTCCGCGGCGGTCGCGATCACCGGGATGGTGATCCGCCACAGACGGGCCCCACTTGATTCACTCACCACGGCACCAAGAGTAGGCCGTCAGTTCCCGGTGTTGACGAACCCCGGGTTGTCCAGGAGGAACCGCGGCACGTCGTTCTTCGCCACCGCGGTGAAGAACTCGTCGACCGGTCCGGTGAACCGCTCGCCCAGATAGTCGCCGCTGGAGGACTCCACGGCGCCGCCGGGCAGGCTGATGGTGACCATGTTCTTCGGGTCGACGTCGCGCATCGCCAGGGCCCAGTCGGCGATGTTGTGGCCGCCGCCGGAGAAGGTCAGCGACTGTCCGGCGGCGTCCAGCACCTTCAACAGTTTCGACGGGTTGGTGACGACGTCCTTGGAGAGTGCCTGCTCGGTGATCGCCCGGATGAACCGCTGCTGGTTCTTCTGCCGGTCGTAGTCGCCGTTCTTCAGGCTGTACCGCTGGCGGACCACGTCCAGGGCCTCCCACGCCTCGAGGTGGTAGGTGCCCTTCTTGTAGACCTTCTGCTCCCCGACGTACGGGTGGGAGCAGCTGTGATCGGCGCACTCCGGCCGGCGGTCGCGGGGCTTGCCGTTCGGCTTGAGGTGCTCGGACCTGATCTCCTGGTCGATCGTCATGGTGACGCCGCCCATCGCCTCGACGATGCTCTTGAAACCGCCGAAGTTGACGATCGCCCCGGCGTCGAAATCCTTGATCCCGGTGACCTGGCCGACCGTCTTCGCCAGGTGCTGGAAGCCCTGCGTGACACTGGGTTTGCCGCCGGGCACCCGGCTGCCCAGGCTCATCGCGCCGTTGATCTTTCCGCGGCCGCCGGCGTACTGCGACTTGGTGCTGGCCGGGATGTCGACGTAGAGGTCGCGCGGCAGCGAGAAGATGTAGGCCTGATCCATCGTCGACGGAATGTGCGCCACGATGATCGAGTCGGCGAGCGGGGGCGTCGTGTCGTCCCGCGGGTCGATGCCCACGAGGAGCACGTTGACCGGCCCCGTGATGTCGGTCTTCTCCGTCTCCGCCGCCGCCGCGGGATCACCGATCAGGTCCGGCGCCTCGACCGCTTCCAGACGGGCGAAGGCCACCTCCTTGACCGTCAGCACACCGCCACTGGTGATCATCAGAATGACGCCGGCCACCGTGGCGAGCCGCGCCCACAGCGGCGAGCGGCGCTTCTTGATCTTCCGCTTCGTTGTCATGCTGGTCCCCGTATCCCGCCGTTGCCGATGGGCAATCTAACGGACGGAGATGACTCTCCCGGACACGCAAAGGATAGAGTCGAACACGCCGTGAACAGGGCGTTCGTCTCCTGGGACTCCCCTGGCAAAGTCCTGGCGCATTCCTGTTCCGGACCTGTCCGGATATCGAGGGATCTCTCAGGACGTGACCGCGGGCACAGCCGCTCTCAGACCTGGTGTGCGCCCGCCGGCAACGTGACGACAGCATCGATACCGGACGGTTCCGCCGGATCCAGCCGCACGTGACCACCGTCCGCCTCGGCGAGCTTGCGCACCAGCGCCAGCCCGAGGCCGCTGCCGCCCTTGGGTGCGCCGGGCGCCCGCCAGAACGGTTCGAGGGCCCGCTCCCGCTGCTCCTGCGGAAGGCCCGGCCCGCTGTCCACCACATGCACCTCGACGACCTCGGACGACGGCCGCGCCACCAGCCGGATCACACTGCCGTCCGGCGCCACCGCCAGCGCATTGGAGATCAAGTTGTCGAGTATCTGCTCCACCGAACCGGGCGTCACCACCACCAACACCTTCGGGGGTACGTCAGCGAGCACGGTGACGTCACGTTCCGCGGCGAGCGGCTGCCAGATCTCGGACCGGTCGACGATCCGGGCGGTCAGGTCGACGGTCTCCGGAGACTGCTCGGCGCCCTCCACCATGGTCAGATCGAGCAGCGTGTTGACCAGCTTGTCGAGGCGTTCGGTCTCGCCGATGGCCGCCTCCAGGTTCGGGGCGCCGGCCGCCGACACCTCCGGTTCCAGGTTCTCCAGGCGCAGCCGCAGCGCCGCGAGCGGGCTCTTGAGCTGATGCGACGCGTGCTCGACGAACGCGCCCCGGGCGGCGAGCACGCTGTGCAGGCGCGACGCGGTCCGGTTGAACGTCTGCGCGAGACGCCGCAGCTCGGGCGGCCCGTCCACGCCGAGGACCGCGGCCGGCTCCGACTCGTCGGCCAACTGCCCGGCGGCGTCCTCCAGAGCACGGACCGGTTTGGTGATCCAGGCGGCGAGGCGTACCGCAACAGCGGCACTGACCACCAGCACGGCCGCGCAGGCGACGGCGAGCAACGCCCAGAACTGATAGACGTGATCAAGAACGGACGCGGCCGGGACGCTGACCCGGACCGAACCGACGTCCGTCCGGCCCGGCTCGACGGAGACCACCGCCGACATCATCATCACGCCGTCGACCTCGACGATCCGGTTGCCGGTTCCCGGCGACGCCCCCGCGCCGCCGTGCCCCGGCAGCGTGCCGAAGACCAGCCGGCCGGACGCGTCGAACAGCTCGACCTGACCGCGCCAGCGCCGGGCCGACTCCTCGGCCACCTGCTGCGCGCCCTGCCCGTCGTTCTCGTCCAGTTCGGCGCCGATGTAGGCGGCGAGCACCTCGGCCTCCCGCTCCAGCTGCCGGAACGCCTGCTGCTGCTCGCTGCTGCGATAGAGGTAGCCGAGCGGAACCGCCAACGCGACCAGCACCAGCGTGACCAGCGTCAGGTGGGCCAACACCAGCCGCCGGGTCATGCCACGGCCCGGCGTTCGCGGCCCGCGAGGAGGAAGGTCACCCGGTCAGCCGAGCGGGACGAGCCGGAACCCCACACCGCGGCGCGTCTCGATCCACGCCGGGTCGCCGAGCTTGCGGCGCAGGGCGGCGATGTGGAAGTCGAGCGTCCGCCCCCGGCCCTCGGCGGTCGCCCACACCTGCTCCAGCAGCTTCTGCCGCAGCACCACGGCACCGGGCCGGGCGGCGAGCATGGTGAGCAGGTCGTACTCCTTGGGTGCCAGTGCGACCGGCGCTCCGCCGACGCTGACCTCACGGGTGGCCAGATCGATGCTCAGCCGGCCCGCAGTGCACGTCTCCGGCGCGGTCGCGGGCACGGTCGACACCCGTTCGATCGCCGCCGCCCGGGACCGCCGGTCGACCGCCCGGATCCGGGCCACCAGTTCCCGCAGGCTGAACGGCTTCGCCAGGTAGTCGTCGGCACCACCCTCCAGGCCGCGGACCAGGTCGGCCTCCCCGCGCCGCGACGTCAACATGATCACGGGTACGTCCCGGGTGCGGTTGAGTTCCCAGCAGACGTCCACACCGTCGATGTCCGGCAGTCCCAGATCGAGCAGAACCAGGTCGACCGGTTCGGCGGCGAGCGCCTCAGCGCCGGTCGCAACGTGCCGGGTGACGATGCCGTACCGGGCGAGGCCTTCGACAAGCGGCACCGCGATCGCCTCGTCGTCCTCGACCAGGAGCACCCGCATGTTCCACCTTCCCGCAGTGCCATGACTTCCCGCAGTGCCATGACCGGTTGTGGTCAGGCACCCGACTCTAACCACCGCGCCCGCCCCGCCACCGCAGCGGGCCGGGCCGCACACTCCACCACAGCCGCCGCCACCAGGGCATCTGCCCACGAAGCGCCGCCGCGTAGGCCCTCACCTCAACCCCAGCCCGATCAGCCTGCCGCTCATCAGCCTCCCCAGGCGCAAACCCGACCGTGTTGACCGCCTCGATCAGCCCGTCAACAGGCGTCCCCCCGACAGTCCCAGCAACCGCTTGCCCGAAGGACGCCTGTCTGGAGAACGCCGCATCCGTTTGTCCGGAGTTCACAGCACCTGGTCGTTCGGAAAATGGTGTGGCTGTGTGCTCGGCGACTGCGGCGGCGAAACGGCCGGCCTCGGTCGCGGACAGATGCGAGGGCAGCGGGCTTCCGGCCAGCCGCAGGATGTCGGTGAACTCCAGCCAAGCCCCGGTGACACGCTCGTCCGGGCCGCCGACGGTCAGCCGCCGCCGGGTCTGCGCACGCCGCATCGCGATCACAACAAGACCGCCGAGAAGCACCATGACCACAAGTGATCCGGAAGCTGCCCCGGCCACGACCGTCCCGGACACCGCATCACCCGACGGCGCCGCGGCGACGACCGGCGGTGCGGCCGACGCGCTCCCCGACGGCGACGGTTCCGGTGACGCCGACGGCGTGGCGGGCGGGGTGGTCGGCTGCGGCCGGAAGTCGTCCTCGACCGGTGTGGGCTCGTCACTCTTCGGCATCGGGTCGAAGGCCACCCACCCGAGACCGTCGAACAGCACCTCCGGCCAGGCTACGGCGTCTCCCGCGGTCACGACGCCGCCCGCCGCCGGCGCCCGGAAACCCACGACGATCCGGCTGGGGAGTCCGCTCAGGCGTGCCATCAGCGCGTACGCGGCCGCGAACTGCTCCGAGGTCCCCCGCCGCCCGCCGAGCTCCTTACGCCCGAACAGGAAGTGATCGATGTTCGGATAGGCGTGCCCACTCGGAGCATCCGCAACCTGCCGATAATGATCAGCCAGGAACTCCTCGATCGCCACCGCCCGGTCGTACGCCGCGCCGTTCCCCTCGGCCAACTGCTCGGCAAGACGCTGGATCCGCTCCGGCACGCCGGTGGCCACGGTGAGATAGCGGGCCACCGCGTCCCCGGACGGCACCTCGGCGATCGGCAGCGCGTTGAGGTCGGGTTCCCGTTCGAGCGTGGTCGTGGCGTACCGCAGTCCCTCGGTCAACCCCTCCGGCCGGATCAGGGTGCCGGTGGCCGCGTCATAGGCGACCCGAGCACCGGAGATCGCCGTCGGCGTCGGCACGACCGGCAGCAGCCGCCCGCTGAGCCCGGTGACCGTGATCTCCTGCCGGCTCTCACTCGTAGCGTCCCCACCGAACGCGACGTCACCTGACGTCCCCTCACCCAGCGATGGCACCGGCAGCACCCGGCCGGCGTTGCGGTACAGCCCGCCGACCTTCCAGGTGACCCCGTCATAATCGGACAACACCGCCAGCCGCAGACGCGTCTCCGGGGCGGCCCCGGTTTCGGACGGCCGGTACTCCAGGAGCGACTCCTTCGGAGCGAGCGCCCATCCCGAGATCCGGTTCAGCGGACTCTCGTCCAGGGAATCGACGCGGGGCGGTTCCACGTACTGCCGAGGGTCCTGCGGCATGACGCTCACCTGGCGCGAGGCCCAGGGACCGATCACCGCCACCAGGCCGAGAAGGGCCACCAGGCCGGCGGCCGCCCCACCCAGCGCCCGCATCCGCAGCATCGCGCGAACCCGCAGCTCAGCAGGGTCCTCCTCGTCCTTCCCAGTGGTAAACCTGGCAGTCGTGATCCTCCCGACGGGGAAAGACGAGGACCGAGTCAGAGCCGAAACCGCCAGCGCAAGCGCCGCAAGCGCCGCGAAACCCGTGCTGACCAGGACCGGCGTCTCCGCATTGGGGCCCACCACGTAGAGCGCCCCCGCGTAGACCCCCAGCACCGGCGACAGTCCGAGCAGCACCCGGCGGCTGCGCACCGCCACCTCGACAGCAGCCAAACCAGCCACCCACACCGCCACCACCGGCACGACAACCGTCTCCGGCGCAGCTTCCACCGGGATCAACGCCGTCAACAGGCGCGGAATCCCACCCGCCACCGCGGTCCAGTCCGGCCACTGCCCACCGGCCGCCACTCGCAGCGCAACCGTCACATATCCCGTCAGGACCAGCGCGGACAGCGGCGCCGCCGACCACGCTGGCAGCCGTCTCGCCGCGACGCCCACCGCCACCGACCCGGCCGCCGAGCCGGCCGTCAGCCACACCACCAGGTCGTCGGCGAAGATCCGCCCCACCACCACGCCGGCCAACGTAAGCATCCCGACCAGGGCGCCCGGCACGACCGACGCCCGCAGTACACCGGCCACCCACGAACCTCGGCCGCCCACAACACCCACCGCCCGCGAACCCGAATCGCTCACCGCCCGGGCCCCTCCACCTCAGGAACGCTCACCACCAACGCACCCGAAACACACGCCATCCACACGCCTGGGGCGCCCGTCACGTGCGCGCTCCGATTGCGCGTCACGCTCACCATCCGCGCACCCCGTCCCAGGCGGCCGCGAACTCCGCGCCGTCCGCCGCCTCGATCACGATCACCCGGTCGGTCGCCGGGGCCGGGGCGACGGTGTCGCGGTCGCCGAGCAGGGCGGCGAGCACCACCGGGTATGCCCCGCGCATCCCCCCGACCGCCCCGAGGTCGTCGCGCCCGCCCGGCCCGGTCAGGAAGATCAGCGTGTCCCCGAGTCGCTGCCCACGGAGCCGCCGCAGTGTCGCGCCGAGGTCTCCGGCCGCCGGCTGCACCTCGGTCAGGGTGTCCAGAAACGGTCCGCTCGCCTCGCCGCACACCAGGTGCAGGCTGACCGGCAGCCCCTCCCGGACGGTCGCCGCCAGCACCGAGGCCGCCGCCTCGCACGCGTCCTCGAACGAGTCGCCGCGATGCCCGGCGGACCGGTCGTCGAGCAGCACCACGAGGCTCGGTTCGGCGGTGTCGAGTTGTTCCCGGACCATCAGTTCGCCCACTTTGGCGCTGCTGCGCCAGTGCACGCGGCGCAGTTCGTCGCCGGGCACGTACTCGCGCAACGCGTCGAACGTGATCGTCCCGTGCGGCACCCGGTCGGCCTGCCCGTCCAGGCTGCGGGTCAGTCCCGCCGGTACGGCAGCGAGCGGGTGGATCCGCGGGTGCACCCGGACCGTAGTCGTCCCGCCGTGCACCCGGTCCAGGCTGATCAGCCCGAACGGGTCGCCGCGGGTGATCCGTAGCGGTCCGATCGGGACGAGTCCGCGCCGGTGGGTGGGCACCGGATAGCCGGTCGTCGTGTCCCGTCCCGGCCGCAGGCGCAGCACCGGGACGTCGACGGTGGCCGGACCGCACCGGTCGGTGGCGATCAGGGTCGCGGCCCGCAGCCGGCTCGTGTTGCGGATGGTCAGGGTGACGGCGGCCGGTTCGCCGCGGGCCACCCGGTCCGGGTCGGCGGCCCGTTCGACGCCGAGCCGGGGACGCCACACCGCGTGACCGACAGCGACAACCAGCGCCGACACGGCGGCCGCACCCAGCACGGCCAGATCCGGATAGCCGAACCAGAACCCCACCCCGAGCAGCCCCACCGCGGCCGCCAGCAGGCCGACGCCCCGAGCAGTCACGGCACGGCCGGCAGGTGCTGCTTGTCGGGCAGCGGCACCGGCACCTCACGCAGCGCGTCGGCGAGCACCTCGTCCGCGGTGACGCCCCGCAGCTGGGCCTCCGACGAGAGCATCAGGCGATGCGCGAAGACCGGTCCGACCAGTGCCTTGAAGTCTTCCGGCAGCACATAGCCCCGGCCGTTGATCAGCGCGTGCGCCGCGGCGGCCCGGGTCAACGCGATCACCCCGCGGGGGCTGACGCCGACCCGGACCAGCTTGTGGTTGCGGGTCGCGGCGGCCAGGCGCACCGCGTACGCATAAAGGGGATCAGCGATATGCGCACCCAGCGCCGTCGCCGCCAACTCGCCCACCGTGGCGGTGTCGGTGACCGGTTCGAGGGTGTCCGGGGACCGGCCGGCCGCGCCGCGCAGCACCTCGATCTCGACCTCTTCGTCCGGATATCCGACGGACAGTTTGACCAGGAACCGGTCGAGTTGCGCCTCGGGCAGGCGGTAGGTGCCGTCCATCTCGACCGGGTTCTGGGTGGCGACCACCAGGAACGGCTGGGGCACCGGGTGCGGCACGCCGTCCACGGTGACGCGGCGTTCCTCCATCACCTCGAGCAGCGCCGACTGGGTTTTCGGCGACGCCCGGTTGATCTCGTCGGCGATGACCACGTTGGCGAACACCGGCCCGGGGTGGAATTCGAAGCCGCGGCTGGCCTGGTTGAAGATCGTCACGCCGGAGACGTCGGAGGGCAGCAGGTCGGGGGTGAACTGGATGCGCCGCCACTGCCCGCGGATCGACGAGGCCAATGCCCGGGCCAGGGTGGTCTTGCCGACGCCGGGCACGTCCTCGAGGAGGACGTGCCCCTGGGCGAACAGGGCGGTGAGGGCGAGCCGGATCACCTCGGGTTTGCCGAGCACCACCGATCCGACGCTGCCGGCCAGGCGTTCGGCGGTCTGGGCGAAGGTCTGTACCTGGGCGGGGGTCAGCATGCGGAGAGGTCCTTCAGGTCGTCGCCGCCGTCGAGGTTGAGCCAGGCCCAGGGGATGTAGGTCTTCCCCTTGTAGTCGACCTGGATCCACCACGTGCTGCGCTTCTCGTTGTTGTAGACGTACGCGTAGACGGACTCGCCGCTCTTCTTGCAGTACGCCTTGAGCCGTGTTCCGTTCTTCACCCAGCCGACCTGCTTGTCGTCGTCCTGCCGGGTCACCGAGAAGATCTCGTTGCCGTTGCGCCCGTCGACCTCGTCGTCGCAGTACGTCTTCTCCTCGGCCTTGTCGCCGTTGATGCAGGTGGCCGTCCCGTAGAGGGCGTCGGTGGTGGCCTTGGCCGTCTTCGTGGCCGTGCCCGCCGCGTTCTTCGCGGTGACCGTGAACGTGTACGCCGTGCTCGGCTTCAACTCCGCGGCCTTGAGCCCCGAGCAGCCCCCGGTCGCCCCCTTGCCGCCGCCGGTGACGGTCAGCGTGCAGGTCGGTTTGCCGCCGCCCGCGTTGACGCTGAACCCGACCGACGCCGCGTTGAAGCTCGGGTCCACCCCGGTCATCGTGATCACCGGTGCCGCCACCGTCGTGGCCGTCGCACTGCCCGCCTCGCCCGCGCCGGCCTCGTTGACCGCGGTGACCTGCACCTGCACGCTCGCGCCGTCACCCAGCCCGGTGAGCGTCGCCGCGGTGTCGCCGGACACCTCGGTCTCCTTGCCGCCGGCCGCGACGACGTACCTGGTGACGGGCCGCCCGTTGGCCTCGGCCGCCGTCCACGTCACCCGCACCGCACCGGCCTGGTCGGCGACGGTCGCCGCGTCGACGTCACCCGGTCGGCCCGGCGTGGTGAACGGCACCACGCTCTCGCCCGCCCCGGACGCCTTCGACCCGGCGCCGCGGTCGTTCACGGCGACGACCGTGAACGCGTACTGGCTGCCGTACTCCAAGGTGCCGGGTGCGATCGTCATCGACGTGCCGGCGGTGTCCCCGACCGGGGACGTCCCGCCGGCGGTGATCGCCGTGACCGTGTACCGGGCTATCTTGCGACCCTGCCCGTCCGCGGCCGCCCAGCCGACCCGCACCGACCCGTCCGGCAGCGCCTCGGCCCGCGGGACACCCGGCGGCTGCGGCACGTCCGCGGTCGGCCGGACCGCGTTGCTCGTCTTGGCCGGGCCGTCACCCCTGCGGTTGACAGCGTGCACCTCGAACCGGTACGTCTCCCCGTTCGTCAGGCCGGTCACCACCAGCGACCGCTGCTCCGCGCCCACCTGGAAGGTCCGGTCCGCGCCCGTCACCACGTATCTGGTGATCGCCGCGCCGTTCGCCGCGGCAGCCTGCCACGTCACCCGGGCCTCGGCGTCACCGGCCGCCGCCCGCACGTTGCGCGGGGCACCCGGCACGGTCACGGTGGGCTTGGGCTTCTTCTTCCTCTCCGGGGCGGGCGGGGTCGGCGGCGCCGGCGGCGGATCGCCACCGAGGACGTCGTCGGCATACTTGTCGACGGTCCGCACAGTGTGCTCGTCATCGACCACCCGTGCGGTGGAGGCCCCCGGCGCGTTGATGAACAGGTGGTTCTCCCGGACCTCGAGCTCCAGCCCGCCGCCCGGTTTCTTCACCGTGATGCCCTTCTGCGCGGTGCCGCCCTCGTCGAAGACGTGCACGGTGCCGGCCTCGGGCACGTAGAGGAAGCCCTCCCAGGCGACGGCCGCCTCGATCCCGGTCTCGTCGTCCTCCCCGGGGATCGTCACGTCGGCGCGGACCCCGGTGCTGTCGACGGTCAGCACCCGCCGTTCCCCCGGCACGGTCACCGCGATCAGCGAACCCTCGCTGCGCGGCGGCAGGATCCCCGGCGCGCCCAGCGGCAACGTGATCGTCGAGGTCGGCTCGTCACCGACCCGGACCAGCGCGTTCGTGGTGCGGTCCAGCACGGCGACACCGCTGTCCAGCGCGCTCAGCGCCAGGTCGTGACTGCCCTGCGCCACCGGCTCGGTCCGGGCCACCGACGGCCCGGTCTCACCGGCCTCGACCGCGGTCAGCGTGCCCTCGCCGGGCGCCGCGATCCACAGCACGCCGTCGCCGTCGAACACCCCGCCGGTGATCCCCGGCGGGAACCGCAGCGCCTCACCGACCCCCTGCAGAGTGGCCGGGTCGACCTGCTGCACCTTGCCCTGCACCGCGTCCACCACGAAGGCGTCGTCGTCGTGCAGCGCCACGGTCACTCCGACACCCGGCTGCGACGTGCCGTTCCAGTAGGCCTGCAGATCGGCGAGATCCATCGACGCGATCCGCCCGGTCTCCACATCGCGAAGGATGACGAAGCGGTCACTCTGGCTCACCTGCACCTGATGCCCGCGCGCCTGCCCCACGTCGGCCCGGGTGTCGACCTTGGCGGTGACCCCGTTGACCCGCGCCACCTCACCCGCACCTCGGCTCCACACCCACGAGGCCGCGTCGAAGCTCGCGAACGCCTCGTCGGCGGCGCCCAGCCCCCGCACGGTCAGCCCCAGCGCGGTCACCAGAGCGATCACCGTGCCGGCCGTCACGAGATGCCCGCGACGCGGCCGCCAGCGACGCTGCGGTGGCCTGTCTGCGCTGGTCATACCCGTTCCCCCGTAGCCGTCGGTCCAGGTTGGAGCGCTCATCATAGGGACCCCGCGTCGAAGATCGACACCCGCTCGGACAGCTTCGTCACCGTCTTGAGATAGAGCTTTGTCACGTGCTTTGTCAGCCGCGCTATTGCGACGGACGAGCGCTCACGGCATCGGTGCACGCTTGCGGCGAACTCGCAAACCGGTCCGTCCCATAGACGGCGACGACCGCGAAACAGTACTCCATCGTGGAATTCAGACCGCTGACCCGGTAAGAGGTCTCCCCCGGCCCGATCGTCGCGACGGGCCGTAGTTGCTCCCCGCTCCGGGCCATCGTCACGATGAAGGAGACCCGCCCCTCAGCCGGATCACGCCAGGTGACCTCGACGCTCGATCCGTCGACGTCGAGCGCGATCCCGGAAGGCGGATCCCCACGCAGTTCCGGCCCGTTCCCAGCGGTAGGGCCGACGGTTCCGGTATTCACGGCGGCCGGCTCCGAAGCCTGCTTGACCAGCACGAACATGAGCGCGGCCACAGCCACGAAGGCAGCGACGAGAGCCGCGGCGACTGCGGCGACGGCCAGCCCGCGACGCCCCCGGGAACCCTGCTGATAGGGCACCGGATAGGCCAGCTGTTCCGGATAACGCACCAGCTGATCCCCCGGAGGGACAACCCCGCCCTCCGCTTGCGCCGGCGGCCTCCCCGGCCTCATTTCTTGGGGGTACGAGCTGAGCATGCCCGTGGCTACCGGAAGGCTGTTCGGAGTCACCGGGTAAACGCCAGGAGCCTCCCCCGTCCCGACCGAGAACACGCCGGGCGCGACATTCCCGCCCCGGGCCCTTTCCTCGTCCCACCCAGCCGCAACAGCGCCCGTATCGATGGCGCTCGCGTCGTCCCGAGCCGAATCAGTGGCGCTCTCGTCGGCTGGCTCCGGGGCGTCGCTCTCCTGCCGCGCCCACCCGGACGGCGGCCCGTCCCAGGGCCCGGCCTGATCCCCTTTTTGATCACCAGCACCAGCCGGCACCTGAGCCACCGGCGTGGTCGGCCGCACCGGCACGAGCGGTACCGGCGGCGGAGGCGGGAGCGGCCCGACCTCGGCCCGCGGCTGCGGGACCGGCTCCGGCCGGGGCTTCGGGGACGGCGCTTCCCCGCGTACCCCAGAAAGGTCTTGATCGTGGAAGTGAGCCCGCGCCCGCGCAACCGCCTCGTGATCGGCCCCCAGCACGCCCGGCCCGTGGGTCGCGACCCGGCCGAACGCCTTCCGCGCCTCATGCCGGTTGCCGAGCTCCTCCGCGACCACCCCCAGATCGTGAGAGATCAACACCATGACCGGGTCGGCGTCACCGAGGCGCAGATGCCCCGCCGCGTAGGCCTCCTCGAGCACCCGGCGGGCCCCCATCGGGTCGTCCTCGCGCAGGTAGACGACGGCGAGCGCACGCTGAGCAGCCAGTACGTCCGGGGCGTCCTCCCCCAGATTGGCCCGCCCGATCTCCACGGCCCGTTCCAGCAGCAGCCCGGCGCCCGCCAGATCCCCGGCAGCGATCATTGAATGCGCCCGTTCCAGGGCAGGCGTCAGCGGCGAGGACGGCGGCATGCCCGCCATGCTGCCCGGTTCGTCCCCCCAACGCCAGTGCCGCCCGGTTCCCAGCCCACTCACCGGCCCGCAGGCGCTCGTTTCCCGGCCCGCCGACACAAGGCCATCGACCCGTTCCCCGACGGCCTTTTCGCCACAGCAGGAGCCGCCCCCACCCCCGCTTCGCGGTCGCGTCCAGGCCGTGTACAGTTTCGTCCTGTGCCGCTGCGGAGCAGGCCAAACCCCAGGTGAAGCCAGGGCGAAGCGCTCCGCTAAGGTACAGCAGTACACCTTGTCCGGGTGGCGGAATGGCAGACGCGCTAGCTTGAGGTGCTAGTGTCCTTTATCGGACGTGGGGGTTCAAGTCCCCCCTCGGACACAAGTTATACACACGGCCGAAGTCGTCACTGACGACCTCGGCCTTCAGTGTTTTCTGGTCTGGCTGGTAGGTCATCCGCAGGCCGATGCGGCTGTATAGCTCGGCGCGGTCGCGCGGGTCCGCTCCCTGGATCAGCTTGATCAGGTCCTTGAATGCGGTGGCGATGGCGTCGAGATGATCTTCGGTCATCCGCTGCGGCGGTGCATCGGTGAGGTCGAGCCTGACTTGGGCTGCGTTCTTGATCGCGGTGGTCTCGGTGATCCAGCCGGCGATGAGGGCAGGGTCGCCGCCGGCGTCGAGGGTGGCGCGGTAGCGGTCGATCTTGGTGTCGGCGTCGGTGATGGTTTGGCGGATCTTGGCGATGCCGTCTGGGTTGCCGGCCTCGGTGAGTGCTGAAGTTCCACCCCGGGACCGGACACCGGAGTTTCATGCCGCGAGGGCGATGGGTGGACGATAGCAGACACGCGCTTCGCGTGGTGTCTGGTGTTTCACGGTGGAATGCAGTCTTTTGTTGTTGTAGTAGTTGATGTAGGCGAATACCTCCCGGCGGGCCTCGGCGCGGCTGGCGAAGACCCGGGTGCCGATCTCGGCCTTGAGGCTGGCGAAGAACGACTCCGCGACGGCGTTGTCGAAGCACGAACCGGTCCGGCCCATCGACGGCCGCATGTTCAGCCTGGTCAGCGTGGCCCTGAAGTCCTTCGACGTGTACTGGCTGCCGCGGTCGGAATGAAGGATCGCGTCCGGGCGGACCAGGCCACGCCGGTGGGCCAGCGCGACGGCGTCGCTGACGAGTTCGGCACGCATGTGGGTGGCCATGGCGTGCCCGACGACCTCCCGGTTGAACAGGTCGATCGTGGTCGCCAGGTACAGCCAGCCCTCGGCCGTGGGCAGGTACGTGATGTCCCCGGCCAGCCGCACACCGGGCGCCGGCGCGGTGAAGTCACGCCGGATCAGGTCCGGCGCCGGCGCCGCCTTCGAGTCCTGCCTGGTCAACGACCGGCGCCGACGGCGGGTGATCCCGGCAAGGCCGCGCTCGCGCATCACCCGCTCGACGCGCTTGCGGTTGACCCGCAGCCCTCGACGGCGCAGCTCAGCGGTGACCCTTGGTGCCCCGTAGCCGCGGTGTTCGGCCTGGATATACCGGATCAGAGCAGCGAGATGCTCGTCGTCGGCCTCGCGGGCCTGCCTCGCCGGTGCGGCGGCCAGCCACTCGTAGTAGCCCTGCCTGCGCTTGACCGCCAGAACACGGCACAGCCGCGTCACGCCGTACACCTCGGCAAGCTCGGAGATGAACCGGTAGCGGCCGGTCAATGACCCATCTCCCTCGCAAAACAGGCGGCCGCTTTCCGGAGGATCTCCTTCTCCAACTCCAGCTCGGCCACCGTCTTACGCAGCCGACGCAGTTCGTCACGCTCGGCACCGCTCAACTCGTCACCGGCCGGGCGACCTACACCGGCACGCTGCTCGTCGGCGCGTTTGGCGGCAGCGACCCAGTTACGCAGGGTCTCGTGATTGACACCGAGTTCACGGCCGACATCGCGGATCGTGCGACCCGAGGACCGCACGAGCTCGACCGCGTCCCGACGGAAATCCTCGGAGTACTTCGAAGGGCGGGGCACCCGGACATCCTTCCCCCAGACCACTGTCTGGTTTCAAGGTGTCCGGCTCGAAGGTGGAACCTCATTCCGCGTTGGTGTAGGCGTTCGAGATCTGCTGGTACAGCTGGATGGCGTAGATGCCGTAGCTCAATGCCACCGAGTAGCCGATCACCGACCCGGCGAGTGTGACGATCATGGCGGTTCCGCCGGCGAGGCCGATGCTGACCATCAGCAGCGCGTCGAACATTTTGGTCAGGAAGCCGCTGATCGCAGCCGGGACAGTGCCGTCGTCATCTGGAGGTAGGCGACCTCGTGCGTGGTCAGCGTTTGCACGAACAGACCTTGCTGCACCGGGCTGAGATCGCAGTGCCGCTGCACGTACTCCAGCGCGTTCGCGGCGTCGTCGGAGGCTCGTCTCAACTGATTGTGCAGCTGGTCGATACCCGCCACGTCGACGAAGAGCTCACCGCCCATGCCTGCTCCGCCTCGTCGACGTTGGTGCAGTAGTCACGTGTAAGTAGGCGCCGGTGAATAGTCGGTGGTTCAACCCGCCGTGTGTCTCGGCTCGATCCGATGCTTCCCGGTACGTGGAAACGAACCGGTAGCGGCGACTCCGCCCGGACTACTGACCGTGTTTACTGCGCAACGGCCTTCTGGTCCAACCGTGCGGGAAGGACGGGGCGTGCCCGCCCTGCTCTGGTCACCCAGATGACCACCGCGGTCAGGCCGACACCGGAGGTGGCTCGGCGAGGCCGACCGCGTCCTCGAGGACCCCAATTAGAGACCTTTAGGTCAGGGCCTGTGCAGGGTCGGCGCCTCGCGTGCGGGGCCCGGCAGCCGATCCCGGTGGCCATCGCCGAAGTCGGCGGAATTAGTTCCCACTCGACCAGCATCCGGGCGCTGAGTGCGCGCCCGGATGCCGTGTAAGTCAGATCTTCGGGATGCCGAGGCCGGCGAGCATGGCGCGGGTTTCCGGGTCGACCGAGTACAGCACAGCGCCACGCATGCCGCGGGTGGCGAGCACCTTGTACGTGTTCCGGATCAGCTGATCGAAGTTGGGGGCGCCCTTGACCTTGCTGTCATGACTGGCCTTGGAATTAGCGACCCAGGCTCCGGACCGCCAGACGAGGTCAGGGCCGAGGATTACGCCCGCGTGGTCGTACTCCAAGCCTTGGGCGGTGTAGATGCAGCCGATCTGGTGGAAGCCGCCGTCGTGAGTAGCCCAGAGATCGGACGAAGGGATGCCGTTGATCATTCGGTCGGCCCGGGAGTTCCAGGGTCGCTGCCAACCACCGATCACGACGTCGTCGACCAGGCTGCCGTCGGGTCGGGCGGCACTCCACGGCCAGCAGTACCCGGCAGCCATCCGGGCCTGCAGCCCGTCGTCCAGCTTTTGCCGCAGGTAGTGCTCCATTGCCTCCGGCGTGTCGGCAAGCCGGAGGTCGAAGTTGTCTAGCGGCTCCCAGGAGCGGGGACCGGTGCCGCTCAGGCCAAGAAGTTCCTCGGTCCAGTCGACGTACTCTTGGCAGCCCCCGCAGCGAAATTGGTCGTGCAGGTGCACCTCGGTCACCGGAATTCCGAGGCCGGCCGCGGCCTGCCTGATCGACTCGACCGAGCCCATTTCGCCATTGCGCACGATCTGGTTCTCATCGAGCAGGAACAACGGCACCCGAGCGGCGTTGATCAGCTCTTGGACCTGGGCAATGGTCGAACGGCGATCACGCGGGGTGAACCTGGTGTTGGAGCTGAGCCGGATCCGGTGCGCCTCGTCGGCGATGAGCACGTCGATACCGTTCGGCGCCACATGGGCGTAGTTGTTGAAATAGGTGAATACCTGTTTCGCCCGCCGGTCGCTCGTGCCCAGCTGGTCGCGCAGGGTGGTGGTGAATGACTTACTGCCAGTGGCATGCACCGTGCTGATATTCATCCGGCTGAGCGCGCCGAGCACTTCGATGGCGATGACGCTCTTCCCGGTACCGGGCCCGCCAACCACCAGGATGATCTCCTTGTGGTTGTTCGCGTGGCTCTCGTGGACCGCGCGCAGCACATGGTCGTAGGCGAGGCGCTGGTCGTCCAGCAAAGTGAAGACACTGCGGCGTAGTACGGCGTCGCTGACCGCTGTCATCAGCGCCCGAGTCGGCCGTACCGGCGACTTGATCAGGTAGTCGGCATGGCTCGCCGCATCAGTGGCGGACAGGACCGACCGGAGGAAACGCCTCAGATCATCGCGCTGGTCGTCACCGAAGATCCGGACGTTACGGCACACCTCGGGGTCCAGACCCATTGCCATCGGCTGGACGTGGTGCAGATCGGCACTGGATGCGTTGTGCATGTTGACCATGCCGTATACGCGTGCGTTCTCCAACGCGGACAGGTAGTTGGTCAGTGTGTTGCAGTACGCCCAGACTTGATTCGCCGGATGCACCTGGATCGGCTGCGGAAGTGACGGAACCTTTACCTGTTCCGAGCCCGGCACCGGCTCCAACTTCGACCATTGCTTGTTTTCCACCACGACGACGCTCGGCTGGCCGGCGACCGGGTGAGAACCGACCAGGACAAGATCCATCCTGGTATTGGTCAGGGGGCCGCGCACTTCGGCGAGGACCTCTACCTCGTGCAGCCCTTCAGCGGCGAGGGCCTGTGTGATGGTGGGGATGCTCCGTTTCCAGGAGTTCACCTCACTCGGAGACGGGCGCGTGCCGAGCTGAAGGCGGAATGCCTGCTCCAGCTCAGTGACGAAAGTGGTGATCCCAGACGCCAGAATCTCGGCGACGGTGCGACGCAGCAGACAACGAGAGCCCATAGTGGCCCTGCTCCTTCGCGGTGGGTGGCGTAAAGCCAGACGGATACCGGAGAGGTACGGCGCAGACTGTAGACGATCCCTCTGACATTCTGGTGGACCCACGGTGGCATCCAAGCCGACGCGAACCGCGCGCCGCCTCCCGAAGCTGCCTTCATTGAGGCTTGTAGATCAGGTGCGGGTCGTATCCGTACACCTGAAAGTCGCAGCCTTCTCCGGGGCCGCCCTTCTTCGGTGCCCCGGCGGACCAGGGTCATTGCATAGTCGGGTAACTGCTGGTCACGGCGAGGATCAGGTTGTGTGATTGGCGGTTTGCCTGGCGGGTAGCGCGGGCGATGTTGGTCGCGCCGGTGGCTCGGTGCCATCCGATTGCGGTGTTACGCAGGGTTGCGATGACGGCGGGTCCGTTGCGGGTCCGGGCTTGGTGCAGGTCTTCACGGAAAGTCACGTCGCGGACGTGGTGAAGGCGGTTCTCGATGTGCCGGTGCTGGCGGATCCAGGTCTGGAGATCGCGGGCTGTGGCGTGCCCGGCGGGCAGCGACACGGTGAGGTAGGCGGTTTCGCGGCTGGTCCGGCTTGCGACGGTCCGGGTCCGCGTGATCCGGATGGCCTGTTCGGCGCACGGGAAGCCGATGCCGCCGGGCGTGGCGACGGTGACGGCTTTGACGGTGCGGGTCTCGCGCCGGCCGGCGCCGCCGGTTTCCTGGTCAAGGGCATGCCGCTGGACGACATCCTCGATGCGGTCCGGACCGTCGCGTCGATCATCGCGCCCCGGCATCCGCCGCCCGTATGACCTTTTCGGCATATCCCACATTCATTGACGTACGTCTAATCGCTGCTTAGCGTGCAGGCACACACCCGGTTCTCCTCGAAAGGGCGTTGACCATGCTCCGAGGCGTACGTCGCACGCTGCTCGCCGCCGCGACACTGCTGTTGTCGCTGGCCATCGCCGGGCCACCGGCCGGCGCCCACGATCCGGGATCCGCCGAGGGCAAGGCCGAGGAGCAGGAGCTGCTCCGGATCTACCAGCCCGCCTGGAAGAGCGGCGCCGCGATCGCCGACGCCACGGTGACCTGCACCGGCGGGTACGCCGGAAGCTACCCGTGCAAGAACGTCGACCTGCTCAGCTTCCTGCCGCAGTCGGCGCTGGGCGGCGGCAGCTCGTCGAGCATGTGGTACTGGTCGGACAGCTACAACAACAACGAGTACATCCTGTACTGCCGCTCCAACGGCGTCTCGTTCGTCAACGTCACCGATCCGAACAACCCGCGCTATCTGGGCAACCTGCCGTCCGCGAACGGGGTCAGCTCGTCCTGGTGCGACATCCGGACGTACAAGAACTACGCGTACATCGGCAAGGACTCGGTCTCGCACGGCATCCAGATCTTCGACCTGACGAAGCTGCGCAACGTCACCACCACGCAGACGTTCACCGCCGCCGCCCGGTTCACCGGCCTCACCAACAGCCACACGCTCTGGATCAACCAGCAGACCGGCTTCCTGTACGTCTCCGGGGCCAACACCTGCAGCAAGGGCCTCACCATCTACGACATCAAGACGCCGCTCACGCTCACCCAGGCGGCCTGCTACACCGGGGCGGTCTACTCGCACGAGTCGATCGTGGTCAACTACACCGGCCCGGACACCCGCTACACCGGCCGGGAGATCGCGTTCAACTTCACCGGCCAGGGCAAGACCCTGCAGATCCTGGACGTGACGGACAAGTCCGCGATCAAGCTGCTGTCCAGCGGCACCCACCCGGGCGCCAGCTTCGTCCACCAGGGCTTCGCCAGCAGCGACTACAAGTACATGATCGTCAACGACGAGACGATCAGCACCGCGAGCGGCAGCCCCGACTTCGTCTACGACATCCAGAAGCTGGACGCCATCAAGTACGTCGGCCGGGACAACGGCACCCGCGGCACCTTCGTCAACCACAACGGCTACACCGTCGGCAACCGCCACTTCCAGGCGTCCTACCGCGGCGGCCTGCGGATTCTCGACACCACCAACGTCGCGTCGGCCAGCCTGCCCGAGGTCGGCTACTTCGACGTCGACCCGTCCTCCAACTCCAGCGGCTACAGCGGGAGCTGGATGGCGCTGCCGTACCTGAAGAACGGGGTGGTAGCCGTACAGAGCATCGGTGTGGGTCTCTTCCTGGTGAAGCCCACCGGCACCGCGGCCGTCAGCTGACCGCCCGGCCAACCGGCACGGACCGTCACCGCCGCCTGACAGCGGCGGTGACGCTGGCCGGTTTCCTCGGAGCCGCGTGGCTGTTCCTGGACAGCCGCGCCCCGGCCGCGCCGCCGGCTCCCGCCCCGTCACCCTCGGTGGTCGCCTATAACAGCGACGGCCTGTCCGACACCTACGACGGCTTCCACGTGGAGGCGCTGTCCCTGCCGGGCGGCCGCGGACCCGGCACCGTGTCCCTGCAGGTCACCGGCCCGACCGCCGACTTCCAGATCGTGCACACCAAACCCATGCACATGTACGTCCTCCGCGACGATCTGTCCGGCTATCAGCACCTGCATCCGACCCTGGCGGACGGCGCGTGGACGGCCCCGGTGACGATCACCGACGGCGGCGCGTACCGGGTCTACATCGAGTTCACCCCGGTCGGCCGCCCCACCACCGCCGACCCGACGGTGCTCGGCGTCCCGTTCGTCATCCCCGGCGACACCAGCATGATCCCGGTTCCCGCCCCGTCCGCGGACGCGTCCTCCGGGGAGTACACGGTCCGCCGCCTCGACGGCACGAGGGATCTGACCTCGGGCACCCAGACCGCACTGCAGTTCCAGGTGCTCCGGGACGGCGAGCCCGCGGTGCTGGAACCGTACCTGGGGGCGTTCGCGCATCTGTCCAACTTCGAGGTCCGCACCCAGGCCTTGATGCATCTGCACCCGCTTCCGTCGTCGTCGACGGGGCAGCTGGCCTTCCACGCCGCCTTCGCCGAGCGCGGCGACAAACGGATGTTCCTCCAGTTCATGGCCGGCGGCGAACTGCACGAGGTGGCGTTCACGGTGTTCACGACGTGATCACCACCGTCAACCGAGACGGCAGTCCCGCCGCGACCCCGGCGTACACGCAAAGGGTTGAAGAGACCGGGGCGGAGATCGTCACGGTGTCGTCCACCCTGGAGAACCGCGGGAACACGCGGACGCCGCAGATGCACGGCCGGGAGTTCGCCCGCGCGATGAGCGTGATGCTCGACGAGACGAGGGCCATGCTGCGGCAGCTGGAGGACTTCGAGCGGCCCGACCTCGTGGTACACGACGGGACGATGTGCTGATGGGGGCGGGACTCTTCCCGGCCGTACGGGACGGTGGGGAAGCACTGCTCACCACCGCAGGGCGAGCTCCAGGGGTCCGCGGACGTTGACGGAGTTGCGGATCGGCACGGTGGCGCCCGGGGCCAGCGACAGGCCCGGGAGGCGGGCCGTCAGGACTTCGAGGGCGATGCGGGCCTGAGCCCGGGCCGGCCCCGCGCCGACGCAGGTGTGGATGCCGGCGCCGAAGGCGAGGTGCCGGGCCGGGCGGCGGGTCACGTCGAAGCGGGCGGGCTCGGGGTAGCGGTCCTCGTCGTGGCCGGCGGAGGCGAAGAGCAGCATGAGGTCGGCACCGGCGGGGATGTCGACGCCGGCGAGCACGGCGTCGCTGGTGGCGTGGCGGAACATCGCGGGGATCGGCGCTTCGTAGCGGAGCGTCTCCTCGACGGCCTGCGGGATCAGCGAAGGGTCGCGGAGCAGCAGCTCCCACTGCTCGGGGTGGGCGGTCAGCAGGCGCAGGGCGCTGCCGATCAGGTCGGCGGTGGTGATGTGGCTCGCGCCGAACGTGCTGCACAGCGACGTGACCACCTCGGCCTCCTGGTCGTACGACAAATCCTCCCCAGGAGCGACCCCAGGGGCGAAGGCCGCGGTGACGTCGCTGATCAGGTCGCCCGCCGGGGCCGTGTGGCGACGGCGCACGTACTCGGCGACCAGGTTCTTGAAGCGGACGACGGTCTCGCCGATCTGGAGTTCCTGCTCGACCGTGAGGTCGACGCTGCCCAGGGAGAACTGGGCCTCGCTGCCTTCCTTGACCACCGGGATGTCGTCGGGGGCGAAGCCGAACAGGGCGGCGGCGGTCTGGACCGGCAGCGGCGCGGAGAAGCGGGCGACCAGGTCGGCGCTGCCGTCGTCGATGAACGCGTCCACGAGCGCTTCGGCGCGCGTACGGATGGCTGGTTCGAGGTTTTTGAGTCGGCCGGTCGTCGTGAGGTGCTTGGTGTAGGGCTGGCGGAGCCGGCGGTGCGCGGGGTCGTCGGTGGTGACGGCGTCGGGGGTCTGCGGGTAGCTGCGGGACAGCACCGCGATCGTCGACGGGTAGGGGGCTTTGATGCCGCGCAGGCTGTTGACCGACGAGAAGACGGCCGGGTTCTTGAGGACCGCGTCGATCTCGGCGAAGCGGGTGAGGACGTAGGCGTCGAGGCGCGGCGAGTAGAAGACCGGCTCTTTGTGCCGGGCCTCGGCGTAGAAGGGGTACGGGTCCGCGGCGTGGGCTCCGAGCGGGTCGTAGCTCTCGGCGAGTGCGCTGGGCATGGTCAGGGCTCCTGTCGGACGAAGGGCTTTCCGAGGGCGCGGGGCCGGCGTTGCCGGGTGGCGAAGAGCAGCATTGCGAGCAGAGCCAGCAGGTACGGGGCGGCGATGAGCAGTTGCGAGTTCAGGGTCACGCCCAGCGCGGGCAGGGCGAGCCGCAACGCGTCGGCGAGGCCGAAGACCGCGCAGCCGACGAGGGTGCGGCCGAGGCGCCAGCCGCCGAAGATGACCGCGGCGATGACGAGGTAGCCGCGGCCGGCGGTCATGTTCTGGTTGAACGAGCCGACCTCCCCCACCGCGAGGTACGCGCCGCCGAGCCCGGCGAGGGCGCCGCACCAGAGCAGGGCCTGGCGGCGGCGCAGGCCGACCCGGATGCCGGTCATGTCGGCGGCGCGCGGGTTCTCGCCGACGGCGCGCAGTTCCAGGCCCCATCGGCTGCGTTCGACCAGCCACCAGGTCAGCAGGATGATGCCGGGCAGCAGGAGCAGCGGCCAGCGCTGGGGCGGGCGGCTGCCGAACGTGGTGCCGGCGATCAGGAAACTGGTCAGGCCGAGTACGAGCGCGTTGAGGACCAGACCGACGACGAACGTGTCGATCGTGAGGCGGTGGGCGAGGTTGCCGTGGATCAGGCCGGTCAGCGCGCCGGTCAGCACGCCGGCGGCCAGGCCGGTGGTGACGCTGCCCGTGGCGCCGGCGACGGCTACCGAGCTGAAGGCCGCGCCGAGCATCATGGCCTCGACGGAGATGTTGAGGGTGCCGGCGCGTTCGGCGAGATACTCGCCGCAGGCGGCGAACGCGAGCGGGGCCGTGAGGCGCAGGCCGCTGGCCAGAACGGTTCCGAGGTCGTCGAGGAGATTCATGCGACGGCCGGCCTTCCCCAGCGGGCCCGCGGGGCGACGAAAGCGAGAACCAGCAACGCTTTGACGATGTCGGCGAGGTAGTACGGGACGCCGGTGGCCGCGAGGAAGCTGCCACCCGAGCGCAGCACGGCGAACAGCAGCGCGACGGGGATCGCGAGCAGCGGCCGGTTGCGGGCGATCAGGGCGACGAGCAGGCCGTCCCAGCCGAGGCCGAGGGAGCCGCCGGGCTGGAGCCGGTTGGTGCTGAGCGGGCTGGTCAGCAGCACGGCACCGGCGAGTCCGGCGAGGGCGCCGGAAATGGCGAGGGCGGAACCGGTCACCACCGTGACGCGTACGCCGGAATGCGCCGCGGCCGTGGGATTGAGACCCAGCATGGTGACCCGGAAACCCCATCTCGTCCGCGTGAGGAGCACGGCGACGGAGACGGCCGCCGCGACGGCGATCAGCAGACCCGTGTTGAGCTGCAGTCCCGGGTAGCCGCCCAGTGAGCCGAGCAGCGCGCCGGGCGGGAGCTTGTTCGTCTGCGGCAGTACGGTCGCCCGGCCGAGGCGCGACTCCTGCAGCAGCCACGGCGTGTTGACCGCGAGCGCGACGACCTGCTGGGCGACGAACGTCATCAGCAGCGTGCTGACCACGATGTCGACGCCGCGCAGCCGATGCATGAGGGCGCTGAGCCACGCCCAGAGGCCCGCCGCCAGCGCGCCCGCCAGCAGGACGACGGCGATCAGCGCGGGGCCGGGCAGGGCGAGGCGCAGCCCGGCGGCGGCACCGGCGAGGGCACCGATGAGCACCTGACCTTCTTGACCGATGTTGAACACGCCGGCGGAGGCGCTGACGCAGGCGCCGGCGGCGATGAGCAGCAGCGGGGCCGCGTACAGCAGCGTCACGCTGATCGCTGTCGCGTCGGCCACGCTGCCGCGTACGAGAGCCTGCATCGCCTCGCCCGGGGAGCCGCCGGTGGCGACGATGAGCAGGGCCGACATCAGCAGGGCCAGGGCAGACCAGGCAGCGGTACGCGTCACCCGGCGCCTCCCCCGACGAGCATCCCCAGCTGTTCGGGGGTGGCTTCGGCGGCGCGCAGCTCCCCCGCGACGCGCCCGGAGGCGATCACCAGCACCCGGTCGGCGAGCCCGAGCACTTCCTCGATCTCGGTGGAGATGAGCAGCACTGCCATGCCGTCGTGTGCGCATCGGCGCAGGCGCTCGTGGAGGTCCTCGGCGGCGCCGACGTCGAGGCCCTGGGTGAGCTGGGCGAGGACCAGGACGCGCGGGTCGCCGGAGAGTTCGCGGGCGAGGACGACGCGCTGCTGATTGCCGCCGGAGAGGCTGCTCAGCGGCGCGTCGAGGGAGGCTGCGACGACGCCGAACTCCGCGGCGAGCTCGCGGGCGCGGCGGCGCAGGCGGCGGCGGTCGAGCCAGACGCGCGTACCGAGATCCTTCATGGTCAGGTTGGCGGCGACGCTCATGGCGGGGACGACGGCGGCCCGGTGCCGGTCCTCGGGGACGATGCCGAGGCCGGCGGCGTGCAGGGCGCCGGGTCTGCGCAGGTCGACGGGGATACCGCCGACCTCGATGGTGCCGGCGTCCGGGGTGACGAGGCCGCAGAGGACGTCGCCGAGCTGCGCCTGGCCGTTGCCCTCGGCGCCGTAGAGGCCGGCGATCTCCCCCGGGCGTACCTCGAGGTCGATTCCGGTCAGGCCGGGGGCGGTCAGGCCGCGGATCCGCAGCGCGGGATCGCCCTGGGCTTTCTCCGGGGCGTGGGGCGCGGCGGGGATCAGGCCGATCGCGGCGGCGTCGGCGACCTCGCGGCCGACCATCTGGCGGGCCAGCTCGGCTACGTCCGTCGCGGCGGTCGCGCTGCGGAAGACCACGCGGCCGCGGCGCAGCACGGTGACCCGGTCGGTGGCGGCGGTGATCTCGGTCAGCTTGTGGCTGATCAGCACGACCGCGCGGCCCTCGGAGCGGACCACCCGGCGCAGCACGGCGAAGAGCTCGGCCGACTCGGCGCGGGTCAGCACCGAGGTCGGCTCGTCGAGGATCAGCACCGCCGGGTCGCGGCGCAGGCACTTGATCAGCTCGACGCGCTGCCGCTCGCCGGCCGACAGTGACGCGACCACCGCCAGCGGATCGACAGGCAGCCCGTACCGCTGACTCATCTCGTGGATCTCCGCACAGGCTCGGGAGCGCCGGATCCGGCCGGTGTCACCGAGGATGACGTTCTCCCACACCGTCAGCGGCTCGACGAGGCTGAAATGCTGGTGCACCATGCCGATCCCGAGCGCCACGGCCTCGCGCGGGCTGCCGGCGGTGACCGGGCGGCCGTCGCGGAGGATCGTGCCCGCATCGCGGGTCTCCAGGCCGAGCAGGATGCGCATCAGTGTCGACTTGCCCGCGCCGTTCTCGCCCAGCAAGCCGTGGATCTCGCCACGCTCGACGTCGAGATCCACGGCTTCGCAGGCGACGACCGCGCCGTACCGCTTCGTGATGCCCCGCAGCGTGAGCGCGCTCATGTCAGTCGCCGAGCTTCTTCACTTCCGCCGCCGGATCGATCCTCTTGGCGCCGATGTCGGCGATGAACGCGGCCAGCTTCGCGTTCTGCTCGGGCGTGCCGTGACACAACTTCACCGTCGGGTACGGGTCGACGCCCAGCTGCCAGACCTTCGTGACACCCATCCGCAGCTGCCCCGCGGCGAACAGCGTCAGCGCGGCCTCGAAGTAGTCGCCCGGGTCGAACAGCACCGACACGTCGAACGCCGGATTCGTGGAGTCGCAACGGTCGGTGCCGGGCGTCAATGTGATCAGCTTCTTCTCGTTGGCGAGTGCCGTCGCCGCGTCGGTGGCGCCGCCCAGATACGGGTAGAGCGCGCCGACGCCCTGGCTGATCTGCGCGTTCGCCGCCTCGCGCGCCTTGCCGGAGTCGTTGAAATCCCCGGTGTACGTGGTCACGAGCGTCGCCTCGGGGATGGTCTCGCGGATCCCGGCCTGGAACGCGGTCGCAGCCACGACGGTGAAGTCAGCCTCGGGCCCGGTGACGAAGCCGGCCTTCGTGGTGCCCTTCTCCCGCATGAGCAGCCCGGCGGCGTACCCGGCGACGAGCATCGACTGGTTCGGGTCGTCGCTGGACAGCGTGATCTCGGGGGTCTGCGTGACGTTCGCGGACGAGGGCACGTACCAGGCGGTCTTCTGGCAGACCGCCTCGGTGGAGGCGGGGATCGCGTCCTTGAGCTCAGTGGCCCCGATCGCGACCATGTCGACCTTCTGCTGGCAGAGCGCGCGGGCGGCGCTGAGCGCCTCGGCGACGGGGACGCTGCCCCGCTTGATCACCTGCCAGCCCTGCTTCGTGGCGAACGCCTCGGCCTTGACGACGAAGCTCTCGTAGTAGCCGTTGTCGTTGATGTCGCCGGGGCTCAGCACCCCGATGACGACCTTGCCGTCACCGTTGACGTCGGGCTCGCCCGGTGGGAGCGTCCCCGCTTCGTTGTCTCCCGGGGACGCTTCCGGAGTCGCGGTGGCGTCGTTGCTGACGCAGGCGGTGAGCAGGAGGAGGCCGGCGGCGGCGAGGATCGCTCTCTTCACCCGCCCAGTAAACTCACAGCTATCGATTTCGTAAAGGTCTGTCCGATGCGGATACCCGTCGATGAATCGGTCACGCCGTCCCCGTCGGTCCGTAGCGCTCGAGGAGAGCGTCGCCGATCGCCGCCAGATGACGCCGCACCGATGGCGGACCGGTCACCTCGACCCATGTCACCAGCGCGGCGAGCTCACCGGCGAGGACAAGGTCGTCGCCGCCACGGATCACGACCTCGATGCGGCCGTCGGCCGTCGGGCCTCCCACCTCGAGCCGGGAGCCGAACGCCCTCCGGAGCACGACGATCCCGTCCGGTCTGCACACCGCCCGGGCCTCCCGGGGCGTCCGCCTGCGGTCGATCTCGTCCGCGATCACGCGCCAGCTCTCGGCGAGGTCGAAGTCCTCGGGCCGGCGTACGGGGTCGCCGGTCGGGTCGGCGGATGCCACCCGGTCGATCCGGAAGGTCCGCCGGCCGGCCTCGGTGTCGGCGACGAGGTACCACGACGGGCCCTTCGCGACGACGCCCAGCGGGTGGACGGTCCGCTCGGTGCCGCCGCCGTCCCGGTCGACGTAGCCGAGCCGCACCTGCACGCCGCGGATCACCGCGTCCTGGAGCGCGTCGAGAAACCGCGGCGGCCGTGGCGTGACCCGGTTCGCATCCCAGCCCCGCGGATCCGTGACGAGCGACGACGCTGCCGCCTCGGCCTGTGCCCGGAACGGTTCCGGCACCGCGCGGACCAGCTTGCGCAGCGCCGCTTTCACGGCCGGAGTGGCGGCCGAGGCCGGGCCCGCGACCAGGAACAGGGCGCGGACCTCACTCGCGGTCAAGCCGGACAGGTCGGTGCGGGCGCCGCCCACCAGCCGCCAGCCGCCGCCCCGGCCCTGCACGGAATACACCGGCACGCCGGCCACGCCCAGCGCGTCGAGGTCGCGGCGCGCGGTGCGCTCGGAGATCTCCAGCTCGACGGCGACCTCCGCCGCCGTCACCTGGTCGCGGCGTTGCAGCAGAAGGAGGATGGCCATCAGCCTGTCGGCGCGCATTCCGGCAACGGTTCCACAGAAACCGGTCAGGAGATGACCTGTTTCGGTCCGCAGTATGCCGGTATGACAACCGACTTTCCCCGGCCTGCCCTCGTCCCGGTCAACGGCGTACACCTCGAGGTCTTCGAAGCCGGCCGGGAGCATGCGGGAAACCCCATCGTGCTCTGCCACGGCTGGCCGGAGCACGCCTTCTCCTGGCGTCATCAGATGCCCGCGCTCGCGGCGGCGGGTTACCACGTGATCGTTCCGAACCAGCGCGGCTACGGCAACTCGTCCCGCCCGGCCGACGTCGACGGCTACGACCTCGCACACCTGTCGGGTGATCTGGTCGCGCTGCTCGATCATTACGGGTACGAGGACGCCACCTTCGTGGGTCACGACTGGGGCGCGGCAGTCGTCTGGGGCCTGGCCATGCTGCACCCGAGCCGCGTCAACGGCGTGATCAACCTGAGCCTGCCGTACCTCGAACGCGGCGAGAGGCCCTGGATCGAGTCCATGGAGGAGATGCTCGGCGGCGACTTCTACTTCGTGCACTTCAACCGGCAGCCGGGAGTCGCGGACGCCGTGTTCGAGGAGAACCCGGCCCGGTTCCTGCGGAACATGTACCGGAAGAACATGCCCCGCACCGAGCCGCAGCCGGGCAACATGATGATCGACATCGCCCGCGCGGACACCCCGCCCGGCGAGCCCGTCATGAGCGAGCATGACCTGGCCGTCTTCGTCGCCGCCTTCGAGACATCGGGGTTCACCGGCGGCATCAACTGGTACCGGAACCTGGACCGCAACTGGCACCTGCTGGCCGACGTCGATCCGATCGTCCGGCAACCCGCCCTCATGATCTACGGCGACCGTGACACGGTCGCCCGGTCCCCGAGGCTGCCGGAATTCGTCCCGAACGTGGAGGTGGCCGGCCTGGACTGTGGTCACTGGATCCAGCAGGAGAAGCCGGAGGAGACGAACCAGGCGATCCTCAGCTGGCTGCGCCAGAGGCGCGCCGCCTAGGGTCCACTTGCGTCAGCAACTCACCTCCCGTCAACCGATGCGGGGTGCACGCCGGTTTCGGAGACCGAACATGATCGCGGAGACCGCCCCCGACGCCGCGCCCAGTCCAACGAGCAGCGTGACCGCGCCGATCAGGAACAGACCGGACTCGGCATTGCCGGCCGCGCCCACAGTCCAGACGGTGGTGAAACCGACGGTCAGAGCTGCCGCCGCGACCACCTCCATCGTCCCGAACCACACCGAGCCGAGCAGAACGATCAGCAGCGTCACCGCGCACCCGGCGACCTGCCATGCCTCGTACGGGCCGCTGTACGAGGAGGTCACCGGATCGAAGTCGTACTGGGTGTCCCAGCCCAACCAGGCATACCAGGTCGCGGCAGCGAGCAGAGCCACCAGCACAGCGGCTGCGACCTGGAAAAGGGGACCGCGTTTGGTCGACATGAAGATCTCCTTGACAACGTTTCGATTGACGGCCGCCAGCGGGACTCCGGCGACCCGGTAAGCCGCTGCACACGGCGCTGCCGGCTATTACATGGGGATGGTGATGGCGCTTTCATCCGCCAGGACACCGCCGACGAAGCTGAGGCGCCACAGATCCGGGCCGTCGACACCGGCCTTGCGCATGTTGATTCCTCCATCGTGGCGGGCTGTGCCGACAACGATGCCTGAGGCCGGCAAACGAGTCGTCAGCCCTTCGTCATAACGCATGCGGACCCGCTGTCAACGAAAGTCACGACGGCCCTTTCACGCATCCCGGCCCTCGCCGGTCCGGACCGGCGGACCGGCGAGTGAAGCGGGACGCTCAGAGGCGGTGCAACCACGTGTAGAGCTCGGTGGGCAGCTCGGCGCCCAGGCGCTCCGCGACTCGCGGGTCGCGTCCACCCAGTCGCCGGCCAGCAGCAGGCCGATCGGGATGATCTCGGGCGTCTCGTCCGCGGCCCGGGCCGGTGCGGCGATGCTGATGGCGGCCGTGCAGGCCAGAGCCGTGGCGGCGAGGGCGTTGGCTACTCGGAACATCACCGGCGGCCCTCCAGGCTATCGATGATCTTTGATCACAGACTGCCGGTTGATCGGCGGAAATCAAGGGGCGGGCGTGCTCTCCGCGGAGGACCGTCGTGTGCCGGCCGATCATCACAGACTCCAGTCGCTGTTCTCTGCGCCCTGGGGCAAGCGCTGTGCGCCGCAGCGAAAGACCGCCCGCGCGCCGGCCCGGAGTATCGACCGGGTACCAGGTGGCACGGATTTCACGAGGAGTGAGTGGGTCTTGAGCGAGAAGATTCTGTCGGGCAAGGTGGCGCTGGTGACCGGGGGCAGCCGGGGGATCGGCGCGGCGACGGCCCGGCGGCTGGCCACGCTGGGCGCGGATGTGGTCATCACCTATGTCGCGCAGGCGGAGAAGGCGAAGACGCTGGTCGAGGAACTGCGGTCGCTGGGTGTGCGCGCCGAGGCCATCCAGGCCGATCAGGCTGACCGTGCCCAGGTGACGGCCATGGTGGACGCGGTCGCGCAGCAGTTCGCCCGGATCGACATCCTGGTCAACAGCGCCGGCGTCTTCCGGGCCGGGGAGATCACCGATGTGGTACGCGACGAGCAGCTCGCGATCAACGTGACCGGTGTCGCCGACACGACCTACCGGGCTGTGCGGCACATGGGTGAGGGTGGCCGGATCGTGAACCTGTCGTCCGGGCTCGCCAGCAAGACGTTCGCGGCGGGCATGTCCGACTATGCGGCGACGAAGGCAGCGGTCACGGCGTACACCCGTGGGTGGGCCCAGGATTTCGCGGCGCGCGGGATCAACGTCAACGTGATCGAGTGCGGCATCATCGACACCGACATGGCCATGGCGAAGGATTCCGACGGTGGCCGGTTCATGCTGCAGGCGGTCATCCCGATGCACCGTTACGCCGAGGCCGACGAGGTCGCCGGTGCGGTGGCGTTCCTCGCCGGGCCGGACGCCGCGTACATCACCGGCAGCGTCCTCCGGGTCGACGGCGGCGCGCTCGCCTGACGCCCTGGCTCAAAGGCCGTCGCCGCGGGTCTCGCGGGGCGTGACGCCGAACTCGCGGCGGTAGGCGGTGGCGAACGACGCGTGGCTGGCGAACCCGGACGCGTACGCGACCTGGGCGATCGACCGGGTGTCCCAGGCCGGGCTGGCCAGCCGGGTCCTGGCCAGCCGTAGCCGCTCGGAGCGGATCAGGTCGCGGGAGGTGGTGCCGGCGGCCTGGAGCACGTCCTGCAGGTATCGCGCCGACCAGCCCAGAGCCCGGGCGATGCCGGTGACGGAGAGGCCGGGGTCGGCAGCGTGACGGCGGACGTACTGCCGCACCTGCGCCTCGACCTCTCGTCGCCGGGCGGCCGGTGCCGAGTCGCCGCCGCCGTCGGCGGCCAGGCAGAGCAGGTCGAGCACCTGGTCGCAGGCGATGTCGAAGGTCGCCTCGGAGAGGTGTTCCCGTTCCTCCTGGAGGGTGAGCACCGTCTGCCGGATCAGTCGGCCGAGACCGGCGGTGCCGTCGAGGACCTGCGGGTCCCGGGCCGCGGCCGGGTTACGGCGGTGGATCGCCTCGCCGGGGACGAGCAGCGCGACCGACTGGAACTCCTCGCCGTGGCTGAAGGTCACCGGGCGGTCCACGTCGCACAGCGCGAGACTGCCGGGCCGGATCTCGCCGGCGGACGGGCCCTGCTCCACCCGGGCACTCCCGGCCGTCGGCACCAGCAGTTCGACGACGCCGCGCGGGTCTTTCCGGATGTGCCGCGGCTCGCGGACGAACTCCTCGCGGACGTTGCCGCAGAGCGCGATGCCGTACGACCGTGATCGCTGCCATTCCAGCAGACCCGCCCACGGGCCGGCGTCGGTGAGCGTGACCCGGCTGTCGCCGTGCAGGTCGATGAACTCCTCCCGCCAGGCGTGGGGCGTCGGTATCGAACCGCGCTCGTTCCAGCGATACATGCCGGTACGGTATCCAGCCCCCGCTACGGGAGATCGCGGGGAGCTGTCGGGCTGCCTCGCGGCGCCGCGGCTCCCGCACCACCCGTCCGGGTTACCCGATTGCTCTCGGCCGGTCGGCCGTGATGAGGTTCCCGCGTCGACAGAGCCGTCCGGGTTCCGCCACGCCGCGTTCCAGGACCATCTGGCGGCGGGAGGCAGCGCCCGGGCACGGTGAACCGCGGGCCGCGGGCGTCAGGCGCCGCCGGTGGAACGGCCTGCCGGGGTCAGCATGCCGAGCAGGCGGACGGCGTCGGCGGACGGGCTGTCCGGGGCCGGGCGGTAGACGAGGAGTTGCTGGCCGGACGAGCCGCGGACGTCGAACGCCCGGTAGGTCAGCGTCAGCGTGCCGACCGCGCTGTGCCGGAAGGTCTTGGCCTCGTACGTTTTACCGCGCACGTCCTGCCGCGCCCACAACAGCCGGAACTCGTCGTCGGCCGCCGCCAGCTCCTCCACCAGCGCGACGGTCCGCCGGTCACCGGTGTCGTGGCCGAGGGCCAGGCGCAGGTGGGCGACGCAGGACTCGGCGGCCCGGGGCCACTCGGCGAAGAAGGTGCGCCCGGCCGGGTCGAGGAACGTCATGCGGGCCAGGTTGGACGTGTCGGCGAAGTCGGCGTGGAGCGCGTCGGCGATCGTGTTGCGGGCGAGCACGTCGAGCCGCCGGTTGACCACGAGGGCGGGCAGGTGCGGCCACTCGGCGAGCAGTTCCCGCAGGTCGTCGTCGACCCGGTCGGTGGCCGGGCCGCGGCCGTCCACCGGCATGCCGGCCAGGCGGAACAGGTGTTCGCGGGCGTCCGGGCCGAGGTCCAGGGCGCGGGCGACGGCGTCGAGCACCGAGGCCGACGGGGAACGTTCGCGGCCCTTCTCCAGCCGGGCGTAGTAGTCGGCGCTCACCCCGGCGAGGACGGCGACCTCCTCGCGGCGCAGCCCGGGCACCCGGCGGCGGCCGTGCGAGACCAGGCCCACGTCGTCGGGACCGAGCCGGGCGCGGCGGGCGGCCAGAAAGGCACCGAGATCTGTGACGGGCATGCGACCAGGCTAAACGCCGATTCCGTCGGTAGCCAGGGCGCGCTGCACCCCGGTCGGCCCCGCACTGGTTGCACCCGGCCGCGGCACCGACGGTGGGTGCATGACCGATCTCAGGAACATGCTCTTCTCCGGTGGCACCGTCGTCACCATGGATCCCGATCTCGGCGATCTGGGGCGCGGTGACGTGCTGATCAGCGGCGAGCGCATCGTGGCCGTCGGGCCGGACCTGCGTGATCATCCGCAGGCCCGCGGTGCGGAGCTCGTCGACACCACCGGCCGGATCGTCAGCCCCGGCTTCGTCGACACGCACCGGCACGCCTGGCAGGCTCAGCTGCGCCGCAGCATCCCCGACGTGACCGACCTCGGCGCGTACGTGATGAACACGCTCGCCGGCATCGCGCCCGCCTACCGGCCGCACGACATGTACGTGGGTACCCGGCTGGCGGCCCTGTCCGCGCTCGACGCCGGCATCACCACGATGCTCGACTTCTCGCACAACTCGCGCAGCGCCGCCCACTCCGACGCGGCGATCGAGGCGCTTGCCGGCACCGGCATTCGGGGCGTACACGCGTCGATGTCTCCGCACTTCGGTGTCTGGGACGAGCAGTGGCCGCAGGACGTGGAGCGGCTGCATGCGGCCCACACGACGGGGCTGCTCTCGGTCCGGTTGGCCACGCTGGCCACCGCGGAGATCTCCGGGCCGCGTCTGGCGTACGGGAAGGAACTCGCCGCCGTCGCCGATGATCTGGGGATCGGGGTGAGCGTCGACGCGGTGTTCGGCGCCGCCTCGTCCGCGGCGATCCTGGACTGGGCCCGGGACGGGCTCCTCGGCCCGCAGGTCACCCTGATCCACGCCACCGGCCTGACCGCGGACGCGTGGCGGGCGATCGGCGACACCGGCACGACCGTCTCGCTGGCCCCGACCTCGGACGCGCAGATCGGCCTGGAGACGGCGATCCCCGCCGTCGACGAGGCGCTGGCCGTGGGAGTCCGCCCCGGACTGAGCATCGACGTGGAGGTCGCCCTGGCCAGTGACATGTTCACCCAGATGCGGGCACTGCACGCGATCCAGCGGATGCGGGCGGTCAACGCCGCGTATGGCACGCAGGCCGAACCGCACCGGATCACCACCCGCGACGTCCTCGACTTCGCCACGCTGCAGGGTGCCCGCACCATCGGGCTGGGGGCGGTCACCGGTTCGCTGACCCCCGGCAAGCAGGCCGATCTGCTGGTCGTCGACGCCTGCGACATCAACACCATGCCGCTGAACGACGCCGTGGGCACGCTCGTGCTCGGCGCGGACCCGCGCAACATCGAGACGGTGCTGGTGGCCGGCGTGCTCCGCAAATCCGGGGGCCGCCTGATCGGCGTCGACGTGCCGGCCCTGCACGAGGAGGTGCTCGCCTCCCGTACCGCGATCCTGTCCGCAGCCGAATCAAATTCGGCGTCCGACCGGCAGAACTAGAATCCTCCGAACGTTGTTCAGAATCGACCGGGTTCCGGCGTTCGTGCGGCTAGTTTTCCCGGTCATGTCCACGCAAACGAAGATCAAGATGTTGGGGGTCGGGGAGGGCACCGCGCTGTTCGCCGGTGCGGTCCTCGGCCCCGGGGTGCTGGTGCTGCCGGCGCTCGCGGCCAAGGCGGCCGGGCCGGCGTCCATCGTGGCGTGGCTCGTGCTGCTGGTGTTCAGCGTGCCGGTGGCCGCCACCTTCGCGGCCCTCGGCGCACGGCACCCCGACGGCGGCGGGGTCGCCACGTTCGTCACCCGCGCCTTCGGCTCCCGGTTCGCCGTCCCGGTCGGATGGTGGTTCTACTTCGCCGTCCCGGTCGGGGTGCTCGCCGGCGCACTGGTGGGCGGCGAGTACGTCGCGGCGGCACTCGGGGCCGGGCCCGCGGCCGCGTCGGGGATCGCCGTCGCGATCCTGGCCGCCGCCTTCGGCGCCAACTACGTCGGGCTGCGGCTGTCCGGCCGGGTGCAGCTCGCGATGGTCGCCGTGCTGGCCGCCCTGCTCCTGGTCACCGTGATCGCCGCGGCGCCGTCGAGCCGCGCGGAACACTTCACCCCGGTCGCCCCGCACGGCTGGACGGCCGTCGGGACCGCCGCCACCGTGCTGTTCTACGCCTTCTCCGGCTGGGAGGCGGCCAGCCACCTCTCCGCCGAGTTCCGCGATCCGCGCCGCCACCTGCCGGTGGCCACGGCGCTGACGCTGGTGCTGGTCTCGGTGCTCTACCTGTCACTGGCCACGGTCACCGTCGGCGTCCTCGGCGGCGAGGCCGCAACCACGCCGGTGCCGCTGAGCCTGTTGCTGGAGACCGCGTTCGGCCCGGCCGGCCGCACGGTCACCGCCGTCGCGGCGGTCTTCCTCAGCTTCATCGCGGTCAACACCTACCTCGCCGGTGGGGCGCGGCTCGGGGCGGCGCTGGGCCGCGACGGCGGACTGCCGCGCGTGCTCGCGAAGGGCGGGACCGCGGGTGACGTGCCGCGGCGCAGCCTCACCGTTCAGCTGGTCCTGTGCGCGATCGCGGTCGCCGTCACGGCCGTCCTCGTGATCGACCTCGACGGTCTCATGCGGATCACCTCGGTCTGCCTGGCCGCCGTCTCCTTCGCCGGGATGGCGGCGGCGCTGCGGCTGCTGCCCCCGCGATCACTGATCTGGTACGCCGCCCTGACCGGACTGGCGTTCACCGGACTGGTCCTGCTGTTCTGCGGCCCGCTCCTGCTCGTCCCGGCAGCCCTGGGCGCCGGCGCTCTGCTCACCGTCCGCTCCTCGCCGGCGGTGCGCCGGCTCACGCCTCGAGCACTTCGATGACGGGCTTACGGGCGTGCTGATAGATCACCGAACTCTGGAACTTGACGATCTCGCGGCGGCCACTGAACTTGTCCATCAGGAAGCCGTGCAGGGCATCCACGTCGGGAACGCCGACGTGCACGAGGAAGTCGTCGCCGCCGGCCACCACGAACACCGACAACACCTCGGGCAGGCTCATCGCGTACGCCTTGAAGCCCTCGATGACGGTCCGGTTCAGCGGCCGCACCTGGACGTGCAGCAGCGCCTGCACACCACGGTTGAGCGCCGCGAAGTCGACCTCCGCGTGGAACCCGGTGATGACGCCCCGCTCCCGCAGCGACCGGACCCGCTCCAGGCACGTCGAGGGTGCCACGCCGACCGCCCGCGCCAGCTCCCGGTTCGTCTGCCGGGCGTCGGTCTGCAGGTGCGCCACGATCGCGGCATCGATCTCATCCACGGTCAGTGATCATATGCAGCCACCGACGCGGCGCCACGGATCACTGGTCCTCGCGGACCTTGCCGTCGAGGTTCGGGCGGGCCCGTCCGTCGACCGAGACACAGATCCCGGCGACCTTCGCCCAGCCCGCCCAGCCGTTGATGCGGCCGCGGTTGTTCGAGATCTGCACCCGGGTGCGGGGCGCGTCGACCGCGCTCACCTTGTGCAGGTAGACGTTCCCGGCGACCTTGACGAGCACCACGTCGCCCGTGGTCAGCGCGGACGCGACACAGGGCCGGACGACGACCTGCGCGCCGTCGGCGACCAGGCCGGGCATCGAGTTCCCCCGCGGCCGGAACGTGACGGTCTCACCGGCCAGAGCACGGCCGTAGACACCACCGAGCATCCAGTACTCCTCTCCTTCATCAACCCTTTCGGATATGACGGTACGCAGGCCCGGCACACGGCGAGCGAACGCCACCCGGCTCAGACGTCCAGGGGGCGTCCTGCGGAGATCGGCAGTCAGGCAGTTGATCAATCGCCCGCAGGGGTTCGCTGTTTCCGGTGCCCGTAACCGCGGAAACGCGGCGGGCGATTGATCAACACCGATGACGCTCCAGAAATCGAGCACGCGAAACTCCTCTCCCAAGCTTCTACGGTGGCCCGCCCCGGCCCGCTGGTCAGCGGATCGCCACCACGATCCGCTCTTCGAGGTCCTGGAAGACCACGTCGACCTCGCTGAAGCCCGCCTCGCCCAGCGCCGCCCGCTGGAACTCCAGGCTCGCCCCCGCCCAGTCCCGCGAACCCTCCGGCCACAGCTTGCGGCGCCCGGCGAGGGCCTCGGCCAGCTCCGGGCGCTGTTCGACGGACGCCCACCAGTCCGCCCAGGACTCGGCCCCGGCATTGATGCCCCTCTGCTGGCGGGCCTCGTCGATGGCCTTGCAGGCGGCCTGCAGGCGACCACCGGACGGCAGCGGCACGTGGTCGGCGTTGATCAGCACGCCGCCGGGGCGCAGCAGTCCGGCCGCGGTCCGGTAGACGCCGGCCAGGTCCGGCGGCGACAGCCAGTGCAGGGCGGTGCTGGACAGTACCGCGTCGAAGGTGCCCAGGTCACCGGCCCAGGACGGTTCGCGCAGGTCCGCGCGTACCCATTGCAGCCTGCCGTCCTGGTCGCCGAGCGCGCCCTCGCCGATGGCGAGCAGTACCGGGTCGACGTCCACGGCCACCGAACGCCCCTGCGGGAACCGGCGCAGGAACCGCTCGCTGATCGCGCCGGGGCCGCACGCCAGGTCGAGGACGGTCAGCTCGGGTGCCGGGCACAACTGGGCGAGGACGTCGAACATCACGTCGTACACCCGGTCGCGCTGTTCGATGTAGACGGTCTGCTGGGCGTCCCAGCGACGCAGTAGGTCGATCATGAATGCTCCTGTGGCTGGCTTTTCGCTAGTCTCGCGTGGGTGTGCCCGGCGGCGATCAGTTCCTGATGGCCAGGTCGAACGGTCTGCGGCTCAGCAGGTGAGCCTCCATCAAGGATCGCGACACTATTGCATCTTCCTTGCAACAGCTACAGATATGCAATATGTCGGGGGTCTCTCCGTCACCCGAGCCAGTCGTTGCCGGGCAGACCGGGGAACCTGGTGATGTCCAGCTCCGGTCTAGATCCGCCGCCGGGCCGAGGCCGAAGTGCTCCACCGGCCAGCGCACCCGCTCGGCCGCGACGATGGTGAGCCGCCCGGAGACCCCTCGAAATCAGCTCTCACGACACTTCGGTGAACGACTGAAGGCCGATGGTGCCGAGCAGGCTCAAGGTACGGGCATCGGCGGAACCCGGGGCCGCGGTGTAGATCACGATCCGCAGGTCACTGCCTTCGACGGTGAGGACGTCGCAGTCGAGGGTCAGTGCTCCGACCTGCGGGTGGAGCACGGTCTTACGGGTCGCTGCGTGGCGGGCCACGATTCCGTGCCGCCAGAGTTCGTCGAAGCGTGCGCTGGTACGCCTCAGGTCGGCGATCAGGGCGCGGAGTGGTTTGTCGTCGGGGTGGCGGCCGGCCGCGGCGCGCAGGTCGGCGACGGCGGCGGTCTCGAATTCGGAATCCTGTACGGGGGTGGCCACGATCCGGGTCGGTCCGCCGGTGAAGTGGCGCCACAACAGGTTGCGCTGACGGTCGGTCTCACCCTTCATGTCGCCGAGCAGGGCTTCGCCGAGCGGGTTGACGGCAACCAGGTTCCAGGCGGCGTCGAGGACCATGAGGGGGACGTCGCCAAGACGGTCGAGCATGCGCTGGACACCTGGGGTCAGGTGCCGGTTGACGCCCGCGGTACGAGGGTTGGCGTGCCCGGCGAGGTGAAACAGGTGAGCGTTCTCGTCATCGCTGAGCCGCAGTGCCCGTGCGAGGGCTTCCAGGACCGAAGGTGACGGGTTGCCGGCGCGGCCCTGTTCGAGGCGGGCGAGGTAGTCGACGGACACCCCGGCGAGGTGGGCGACCTCCTCGCGGCGCAGACCGGGTGCTCGCCGCAGGTTGCTGGTGGACAGCCCGACACTCGCCGGGGTAACGCGGTCTCGCCAGGTGCGCAGGCACCGGGCCAGTTCGTCGTGGTTCACCCTCTGATCATCGCGCGTCGTGGGCTGATCAGCGTCGCCCTGCCAGTCCTAGGCAGAAGCCGTCTCTCGTGCCCCCGGCCGGGCGGCGGCACGGTAGTGGTGCAGCGGCCGAGTCCTTGGCCGCACAGGTCAGGGAGCGCCATCGATGAACCGACCGCACCAGGCGCGACGTCCTGGTCCCGATCCTCGGGCCGGGAAGTCCGACGAGGAGTTCGACCGGGCCCTGGTCGTCGACACCCGAGCGGTGTTCACCGCGGTCATCGCCGCCGCTCGGCCCACGCCCTGCAGTCCGCCCTTTCCCGCTGTTCCTACCGTTGTGGAGAACCGACCATGAGCACGCACCCGAACCACCACCCCGCGCCCATCACCATCGAGGCCCGCCGGCTCGAGGGCAAAGTCATCCTGATCACCGGCGCCTCCGCCGGTATGGGCGAGGCCGCCGCCCGCCGGTTCGCCGCCGAAGGAGCCCGGGTGATCGCCGGAGCCCGGCGCACCGACCGGCTCGAAGCACTCGCGAAGGAACTGTCCGCGACCGGCAACGAGGTGGTCGCCGTCCCGCTCGACGTCACCGACGAGGCCTCCGTCGCGGCGGCGGTCGCCACCGCCGTCGACCGGTTCGGCCGGCTCGACGGTGCGCTGAACGCCGCCGGGATCACCAGCGACGGCACACCGCTGCACGAGAAGCCCACCGACGTCTACGACCGGATCATGGACATCAACGCCAAGGGCGTCTTCCTGTCCATGAAGTACGAGATCCCCGCCCTGCTCGCCGCCGGCGGCGGCTCGATCGTCAACGTGTCGTCCATCGGAGGCATGGTCGGCGTCGCCGGCATCTCCGAGTACGTGGCATCGAAGTGGGCGGTCAACGGTCTCAGCAAGAGCGCCGCGCTCGAACTGGCCTCCTTCAACATCCGGGTCAACGCGCTCGCACCGGGTTCCACCCGCACGGAGATGTGGGACCAGCTTCCGGTCCACTTCCAGGAACACCTCGCGGCCATGGCCCCGATGAACCAGATCGCCCTGCCCGACGACATGGCCCGCGCCGCGCTGTTCCTGCTCTCCGACGAGAGCCGCTGGACCACCGGTGCCATCATCCCCGCCGAGGGCGGACACCACATCGGTCGATGAAGGACCCGTGGCCGGGGCCCCGCGGCCCCGGCCACACCACCCGGCCGGGGCCTCAGCGGGGACCGGCCGTGCAGTTCGGAGGATCGTCACCGCCACCACGGTGACGATGGCCGGAGCAGTCAGATCGCTCCTGCCGGCGATGGCGGCACGGGCAGGAGCCGGTTCGAGGCCACCGGCCGTGGTGCGGTCATTCCCGCGCGGCCAGTACAGCGACCGGCCGGCCCAGGGTCGCCGACCAGGTGGTCAGCACACCGGCGGTCCCGGTGATCAGGAACCCGCCCAGGACCACCGTCGCGATCAGCAGCCACGGCAGGTCGAGGGCTGCGGCCCCGGACACCGCCCCGGTGGTCGACAGCGCGGCCGGCAAGGTACCGCCCGCTGCGAATCCACCCAGAACCAGGCCGATCATGGTGACCAGCGAGGACTCCACGAGGGGCTTTCCCTACCCTGCTCGGTCTCGGCGCAGTGAACAGCGCAGCGCGGTGTGCCCACCCCGCAGGGATGCGCCCACCGGATCGCCCGGCACGGTCACATCGATGATGGTGGTCAACTGCTTCCTTCCGTCGTCGAACACCGGCAGCCTCGACGTGTCGGGTGCTCACTCGACAGGTCAGGAGCAGCCGCCTGCATCCAGGCGTCAGGGCAGGAGGCCGTGGTCCATGCCGAACAGCGCGATGCCGGCACGCGTACGCCGCCCGGTCTTGTCGTAGATGTGGGCGAGGTGGTGCCCGACCGTCCGCGGTGAGATCGACAGCTCCGTGCCGATCTGACGGTTCTGCAGCCCGCGGGCGGCCAGCCGCAGCACCTGCACCTCCCGCTCGCTGAGTCCCGCGGGCAGCAGCCTGCGTGGCGCCCGGACACCCATCGCTTCGATCACCAGCCGAGCGCTCTCCGGATCCACGCCGCCGTCGTCGGCGTCACGGATCAGCAACGCCGCCGCCTCGTCCAGCGGGTACGCGGGCCGGTGCGCCCGGGGTTCGGTCAGCGCCGCCAGCATGTCCGCCGCGCCGATGATCCGCGCGGGCAGCGGCAGAGCCCTGGCGTTGTCCCCCCGGTGGTAGCCGTGACCGTCCCCACGTTCGTGGTGTGCCGACGCGATCGGGGCCAGATGGGCGAGCGCCGGCACCCGGGACAGGATCCGGTGCGTCCAATAGGTGTGCAGGCGGATCTTCTCGCTCTCGGCGAGGCTCAGCCCGCCGGGCCGGTCCCAGATCCCGGCCGGTACGCCGACCCGGCCGATGTCGTGCAGCAGCGCGGCGCTCCGCAAGAGGGCCAGTTCGTCCGCTTCCAGCCTCGCCACCCGGCCCGCTGCTTCGGCGAGGTCGGCCACGTGCCGGCTGTGCCCGAGCAGCCACCTGCTCTTGAGATCGACGACCCGGGCCAGGGACTCCGCGAGCCTCGGCACCGACCCGAAGGGGACGGTCACGTGCGGCTCAGGCTCGGCCTGCAGGACGGCGGCGATGGAGTCCGGACCGTTCAGCGCAGCCAGCAGGCTCGCGGCGCCGGCGACGAACACCTGAGCCATCTCCGGGTCCAGGTGCCCGCCCGACCGCCGGCTCACCTCGTCGATCGCGGCGCTGACACCGCCTCCGGCGTGGGCGAGTACGGCCTGCTCAGCAACGTGGACGATGCGGGCGGCCGCCGACACTTCGGTTCCGGCCCGGCCGTCGGGGATGCCGAGGCCGTCCCATCGTTCGTAGACGTCGTCGAGCGCGGCGACCGACTCCGGGAGCAGACCGAACTCCACGCCGAGAGCACGGCTGGTCTCGCATCCGTTGCGCATGGCCTGCACGCCCGCCGTCGGCAGCACGTCGACGAAGGTGCGGGCCAGACCGGTGGACGCCGTGCCGGCCCATTGCCCGAAGGTGGCCAGTTGCCGGGCGAACACCACCTCGTCGCCGACGTCGAGCCGTTTCAGGTAGGCCTGGAAGGCGACGTCGTCCCCGAAGAGCTCAGACAGCTCCGGCGCGTACGACGTGCACCCCACCGACCGCAGCAGCGCGGTCTCGAACACCGCGCGCACCACACGGGGGTCGGCGGACCAGCCGCGGGCCAGCGCCGTCGCCACCACGCAGGTACGCAGCCCCTTCTCGAAGTCCATGCCGGTGGCGAGGTCGGTGGTCAAGGAGAGCGCCGCCAGCACCTCGGCCACCCTGATGGTCCGCATCAGCGGGCCACCCCGGCGATAGGTCGCACGACCGATGTGGCGCGGACGGCCCGGACCGACCATGGATCCGCACATCGCACTTCCAGTAAGGGGAAACCATGCACGAGCAGACTGCTCCCGTTGATGTCGTGGCCGATCTCTATGCGGCGCTGGGCCGTGGGGACGTCCCGGCGCTCCTGGCCGGCCTGTCTCCGAACATCGCCTGGGTGGTGCCGGAGGGGCTGCACTACGGTGGCACCTACCGCGGCCGGGACGAGGTTCTGAACAACGTCTTCGCCCGCTTCACCGCCGAGTGGGACGGCTTCGTCGTCGACCCGGCCGAGATCGTGCCCGCCGGAGACGTCGTCGTCGCGCTGGGACACTACCGGGGGCGGAGCCTGGCGACGGGCAAGGTGATGGCGACCCGTTTCGTTCACGTGTGGCGGTTGCGTGACGGTGTGCCGGTGCACTTCGAGACGGTCATGGACACGTACACGATGCGGGCCGCGGCACAGAACTGAGCGGATCGGGGAGATCGTCGCACGACGGTCTCCCCGGCCGCCCGGGGCGAGCCACTCAGCCCATGTGTTGATCATCGATGTCCCGGTGTTCCCGTCTGATGCTGAGGTCAGGCGTCACCTTGCACCACAGGGCTGTTCATCGGTCAGGTCATTCGTTGCTCGATTCTCGTGACGTGATCATCGGCGTCTGCTCAGTTCGCGGCGACCGTGAGCGGCTGGAACCTGTTCACCGCCATGTCGCCGGAGACGGCTGCCGTGCCCTGCAGCACGCTCTCGCCGGATGGCCAAGGCACGCTGATCGGCTGCGGGTCGCCGGGTACCGCGATGAGCAGCGTGGCCGGGTCCCAGGGCTGCTCGCTGTCGGTTCCGTCCAGGTAGACGAGCACGGCCTCCGCCGCCTGGCCTGCAGGGATGCGCACCTCGCCGGCCTCACCGTCGAGTGGCAGGTCGAGTGACGCCGCCCATCGGCGGGTGGCCGGGCCCTCCAGCCGGCCGGAGATGCCGCCCGCGACGAAGCAGGTCGCGGCCGAGCGGTTGGTCAGCACGACCCTCATCGAGCCCACGGCGACATCACTGAGCTGGCCCGTCTCGGGCGTGCCGAGAGCGGCGGAGAGGTCGCTGGACCGGCAGTCGCTCTCCGCGGCCGGCGGGGACGCAGCGGAGCTGCCCACGGGCGCTGCGAAGCTACCCGCAGGCGCTGCGGCGTTGCCCGCGGGCGCCGCGGCGGGCTCGCCTGCAGCACAGCCGGCCAGCAGCACCATGCCCGCACAGACCGCGGCGGGCAAGTATCCATGAGCAGTACGTGGGTTCATCGTCGGTCCTCCTGGGCTGCGGCCCGCGGTCGCGCCGATCGCTGCGGCACAGGCGCGGCAAACAGTCCACACCGTCACCCGGCGGAGTGTCCGAACACGAGGCCGGATGTGCTCACCACCGCAGGAGAGGCGCGGTGCTTCCACATCCGGCGGCGCATGACCAGAGCACGGCTGATGAGTTGACCCGGCGCGGCGCGATGTCGCCGCGCCGGCGCCGTGCAGGTCTCGGCCCGGTGCACTGACCCGGATCCGGCAGCGGGAACGGGTCAGGACGCCTGTTCGGCGGTCAGGCCGATCAGGGCCAGGTCGAGCAGGCGTTCGGCCTGGCCGGGTTCACCGGATCGGTCGAGGGCGAGGGCGATGCCGGTCAGCAGGGTGAAGACCTCGGCGGCGGTGACATCCGGCCGGGCTGCTCCGGCGGCGAGCAGGGACTCGATCGCGGCCATGATCTGGTTGGGGCTGTCCGCATACGGGTTGACTCCGGAGTCCACCACGGCGCGCAGGGCGTCGGCCATCCCGAATTTGGCAGTGGTGTATTCGATCAATCGGCTCATCCACGCGCGCAGCGCGTCCTTCGGGGGATGGTCCGCCAGTAATGCGGGGGCGGCGGCGCAGAGCCGGGTCAGTTCGTTGTGGTAGGCGGCCGCGATCAGCGCCTCCCGGGTCGGGAAGTTGCGGTAGAGGGTGGCGCTGCCGACGCCCGCCTCTTTGGCGATGCGCTCCAGGTGGGTGCCGAGTCCCTCCTCGGTGAAGATGCGAACCGCCGCCGACAGGATCCGCTCGCGGTTGCGCTGTGCGTCAGCCCGTAACGGGCGTTCTGTGCTCCTGGCCACCGGTGTTTCAGACCCCCTCACTGGATAAGTGGGGGCGCCCCCACTTATGCTGAGACTAAGTGGTGGCGCCTCCACTTCCAGTCTAGGGCAGTCCTGCCCTCGATCGATTCCGCATGCCCGGACCCGCGAACCGAACGGCGCGGGCGGGCGGCACAGCACAGGGAGTGCAAACAAGTGAGCACCTCGCTCAACGACACCGGGACACCGCAGGCGAACACCGCTGCCGTGCCGGCCCGGCACCTGACCGGCGGCATGGCCCTCATGCTGCTCGCACAGCTCATGTTCGTGCTCGACACGACCATCATCAACGTGGCGCTGCCACGCATCGGCACCGGCTTGGGCTTCGTGCCGGCAACCCTGTCATGGGTGGTCAACGGATACGCGCTCGCCTTCGGTGGCCTGCTGCTGCTGGGCGGCCGCCTCGGTGACGTCCTCGGCCGCCGGCGCGCCTTCATCATCGGCGTCGCCTTCTTCACCCTCGCCTCACTGGCCGGCGGACTGGCCCCCGCTCCCGGCTGGCTGATCGCCGCCCGTGCCGTGCAGGGCGCCGGTGCGGCGCTGGCCGCTCCCGCGGTTCTGGCGCTGCTCACCGTCAGCGCCCCGGACGAAGCGGCGCGGCGCCGGGCCCTCGCGCTCTTCTCCGCGGTCGGCGTCGGCGGCGGCACCCTCGGCCTCGTACTGGGCGGGGTGCTCACCGAGTACGGCTCATGGCGCTGGACGATGTTCGTCAACGTGCCGATCGGCGTAGTGGTGCTGGTGCTGGTGCCGCGGCTCGTCAACGCCGTCCCCGGGTCGCCGGGACGATTCGACGTCCTCGGTGCGATCACCGCTACCGGCGCCGCTACCGGCGCCGTCTGGGCTCTGATCCAAGCGCCCGAGCGCGGCTGGACCTCGCCGAGCGTAGTCGGCGGCCTGGTCGCCGGTGCGATCCTGCTGCTGGTTCTGATCGTGACGGAACGCCGCGTGGAGCACCCCCTGCTGCGGCCCGCTCTGCTGCGTGACCGGCGGCGGGTCACCGGCTTGATCGTCTCCACGCTGGTCTTCGGCGGCCAGATGTCCATCTTCTTCTTGGTCGTGCAGTATCTCCAGCGTGAGCTGGACTTCACGCCGCTCGCCGCCGGCCTGGCGTTCGTGCCGATGACCGCCGGGATCTTCGCGATGTCGCGGTTCACGCCACGGCTGGTGGGGCGATTCGGGCAGACACCGCTGCTTGTCATCGGCTGCCTGGGGCTCACCGCCAGCTACGCCTGGCTCAGCGCCGTCGGCGACACCGACGGCTACGCGACCGCTGTCCTGGGGCCGCTGTTGCTCAACGGTGTCGCCGCCGGGCTGACCTTCATGCCGGCCGCCTCGCTCATCCTCGGCGGAATCGCCCCGGCTGACGCCGGCGCCGCATCCGGCCTCATGCAGACCTCCCAACAGCTCGGCGGCGCGGTGGGACTCGCGGTCATCGTCTCGGTGTACGCGGCCGGGGCCGTCCCCGAGGCATTCCTGCCCGGTGCCCGCGCTGCGTTCCTCACCGCGGCCGGCTTGACCGTGCTGGCCGTCATCACCGTGGTGGCGCTGCTGGTCCGGCGCAGAACCGCACCCGCCGCCTGATCGAGAGTCCTCAAGCTCGGGGTCCGCTGACCTCGGGAGCCAGAGACGTGACGGCGCCGGAATGAATGCGGACCGTCCGCACGAGCAGTACGCCGGCCGGCTCGAGGTAGCGGTGGATGCCACCCCACGCGGTACTCACGCGCGGGGTGGCATCCACCGCGGCGGAAATGAGCACTCGGTGGACTTCCGGATGGCAACTGTGGAAACGGATCCTCACGGGCATGACCATTCGTACCTCCAGCGCTGTCTGGAACGGCGACCTCAAGTCCGGTACGGGCGACATCGCCCTCGGCTCGGGCGCCCTGAACAGCGCGTACACGTTCGCCTCCCGCTTCGAGGACGGCGCCGGCACCAATCCGGAAGAACTCATCGCGGCGGCCCATGCCGCCTGCTTCTCCATGTTCCTGGCCAACGTGCTCGCCGGCGCCGGTCACACGGCCGACTCCGTGCGAACCGTCGCGGCCGTGACGCTCGGCGACGGTCCCGCGATCACCGGCATCGCGCTGACCACCGAGGCGCGCGTGCCGGGCCTCGCCGCCGAAGCCTTCGCCACTCACGTCGAGACCGCCAAGGCCGGCTGCCCGATCTCCGCCGCCCTCGCCGCCGTCCCGATCACCGTGACGGCCGCTCTGATCTGAGGCTCCGCTGCGCCGCCCGGCCGTGCCCGGCCGGGCGGCGGGCGAGCCGGCACGGATTCCCCCGGAAGTGACATCGCGTTTCACCCCCGTGGAGTACGCCGGTCCGCTACCGCAGGTGTCCGGTGTCCTGACGGTCAGTCGGGGCGGACAGCACGGGGCGGAGGGTCCGGTGTACGAGCCCCGCCGCTCGTTGCCGCACTTCCCCGGCCTGACGCAGGACACCGGGATCATCGGCGAGCTCGAGTCCGGGGAGGAACTCCGGGACGTACCGCGACCGCGGTACACCGCATCACCGCAGCGGGTTGACGATTCCGGCCCCCGCTGACGCGACGCTGATCAGGCCCTGCTCGACCGCCTGAAAGGCCACAGTCTTGTCGACCCTCGCACACTGGTGCTTCCGCCGGCGGTTCGCCGTCGCCGGGGGCTGGATCGTCGCCCTGGTGGCCCTGGCCGCCGTCGCCCTCGCCGGTGGGACCGCCTTCACCGACTCCGCCGACCTGCCCGACAGCGAGTCGGCGACCGCATACGCGCTGCTCGCCGAGTCGACCGGCCAGGCAGGAGCGGACACGGAGAGCGGCACCGTCGTCTGGCACACCGGCGGTACCTCCGTCGACGCCGCGAACGTCAAGAAGGACGTCGCCGGGATGCTCGCCCGCATCGAGGCCCTGCCCGGTGTGCAGGGTGTCGTCAGCCCCTACGACAAGGCCGGGTCCGGTCAGCTCAGCACCGCGACGAACACCGCCTACGCCCGGGTCACGCTCGCCGCGGACGCCGACACCGCAGCGGTGACCGCGGCGGCACTCGCCTACGACAGCGCGGACTTCGACGTCGAGGTCGGCGGGCAGGCGTTCACCGAGCAGCCCGGCGCCTCGCACGGCACCGAGGCGGTCGGCATCATCGCCGCCCTGGTGATCCTGGTGTGGATGTTCCGGTCCGGCTGGGCCGCCGCGCTGCCGATCCTCACCGGCGTCGTCGGCGTCGCCGCCTCCCTGCTGCTGGTCATGATCGCCTCACACGCGGTGGACCTGGCCGCGACCAGCCTGACCATGGGCGCGCTGATCGGCCTGGGCGTCGGCATCGACTACGCGCTGTTCATCGTCAACCGGCACCGGCAGGGCCTGCTCGCCGGCCGTTCGGTACGCGACAGCATCGCCGCCGCGCTGGACACCTCCGGCCGGGCCGTCGTCTTCGCCGGCGCCACCGTGATCGTCGCCCTGCTCGGCATGTTCGTCGTCCAGCTCGGCATCCTGACCGGCATGGCCCGCGCCGCCGCGGTGACCGTGCTGTTCACCATCCTGGCCGCGATCACGCTCCTGCCGGCACTGCTCGGGATGCTCGGGCACCGGGTGCTGTCGCGGCGGCAGCGGGCCGCCCTGACGGCGGGCGCCCACCCGATCGCGTCGCACCGGCCCAGCCTCTCCTACCGGTGGGCCGGCCTGATCGACCGGGCGCCGTGGCGGTCCGCGACGGCGGCGCTGCTGGTCATCGCGGTGCTGGCCGCGCCGGTCACGATGATGCGTGTCGGGGACGCCGACGCCACCAGCGACCCGGCCGGCACCCCGGCCCGCGCGTACCACGATCTGATGGCGCCCGCCTTCGGCGACGGTTTCGACGCTTCGCTGCTGCTCGTCGCCGAGGTGCCGGGCCCGGCCGCCGCCACCGCGTTCACCGCCCTCACCAAGACCCTGGCCACGGTTCCCGGTGTCGCCGCGGTCGCGCCGGCCGGCAAGACCGTGCTGACCGTGATCCCGCGGACCAGCGCGCAGACCGAGGAGACCGCCGATCTGGTGCACCGGCTGCGCGACGAGGTGATCCCCGCCGCGCAGACCGGCACGGACCTGCGGGTGTACGTCGGCGGCACCACCGCGACCAGCATCGACATGTCGGACGCGCTGATGGGTAGGCTCCCGCTGTATCTCGGGCTGATCGCCCTGCTCGGCTTCCTGCTGCTGGCCGTGGCGTTCCGCAGCATCCTGGTGCCGCTGGTCGGGGCGCTCAGCAACCTGGCGACGATCATGGTCGGCCTCGGGGCGGTCACCGCGATCTTCCAGTTCGGCTGGGGCTCGGAGCTGCTCGGCGTCGGATCCGGCGCCCCGATCATGTACCTGATCCCGGTGCTGGTTGTCGGCGTGGTGTTCGGCCTGTCGATGGACTACCAGGTGTTCCTGGTGAGCCGGATGCACGAGGAGTGGACGCACACCCGGGACAACCGCCGGGCGATCCGGGTCGGCCTGACCGAGACCAGCCAGGTGATCGCCGCCGCGGCCACCATCATGCTCTGCGTGTTCGCGTCCTTCGGGTTCAGCGGCGAGCGGATCGTCTCCGGCATCGGCATCGGCCTGGGCATCGCGGTGCTGATCGACGCGTTCATCGTCCGCCTCACGCTGATCCCGGCACTGATGCGGGTGATCGGCCGCGCCAACTGGTCCTACCCGCGCTGGGCGGACCGGGTCACCCCGCGCGTCTCGATCGAGGGACCGGCCGAACCGGCCACCGAGCAGCCCGCGACCGCCGGCGTCCGCTGACCTCCGTTCCCCGCCGCCCGGGTGGATGCGCCGTGCGCGTACACCCGGGCGGTCCTGTCCCGGAAGAATGATCACGTGACCATTCGAGTGCTGCTCGCCGACGACCAGGCCCTGTTGCGAGCGACGTTCCGCCTGCTGCTGGACGCCGAACCCGACATCGACGTGGTCGGCGAGGCCGCCACCGGCGGGCAGGCCCTGGCGCTGGCCCGCGAGGCGCGCGCCGACGTCGTACTGATGGACATCCGGATGCCGGACATGGACGGCATCGAGGCGACCCGGCGGATCGGCGCGGACGACGACCTTGCCGGGGTACGCGTGCTGATCCTGACCACGTTCGAGACCGACGAGTTCGTGGTGGCGGCGCTGCGGGCCGGTGCCAGCGGTTTCCTCGGCAAGGGGGTGGATCCCGCGGACCTGCTGCAGGCGGTCCGGACCGTGGCGTCCGGCGAGTCGCTGCTGTCACCGAGCGCCACCACCGCGCTGATCGGGCGTTTCCTGGCCCAGCCCGATCCGGCGCAGGTGGCCGTCGCCGCTGCGCTGGGCGAGTTGACCGTCCGGGAACGGGAGATCACCGCGATGGTGGGTGCGGGGCTGTCGAACTCCGAGATCGCGGCCCGGCTGACCATCAGCGTCGCCACGGCGAAGACGCACGTCAACCGGGCGATGATGAAGACCGGTGCCCGCGATCGCGCTCAGCTGGTGATCTTCGCGTACGAGAACGGTCTGGTCCGGGCGGGCAACAGGTGATCAGCACCGGGCGGTTCGCGTGGCGCGTCTGGGTGCCGCCGTTGCTGGTCATCATGATCATGATGGCGACGGTCGCGTACCAGCGCGGAGAACTGCTGCGCAAGCCCAACGACAGCCAGCTGATCGTGATCCTGACCGGTGCGACCGTGCTGCTGCTGCGCCTGTGGCAGCCGGTCGCCGTCACGGTCGTGACGCTGCTCGCCGGCGTCGCCCTGCCGTTCGTCGCGGGCCACCTGGTGCTGATCGACGTCGCCGCCGTCGTCGCCTTCTACACCCTGGCCACGCTGCGGAGCCGCCGGATCTCCTGGACCGCCGGGGCGATCGGCGCCGTGGCCCTGACCGCCGCCGCGATCCCCTGGCAGCCGGGCGGCCTGTACGACATCGCCAACCTGGTCCCGGCCAACTACGTGCTGATCGCCGTCGCCCTCGGGGTGGCCTCCAGCGACCGGCAGGCACTGCTCGCCCAGATCCGGGAGCGGGCCGACCTCGCCGAACAGACCCGCGAACAGGAGGCCCGCCAGCGGGTCCGCGAGGAACGCATCCGGATCGCCCGCGACCTGCACGACGTGGTCGCCCACCACATCACCCTGGTCAACGCCCAGGCCGGGGTGGCGCACCACCTGATGAACGCGCACCCGGACAAGGCCCGGGACGCACTGGCCGGGATACGCGACACCAGCCGGGCCGCCCTCGACGAACTGCGCGCCACGGTCGGGCTGCTGCGCGCCGACGACGACCCGCCGGACAGCCTGCGGCCGGCCCCGTCACTGGCCGAGGCGGACGCCCTGATCGACGGCTTCCGCCAGGCCGGGCACGACATCCGGGTGACACGCACCGGCACACCTCGGCCACTGACCGGGGCGGTGGACGTCACCGCGTACCGCATCGTCCAGGAGGCACTGACCAACGCCGGCAAACACGGCACCGCCCGGCAGGCCGACGTGGTGTTCGACCACGGCGACACGTACCTGCGGATCACCGTCGTCAACCCGGCCCGGCCCGGACACCGCGGCGAGGGCACCGGGCACGGGATGACCGGCATGCGGGAACGCGCGGAGGCGGTCGGCGGTCGGCTGACCTGCGGCATGGGCGACGACGGCACGTACGCCGTCCTGGCCGTCCTGCCCCTTCCGGACCCGGCCGCGTGAGAATGTCGTACCCCCTCGCTATGTTCTGCGTCGTTCCCCCTCCTGCCGAAAGGTGGCCCGGATGCCGGCCGACACGACGTACCTCGAGCTCTCCCAGGACAGTGGAAGCGCCCACAAGTTCTACGAGGTGACCATCGACGGCACCGACCTGACCGTCCGCTACGGACGCATCGGTGACCGCGGCCAGGTCAAGCAGTCGTCCTACGCCACCGAGGACAAGGCACGCGCCGAGGCGTCCAAGAAGATCGGAGAAAAGGTCCGCAAGGGGTACGCACCTGCCGTCATCGGTCAGCGGCAGCCCCGTTCCATCACCCGTCGGCAGATCGTCAGCACCCGGTCCACGGCCAAGCGGGCCCCCGTCCTGTGGCGTTACAAGTCCGGCAGCCCCGCGTTCGGGGTGTTCGTCGACGACGACGTCTGCATGGTCGGCAACGAGGCCGGGCTGATCACCACGCTCAGCCACCAGGCCGAGGTGCAGCAGCAGTTCCGCCTCCCGGACGGCGTCAAGTGCATCGTCGCCGACGACCGCTGGATCTACGCCGGATGCGACGACGGCAACGTCTACGACCTGTCCGGCAAGGTGCCGCGCCTGGCCTACCGGATCGCCCCCGAGATCGACATCTACTGGCTGGACATCCACGACGGTGTCCTGGGCGTCTCGGACGCGAACGGCGGCATCGCCGCCATCGACCACGAGGACGAGTTCCTGTGGCAGCGGCCCGGCCGCGGCACGTCGGCGTGGATGGTGCGCTGCGACGACAACGCCGTCCACCACGGCCACAGCGCGGGTGTCACCAGCTACGACTGGCGCACCGGCCAGGAGCTGTGGAACACCGGCACCCGCGGCTCGGTCCTGTTCGGCTGGCAGGAGCGCGACACCGTCTACGCCGGCACGTCCGCCAACCAGGTCGTCGAGCTCGGCAAGGACGGCAGCCACCGCCAGACCTACCGGTGCGACGCCGCCGTGTTCTCCTGCGCCGCGGCCGCCGACGGACGCTACATCTTCGCCGGCGACAGCTCGTCGTCCGTCTACTGCTTCGACGCCGCCGGCACCCGCCTGTGGAAACTCTCCACCGGCTGCGGCTCCGCCTACTCGATGCAATACCACAACGAGCGCCTCTACATCGTCACCACCGACGGCTCCCTGGCCTGCATCGACGCCAGCGAGCAGGCGATCCAGTCGGCGGTCGGCGGCACCGTCCCGGTCGCCGTCGACGTCAAGGCCCCGCCCCGGATGGCCGAGGTGGCCCCCTCCACCACCGTCGAGGTCGTCCACGACCCGGCCGACGGCATCGTCGTCGAGTGCGTCGAGGAGTCCGGCCGCCTGCGCATCCGTGTGGTCACCTCGGGCTACCACTCCGACTGGCAGGTGCAGTTCCCCAAGGGCATCCGCCAGAGCGGCACCCGTTACGTCGTCACCGGCATCCGCGAGGCCTCCCGGGGCGGCTTCTACCGCGCCTACGGCGAGATCCGCCGGCTCTCCTGAGTTTCGTATCCCGTCCGGTGTCCCGGAGGTCGCGCCGGCACCACAGCGCTGCACCTCCGGGCCCGCGCCCTTGCCGGTGCCGCCACCGGCAAGGGCGCCACCGGCAAGGGCGCCACCGGCAAGGGGCTGCCGCCAGGCGGTTGACTGCCGGGATGGAGGCCATCGAGGCCGGCTCGCGTAGCTGCGGGGCGCTCCAGCCGAGCATCTGCTCGAGCAGGCGGAGGGTGTGCTCGATGTCGAAGCGGCACAGCGCCACCGATGCTGATGTCGACCGGTTAAGCCTCGGCATGGCGGACTTTCCCATCTGCCTTCGCCCGTCGCGCGAACAGGACAATCGCCGCCACGGCCGCAGCCACGCGAGGCATATTCGCGGGCTCGCTCTCATGCCGCAGACAACGCGCGGTCGTGGCTTGTCGCGACCCGCACCCGCTCGATCGCCGGCACTCCCCCTAGCCGCCCTGAACGACGCAGCGGACTGGTCCGCGGGGGCGTCAGGTCGGAGCCGGAGGTTGAACGGCAAGCTCAGCGGTCGTAGGAGTGCGGACCGCCGAGCCGGCTGCTCAAGTACCAGGACTGGAGGACGCCGGTCAGCAGGTCGGCCAGCGCTGTCGCGAATCCGGATCCGTACTGCTCCCACAGTGGTCCCCGCTCCTTGAACACCACCGGCCAGTCGTCCGGCGGCACACCCGGTCGGACATGCCAGTAGAGGAAGTCGCCGTTCCCGGTGTGCCCCCAGGAGATCAGGTCGTCGCCGGGCTCGAACCATGCGGGGACGTCCTCCCGGCCCGGGGTCCACCGCGACGCGTCGCCCATGCTCCACTCCCGCCGCCAGTTGCCCGGTCCGAAGAACTCCAGGCCGGTGCACTCGTGGGCGTACGAGTTGTGTTCGACCAGATCCACCCACTCCTCGGGCGCGCCGGGGGCGCACACCTGAAGGTGGTCGTCGACCGAGCCCGGGCCGTAGGCGTCGATGAACGCCTTGTAGTCGCCGGGCAGGGTGACACCGAGTTCGGCCTCCACCGCCGACCAGTCACCCGCATGATCGGCCGCGGGTGGCAGACCCAGGATCGCCGCCAGGTGCGCGACAGCTTCCACCGGTGTCCGACGGGTCACGACGCGGTCCGCGACGGTACGCTCGCCGGACACGATCTCGGCCGGCCGCAGCAGGTCACCGCCGGTGCCGCTCACGATGGCGTACGACTCGGTGAGCTCCACGACGACCAGGTTCACTTCGCGTCGCTCCCGGCCGGGCTCGGTGCGGGCGAGCCGGAAACGCTCACCCGGCTGCGCCCAGTGCCGCGGGTGATAGCCCGGTTCGCCCGCCAGCCGCCACCCGCCCGGGACCGCCTCGACGGCCTCGACGGAGAACTCGAACCGTTCGATACGCACGCCCGTATGGTGCACAGGCGTCAGGGGTTCCAGTCGACGAGGGTCCGGGCCTGGTCGAAGCGGCGCTCTATCAGGTCGTCGCGGCGGATCATCCAGAAGATGGTCGCGCCGCCCGGGCGGCCGCCGTGGAACTCGGCCAGCAGCAGCCAGCCGTCGGGGTTCGCCGTCTCGGTGTCCGGCTCCTCCTCCGGCTCCTCGTCTCCCCTGTCGAATCGGATCACCGCCTGGACCGGGTCCAGGCCGTTGTCGTCGGTGCCGTAGCCGCCGATCAGCAGCGGGGTCCGGTGTCCCCGGTGGGCGAAGACGCCGTCCGGAACGCCGAGCAGGACCTTCTCCCACACCGCGGCCAGGGCTGCGGCGTGGGGATGTCCGGGAAGGATGTCAGCCGCGTACGGCAGGGAGATGTCCGCGGTGAGGCGCAGGTCGCCGGGCCGGAGTTCGGCGTAGACCTCCGCGTACTCCCGTTCGTCGGGTGTGAACGGCGGCGGGTAGGGCTGCCGTTCCTCGACCACGGCGTCGGCCGGAACGTATTTCACCTGGCCGAATCCGTCCTCCTCCGGCCAGCCGAACAGCAGCAGGCGGCCGTCGGCGGGAAGAGGAAGGTCGGTCGTCCCGGCGGGGAGGGCCGCACAGTCGATGGTGGCGATCAGCGGGAACCACGGATCCTCGACGCCGGCGGGAAGCAGCACCGGACCGCGGACCGCGCCGGCCACCGGGCCGTCGCCGTCCTGGGTCAGCAGCGCGCACGGGCGGGCGAGGTCGAGCCACCGGTCGACGTCCGCGGCGGGGATGCCCTGCCGCAGCGCCTCGGCACGGACCTCGTCGGCTATCCGCACATTTCGATTGGTCACGGGAGGACCGTAGACGACCGCTCAGTTCGCGTTCATCAGCGGGACGATGGTGGCGAGGGCCTCGCGCATGTTCTCCGGGCTGGTGGCCGCGGTGCCGGACACCTCGGGATCCCACGGGTGTTCGAGGATGCCGGCCACCGCACGCGCCATCGCGACGCTCTCGAACCGTTCGATGAGATGCAGCGCCATGTCGATGCCGGCGGTGATGCCCGCGCTGGTCACCACCTGGCCGGCGTCGACCCAGCGCTGCCCGCGGACCACGTCCACCTCCGGATGCTGTTTCTCGAGGTCGTCCAGGGCCAGCCAGTGGGTGGTGGCGGGCCGCCCGTCCAGCACGCCCGCCGCGGCTAGGACCATCGCGCCGTTGCAGACCGACGTCATGATCGTGCCGCGGGCGGCGAGTGCTCGCATCCGGTCCAGGTGGGCCTGGTCGCCGCGGAGCGCTTCGACGCCCATGCCGCCCGGCTGCACGATCAGGTCGGGCAGCGGCTCGTCGTCGAGGGCGCCGTCCGGGGTGATCGTCAGCCCCAGCGCGCAGCGCACCGGTGCCCCGTCCGGGCTGGCGGTGCGGACGTGCACGTCACGGGTCGTCGCCGTCTGCCAGATCCGGAGGGTCTCCCACGGGCCGGTGAAGTCCAGTTCCTCGACGCCGTCGAAGACCAGGACGGTGATGCGGTACGGCTGCGTTTCGCTCATGTCCTCATCCTCGAGCGGCGGCCCCGGCCCGGACGAGTAGCAGGATTGCCCCTGCTCGATAAAATCCCGCCATGACCGATTCGACGCATCCCCGGCATCGTGTCGCGGTGCTGGCCCTCGACCGGGTGCAGCCGATGGAGCTCGGCATGCCGTTCCAGACGTTCGGCCTGCACGAGCGCCGCTACGACGTCATCCTGTGCGGTCGCGCCGCCGGCCCGGTCCCGACGGTCAACGGCTGGTCGGTCACCGCCCCGCACGGCCTGGACGCGCTGGTCGCCGCGGACACGGTGATCGTGCCGGCGTTCGACTGCTTCAGCGAGGACACCCCGGACGATGTGATCGCCGCGCTCCGGGAGGCGCATCGCCGGGGCGCGCGGCTCGCCTCGATCTGCACGGGCGCGTTCGCCCTGGCCGCCACCGGTCTGCTGGACGGCCGGCGGGCGACGACGCACTGGCAGTTCACCGACGAGTTGGCCCGCCGCCATCCGGACATCGAGGTGGACCCGAGTGTGCTCTACGTGGACACCGGCTCACTGATCACCTCGGCGGGCGTGGCCAGCGGCATCGACCTCTGCCTGCACCTGCTGCGCCGGGACTGCGGCGCGGCGGTCGCCACCCGGGTCGCCCGGGGCATCGTCGCCGCGCCGCACCGCGAGGGCGGCCAGGCGCAGTACGTGACACGCCCGGCCGCCCCGCCCGACCGCAGCGTGTTGAGCGCCACGATGGACTGGGCTCTGCAGCGTCTGGACAGCCCGCTGACGGTCGCCGCGATGGCCGCCCACGCCGCGGTGTCCGAGCGGACGTTCGCCCGCGTCTTCGCCACGCAGCTCGGCACCAGCCCGATCAGGTGGCTCACCGCCGCCCGCATCGGCCGGGCCCGGGAGTTGCTCGAGACGACCGACGCCGGCATCGACCACATCGGCCGGGCGTGTGGCCTGGGCAGCCCGGCGAACTTCCGCCACCACTTCCGCCTCGCCACCGGCACGACCCCCACCGACTACCGCCGCACCTTCGCCCCCGGGCGATGAACAACCGGGCAGTGAACAACCGGGCAATGAACAACCGGGCGATGAACAACCGGGCAGTGGACAACCGGGCGGTCACAACTGGTGCAGGATCACCGGGTCCTTGATCTTCGTGTCGGCGGCCAGCAGCAACACCTTGCTGATGATCTCGGAGAGCCGGCTGTCACCCTCGAACGGCAGGTACACGTCCGGTTCGGCGGCCCGCGCCGCCGACTCCGGAATGATGCACAGGTACCGGTCGTCCGGGGCGATCAGGATGTTCCCCGAGCCGTAGTGGATGCGGTAGGTGTGCAGGTCACCGCGTACCTCCAGGAACTTCTCGCCGAGAGTGCAGCGGTCCGCGACCGCCAGGCGCGGGATCAGGCCGGACAGCACCTCCCGGCGGGTGTCGCCGGACGGGGTGAGGTCGCCGAAGCTCGCCCGTGACCAGTAGTCGCGGAACCGGCCGTGCGGACCGCCGTCGAACCAGGTCGGGTCGCTGCCGACGCCGGCCACCGCCACGAACAGGTCGGCGTCGCGCATGACCTCGCTCAGCAGGACGGGTGGGATCTCCGCCAGCGGCACGGGCACGCCGCCCGCCCCGAGGAACCGCAGCTGGTCGGTGGCCATGGTGTCCCACACCATCTCGTCGTCGCCGGCGTCGATGCCGGCGACCGACAGTTCGACCGTCAGTTCGCGGTCCGGCAGGTGCAGGCGCGGCGGGTCCTGCGTGTAGGGGTCGTTGCGCATCTGCGAGTAGGACCAGCCGCGCCGGGCCAGCAGCGCGTTCAGGCGGTGCTGGCGGACGATGTGCGCGGCGAACCGGTTGGAGTAGGTGCCGGTGGCCCGTTCCGCATCGGTGAGCAGGTATCGCTCGCGGTGTGCCTGCTTGAACGGCTGGGTGATCCGGTGCCGCGCCAGGAACTCCCGCCACTGTCCCGCCGACGGCGACGTCACCGGATGCCACAGCCGCACGACCACATCGTCCGCGAAGGAGGCGAAGTCCACCACCGTGTCGTCCACGGTGCGCAGCGCGTTCTCGGCCCAGCACACGGCGACGCCGTCGACGTTCCAGATCAACCGCCTGGCGAGGGTACGCGCCAGAGGGTGCTCCAGAAAGCGTTCCCGCCACTGGGCCCCGGTCCATTCCCGGTCCCGTCGCAGCAGCCCGTCCAGCCGGTCCCGGGTGGCGATCAGTGTCGCGCCGATGTCCTTGACCGTCGTCTTGAGGTCCTTCAGCTCCTCCGCGTGGTCCGCCCGGATCTGCGCCGACGGGGCCTTCACCGGCTTACCGGCCGGGTTGTGCCAGGTCACCGTCGCGTCCACGCCGTCGATCCGGACGTCGTAGCTGTAGTCGCCGAGTTTGTCGGTGAGCGGCAGCCCGTACCCCGGAAGGGCCATCTCCTCGACGTCCTCGCGGGCGATCCCCTGGGCCGTGGCGCGCGCGTCCAGGCCCTTCTCGACGATCTTCAGGGTGCTCTTGTACGTCAGCCGCGACGCCAACCGGGCCAGTTGTGCGACCGCGGCGGGGTGCTCGGTCTCCACCAGGACCGCGACGGCCGCGTTCGCCAGTTTCGGGCTGGCCGGCCCGTGCCCGGGAACCTTGCGGGTGGCCCGTTCGGCGATCTGGCCGACGTGCCGGAGCAGGTCCTGCGACGGCGGGCAGAGCACCCGCGCCCACAGCAGACCGGACAGCAGCCGCACGTTGTGCCGGTCCGGCAGCCGTGCCGGGACGGCCACCAGGTGGTAGCCCTCGTAGGTGTGCCCGACGGTGTACGCCGGACGGCTGCGAGGCGCCCCCACCAGCGACAGCCAGCCGTCGACGCGGGTGGCGAACTCCTCGGCGCCGACCGCGGCGAGCAGCGGCCCCGCCTGCCGGGCCCAGGCCGCGGACGGCCGGGCCTGGTCGCGGACCGGCACGCAGTGGACGAGCAGCGCGTGCCACGCGGCCCGCCGGTCCGCGGGCATCGCCTCGATCTCGGTGGCGGCCCGGTCGGCCCACGGCTCGCCCGGGTTCGGCACCGGCCAGAACGTGTCGTCGACGTCCTCGTCGAGGTGCCACATCTCGAACCGCATCCGGCGCCAGAGGGCGAGCGCTCCGGGGGCGGACCGGCCGGCCCGGTGTTCGGCGGCGATGTGCTCCCAGGCCCAGTCCTCGAGGTACAGGCGGTAGAAGACGCCCACCCGGTCCAGCCAGTCCCGCGTGTCCAGTCCGCCGGCTGCCAGCAGCCGCCCGGCGAAACGTCGCGGCGACCGGGAGCTGTGGTCGTCGGTGTCGGTCCACTCGTCGAACAGCGCCTGCCGTACCGGCGCCGGCTGCGCGCAGAGCACCGGGAGCGCACGCTCCCACATCTCGTCGACGGCGGACGTCCAGTCGTCGCTGTCCGGGCCGTGGAGACCCACCGACGTCCGGTCCCGCAACCCGGCGACCACCTCGCGTGCCGCGGCCAGCCGCTGCTCGTGATCCGCGTCGGCGCTCTCCAGCACCGTGACGGTGGCGACGACCTGTTCCGCCTGCCGGACCGCCTGGGGCAGCAGCGGATGCTGTTCGGGCAGCAGGTCCCGGCCGGCCAGCGAGTCGATCAGGGACTGTCGCTGCGCGGCCGGGGCCCAGCCGCACACCAGGCCCACCACCTCGGTGAACTCCCGCAGGTCCTGGTCGTCCACCTCGTACTCCGGCCAGACCTTCCGCAGGTGGGACAGGCTGCCGGTGACCAGCCGCAGGGTGCGCTCCGGCGTCATCAGCCGCCCACCAGCGGACGAGCTTGAGGAAGGTGACCCGGGTCCCGGCCCGCGGCCGCACCGGCCCATCCGGGCGCCGGCGCCCCGGTGGTGGCCTCGTCCAGGATCGTGATGATCGGCATCGCGGCAACCTAACAGCCCCCTACGACAGGAGCGCGGCCGTCCACGACACCCGGGGCCTACCATGGCCTCGATGACAAGTTCTGAGACACCACTCGCCGACACCGCTCCCGCCCGCGCCCGGGCGGAGGAGGCGCTGCGCCTGCTGACCGGCACGCCGTATGCCCTGGACGTCGCCGTCAAGAGGATCGGCCGCGGCAGCGGCGTGTATGCGTGGTGGGCCGCCCCGTCGGTCTTCCCCGATCTGCCCGGGACGCCGAACCCGGAGGTCCCGTCGCTGCGGATGCTCTACCTCGGCCGGGCGACCAGCCTGCGCGGCCGGGTCCTGCGCAACCACCTGCGGCGGTCGGGCAGTTCGACGCTGCGCCGCACGCTCGCCGGCCTGCTGGTGTCCGAGGGTTACCGGACGACCTGGACCGACCGTGTCGTGCTGGTTCCCGCCGACGAGGACCGGCTGACCGCGTGGATGTTCGCGAACCTGCGGCTGACCTGGGCCCAGGACGCGGAGCCGGCGTCGGTCGAGGCCACCCTGGTCCGTCGCCTGCACCCGCCGCTGAACGTCAGTGGCGTCGACCCCGAGCACGTCCGGCCGGCCGTGGTCGCGGCCAAGGAGGCTTACAACGCCTCAGCCGTGCCCGCCGACATCTAAGGGATCACCGTCGCGACCAGCGCGTGCAGCGGGTCGAGCATCTCGGCCTCGGTCGCCGTGGCCAGCGGTTCGAGGTCGAGGTTGGCCCGCATCATCGCGATGCCCAGTGCCGCCGCCAGGACGAGCTGGGCCCGCAGCAGCGCCTCGGTGTCCGGCGGTTCGGCGGCTCCCGCGGAGACCGCCAGCCTGCTGCTCATCGCGCACAGCAGGGTCCGGCGCATGGTGTCGGCCCGCTCGTCGCCGGAGCTGCGGATCAGTAGCAACAGGCCTTCCAGCAGGGCCGGGTCGCCGGTCGGGGACGTCAGGCGGTGGGCCAGCGCCTCGGCCACGTCGGCGAAGACCATCCCCTGTGCCGCGGCCTTGAAGTCCGTGACGGTGGTGCGCAGGCACTCCTCGAACAGGCCTTCCTTCGACGTGAAGTAGCGGCTGATCAGCGCCACGTTGACGCCGGCCCCGTCCGCGATGTCGCGCACCGTCGTCGTCGCGTACCCCTGACGGGCGAAATGGTGCCGGGCGACCGCGAGCAGGCGGTGGCGGGTCTGGCTGGCGTTGCGCGTCACCAGCGCAGGCTAGCGCCTGCGTGACAGCAGGTAAACACATGTTGACTTGCCGCTGATGTGACGTAAGCGATTGTTGACTTAACGGCTGAGCTGCCGACTAATAGGTAAGCAAGCGTTTACATCTAGCCGCGAGGAAACCATGACTCAAACGACCCAGGAGCACGAGACGGCCGCCGCGGGCGACCGTCCGGGCGGCGGGATGCTCGTGCTCTACCTCGCACTCGGCGGCCTCGCCTTCGCCACGCTGCAGTCGCTGGTGTCCCCGGCGCTCTCCACCATCGGCCGCGAACTCGGCGCGAGCACCGCCGACGTCAGCTGGGTGGTCACCGCCTACCTGCTGTCGGCGTCGGTGCTCACCCCGGTCCTCGGCCGGCTCGGCGACATGGTCGGCAAGCGCCGGGTCCTCATCGGGGTCCTGACGATCCTGGCCGCCGGCACGCTCGTCGCCGCGCTCGCCCCGAACCTGACGGTGCTCATCGTCGCCCGCGTGCTGCAGGGCGCCTCCGGCGCGATCCTGCCGCTGTCGCTCGGCATGGTCCGCGACGAACTGCCCCGCAAGCGGGTCCCGGGCATGGTCGCCGTGCTGTCGGCGATCAGCGGCATCGGGGCCGGCGTCGGCATCGTCGCCGCCGGGCCGATCGTGGAGCACCTGTCCTGGCACTGGCTGTTCTGGATGCCGCTGGTACTCGTCGTGATCGCCCTGTTCGGCGCGGTCTTCGGCATGCAGGAGTCGCCGGTCCGCACGCCCGGCCGGCTCGACTGGCTCGGCACCGGCATCCTGTCGGTCACGCTCGTCGCGCTGCTGATGGGCATCAGCAAGGGCCAGTCATGGGGCTGGGCCGACGCGAAGACGATCGGCCTGCTCGCCCTCGGCGCCGCCGGCCTGCTCGCGTTCGTGCTGATCGAACTGCGGGTCAAGGAGGCGCTGATCGACATGCGCCTGATGCGCAACCGTACGGTGTGGGCCACCGACCTGGTCGGCCTGATCATGGGCTTCGCGATGTTCGGCGCCTTCCTGGTGATCCCGATGCTGCTGCAGCTGCCGGCCGCCCTCGGCTACGGCTTCGGCAAGCCGGTCTCGCAGATCGGGCTCTACCTGCTGCCCACCGTCGTCGGCCTGGTCGTGTTCGGTGTGGTCGCCGGCGCCCTGGTCCGCAGGTTCGGCCCGAAACTGCCGATGGTCCTCGGCGCGGTACTCGTCACGATCGCGTTCGCGGTCCCGGCCATCGCCCACGACCAGATCTGGCAGCTGCTGCTCTCCGGTTCACTGACCGGCGCCGGCATCGGCCTCGCGTTCGCCGCGATGTCCAACGCCATCATCGAGGCCGTCCCGGCCACCCAGACCGGCCAGGCCACCAGCGTCAACGCCATCGCCCGGACGATCGGCAGCAGCATCGGCACCGCGGTCATCGCCGCACTGATCACCGCCAACGTCAGCCCGCAGGGCGTACCGACCGACGACGCGTTCACCATCGCCTTCTGGACCTGCTCCGGGGTCGCCGTCCTGGCGATCGGCGCCGCCCTCGCCGTCCCGTCGGCCCGCCGCCGCCACGAGCAGTCGGTCGCCGCGGGCGTCGACGACCTGCCGCCGGAGCCGGTGGAACTGCACCTGCCGCACCGCCAGCACGCCTGAGCAGCGCATCGCACCGCCAGCACGCCTGAGCAGCGCATCGCACGGCCGGGCCGGACCACGGGACAGCGTGGTCCGGCCCGGCCTTTCCGGTCACCGTGCTTTTCGCGTACGCCGGAAAAGACGTCCCGAGAGCGACCCGGGCACCTCGCGCGACCACCACCGGGAGACCCGTTGCGTTGATTACGCACCGCGGGACGGGGCACTGGGTCGGGCGGTGGGTATCGTTCAAGACCGCCGATGCGGGAACAGGGAGTGCGGGCGATGAGTGACGGGCAGTTCGAGGTGTTCGCCGTCGGGGGCGACGTCGGCCGGGACCTCGCCGCGGTGCCGTGGGGGACGACACCGCTGGGCCCCCCGCAGGACTGGCCGCAGAGCCTGCGCACGGCGGTCAGCATCATGCTGTCGTCGCGGTTCGCCATGTGGATCGCCTACGGTCCGGACCTCACGTTCTTCTGCAACGACGCCTACCGTCGCGACACGCTGGGCTCGAAGTACCCGTGGGCGCTGGGCCGGCCGGCGCACGAGGTGTGGGCGGAGATCTGGCACGACATCGGCCCCCGCATCCGGACCGTGCTGTCCACCGGCGAGGCCACCTGGGACGAGGGCCTGCTGCTGTTCCTGGAACGCTCCGGGTACCGGGAGGAGAGCTACCACACCTTCTCCTACAGCCCGCTCCACGACGACGCCGGCACCGTGACCGGCATGCTCTGCGTGGTCAGCGAGGACACCGAACGGGTGATCGGTGGACGCCGGATGGCGACGCTGCGCGACCTCGGTTCGGATCCCAGTGTGGTCCGCACCGAGCAGCAGATGCTGACGTTCTCCGCGGAACAGCTGGGCCGCAACCTCAAGGACCTGCCCTTCACGCTGACCTACCTGTTCGACGGCGACGACGCCCGGCTGGCCGCGTCGACCGGCATCCCGGCCGGGCACGCCCTGGCCCCCGCGGTGCTGACCGCCGGTGCGAAGGGGACCTGGCCGGCGGACGCGCTCGCCCGGCAGGAGTCCGTGCTGGTGACGCTGGACGACGCCGACGGCCCGCCCGCCGGGGACTGGGACGAGCCGCCCACGCAGGCACTGGTGACACCGCTGCTGCAACAGGGCGGCACGCCGTACGGGTTCATGGTCGCCGCCCTCAACCGTTTCCGTGCCCTGGACGACGCGTACCGCGGTTTCGTCGAGTTGGCCGCCGGTCACGTGGCGGCCGGGATCGCCGGCGCCCGCAGCTATGCGGCGCAGCAGCGGCGGGCCGAGGACCTGGCCGAACTCGACCGCGCCAAGACCACCTTCTTCTCCAACATCAGCCACGAGTTCCGTACCCCACTGACGTTGATCATGGGTCCGGTGCAGGACCTGCTGGACCGCCCGGACACCAGCCCGGAGCTACGCGAGGAACTCGACGTCGTGCACCGCAACGGGCTGCGGATGGGCCGGCTGGTCACCACGCTGCTCGACTTCTCTCGCATCGAGGCCGGCCGGATGCAGGCCCACTACGAACCGGTCGACCTGGCCGCCGCCACCGCGGAACTGGCGAGTGTCTTCCGGGGCGCGGTGGAACGCGCCGGACTCCACCTCACCGTCGACTGCCCGCCGATGGACCGCCCGGTGGACATCGACCGTGGCATGTGGGAAAAGGTGATCCTCAACCTGCTCAGCAACGCGCTGAAGTTCACCTTCACCGGCGGCCTGACCGTCACCGTGCGGCCCGGCCCGGACGCGGCGGTGGTCACCGTGGCGGACACCGGCATCGGCATCGCCGCCGCGGAGATGCCCCGCCTGTTCGAACGGTTCCACCGGATCGAGAGCGCCCGGTCCCGCTCCAACGAGGGCAGTGGCATCGGCTTGGCGCTGGTCAAGGAACTGGTCGAACTGCACGACGGCGTGATCACGGCGTCCAGCACCGAGGGTGTGGGCACGGTGTTCACCATCCGGATGCCGTTCAGTTCCGGCACATCGAGTACGGACACGTCGGTCATCTCGAACGCGGCGCAGCCCTTCGTCCAGGAAGCCCTGCGATGGTTGCCCGGCGACGTGGTCGACGAGACCCCACTGGTGGACGGCGTCGTCGCCCGGGTCCTGATCGCCGACGACAACGCGGACATGCGCGATTATCTGGTGCGGCTGCTGCGGTCCGAGGGCCACCGGGTGGAGGCAGTCGTCGACGGGCAGGCCGCGCTGGACGCCGCCCGCGCCGACGTCCCCGACCTGATCATCAGCGACGTGATGATGCCGCGTCTGGACGGTCTGCGCCTGGCCGCCGCGCTGCGCGCCGACCCGCGGACCGCGAGCGTGCCGGTGCTGCTGCTGTCCGCCCGCGCCGGGCAGGAGGCCTCCATCGAGGGGTTGCAGGCCGGTGCCGACGACTACCTGGTCAAACCGTTCTCCTCGGCGGAACTGCTGGCCCGCGTCCAGACCAACGTCGCCCTGTCGCGCCTGCGGACCCATCATGCGCGGTGGCGTACCGCGCTGATCGACTCGCTGCAGGAGGCGTTCTTCGTCTGCGCCGAGGACGGCACGGTCATCGAGATCAACTCGACGTTCACCGACATCCTCGGGTACGGGCCGGAAGGCCTGCCGTACCCACCGGTGCACCCGTGGTGGCCGGACCCGGACACCGACCCGGCCGGATACCAGAAGGTCGCCGACGCCCTCGCCCTGCTGGTCGACCAGCCCCGCGGCGACTACACCATCCCGGTCACCCACCGCGACGGGCACACCCTGTGGGTCGCGGCCACGTTCAGCCAGGTCACCGACCCAGGCACCGGCACGAAGGCAATCGTCGGCACGTTCCGCGACGTCACCGCCGAGCACTACGCCGTCCAGCGCGAGAGTGCCCTGGCCGCGGTGGCGGTCCGGCTGTCCCAAGCGGAGAGCACCACCGGCGCCCTGCACACGGTGCTGCCCGTCCTGCAGGAGTTGTGGCAGGCCACGCACGTGTACGCGGCGGTCTTCGACGGCTCCCCCACCCCGGTGCTGAGCACCACCGACACCCTCCAGCGCTGGGACACCCTGCCCGCGGCCCGCCGCCAGGCCCTGTCCACCGCCCGCGACCAGCCGGTACTCACCCCGATCGCCGACCAGCCCGGCGGGGCCGGCATCACCCTCGAACACCCCGACGGCGCCATGGTGCTGTGGATCGAACTCGCCGAGAACCGGCCCTTCACCGAACACGACCAGACCCTGCTGGCGCTGCTCGCCGGGCACCTCAACCAGAGCCTGCACCGGCTGCGCCAGATCGACCAGCAGCGCGAGACCGCGCTGGCCCTGCAACGCGCCATCCTCGGCCCGGCCCAGCTACCCGACGGTTTCGCCGTGCGGTACGCGCCCGCCACCCAGCCACTGAAGGTCGGCGGCGACTGGTACGACACCGTCGCCCTGCCCGACGAGCGCATCGGCCTCGTCGTCGGCGACTGCGTCGGCCACGGACTGCAGGCCGCCACCGTGATGGGCCAGCTGCGCAGCGCCTGCCGTGCCCTGCTGCTGCAGAACACCGACCCGGCGCAGACCCTGACCGCCCTCGACAGTTTCGCCGCGCAGATCCCGGGCGCCATGTGCGCCACCGTCTTCTGCGGCGTCCTCGACCCGGTCACCGGCGAACTGGCGTACTCCACCGCCGGACACCCACCGGCCGTCGTCGCCCTCGTCGACGGCACCACCGACCTTCTGGACGAAGGCAGAGGCAGACCTCTCGGGGTACGCGGTGACGTCAGTCGCCCGGAGGCCCGCTACACGATGCCGCCCCGGGCGACGCTGCTGCTCTACACCGACGGCCTGGTGGAACGCCGCCGCCAGTCGCTGAACGCCGGCATCGACCGGGTGGCCGCCACCATCCAGCGGGGACGCGCCACCGCCCTGGAGGAACTCGCCAGCGACGTGATGGACCGGATGGCCCCGACCGCCGGCTACGAGGACGACGTGGCGCTGCTGCTCTACCGCCAGCCCGGCCCGCTGGCCCTGGAGTTCACCGCCGACGCCGACCGTCTCGCCCCCGTCCGGTCGGCGCTGCGCGGATGGCTCAAACAGGCGGGCGTGGACCGGCACACCGCCCAGAACGTGCTGGTCGCCGCCGGCGAAGCCTGCGCGAACGCCATCGAACACGGCCACCGCCACGGCGCCGCCGGCCTGATCCGCCTGCACGCCTTCGCCACCGGCGACGACCTGCGCCTCACCGTGATCGACAGCGGCAGCTGGAAGACCCCGCAACCCGAGATCAACGCGCACCGAGGGCGCGGCCTGCAGCTGATGCGGGCGTTGATGCACGAAGTCACCGTCACCACCAGCACCGCCGGCACCGTCGTCGGCCTGCAAGCGAGGATCCTGCCGTGAACGCTGCCCTGACCTTCGCCACCAGCCGCCGCCCCTCCGGCGACATCCTGCTCAGCGCGGTCGGCGAGATAGACATGAGCAACGCGGCCACCCTCGCCGCGGCCCTGGCCGACGCCCATCGGGACGCTTCGGGCCGGCCGGTGACACTGGACCTGACCGGCGTGGAATACATCGACAGCGCGGGCCTGGCCGTCCTCTACCCGCACGTGGCGACGTTACGCCTGGTCGCCACGGACCTGCTCGCGCCGGTGCTGACGGTCGCCGGCCTCGACGACCTGACCACCATCGCCGACTGACCTCCGCCGGCCGGGTTCGCCGGGTTCGCCGGGTTCGCCGGGCGCATGATCCGGTCGTGTTTCACTTCACCTGTCCCGGCTGTACGGCGCCGCGTGCCGTCGCGGACGCCGAGCGCATCGGCGGGCTCTGCAGCAGTTGCGGGGCCCGGCAGACCTGGCAGGCGTTGACTCCTGAGGACCAACGGACTGTGGACGCGGCCGTGCGTCGCGGCTCGATCGTGGGACTGCTTGCCATGCGGGACCTGACTCCACCGATCCGGCTGCCGCACGCGGCCGACCTGCTCGCCTTTCGTCAGCTGCATGGTGATCAAGACGGGCTCCCCCACGACTAGACACGTGTCGTGGTCAGGGTGCGAAGCCCATCCGTGTGCTGACTTCGGGCGCGCCGCACGCCCGAAGTCACCACACCCATGACGGCGTGGTGAATACGGGCGCACTGGACGCCCGAAGTCGCCACACCCATGACGGTGTGCTGATTTCGGGCGCGCCGCACGCCCGAAGTCACCACACCCGTGGCGGTGTGGTGAATACGGGCGCACTGGACGCCCCAAATCACCACACCCATGACGGCGTGGTGAATACGGGCGCACTGGACGCCACAAGTCAACACGCGGACCCCTTGTGACGAGACGTGTCTAGATGCGCGCAAGGTGTCGCAACGGCGCTTCGGGGAATGATGGGGGACGATGATGCCATTCCCCGCTGCACGAGGAGAAGCTGACGATGCCGAAGTTCGTGACGATCGGATATGGGGACCAGGCCGGGTACGACAGCACCGCCGCGGAGGTACGGGACGCGGCGCACGCCCATGACGCGAAACTGCTCGAAGGCGGGGCCGTCATGGGGATCGCCGGGCGACCGGTGCAGGTGCGACGGCCCGACGGCGGTGACGTGACGGCGCAGAGCGGGTCGTTCCTGTCGTCGACGCTACCGGTCGCGGGGTTCGCCGTCATCGAGGCGGCGACGCTGGAGGAGGCCGTCGAGCTCGTGTCGCATACGCCCTGTGCCGTCGGGCACGGTGTCGTCGAGGTGTGGCCGCTGCAGGAGACACCCTGATGCACCAACGGCTCTGCGCCAGGCGTACCCACGCATGGGTTTGAGCCTGGCGCAGAGCCACCCCCGATGGTGCTGGAGAGATCAGCTGTGCAGGGCGGCGAGCACCTCGGCCGGGACCGGCTTGCCCAGCATGCGGCAGACGGCCACCTCGTCGGCGGCCATCACGACCCGGTAGTAACGGTTGACGCCCGGGTTCTCGCCGGTGTCGGCGGGCTCGGCGGTGACGTCGCCGACCGCGGTGCGGGAACCGTCGGCGGTCACCACGCCCAGGCTGTGGTGGCCCATCGTGTCGCCGCCGTGGCCCCACACCGTGCCACAGGCGGTGTCCTTGCGGAACAGGCCCAGGCCGTACCCGCCGGGCATGCCGAAGGACTCCGGGATCTCGACCGTGGTCTTCATCTGGGCGAGCTGACGCTGGGAGAACAGTTCACCGCGCATCAGGGCGGCGAAGAACGTCGCCAGGTCCTCCTGGGTGGAGATGATCGCTCCGGCGGCGCCGCCCCAGCCGCCGATCGGCCAGGACGAGGTGTCGGTGTACTCCGGCTCACCGCCGGCGAACCTGACCGCGTAGCCGTGCGCGTACCCCCGGCCGGTGCTGGTGGCCCGCGGATCGGCGAAGTACGTCTTGGTCAGTCCGAGCGGCCGGGCGATCCGCTGCTGGACCAGGTCGGGCAGGCTGGTACGGGTCAGCTTCTCCAGGATCATGCCGGTCAGGATGTAGTTGGTGTTCGAGTACGACCAGCCGGCCCCGGGCGCGAACGTCGGGTCGTTGCGGAAGGCGACCTCGAGGAGTTCCTTCGAGGTGAGGACCCGCTGCGGGTCCTTCTCCATGTCCGTGAAGAAGTCCGGGTCGGACGTGTAGTTGAACAGCCCACTGGTGTGGTTGAGCAGCATCCGGACGGTGATGGCGCGGCCGTTCGGTACGACACCGGGCAGGTAACGCTCGACGGAGGCGTCCAGGTCGACTTTGCGCTGGTCGACGAGCTGCAGGGTGAGCGCCGCCATGAAGGTCTTGGTGTTGCTGCCGATCTCGAACTGTTCGCGGCCGTTGAGGGTGCGGCCGGTGGCCCGGTCGGCGACTCCGGCGGCGGTGACGGTCACCCGGCGGCCGGTGTCGATCCGGGCCATGTATCCGGGGGCGCCGGCGGCGAGCACGTGCCGGGCGGCGTCGCGCATCGGGTCGGTGGTGCTGGTCGCGGCGGTGGCACCGGCCGCTCCCGCGGTGGCGCCGACCAGGGCTGCGGTGACGGCAAGCGCGGGGATCATCGATTTCGTCGTCATGCCCCGAGCCTGCCGCCCGGCGCCCGGCGATTCACTCCCGCCTACTACCCAGTCCGGGGTAGGGGTAGCCCTACCCCCGCCAACCGATCAGTACAAAACCTGGTATCGTGACCTGAAACCGATCGGTACAAAAGTGGGAGAGCCATGACCGTCACCCTGATCACCGGCGCCAACAAGGGCATCGGGTTCGAGACCGCCAAGCAGCTCGTCGCCCAGGGCCACACCGTCTACATCGGTGCGCGGGACACCGCGCGGGGCCAGGCCGCCGCGGACGAACTGGGTGCGAAATTCGTGCAGCTCGACGTGACCGACGACGCGTCGGTGAGTGCCGCGCTGGCGACGATCGACGCCAGCGAGGACCACCTCGACATCCTGGTGAACAACGCCGGCATCCTCGCCGCAGGGCCCGTCGACGGACCGGCGGCCCTGGCGGCGTTCGACACCAACGCGGTCGGCGTCGTCCGGGTCACCGAGGCGGCACTGCCGCTGCTGCGGAAGTCCGCCGACCCGGCGGTCGTCACCGTCTCCAGCAGCATGGGATCGTTCTGGGCCGTCACCAACCCGGAGCGGCCGGAGTCCGGCCTGCCGCTCATGCTCTACGCCGCGTCGAAGGCGGCCGCCACCATGCTGACCGTCCAATACGCGAAGGCGAACCCGGGCATCAGGTTCAACGCGCTCGAACCGGGCGCCACCGCCACCGACATGACCGCGGCCTTCGGCATCGGCCGCGCGGTCGAGCAGAGCGCCCGCGTGGTCGCCCGGCTCGCCACCCTCGGCCCGGACGGTCCGACCGGCACCCTTCAGGACGAGGCCGGGCCGCTTCCTTGGTGAAGATCGCGAAACCGCATTCCCGGGTACGCGTCTGAGCACCGCCGACGATGATCCCTGCCAATGCCCGTGACCGCCTCCGAACATGCGAAAGGGCGCCCGCACGAAGCGGAAGCGCCCTTTTCAGCATCGCCGGAGAGGCTTAGAACCAGACTTTTCGACCACCGACCGGACGACCGATCGCACCGAGGATCCACAGTGCGGCGCCGATCACCAGGAGAATGATGCCGATCGTGTAGAGGATCGAGATCTTCAGGAAGAAGCCCAGCAGCAGAAGAATAAGTCCAAGAACCAGCATGACTTCGCTCCGTTTCGCCGGCGGGTATTTCCCGCCGACCCTCCTGTACCCAGCCCATCGAAATACCAATCAACTCAGATGCATGACCCTCGAGCGAGGACAGTCACGTTTACGGCGGAGCGGAACCGGTTAAAGCCGCCGCCTCCCCCGTCTCCCCCGTCTCCCCCCGGCCCACCTCACCCCGCCCCGTCGTCGTCGTCGGCGGCGGCGGCGGCGGCGGATCGAACCCAGCCGTCATCGAAGGCTCGAACAGGCGCCTCGCCGAACCGTCCCCGACGGCTGAACCGACCCCGGCCGTCGCCCAGGGCTCGAACGGCGCACGCGGGCAACCCTGGACGACGGCCGAGCAAACCCGGCCGTCACCGAGGGCTCCAACAGGCACACGGGAGAACCGTGGACGACGGCCGGGGGAACGTGTCCTGCGCCTACCCCCACATGGGTGGGCGGCCGTGAACTATGCGCAGCTCATGCAGTGACGCGCGAAGGGCCGGATCGCGAGCCGCTCCGCACCGACCGGCTGGGCACACCTCTCACAGATCCCGTAGGTCCCGGCGTCCACCCGCAGCAGCGCCTCGCCGACCTCGCCGATCCGCTCCCGGGCGGCGTGGAGCAGGGCCGTGAGCTGGGCACGCTCGAACCCGATCGTGGCGCCTTCCGGATCGTGCTCGTCGTCGGCGTTGGAGTCCCGGGAAGCCGCGAACAGCCCCTCCAGGTCCCGTCGCAACGTGTCCGCCTCGGCCGCCGCCTCCGCCCGAAGCCGCACCAGCTCGTCCCGAACCATCCCCGCACGATAACCGCCGCCTCTCTCCTCCACCCGCCGTCGTCCACAGCTGTCCAACACCCGTGTGGGAACCCTCAGCAACGGCCGGGTTCACTCAGCCGTCGCCCACGGCTCCCCCACGTGCCCAGTGAAGCCCTCACCGACGGCCGGAACCACCCGGGCCGTCGCCCACGGTCGTCCCGCATGCACGTGGGCGCCCCCAGGAACGGCCGGAACCACCCAGCCGTCACCCACGGTCGTCCCGCATGCACGTGAGCACCCCCAGGAACGGCCGGGGAATGCAGCGGGGGAACGAGAGGACAGGGCTGCCGGCACCCCGGGGTGAGAGGCGGCACGGGAGACTGTGGAGGTGACGATCAAAGCTCTGCTCTTCGACTTCGACGGACTGCTGATGGACACCGAGACGACGCTGTTGGTGAGCTGGCAGTGGGAGTGGCGGCGGCACGGGCTGGAGCTGGACACGGCCGCGTTCTTCGCCGACCACGGTGGGGACGTCAACGAGGCGCGGTACCGGGATCTGGCGGCGGCGGTCGGGGCCGCCTACGACCAGGAGGCCAGCCATCAGCGGAGGTCGGACTACCGGGCTGGGCTGAACGCGGCCCTCGACCCGGCTCCGGGCGTCACCGCCTGGCTGGAGGACGCCGCCGAGTTGGGGTTGCGGCTGGCGGTGGCGAGCAGTTCACCGGTCACGCACGTCGGGGCGATGCTGGAACAGGCCGGCCTGCGGGAGCGGTTCGAGGTGCTGGCCACCGGGGACGAGACGGCCGCGCACAAGCCGGATCCGGAGGTCTACCTGCTGGCGTTGCGACGGCTCGGGGTGCCGGCGGAGGAGGCGGTGGCTTTCGAGGACACCGCGCACGGGGTGGCCGCGGCGAAGGCTGCCGGGCTGCGGTGCGTGGCGGTACCGAACGCCTACGCGGACCGGGACCGCTTCACCGCCGCGGACGTGCTGCTGACCAGCGCCGCCGATCTGCCCCTGTCGGCCCTCCTGGAGCAGCTGGACTGAACGGCGCCCTGCCGGACCGAACGGCAACCCGCCTGGAGCAACTGGCGCCCTGCCGGAGCAGTGGGACTGACTAAAACACGTTTCGTGGTCAGCGTCCGTGTGGTGAGGCGCCCAGCACGTCCGTAATCACCACACGCCACCACGGGCGTGGTGACTTGGGGCGCACAGCGCGGCTGCAATCACCACACCCCACCACGGGTGTGGTGAATTCGGGTGTCCAGCGCGCCTGAAGTCATCACGCGGACGGGCTTCGGCACCCTGACCACGAAACGTGTCTGGCGGCCCTGCCGGAGCAGCTGAAGTGGGGACGTGCGGGCCGCGGGCCGGGCACTGCTGTCGGTGGCGCGGGCGCGCACACGCGTACCCCTGAAGTGGTGTTGATCTTGGGCTTGGCGGCGATCTCCAACCGGGTGGGGGACCCGGCAAAACTTCGTGCCTGATCGTCGTGACGGACCGTCGGACTGTGCTATCTTCGTTGCGTTGCAGTTTTGATTTCCTTGGACGATCTTGGCGCCTGATGGGTGATCTGAAACCCCGTCCTGGCGCTATTTTCGTTTGGCGTGTCGGTTCCGGCGCGGGTCATCAACGCAGCACTGAGAGTCCGCACGGTGCGGACTCCCACCTGCAAGGGAGCAGACATGACTACAGGTGTCGTGAAGTGGTTCAACGCTGACAAGGGCTTCGGCTTCATCACCCCCGACGACGGTGGCGCTGACGTCTTCGCCCACTTCTCCGCGATCCAGTCGTCGGGCTACCGCAGCCTCGACGAGAACCAGCGGGTGGAGTTCGACATCACCCAGGGCCAGAAGGGCCCGCAGGCGGAGAACATCCGCCCGCTCTGATCCATCTCGGCGGAACGGCGGTCCGGCTTTCACAGCGGGCCGCCGTTCGGCTTTCCGGGACGGTGAGGTGACCCGTTCGCGGTTCGGCCCGCTGCCCGGCTTTCCGGGACGGTGAGCAGGCCCGCCGCGGTTCGGCTCACGGTCCCACAGCTCGGCCTCGACCGCCCCGCGCGACTTTCCGTCACGCGGGGCGGTCTGCGTTTTCCGGGCGTCGGCAGCGCAGCTCGCACATCCGCGCCGGCCACACCATGGCCGGCCGCGCCGACCCGTTCGCCGCCTTCGCCCTCGCGGCGGACTTTCACGAAGGCGCCACTGCGGGAGGACCCCTGAAAGGTTGAAATCGCCCCCGCCAAGTCCCACCGCTCCCCCGCGCGCCACGCCGCGGGACCACGATCTGCCGCCTGCCTCCGGGCCTCGACAGGAGCCTCCGGGACACTCGGAGGGTGGAATTCGGCGGCACGGAACGGGGACGAGACTGATGGGTGACGTTCTGCGGGACATCGAGGCGCTGGCGGCGCTGCTTCCGGCGGCACAGCGGGGTGCTCACGCGTACGCGAAGAAGATCGATCTCTTCTCCGGCAGTGACGAGGTGGCGGCGGCGCACCCCAGCGGGCGGGCCTATCTCGCGGCGGCCCGGCTGGCGCTGCTGCAGAGTGAGGCGGCCGAGGCCCTGCAGGAGATCCGGGACCGGGCGGTGGATCTGGACCCGGCGGCGCGGCGGCCGGACGACGCGCTGAGCTTGGAACTGGCCGACATCATGATCCGGCTGTTGGAGTTGTCGGAGTTCCTGGGTGTCGATCTGGGGGCGGCGCTGGTCGCGAAGACGGCGGATACGGTGGGCGGCTACCGGCACGGCGGTGTCCGGTTCTGATCCGCGGTGCCGCCGGAAAAATCGGATGCGCACCCCGATAGAGTTCATGGGGAGAACGCGGGAGGTGGTTGCGATGTGCGGTGTGATGCCGGGTCCGCGACCTATGCCGCCGGGAGCCCTTCCGCGACGCTGATCTCCGCCGCGCCGTCTGGGTGGTCCCGGCTTTACGCCGCTCATCCGATCGCGTCGCAAAGGGATTCAGTCATGAGGATGTCGAAGGCATTCGGCAGCACGTTGCACACCGCCCCGGGGCACTCCGAGTCGGAGGGGCATCAGCTTCTCCTGCGGGCGGCCATGGTGCGCCAGGTCGGCGCCGGGATCTTCTCCTATCTGCCGTTCGGGTGGCGCACCATCCGCAAGATCGAGGCGATTCTGCGGGCCGAGATGGAGCAGATCGGCGGGCAGGAGGTGTCGCTGCCGGTGGTCAATCCGGCCGACCTGTGGAAGGAGAGCGGGCGCTACGCCAAGATCGGGCCGGAGCTCGCCCGATTCAAGGACCGGCGGGACCGGGACATGGTGCTGGCGATGACCCATGAGGAGGCGGCGACGACGCTCGCGCGGACCGAGATCGCCTCCTACCGGGATCTGCCGCGTGTGGTGTTCCAGCTGCAGACGAAGTTCCGCGATGATGCCCGGCCGCGGGCGGGGCTGATCCGGGTGCGCGAGTTCATCATGAAGGACGCGTACAGTTTCGCCGCCGACGAGGACGGGCTGGCGGAGCAGTATCGCGAGCAGTTCCGTGCGTACCACCGGATTTTTCGCCGTTGTGGGGTTCCGGTCCGGGCGGTGCTCTCCGACGTGGGCATGATGGGCGGCAGCATGGCCCACGAATTCATGTACCTGACGCCGATCGGCGAGGACACCCTGCTGCTGTGCGACGGCTGTGGTTTCGCGGCGAATCGTGAGGTGGCCTCGTTCCGTGAGCCGGTTCCGGTGGCGGGCGCGATCGCCGAGATCGAGGAGGTCGCCACGCCGGGCACGACGACGATCGATCAGTTGACCGCATTGCTGGGCGTCACGGCGGCGGAGACCGCGAAAATGGTCTTCCTGGCGGCCGAACGCGAAGACGCGGTGGAGTTCGTGGCGGTGGTGGTACGCGGCGACCGGGAGGTCAACGAGACCAAGGTGGCCAATCTGGTGCGCGCGTCCGCATTGCGGCCGATGACCGAGGCCGAGATTCAGAGCATCGGAGCCGTTGCGGGGTACGGGTCGGCGATCGGTCTCCGGAACGCGACGGTCCTGGTCGACGACCTGGTCGCCGCGGCCGGCGGTCTCGTCTCGGGCGCGAACCGGGCCGGTTTTCACCTGCTCAACGTGAATGCGGGGCGCGATTTTCCGGGCGGGATCGTCGCGGATGTCACCGCGGCCCGGGCCGGCGACGGCTGCCCGTCGTGTGGGCAGGGGATGCGAACGGTCCGCGGGGTGGAGGCGGGCAACATCTTCAAGCTGGGCACCCGTTATTCGTCCGCGCTGAACGCGGTCTTCCTGGACGCGGCGGGTGAACGGCGGCCGTTGACGATGGGCTGTTACGGGATCGGCGTGGGGCGGCTGCTGGCCTGCGCGGCCGAGGAGAACCGTGACGAGAAGGGGTTGCGGCTTCCGGCGGCGATCGCGCCGTATCACGTGTCGCTGGTGTTGCTGGATTCGGCGGATTCGGCGGCCGGGGTGCTGGCGCGGCGGTTCTACGACGATCTGTGGGCGGCCGGGGTGGAGGTTCTGTTCGACGATCGGGTGGAGCGGGCCGGGGTGAAGTTCGCGGACGCCGACCTGATCGGGTTGCCGTTGCGGATCACGCTGGGCAAGCGTGGTGTCGCCGACGGCACGGCGGAGGTTCGGGACCGGGTGACGGGTGAGATCTCGGTGGTCGCCCTCGACGACGTGGTGGCGGTGGTGCGTGACCGGATCGCGGTGCTGCTGGCCGCACCGGACTCGCCGGCGCCGGTGGAACTGCCGGACGAGTTGGCGGCCTGATCATCCGGGTCGTTCGTCGAAGGCCTGCTGGTGGCGCAGGATTTCCTCGCTGTGGCGGACCGTCCAGGAATAGAGGTGTCCGAAGGGTTCGCGCAGGGACTCCCCCAGCGGCGTCAGCGAGTATTCGACGCCGACCGGGGAGGTCGGCAGCACCCGGCGTTCGATCATGCCGTTGCGTTCGAGGCGGCGCAGGGATTGGGTGAGGACGCGCTGGGTGACACCGCCGAGGCGCCGTTTGATCTCGTTGAACCGGGCCGGGCGTTCGAGCACCGCCAGCACCATCATCGACCATTTGTCGGCGATCTGGTCGAGGATGGGCCGGCTGGGGCAGTCGGCGCTGAAGGCCGTGTCGGCGGCGGCCGCGCCGAGGCCGTAGGTATCCCTCATGATCCCTGGTTCTCCTGAAGTGCGTTCTTGCCGGTGCGGACATCGTCGCCCAGGCTAGGTATGCAAAGCAAACCTACATGCCTTGCGAATACCTGATCGGAGTACGACCATGCCCTACACCACTCTCCGGGTGACCACCGACGCCGGCGTCGCCACGATCGTCCTGGACAATCCGCCGGTCAACGCCCTGAGCCTGACGATGATGCGGGAGCTGCGGACCGCCCTGGACGAGCTGCGTGACGACCCGGCGACCCGGGTGATCGTATTCGAGAGCGCGGACCCGGAGTTCTTCATCGCGCACGTGGACATGGGCATCGCCGAGCAGATGGACGACCTGCGGGCGCTGGCCGCATCGGCGCCGGCCGGGGCGAACGTGTTCCAGGCCGTCGGTGAGCTGCTGCGCCACCAGCCGCAGGTGACGATCGTCAAGCTGGCCGGGGTCGCCCGCGGCGGCGGGGCCGAGTTCGTCGCCGCCGCGGACATGACGTTCGCGGCGGCCGAGACCGCGGGCCTGGGCCAGATCGAGGCGCTGATGGGCATCGTCCCGGCCGGGGGCGGCACCCAGTACCTGAGCCGGCGCATGGGCCGCAGCCGGGCACTGGAGATCCTGCTGACCGGGGACCTGTTCGACGCCCGGACCGCGGCCGACTACGGGTGGATCAACCGGGCCCTGCCGGCGGCGGAGCTGGATGCCTACGTGGACCGGGTGGCCCGGGCCGTCGCGGCCCTTCCGGACGGGGTGGTCGACGGTGTGAAGAGCACCCTGCCGCCGGAGGATCTGACCGCCGGGTTCGCCCGGGAGGAGGCCGCCTGGGGTGCGCTGATCAGCAGCCCCGCGACGCAGCGTCTGATGGCGGACGCCGTGGTCGCGGGCGTACAGACGCGCGCCGGGGAACGGGATCTGGAGGGGCTGATGCGCAGGGTGAAAGCTCAGGCCTGAAGCGCGGCGAGGACGCGAGCGGAACGGTTGCCGGGGTGGGCCCGCAGGCGCTCGAGGAGGATGCGGGTGTTCTCCGGCCAGTTCGGGCCGGGGCGCAGCAGGTCCTCGGCCGGCACCTCGTCGGGCTGATCGCCGACGGTCACCACGCGGACCTTCTCGTGGTCGACACCCTCGGCCAGGAGGTCCGCGCCACCGCCGAAGCGGTCCGCGGAGGCGGCGGCCATGTGCGGGTACGCGACCATCACCTCATGCGTGACCAGCAGCGCGAGCAGGAGGTCGTCGGTACGGGTCGACCGGCGCTGCTCGCGGGCCCGCTCGTCGGCCTCCAGCCGGGCCCACAGCACGGGCTGGTCGGCGTGGTTGGCCTCGCGGGCGAAAACGGACAGCAGCAGTTTGTCCCGCAGGCCCCGGCCGCGGTACCGGATCCGGCCGAGCAGTGCGTCGCGGGCCGGGCGCAGCGCGGGTGGCAGCCGGTCCGGCAGTTCCGGGATGCGGCCGCCGAGCACCGCCCGGCGCACCTGGTCCGGATCGGCCCGGCAGTCTCTGATCAGGGCGGAGGCGTCCGCGGCCGGGTCCTCGAGGAGCGCGGCGAGCAGCGTCATCCGGTTGTCGCCGGTGCCGGCGCGCAGGGCGGCGTCCGAGGCGTGCGACACCACGAGCACGTGGTCGACCGCATCCTTGACCGTCGGGAAGCCGTCGAAGGGGCCGTCGTTGCGTTCGGTCTCCGGGTCCCAGATCGGGCCGACACCCGGTTCGGCGGAGATCCGGCCGGGCGTGCGGAGTACGGCGAGCAGAGCGCGCGGGGTGATGTCGAACGCGTCGAGCAGCGCGCCGGCCTCCTTGTCGCAGGCCACCGAGTACAGCAGGTGTCCGGTGCTGATCGGGCCGTTGGACAGTCCCCGTACCCGGGCCAGCGTGTTCGTCAGCCGATCACCGATGGTCAGCGCGTCCGTCATCGCTCTCTCCTCCGTCATCGCTCTCCTCCGTCGTGTTCGGACAAGACGATAGGGCCCGGGCGGACCGGAGGGCTTCTGCCCGGGGACTGAAAGGTGGCTATACCTCCGGGTAGAGGCGCACCGGCAGATCGATCAGGCCCCGCGCGCGGAACGACGGCCGCCAGCGCAGTTCACCGGCCGGAACAGCCAGGCTGAGGTCCGGGAAACGGCGGATCACCGCGCCGATCGCGATCTCCAGTTCGATCCGGGCGAGCGGCGCCGCGACGCAGTAATGAATGCCGTGGCCGAACGTCAGATGCCCACCCGCCCGGCCGGGCCGCACCTCGTCCGGGCCCGGAAAGGCGTCCGGGTCGCGGTTCGCGGCCCCGACCACCATCAGAACGGTCCGCCCGCGCGGAATCGTCACGCCGGAGACGTCCACGTCCTCGGTGGTGAACCGGCGCAGCAGCACGGTCGCCGGCGGTTCGAACCGCAACAGCTCCTCGACGAGCGGACCCAGGTCGCCGGTCCGGTCGACGTCGCGGGTGAGCAGGGTCAGGATGCCGGTGCCGATCGCGTGCACGGTGTTCTCGTAGCCGGCGAGCAGCAGCAGGAAAGCCAGCGACGTCAGTTCGTCCTCGCTGAGCCGGTCGCCCTCCTCCCGGGCCGCGATCAGTGCGGACAACAGGTCGCCGGCGGGTTCCGCGCGCTTGGCGGCGAGCAGCTGCTGCAGATAGGCGTGAATGGCGACGATGGCGCGCACGCCCGCCTTCGGATCGTCGTGCGGCGGGACGAGCATGACGTCGGTCCAGGAGCGGAATCGGTCACGGTCCTCATCGGGTACGCCGAGCAGGTCGCTGATCACCGCCACCGGCAGCGGGCCGGCGTAGCCGCGGATCAGGTCGGCCGGTTCGCCGGTGGGCAGCCGGTCGAGCAGTTCCTCGGCGGTCGTCGCGATCAGCGGGCGCAGGCTCTCGACGCGGCGCGGGGTGAACGCCTGCGACACCAGCCGCCGGATGCGGGTGTGGTGCGGCGGGTCCATGTTGAGCAGGTTGGCGTCGAGGGCGGGCGGCAGGGCGAAGCCGCGCCAGGTGCCGTCGCCGGTGGCCTTGTCGACCGACAGGCGCGGGTCGGCGAGCAGCGCGCGGACGTCGGCGTACCGGGTGACCAGCCAGACCGGCGAGCCGTCCGGAAGATTCACGGGTACGGCCGGAGCGGTGTCCCGGAGCTGCCCGAACATCGCATACGGGTCGGTGTGGAAATCGTCCGAGAACATGGAACAGAGCCCTTCCGGAGCACAAAGGAAGGCCGGGCATCCACGGGGGAAGATGCCCGGCCTTTCTGTGCAAATCGAACCACAGAACCCATCGATCGCGCTACCTGTGAGGCGGATTTCAGCGTCGCTTCTCATCGATGTCGCGTGCGGGAGATCGCCGCCTCGATCAGGTCGCGGTCGCCGGCGGTCCGGGAGGCTCAGGCCCGAGCCTCCCGGACCGCGGGATCAGGACCGGCCGGCGAGCTGCTCGCGCAACCAGTGGTAACTCGCGCGCGGGGTCCGCTCGCCGGTCGGGTAGTCGACGTGGACCAGGCCGAAGCGGGGGCCGTACCCGCGCGCCCACTCGAAGTTGTCCAGCAGCGACCAGTAGAAGTAGCCGCGCAGGTCCACCGGGGAGTCGGCGGTCGCGCGGGCCGCCGCGGCCAGGTGCTCGGTGATGAACCGGATCCGGTCCGGGTCGGCGTCCAGGCCCTCGCGCAGCTGGGCGACGCCGTTCTCGGTCACGTACACCGGTGGCAGGTTCGGGAAGCGGTCGGCCAGGCCGGTCAGGGTGTCGTACAGGCCGCGGGGTTCGATCGGCCAGCCCAGGTCGGTGACCGGCACGCCCTCGCGGGTCACCGAGCGGACACCGATGTCGATCGCGGTGCGGCGGGCCGGGTCGGGTTCGTCGTGCGGCACCGCGGCGGCGTGGATGCGGTAGTAGTAGTTGACGCCGAGGAAGTCCAGCGGGGCGCCGATCAGCGCCAGGTCACCGTCTCGGCGGAAGGACAGGTCGCTCACCCCGGCATACAGCTCGTCGTAGCCGTCCGGGTAGCCGCCGCCCAGCACCGGGTCGGTGAACTGCCGGTTCAGCATCAGGTCCATCCGGGCCGCGGCGGCGTGATCCGCCGGGGAGTCGGTGGCCGGGACGGCCGGGGACAGGTTCAGCGTGATTCCCACGCGTACCCCGGGATGCGCGGCCCGCAGAGCCGCCGCCGACAGTCCGTGGCCGACCAGCAGGTGGTGTGCGGCGGCCAGGGCGCCGTGTCCCTCGGTGGCGCCGGGCGCGTGCCGGCCCTCCCCGTAACCGACCATCGACGACACGTAGGGCTCGTTGAGAGTGATCCAGTCGCGGACCCGGTCGCCGAGGCGTTCGGCGACGACCGTGGTGTAGTCGGCGAAACGTTCCGCGGTGGCCCGGTTCCGCCAGCCGCCGCTGTCCTCGAGGGCCTGCGGCAGGTCCCAGTGGTAGAGCGTGACGAACGGGCGGATGCCCCGCTCGGCCAGCGCGTCGACGAGCCGGTCGTAGTAGTCCAGGCCGGCCTTGTTGACCTCGCCCTCGCCCGCGGCGATCACCCGGGGCCAGGCGATCGAGAACCGGTAGGCGTCGACGCCCAGGCCGGCGAGCAGGTCGACGTCGTCGCGCCAGCGGTGGTAGCTGTCGCAGGCCACCGCCCCGGACGTACCGTCGGCGACGGCGCCGGGCCGCGCGGTGAAGGTGTCCCAGATCGAGGCGCCGCGGCCGTCCTCGGCCACCCCTCCCTCGATCTGGTACGCCGCGGTGGCCGCACCCCAGACGAATCCGGAGGGCACTTCAGGTAGTTCGGACATCGTCATCCCTTGATCGCTCCTTGCATGATGCCGCCGACGATCTGCCTGCCCAGCACCATGAAGATCACCAGGATCGGGAGGGTGGCGAGCAGGGTTCCGGTCAACGTCAGCGTGTAATCGGTGGTGTATCCGGCGGCCAGCGAGGAGAGCGCCACCTGCACGGTGGCGTTCTCCTGCAGCACCACCAGCGGCCAGAAGAAGTCGTTCCAGGCCTGCATGAAGGTGAACAGGCCGAGGACGGCCGCCGCCGGGCGCGCGATCGGCAGCACCACGTGCCAGTACAGCTTGAAGGTGCTGCAGCCGTCGATGCGGCCGGCTTCGAGGAGTTCGTCGGGGATGGCGCGGCCCAGGTACTGGGTCATGAAGAAGACACCGAAGGCGGTGACGAGACCGGGAACGATCACCGCGGCGAGCTGGTCGGTCCAGCCGAGGCGGGCCATCAGCAGGTAGAGCGGGATGATGCCGAGCTGGTGCGGGACCATCGAGGTGGCCACGGCCAGGGCGAGCAGGCCCCTGCGGCCACGGAAGCGCAGCTTGGCGAAGGCGAACCCGGCGAGCGTGGAGAAGAACACCACGGAAATGGTGATCGAACCGCTGACGATGAACGAGTTGAGCAGTGCCTTGGCGAACGCGGTGGTGGCGAAGACCCGGGCGATGTTGTCGAACAGATGACCGCCCGGGATCAGCACCGGGGGTACCGCGGTGACCGCGTCGCTGGTCTGCGACGACACCACCAGCGACCAGTAGAGCGGGAAGACCGAGCCGGCCAGGATCGCCAGCAGACCGGCGTAGGTCCAGACCGAGGCGCGGCGGGGATGGCCGAAGCCGCGGTGCCGGGCCGGTCGTCGCGGTGGCTGCGGCGCGACGCGCGCCGTCGTCTTCTCATCGAGTACGGTCACAGCGCTCACTCCTCGTCGGCGATGCGCCGGGTCAGCAGCAGGTTGACGATCGCGAACAGTGCGATGACCAGGCACAGTGTCCAGGCGATCGCCGAGGCGTATCCGAAGCGGAACTCGCGGAAGCCCTGCTCGTACATGAACAGCGCGATGGTCTGGAACTGCCGGTCGGAGCCGCCGGTGGGGGTTCCGGATCCGGCGAACAGCAGCGGTTCGGCGATGATCTGCAACCCGCCGATCGTGGAGATCACCGTGGTGAAGATGATCGTGGGCCGGAGCATCGGCACGGTGATCCGCCAGAACTGCTGGGTCTGCGACGCGCCGTCGAGGTCGGCGGCCTCGTAGAGGTCGTGCGGGATCGCCTGCATCGACGCCAGGTAGATCAGGGCGTTGTAGCCGGTCCAACGCCACATCACGATGATCGCGATGGCCAGGTGCGAGCTCCAGGTGTCGGCCTGCCAGTCGACCGGGCCGATGCCGACCACGCCGAGCAGCCAGTTGACCATGCCGAAGTCGCGGCCGAACATCTGGGCGAAGACGAGCGTCACCGCCACGATGGAGGTGATGTTCGGCAGCAGCACGCCCATCCGGAACGCGGTGCGGGTACGCAGCCGATGGTTGAGCAGGTGCGCGATCCACAGGGCGGCGAGCAGCTGCGGGACCGTGGAGAGCACCCAGATGCTCAGAGTGTTGCCGAGGGCGTTCCAGAAGTACGCGTCGGTGAGCAGTTCGCGGTAGTTGCCCAGGCCGATCCACTGGTGGGCACCGGCGTCGATCAGGTCCCAGTCGTTGAACGACACGTACCCGGTGTAGACCAGCGGGAACAGTCCGAACGCACCGAAGAGCAGGAAGAACGGCAGGATGTAGAGATAGGGCGAGCCCTTGTGATCCAGCCGGGCGAGCCGAGCAGAGGAGGACATCGTCGTTCCTTCGTCGTCGCCGGGCCGGCGGCCCCCGTGCACCGCCGGCCGGACGTGGTCGGACTACTTGGCGAGGCGCTCGACGTCGCTGACGGTCTGCGTCCAGGACTCCTCGGAGGTCTGCTTGCCCTGTTCGATGCGGACCAGGCCGTCGCGGATGGTGGTCTGGATGTCACCGGTGCGCGGGCCCTGGTACTGCGGCTTCAGCTCCTTGGCGGCGGTGGTGAACAGCTTGCCGACCGGGGCGTCGTGGAAGAACGGGTCCTTGTACTCGGCGATCTCCGGCTTGTCGTAGAGCGCCGGGATCGACGGGAGCAGACCCTGCGAGGTGAAGATCTTGGCCTGCTGCTCCGGTGCGGTCAGCCAGGCGGCGAGTTTCTTCGCCTCCTCGACGTGTTTTCCCTGGGCGGGCACGGTCAGGTACGAGCCGCCCCAGTTGCCGCCGCCACCGGGCACCGACGCGACGTCCCACTTGCCGGACGCGTCCTTGGACTGGTCCTTGATCTTGGCCATCATCCAGGCCGGGCAGGCGATGGTGGCGAACTGGCCCTTGGCGAAGCCGGCGTTCCACTCGGTGGAGCTGCCGATCAGCTTGGCCGACAGCCCGTCCTGGATCGCCCGGACGGACAGGTCCCACGCCTTGCGGACCTCCGGGTTGCTGGCGACGACGATGGTGCTGCCCTCGCTGTAGTAGCCGACCGGGGCCTGGCCGATCACCGCGTTGAACAGCTGGCCGCCGCCGTCGAAGAACGAGGTGCCGGCCGGGGCCTTCGCGGCGTACTTCCGGCCGGCCTCGAGGTACGCGTCCCAGCCGGACGCCCACAGCGCGGAGACCTGGTCACGTTCGGTCGGCAGGCCGGCCTGCTCGAAGAAGTCGCGCCGGTAGCAGATGGCCAGGCCGCCGACGTCGGTGCCGTATCCGATCTGCTTGCCGTCCGCGGTCAGCGACGCCTGCCACTTCCACGGCAGATACTCGGACTCGCGTTCGGTGCCCAGGTCGGTGAACTGCTTGCCGACCTCGCGCATCTGGGCGATGAAACCGGTGTCGACGCCCTCGATGTCGCCCGCCCCGCTGTTGGTGGCCAGGTGGGTGACCAGGTCGCGGTGGTGGTCGTTGTACGCGGCCGTGCTCTCCTTGATCTTGATGGAGGGGTTGGCCTGCTGATACTCCTCGTAGAGCGCCTTGTAGCCGAAGTTGCCGAACAGGTTCACGTTCAGGGTGACGGTGTCGCCGTCGCTGCCGGAGCCGCCGCTGTCGCCGCAGGCAGTCAGCATGATCGCGGCGGCCGTGGCGGCCGCAAGGGCTCGTACCGTTCGGGACAAGCGCATGTCGGTTCTCCCCATCGGTGGATGTAACCGGTTCCATGAAACCGGTTACACAATCGAGTGCGAAAGAAGTTTGCCCCCATCGATGCCCCTCACGTCAAGTAACGAACTCGTAACGAGATCAACACATTGACCTCCGTAAGATGCAGCTGCTAGCGTGCTGAAACCGGTTACATAAAGGGCGTATGCGGTGTCGAGCATCAGAGAATTGGCACGCAGGTGCGGCGTCTCCGTCGCCACCGTCTCCCGGGTCTTCAACACCCCCGAGGTGGTCAGTCAACTCACCCGTCAGCACGTGCTCGCGATGGCCGCCGAGATCGGTTACCTGCCGAACGAGTCGGCCCGCACCCTCGCCACCAAGAAGTCCAACATGGTCGGCCTGGTCTGGGACACCGACCACCGCCGCCCCGGCTGGCGCCACCCGTTCCTGCAGGACATCCTGGTCGCCCTCAAGAGCGCACTCAGCGCCCAGGGACTGCACCTGCTCATGCTCGCCCCGGACCAGAGCGCCGGCCTCGACAGCCGGCAACGCTTCCTGCGGGCGGTCCAGCGGCACAGCGTGGACGGCGTCGTGATCATCGACAACGGCAGCCGCGACCCGGCCGTCCTGGCCCTCGGCGACGCCGCGGTGCCGTGCGTCGCCCTCGACCTGCGGATCACCGGGCCCACCTGCACCTCGATCACCTCGGACAACGTCGGGGGCGCCCGGCTGGCCACTCAGCATCTGATCGAACGCGGTCACCACCGCATCGCCACCATCACCGGCCCGGCCCGCAACTGGCCCGCCGCCGAACGCCTGGCCGGATTCCGCTCGGCGCTCGACGAGGCCGGCATCGCCCTCGACGAGGCCGACGTGGTGGCCGGCGACTTCTACCTGGACAGCGGGTTCGCCGCGATGAACCGCCTGCTGGCCCGCGACCCCCGGCCGACCGCGGTGTTCGCCGCCGGCGACGAGATGGCGATCGGCGCGCTGCGGGCCCTGCACGCCGCCGGACTCCGGGCGCCGGACGACGTCGCCCTCGTCGGCTTCGACGACATCGAGATCGCGGCGCTGATCCCTCCCGGACTCACCACGATCACCCAGGACAAGACCGGGATCGGCACCGCCGCCGCCGAGGCGATCATGTCGATGCTGTCCGGCGACGCCCCCACTCCCGGGCCGACCACCCTGCCCACCACGCTCGTCGTCCGCGGGACCACGTAATCCAGTTTTGTCGATATCTTGCTCGGGTGAGATCTCGCATCGTCGCCATCCTCGCCGCTCTGCTCGTGATCCTCTCCCCGGCCACCGTCGCGCACGCCGCCGCCGACCCCCTCCTCGACCAGCTGAAAGCCGTCCCCGGCCTCAGCATCGTCTCGGAGACCTCCGGCACCGGATACCGGTTCTTCGTGCTGACCTACCGGCAGCCCGCCGACCACCGGCACCCCGGTCAGGGCGGCTTCGACCAGCGCCTGACCCTGCTGCACCGCGCCAGCGCCTCCCCCACCGTGCTCTACACCAACGGGTACGGCCTGGCCGCCAGCCCCCGCCCGTCCCAGACCGAGCCGGCCGCGCTGCTGGCCGCCAACCAGCTGTCGGTCGAACACCGGTTCTTCACCCCGTCCCGCCCGGCCCCGGCCGACTGGTCCGACCTGACCATCTGGCAGGAGGCCACCGACGAGCACCGGATCGTCGACGCGTTCCGCGACATCCTCACCGGCAGGTGGATCCAGACCGGTGGCAGCAAGGGCGGGATGACCTCGGTCTACCACCGGCGGTTCTACCCCGGGGACATCGACGGTACGGTCGCCTACGTCGCGCCGAACGACGTGGTCAACCCGGCCGACACCACGTACGACCGCTTCTTCGACACGGTCGGCACCGCGGACTGCCGGACCGCACTCGACGACGCCCAGGCCGAGGCGCTGCGCCGCCGCGACCGGCTGGTCCCGCTGCTGGAAGCGGACGCCGCCGCCCAGGGCTGGACGTACGACCGCACCCTCGGCACCGCCGACCGGTCGTTCGAGCTGACCGTCCTGGACACGGTGTGGACGTTCTGGCAGTACAGCTCGCCCGCGGACTGCGCGTCCACGCCGGACGCGGCGACCGCCACCGACCAGGAGATCTACGACTGGATCGACGGCATCGCCGGCTGGAACTTCTACACCGACCAGGGCCTGGAGTTCTACTGGCCGTACTACTACGCGGCCGCCTCCCAGCTGGGCTGGCCGAGCCTGCGGTTCGAGCACCTGCGCGGCCTGCGGAAGTATCCCGGGTTGTACACCGCGAACTCGTCGCTGCCGCCCGAGCTGCGCCGGATCCACAACCCGGTGCCGATGCTCGACGTGGACCTGTGGGTGCGTACCGCCTCGTCGCAGATGATGTTCGTCTACGGCGAGTACGACCCGTGGAGCGCCGAGCAGTTCACCCCCAGCAGGCGGGACTCCGCGCTGTTCGTGGCCCCGGCCGCCAACCACGGCGCGAACATCGCCCGCCTGACCCCGGCCGACAACGCGACGGCCACCGCCACGCTGCGCCGCTGGGCCGGCGTGCCGTCGACCCTCGCCCCGGCGAAGACCGCCGACGTGCCGATCGACGACATGCTCGACCCCCGGCGACGGTGACCGTCCCCTCTGGTGCCGCCGCGCTCACCCGGCGGCACCAGAGGGTCAGCCGTTGAAGGCGTCCCAGGTGAATCCGGGATCACGGAACTCCCGCAGGGCCGCACGCTGCCGGCTGGCGATGCTCAGCTGCGTCCCCTCGAACGGGAACGTGATGGCGACCAGCCCGGGCGCCACGAAGATGCGGGTCGGTTCCTCCGGGATGGGGGCCGGCGCCAACGGCACCGGCGTCAGCTTCCGCACGAATCGATCGCGCTGCTCCTCGGAGAGTTCGGCGTGGCCGGCGTACGGGGCTTCGAACACCGCCTCGGTCAGGGCGAACTGGAGCAGGAAGCCACTCAGGCGCTCGCGGTCCGGCAAGCCGTCGCCCCACACCCGCGGATCGTCCTCGCCCGGGTCGAACGATCGGCCCCAGACGCTTTGGTTCTCAGCCGCGAAGGGAACCCGCCCCCAGTCGTCGTAGTACAGCGCTCCCGGCGGGTCGACGCGATTGTGCGTCCCGTAGATCACCGGCCGGCGGGCGGCCAACTCGTAGAAGGCGAGCAACGGTTCCGGCAGCGGGACCGCTGACCGGACGGGTTCCGCCTCCTGCTCCGGGACGTCGGCGTACCAGCCGGTGAGGAACCGGCGCAGCGCCGCCGTCCGGCACCGGGGCAGGTCGGTCAGCCAGTCGACGTCCGGCACCGGCTGCACCGCGGCCGGCCGGATCCGGTCCAGCACCGCGAAGGAGAGCGGCTGTTCGAGGACGAGGTCGTACCGGATCCCACCCCGGGAATGCACCTCCCCGAGGGGGACACAGCCCTCCGGCAGGCGCGCGAATCCGAGCCACGGAAGATCGAAGCGATGGAGCCAGTCCGGCACCGGGCCGGGGAACGGTCCGCTCAGTTCGATGCCGGTCCGGCTGTCCACCATGCTGCCGCCGGGGCGGTCCCCCGCGTCGACGATCAGCACGAAGGCGGCGTCGCCGCGCGCGTATGTCACCGGCCCCGCCTCGACCACCGCGGCGTTCGCCCCGGCCCGGCGCAGCGCCTCGTCGCCGGGGAGCACCGTCCACTCGTCAACCATCCGGTGATCATAGGAATGGTGACCGCGGGCGATGGACACGCCCGCGGTCACCACGGATCCGTCAGGCGGGCAGTGGGGTGGCGTCGGGGACCGGGGTCCGGGAGGTCTCCGGGGCGAAGGCCAGCGCCACCAGGGTCAGGCACAGGGCCCCCGCGACGTAGACCGAGACGGCGAAGGCGCTGCCGGTCGACGACACCAGCTGGATCGCGATGATCGGGGCGAGCGCGCCGCCGAAGATGCCGGCGATCTGGTAGCCCATCGAGGCGCCGGAGTAGCGCAGCCGGGTGGAGAACATCTCGGCGACGAACGCGGCCTGCGGACCGTACATGGCCGCGTGGGTGGCCAGCGCGACCACCACGGTCAGCACGATGACCAGCGTATTCCCGGTGTCCAGCAGCGGGAAGAAGGCGAACGCCCACACCGCGGCGGCGACCGCCCCGGCCGCGTAGACCGGCCGCCGGCCCCACCGGTCGGAGAGCCCGCCGAACAGCGGGATCAGCAGCAGTTGCAGTCCGGAGGCGACCAGCACGCCGGTCAGGGCCACGGTCCGCGGCAGGCCGACGGTCCCGGTGACGTAGGTCAGCACGTACAGCGAAAAGGTGTAGAAGGCGACGTCGGTGCCGATCCGCGCGGCCATCGCGACCAGCAGGCCGCGCGGGTGCCGGCGGATCACCTCGACGAGCGGGAGTTTCGCACGGCCACCCTCGGCAGCGACCTCAGCAAACGCCGGCGACTCCGTGACCGCGATCCGGATCCAGAGGCCCACCAGCACAAGCACGCCAGACAGCAGGAACGGAACACGCCATCCCCAGCTGAGAAAGGAACCCTCCGAAAGGGTTGCCGAGAGCACCCAGAGCACGCCGGAGGCGAGCAGGTTGCCGGCCGGGACGCCGACCTGCGGCCAGGAGGCGGACAGGCCACGACGCTCCGGGTGGCCGTGCTCGAGGGACATGACGACCGCGCCGCCCCACTCGCCGCCGAGGCCGAGGCCCTGCACGAAACGGAGCGTGACCAGCAGGATCGGTGCGGCCGCACCGATCGTCTCGTAGGTGGGTAGCAGTCCGATGAGGAAGGTGGCCCCGCCCATCAGGATCAGGGTGAAGACCAGGACGCCCTTGCGGCCGACCCGGTCGCCGAAATGGCCGAAGACGATGCCGCCGAGCGGGCGGGCGACGAACCCGACCGCGTACGTGGTGAAGGCCAGCAGGGTGCCGGTGAGCGGCTCGAAGCCGGGGAAGAACAGTTTGCCGAAGACGAGGGCGGCGGCGGAGGCGTAGAGGAAGAAGTCGTACCACTCGAGGGATGTTCCGATGAGGCTGGCGAGGATGACGCGGCGACTGGCGGTCATGACTGGCTCCCTACGGGTGAACGTTGGGCTGCGTGGTGCCGTATGCCACACTCTAAAAATCGTTCAACAATCCGGCAATACCTCAATATGAAGAGTGTGTAACCCCGGGAGATCGGAGAGCCATGCGCGTACGCCGGGCCGGACCGTCGGCCGCCCTGCTCGAACTCGACGACGACGCCGCCGTGTTCGCCGCATACGACCTGCTCAGCGCGGCCCGGGCGGACGGCTCGCTGACCGCCACGGAGATCGTCCCGGCGGCCCGGACGATCCTGGTCGACGGCGTCGAGAATCCGGAAGAAGTCACGATGCTGCTGAGATCCGGCAAAACGAGCGCCCGGCAGGCCACCGCCCCCGGAACCGTGATCACGATTCCGGCCACCTACGACGGCGCGGACCTCGACGACGTGGCCCGGCTGTGGCACACCGACCGGTCCGGCGTCGTCGCGATCCACACCGGAACCACGTTCCGGGTGGCGTTCTGCGGATTCGCCCCCGGGTTCGCCTACCTGACCGGCCTTGATCAGGCGCACCACGTGCCGCGGCGGGCCACGCCCCGCACCCGGGTGCCGGCCGGCACCGTGGCACTCGCCGGCCCGTACAGCGGGATCTACCCGACCGCCTCTCCCGGCGGGTGGCAGTGCATCGGGCGTACCGCGGAGAAGCTCTTCGACCTTTCCCTTGATCCGCCCACACTGCTCACCCCCGGCACGATCGTTCGTTTCTGCGAGGAGCGGTGACCGCCGGGCTGGACGTGCTGCACAACGCCGGGCCGGACGTGCTGCACACCGTCGGGTTGGAGGTGCTGCACGCCGGAGTCCGCACGACCGTGCAGGACCTGGGTCGGACCGGTTTCGCCCATCTCGGCGTGCCCCGGTCCGGTGCCGTCGACGCGGGCGCGCTGCGACTGGCGAACCGGCTGACCGGCAACCCGCCCGGCGCCGCCGGTCTGGAGATCCTGCTCGGCGGCGTACGGGTGCGGGCGACCCGCGCCGTCACCCTCGCGGTCACCGGGGCCCAGTGTCCGATCCGGATCGGCAGTCGGCCGGCCGATCCGGGCCTGCCGCTCGCCGTGCCCGCCGGCGCGGTCGTCACGATCGGCCGCGCGACCGCGGGACTGCGCGCCTACCTGGCCGTGGGCGGCGGAATCGCGGTGCCGCCGGTCCTCGGCAGCCGGTCCACCGACACCCTGTCCGGGCTCGGGCCCGATCCGGTACGCGACGGCGACCTGCTCCCGGTCGGCCCGGCGATCGGCCCGCCCCCGGGCGTGGACGTCGCGCCCTACCCGCCCCCGCCGCCGAACCTGCGGCTACGGGTGTGGCCGGGCCCCCGCGACGACTGGTTCACCCCGGCCGCGCGGGCCAGGCTGTTCGCCGCGGAATACCAGGTGTCGTCCGACACCGACCGGGTCGGCGCACGACTCACCGGCCCGCCCCTGGAGCGCGCGATCGACGGCGAACTCCCCAGCGAGGGCCTCGTCCTCGGCGCGATCCAGGTCCCTGCGGACGGCCGCCCCCTGATCTTCCTGGCCGACCACCCGACGACCGGCGGCTACCCGGTGATCGGCGTCGTCGACCCGGCCGACGTGGACCTGCTCGCCCAGGCGCGACCGGGAACACCCGTCCGGTTCACCGTGGTGGGGTGAGGGCCGGTCCGTGCTACCGTCCCGCGTTCATGATCAAACGCGGGAGAGACGATGTCTGAACTGCAAGAACGATCACGGAGGCGATTCCGGTGGGACGCCCTGACGATCGGCGTCACGGTGCTGTGGATCGACGCGGCGCTGTGCGTGACCGACATCGGCGCCCTGCTCTGGAGTCTCACCAGGAACGACCTCTCCGCACCGGAGGGTGAGGGTCTTCTCACCATCTTCGCCATCGGGTCGCTCGGCGTCGGCGTGATCGCCGGTGTCTTCGCCGGCACCGCGGTGGCGGTGAAACGTCGCGGGACGGCCCTGTGGCGTGGACTGGCCTGCGTACTCACCCTTCTCGCCGCCGCCGGACACGTCTACTACGTCGGCGAGGAGGAGACCGCCCTCGACGTCACCGTGGCCGTCCTGATGGCGGTTCTGAATGCTGTGGGAGCGGTGGCACTGTGCCTGCGGCCGAAGGCCCGGCAGTGACGCCGGACACCGATCAGCCGGTACGGGCCTGGCGGAGGTTCGACGGGCTGAGTGCCGGTGCGACCATCCTGGCGCTGAACGCGGGTGCCGGTGTGGCGATGACTCAGCCGGCGGCGGCGTAGGCGGCGAGCAACTGGGCCTCGGCGTCGTCGAAGTACCGCTGCAACGCCTCCTCGGCGGCCCGGGCGTCCCCCGCGGCCAGCAGGTCGGCCAGGGCGCGGTTGGCCGCCACGTACGGCTCGTGCAGCTGACGAGGGTCGGCCACCACCAGGAACACCAGGCGCAACTCGGCCAGCAGGGCACGGACCGCCTCGGCCACCCGGCGGCTGCCGGCCAGGTCGGCGATCGCCTGGTGGAACCGCATGTTGGCGGTGCCGACCGCGGGCCAGTCGCCACGCGCCGCCGCCTCGTCGGCCGCGTCGATCGCCGCACCGACCCGGGCCCGGTCCGCGGGCGACGCGGACGGCAGGTTGCGCAGCGCGCCGCACTCCAGGATCCGGCGGATCGCGTAGAGGTCACGGATGTCGTCCTCGCTCAGCAGCCGCACGAACACCCCGCGGTTGAGCTGGTGCTCCAGCAGCCCCTCGTGGGACAGCAGCCGGAACGCCTCGCGCAGCGTGTTGCGGGAGATGCCCAGCGCCTCCCGCAGGTTCTCCTCGCTCAGCCGGGTGCCGGGAAGGAACACCCCCTCGGTGATCCGCTGCCGGAGGATGTCCGCCACCCGTTCAGCGGTGCTCCCCCGGTCGAGCAGCGCTCGATCGCCGGCCAGCCGGGCACCCCACTCCTCGATCACCGTTGAATCGTAGAACAATCAGGCGTTGAGGTCGGGACGGCCGGTCCGCGGGCGCACCACCCGCGCCTTCGCCCCGGCCCAGAACACCAGCGTCGTCGTCTTCCGGCCGTCGTCCTCGATCGTCACGTCGACCAGGCGCTCCCGGTAGTTGCGGTGCACGTACAGCACCTTCTGCAGGCGGGAGCCGACCACCAGCTCGTCGCCGACGTGCACCTTCGACACCGAATCCAGCAGGATGCTGTGCCCGACCACGTCCTCGGCGGCCACCGACGGCAGCGCGTCCATCCACTCCTGCCAGGGGTTGCGACCGTCGGGCGACGGCGGCGGATTCCAGATCACCGGCACGACGGCACCGCCGTCCGGACCGAGCACTCCCGCGATGAGCGGATCACGTTCAGGGCGGGCATGAAACTCCTCTCGTGCGGCTGCCAATGATGCCGCCGGGCAGAGCATGTATCGGCGGCTCGGGGCCGTGCCGTTAGGGGTGCGGGCCTGCGACCTCGGCTGCTCAGAACAGCCGCCGGCGTGCCGATGGAAGAACGTGACACCCCTGCTCGCGACCGGACGCGCCTCCCCCGAGCGCCACGCGCCGCCGAGTCAGGCCTCCCCGCCCCGGCGTGACGCCGCCCTGGCGTGGCGGTTCCTCACCGGGTCCGTGCTGGTCGTGGTGGCGATCACCTTCGGCCCGGTGGTGGCCCGGGTGCCGTTGGGCATCGGCGCGAACGTCGCCGCGGTCATCGCCATCGGGTACGGCACCTTCCGGGTCGCCGACCGCGCCGACCGTACGCCATGGCGGTGGCTGTGGATCGCCAGTCTGCTGTTCCTGGCCGGTGCCAGCCTGCGTGTCACGGTCTCCGGCGCGGGCCGCCTGCCCGACATGCTGGTGATCCCCGGCTATCTCGCGGCCGCGTACGCCTTCGCCGGGATGCTGGTGCGCCGCCGGGCCGACCGCGACGACCCGGCCTGGATCGACGCCGTGCTGGTCGGGGTGACCTTCGCCTGCCTGGAGTGGACCTATCAGATAGCCCCGTCGTTCGGCGACGGCGATCCGCCACTGCTCACCGTCGTCACCGCGTTCCTGCCGGCCATCGACGTGGTGCTGCTGCTCCTGATCGGTCAGCAGTTCCTCTCCGGCGGTCTGCGCAGTCCCGCACTGTGGCTGCTGGTGCCGGGCATCGCCGGCCTGCTCACCGCGGACCTGATCGCCGCCACCCACCCCGGTCCGGCCGCCACCCTGTACGCCTCCACCTGCCTGATGACCGGCGCCGCCACCCTGCACCCGTCGATGCGCCAGCTCACCCGGCCGTCGCAGGCCCTGGTCCGCCGGCTGTCGCGCAAACGCATGGTGGGGCTCGGCTTCGTGCTGCTGGTACCGGTGATCGTCGCGACCGTCGAGCCGGCCGGCGGACCGCTGGACCAGAACGTCCGGGGCGTGCTCGTCGCCCTGCTCGTCGGGACGGTACTGCTGCGAGTGGTCCGGTCCAACGACTCCCGGGCCCGCGCCGAGAACACCGTGCGCCGCCGGGCCACCCACGACGCGCTGACCGACCTGCCCAACCGGGAGCTGCTCAGCGACACGATCACCGCGTGGGGCGAGCGGGCCACCGCCGACCAGCAGGAGATCAGCCTGCTCTTCCTGGACCTCGACCGGTTCAAGATGATCAACGACCACTGGGGGCACCAGGTCGGCGACGAACTGCTCTGCGCGGTCGCCGCCCGGCTCAGCGCCAACGTACGCGGCAGCGACCTGGTGTGCCGGATCGGCGGCGACGAGTTCGTCATCGCCCTGGCCAGCCCCTCGCACAGCATCCTCGCCGAGTCGGTCGCCACCCGGGCGCTCGGCCTGTTCACCGAGCCGTTCACGCTGTCGGTCGGCGACGTGGTCGTCTCCGCGTCGATCGGGGTGGCCAAGGCGGGCGGCGGCGCCGAGGCCGTCGAGCTGATCCGGGACGCGGACACCGCGATGTACAAGGCGAAGGATTCCGGGCGCAACGCGTACGCGTTGTTCGACACCTCGCTGCGCGACGAACTCCGTGACCGGATCACCCTGGAGCAGCAGTTGCGCGGTGCGCTCGCCCGGGGCGAGCTGTACGCCGCGTACCAGCCGATCGTCGACGTGGCCACCGGCGAGCTGGACGGCTTCGAGACGCTGATGCGCTGGGAGCATCCGCAGCTCGGCCTGGTGTCGCCGCTGCGGTTCATCCCGGTCGCCGAGGAGACCGGCCTGATCGTCGAGGCGGGCACCTGGCTGCTGCGCGAGTCCGCCGCCCAGCTCGCGGTCTGGCGGGCCGGCCGGCGACCCGGCGACCGCCCGCTGCACATCTCGGTCAACGTCTCGGTCCGCCAGCTGACGAACCGGGACCTGGTCGCGGTGGTCCAGGACATCCTCACCGAGACCGGCCTGCCACCGGGAGCGCTGTGGCTGGAGATCACCGAGTCCGGGGTGATGGAGGACATCGACACCGCCCTGGCCACCCTCGACGAGCTGCGAGACCTCGGCGTCACGATGGCCATCGACGACTTCGGCACCGGCTATTCGTCGCTCAGCTATCTGAACCGGCTCCCGGTCGGCATCGTCAAACTCGACCGCTCGTTCATCAACGACGTCGGCCGGCACGGCGCGAACGAGTCGATCGTCCGCGCCGTCCTGGCCATGGCCGCGGCCCTCAACCTGCGCGTGGTCGCCGAGGGCGTGGAGACCGAACTCCAGCGCGACTGGCTCTGCGAGCAGGGCTGCGACCTGGCGCAGGGGTGGCTGTTCGGCAAACCCCTGCGCGCGTCGGAGACGGTGCTCTAGCGATCAGCCGCCGTGGTTCGGGTGGAACGGCTTGGGCAGAGTGCGGGGCAGCGTCGTCTCCGCGGTCCGCGCGGTGGCCGCCGCCGACGATCCGGGGACCGGCGGCAGGTTGTCGATCATCGTCCGGCCGATCACCGAGTGCGCCTGCACCGCCGGGTGGGTGGCGCCGTAGTTCTCGCCGTCACCCAGGCCCTCGGCGAACATCGCGTACGTCAGCAGCGGCACCCCGGTGGTGCTGAACATGATGCCGACCTCGTGCCGGGACTCGCCGAGGGTGTTGAAGTCGGCGCCGTACTTGGTGGCGACCCGCTCACGCTCCCGCGACGACATCACCCGGCGCACCCCGTCGTGGTACCCGTTGATCCAGCGGGTGATGCTCAGCAGGAACTCGCACGACTCCGGCTTCAGCAGCGTCTTGGTGGCCAGCCGCCACAGCAGGTCGTGCATCTCGCGCGGGGTGGTGGTGCCCAGGTAGAACCGGTTCGGGTTGGCCACCGGCTCGACCCGGGTGTGCACGAAACCCTTGGCCGCCAGGATCTCGTTGAGCTCGACGGCCGGCACGACCCGGCCGCACATCCGGACCGCGGTGTTGTCCGAGACCAGCAGCATCGCGGTCAGGAAGTTCGCCACCGTGATCTGGTCGCCCCACACCCGGTGCAGGTGGTAGATCCCGGAACCGCCGAGGATGATGTCGGCCGGCAGGTCGAGCTTGGTCCCCAGGGTCAGCAGACCCCGGTCGATCTTGTCCATCACCGCGGTGGCGACGGCCAGCTTCTGCACGCTGTACCCGTACGTGACGTGGTCGGCGTCGTCCTCCAGGAACGGGGTGATCGTCCCGGTGGAGTCCACGGCCGCCATGTGGGTCCGCCAGAGACCACCGGCCTTCGCCTTCTCCGCCTGGTAGACCTCGGTGATCCGGGCCGTGCCACTGGTCGCTGCCTGTGCCGGGCTGCTGCTCATACCCACTCCCGCGGCCGCCGCCGCAGCGCCGAGACCGAGTGCCGAACGTCGGGACATACTGGTGGACATCGTTCTCCCTATATGGACGGACGGTGGACCACGCGGGACCGTACACCACCGCCGCCAAACACCCGCCGGATCCGGGGATACCGGCTTCGTGCCACCCCATCATCCCGCTCGACCGCCGGTTGCGCCGACACGGCAGGATCTTCCCCATGACACGCAAGCGGCCGCGCGCCTCGATGATCACCGTCCCGGTTCTGCTCGTCGCGGCCGTCGCCCTCGGATTCGTCGGCGGCGCCCGCGCCACCTCGGCGTCGGCCGAGGAGAGCACCCCCGAGGACACCACCGTCCCGGCCTGCCTCACCGAGGACCTGGGCGGCACGGTGACCGGTCAGCGCTCCGCGGAGTCCGGCGTCCGCGAGGCCCTGCTGCGTCTCACCAACACCTCCGGCCGCGCCTGCACCGTCCAGGGCAGCGTGGCGATCTCGCTGCTCACCCCGCCCGGCGAGGTCGTCGATGTGCCCACCAGCCGGCTCGGTCAGGACGACGGCGCGCTGATCACCCTCGCGCCGGAGGACAGCGCCTGGTCCCGTCTCCAGTGGGACCGCTGCGACGCGGACGCGAAGGGCTGCAGCGTCGGCGTGGCCCTGCAGTACGTCGCCGACGAGGCGTCGGCCGGTGAGGTCGCCGAGACGATCGCGGTGCCCGAGGCCGACGCGGCCGGCATCACGATGACGGCGCTGCGGGTCGGTGCGCTGACGCAGACCCGTCCCGCACCGGCCTCCCGGTAGCGGTCCGCGGCGGCTCCGCGACGATCACGATCTCGCGGGGCTGCTCCGCCCGGGACAACCGGGTGGTCAGCCACTCCTCCAGGCCGGCCGGGGTCAGTACGCTGCCCTGGCCCGCCGCCACGACGGTACGCAGCCGGTGGCCGAACGCGTCGTCCGGCACCGGTTCCACCAGCACGTCGGTCACGTCCGGATGCCCGGGCGTTCACGGCGGCCACCGGTCCGGCGTGGACGTTCTCCCCGCCCGAGACGATCATGTCGTCGAGGCGGCCGTCGACGAACAGCCGTCCGGCCGTGTCGAGACTCCCCCGATCGCCGGTGCCCATCCAGCGGCCTTCCGGTGCCGGCCGCGGACCTGGATCTCACCGCCGGCCGGCGCCGGCGCGGTGGCCGGGCCGCGACCGTGCCGCCGGCTCGCGAGCAGCAGCCGGGACGGCCGGGCGGAACAGCCGGGCGGGACGGCACAGTCCGGTCCCGGTGAGGACCCGGACCGGCTCGGCCGCGTCGATCAGACGGACCCCACCACCTGCCGACACGATCCATCGGGCCGTTCTGGCGGGCTCCGCAGGATTTATCCGGGGGTTATCGCCCGCCCCCTACTGTTGTCGATCATGAAGGATCGGCCGGTACCGCCGGGTATGGTGGGATCTGCGCGGTCGTCGACCTCGATCCTTCCGGTGTCCGTCCGGTCCGATCGCGATCACAGGGATTGTTCATGCGTGTTCTTGTCGCCGACGACGAACGACTGTTCGCCGACCTCCTCGCCGCCGGTCTGCGGCGACAGGCGATGGCGGTGGACGTCTGCTACGACGGCGACGCCGCCATCGAGCGCCTGGGCGTCAACTTCTACGACGTGGCGGTGCTGGACCGGGACATGCCCGGCAGCACCGGCGACGACGTCTGCCGGTGGATGCGTGCGCACGACAGCGCGGCCCGGGTGCTGCTGCTGACCGCGGCCGGCAGCGTGTACGACCGGGTGGAGGGCCTGCGCCTGGGCGCCGACGACTACCTCACCAAGCCGTTCGCGTTCGCCGAGTTGGTCGCCCGGCTGGAGGCGCTGGCCCGGCGGACCGCACCGGCCCTGCCGCCGGTGCTGGAACGCGACGGCGTGGTGCTCGACGTCGGGGCCCGGACCGCGACCCGCGACGGCCGGGACCTCGACCTGACCGTCAAGGAGTTCAGCCTGCTCCGCGCGCTGATGCGGGCCCAGGGGCAGGCGGTCAGCGTGGAGGACCTGCTGGAACAGGTGTGGGACGAGAACATCGACCCGTTCACCAACGTCGTGCCGGTGACGGTCGGCAAACTGCGCCGTAAGCTCGGCGACCCGGCCGTGATCCACACCGTGCCCCGCGCCGGCTACCGGTTCGGGGCCTGACCGATGCACCTTCGCACCGTACGCGCGCGGCTCCTGCTGGTTCTGCTGGTCGCGACCAGCGCAGTGATGGTCGTGCACCGGTTCTGGTTCACTCTCTCCTGGTTCTCCTGGGGGGACGTCGAGATCTGCGGCGACGTCGTCTACGGGTTCTGCGGCACCGTGCAGCGCAACAGCCCGGTCACGTCGATCACCCTGTACCTGCTGGTCGTCGCGGTCATCCTGCTGCTGTACCGGCCGGTGAGCCGGTGGGTGCTGGCCCCGGTGCACGACCTGATCCCGCTGGTCGACCAGGCCGGCCCGCAGAACCTGGGTCTGCGCATTCCGGCCGGCCGACGCCGGGACCGGGAGGTGGCGGCACTCACCACCGCGATCAACGCCATGCTCACCCGGCTCGCCGCGGGCTACGAGGGGCAGCGCAGCTTCGCCGCCAACGCCTCCCACGAACTGCGGACCCCACTCGCACTGCAACGCATGATCATCGAGGTCGGCATGGCCGAACCGCTCACCGCCGAGCAGTCCGCCCTGGTCACCGGCCAGCTCCTGCAGGCCAACGAGCGCAGCGAACGCATCATCGAGGGCCTGCTCACCCTGAGCCAGGCCGAGCAGGGCGTCGTCGCGCACACCCCGCAGCGTCTCGACGCGATCGCCGCGGACGTGGTCGAGGCACACCGCACCGGGGATGTCACCCTCACCAGCGAGGTACGGCCCAGCACGGTCGACGGTGACCGGGTGCTGCTGGAACGCCTGGTCGGCAACCTGGTCCACAACGCCGTCAAGTACAACCGGCCCGGCGGCACCGTCCACGTCACCGTCGAGGCGACGGGCACGCTCACCGTGACCAACACCGGACCGGTCGTCCCGGCCGCCGAGGTCGCCCGGCTCTTCGAACCGTTCACCCGCCTGCACGGCGACCGCATCGACCACACCGGCGGCAGCGGACTCGGCCTGGCGATCGTGCGGGCCGTCGTCCGCTCGCACGACGGCACCATCGACGCCGTACCGAACCCGGACGGTGGTCTGCGGATGACCGTCACGCTCCCACCCCGCTGATCCCGCTCGTCCCGTCCCGCGAGGCCCCCGGCCCGGCGGTCGATGCCGCGCGCCCTGATCCGTAAGGAAAGCCCCCGATGACCCTCATGTCGGCTCCACCCACCACCACCCCGATCGTCGTCCCGGCCCAGCGAGGCAGCACCGTCACGCTGCACCGGCCGTGGCGGGCCGCGCTGCTGGCCGCCCTGGCGGTGTGGTCGGCAACCACCGTCGCCCGGCTCGCGGTGAGCGCCCTGGCCTGGCTGCCCCGCGGCGGCGACGAGATCCCCGGCCTGACGAGCATCCTGCTCGGCTGGAACCGGTGGGACGCCGGGCACTACGTGCAGATCGCCGAGAGCGGCTATCACCTGGGACCGGGTTATCCGGCGTTCTATCCGCTCTACCCCCTGCTGATCCGGCTGTTCGACCCGCTACTGCCCGGCGGCGCCCTGATCAGCGCACTGGTGATCGCCAACGCGGCGGCGTTCGGCACGCTCGCGGTGCTGCACCGGCTGGCCGACCACGAGTTCGGTCCCCGGGTCGCCCAGCGGACCATCTGGTACCTGGCCGCGTTCCCGACCGGGTTCTTCCTCTTCATCGGCTACAACGAGTCGCTCTTCATCCTGCTCAGCCTGAGTGCGCTGTACGCCGCCCGCCGCGGCCACTGGTGGCTGGCCGGCGCCCTGGGCGGCCTGTCGTCGGGCGCCCGGCTGTTCGGTCTGCTGCTCGTGGTGCCGCTGGCGATCGAGTATCTCCGGCAGATCGGCTGGCGCCCACGCCGGATCCGCCCGGACGTGGCCGCCCTGGCCCTGGTCCCGGTCGGCCTGCTCAGTTACAGCGTCTACTGCCTGGTGGAGCTCGGCGATCCGCTCGCGTTCAGCGTCGCCCAGGACCAGTGGGGCCGGGAGTACACCGTCCCGGGCGGGGCACTGCTGACCGCCTTCCAGCAGACCGGCGGGCACCGCCTGCTCGACCCGGTGACGATCGCCGCCCTGCTGGACGCGGGCACCGTGCTGGTCGCGATCGGACTGCTGGTCCTCTGCCTCGCCGGCCCGTACCGCTTCCGCCGGGACCAGGTCTATCTGGTGGTGCACGCCGCCCTCGCCTTCGCCGTGCTGACCACCACCGAGGTCGGCGGCCGGGCGATGATGTCGGCGTCCCGCTTCACCCTGGAGGCCGCCGCGGTCTTCCTGGTGCTGGCCCGGATCGGCGCGGGGCGGACCGCCGACCGGACGATCCTGGTGATCGGGATGGCCCTGCAGGCGGTCTTCCTGGCCACGTACATGGTCGGCGCCTTCATGGTCGCCTGACCGGGCCCGGCCGTCACGGTGTGCCGGTCCCGTTGTGCCGGGCGTCGGTGCCGCGGCTGCTCACCCAGCGGGACGGGCTCGGGGCGACCAGCGTCCGCCCGAGCCGCAGCAGCGCGGCGAGGGCGAAGACGCCGAGACCGGCGAGACCGTGCCGATCAGGCCGGGAGCTGGGAACGGTGACGCACGGCCCAGTCCCACAGCGTCCGCGCCGGCCGCCCGGTGACCTCCTCGACCACACCGGTCACCCGCTTCTGGCTGCCGGACGCGATGATCCGGTCGAGCCCGGCCATCCGGGCCGCCGCGGCCGCCGGCAGGAACGTCTCCAGGTAGGCCCGCAACTCCTCCGGCTCGACCGCGCGGTGCCGCAGCGGCACGCCGGTGACCTCGCTGATCACCGCGGCGACGTCCGTGTAGCTGACCGCCTCCGGACCGGTGAGCAGCCAGTCGGTGTTCGGCGGCGGACCGGTCAGCGCCCGGACCGCCACGTCGGCGATGTCGTCCACGTCGATCAGGGCCACCCGCGCGTCGCCGGTCGCGGTGATCAGCTCACCCCGGTCGGCGATGCTGCGGGCGTGCGGGTGCGCACCGACGAGGTTCTGCATGAACCAGGTCGGGCGCAGCACCGCCCACTCCGCGAACAACGTCGGCACCAGGGCGTGCACCCGGCCGAGACCGGGGCCGCCGGATTCCGCCGGGGCGACACTGAGCAGGACGATCCGGCGCACTCCCTGGCGGGCCGCCCGCTCCAGGAACGGCCCCATCACCCCGACCGGGTCCGGGTCGCCGACCGGCGCCACCAGATAGGCGCTGTCCACCCCGGACAGGGCATCATCGTGGGTGTCCGGTTCGTACCAGTCGAAACCGGTCAGGCTCCGGGAGGCGGCGACGACCTCACGGCCCTGCTCCCGCAGCCGTCCGGCGACCCGGCTGCCGGTCTTGCCGGCCGCGCCGACGACCAGGGTCCTCACGCCTCGTCGCCGCCGACCGACAGGACGATCTTCCCGCGGGTCCGGCCGGACGCCATCGCGACGTGCGCGTCGGCGACCTGCGCCAGCGGGAACACCCGCGCCACCTCGACCTTGACCGTGCCGTCGTCGATCAGGCCGGCGATGGTGGCCAGGGCGGTGCTGTCCGGTTCGACGAGGAAGAGCTTCACGCGTACCCCCAGAGCCTCTGCCGCGTCAGCGGCCTCCCGCGACGCCGCGCTGGGGACCGAGACGAGCAACCCACCGCGGCGCAGGGTCCTGACCGCCGGAAGGTCGCCGCCGACCAGGTCGATCACCACGTCGACGTCGCCGACCTGCTCGTCGAGCGGCTTGGTGGTGTAGTCGAGCACCTCGTCGGCGCCGAGGCCGGCCACCCACTCCTGGTTGCGCGGACCGGCCGCGGCGATCACATGCGCGCCCAGGTGCTTGGCGAACTGCACCGCGAAATGCCCCACCCCACCCGCCGCGGCGGTGATCAGGACACGCTGCGCGGGCTCGATCCGCACGGTGTCCACCAGCACCTGCCACGCGGTCAGGGCCGCCAGGGGTACGGCCGCAGCCTGCACGAAGTCCGTCGATCGGGGCATCGGGGTGAAGTGGCGGGCGGGGGCGGTCACGTATTCGGCGTAGGCGCCGGCCGCCCGTGGGAACCACGGCATGCCGTAGACCCGGTCGCCGGGGGCGAGCGTGGTCACGCCGTAGCCGACCGCCTCGACCACACCGGCCACGTCCCAGCCGAGGATGAACGGCGGCTCGCCCAGCACCCCGGCCATGCCCATGCCCTCGCGGGTCTTCCAGTCCACCGGGTTGACGCCGGCGGCGTGCACCCGGACCAGCACCTCGGTCGGCAGCGGCGACGGGCGCTCGACAGTCTCCAGGGTGAGCACCTCCGGGCCACCGAAGGAGTGCTGCCGGACTGCGGTCATCGTGTTCTCGTTCGTTCCCTCGTTCGTCATGATCAGTAGTTTTCTTCCTCGGCCGACCGGCGGACAGTGGCACGAAGGGCAATCAACGTAAGATTCGTGCCATGGTTCATCGTGTCGTCGTCCTCGCCCTGCCCGATGTCATGCCGTTCGATCTGGGCATCCCCGCCCGCGTCCTCAACGAGGCCCTGGACGCCGACGGCCGGCGCCTCTACGAGGTGACCACCTGCTCGCTCGGCGGCACACCCGTCCCGACGAACGCCGGGTTCCGCATCGACGTCGACCACGACGAGACCGCGCTGGCCACGGCGGACACCGTCGTGGTCGCCACCCAGGAACCGACGGCGCCGCTGCTCGCCTCGGGCACCGCCGACCCGGCCACGATGACGGCACTGTCCCTGATCCGGCCGGACACCCGGGTGATCAGCACCTGCACGTCGGCGTTCCTGCTCGCCGCGGCCGGCCTGCTCGACGGCCTGGCGGCGACCACCCACTGGGCGCTCGCCGATGACCTCGCCCGGCTGTTCCCGCAGGTGGAGGTCCGGCCCGACGTGCTGTTCGTGGACGCCGGACGGGTGCTGACCTCGGCCGGCGCGGCCGCCGGCATCGACCTGTTCCTGCACGTGGTCCGGCTCGACCACGGCGCCCGGGTCGCCAACGACGCGGCCCGGCGCTGCGTGGCCGCCCCCTGGCGCGACGGTGGGCAGGCCCAGTTCATCCAGCGCCCGACCCCACCGGTGACGGCGGCCGGCACCGGCCCGACCCGCGAATGGGCGTCCCGCCACCTAGACCGGCCACTGACCATCGCCGACCTGGCCCGGCACGCGACGATGAGCAAGCGCACGTTCAGCCGGCACTTCGTGGCGGAGACCGGTGTGACACCGGTCCAGTGGCTGATCGCGCAGCGCATCGACCGCGCCCGCACCCTGCTGGAGACGAGCGACATGCCGGTCGAACGGATCGCCACCGAGGCGGGTTTCGGCAGCGCCACCCTGCTGCGGCAGCACCTGCACGCCACGCTGGGCGTGACCCCGCAGAGCTACCGCCGCACGTTCCGCGGCACCCCCGCCTCCCTGGTCACCACGTAGACGCCGACGACCTGGACGCCATCGTCCCACCGGCCCGGCGGCTCGCACGCCGATCGGCTGACGCCTCCGCCAGGTTCCGCAGGAGACCCGAAGATCGTCGACCACTCCGGAGGAGTTCGCGGAAACTCAACGGCCGTGGCGTCTTACCGCACAGCGTCGATGAGTCGGCCGGCCCTGGTGTCCTGGCTGGGGGCGACGCCGAACTGGCGGCGATACTCGCGGCTGAACTGGGACGGGCTCTCGTAGCCGACGCGGCGGCTCACGCCGGCCACGTCGGCCGGTGTCGCGGCCAGCATCAGGCGGGCCTGCTGCAACCGGATCTGCTTCTGGAACTGGATCGGGCTCATCGCGGTCACCGCCTGGAAGTGGCGATGGAATGCGGACACGCTCATCCCGGAAAGCTGGGCCAGATCAGCCACCCGGAACGCCGCCGCATAGTGCTCGCGGATCCACCGCACCGCCCGTGCCATCTGGGTCAGGCCGCTGTCCGCCAGACCGAACTGCCGGACCACCGCGCCCTGGTCTCCGGTGATCACCCGCCAGAGGATCTCCCGTTTGATCAGCGGCGCGAGTACCGCCGCGTCCCGCGGGCTGTCGAGCAGGCGAACCAGGCGCAGCACCGCGTCCAGCAGTTCGGGCGGGGCGTCGCTCACCGCGAGCGCCGACGGCGGGCCGGCCGGAGCCGGTGGCAGGTCTCCCGGGGCGGCCGCGAGTAGCAGCGCCGCGACCTCGGCCGGACGCAGGATCAGGCCGACCCCGAGGGCCGGCCGTTCCGGGGAGATGCCGAGGAATTCGCCGGTCACCGGCAGGTCGACGGAGGCCACGAGATACTGCTGCGCCCCGTACTCGTAAAGACGATCTCCCAAAGCCAGACGCTTCGTCCCCTGCGCGACCACCGCCAGCACCGTGCCGGTCATCGAGGGTGTCTCCGGCTCCTGGTCGGCGATCCGGGAGAGCAGCACGTCATCGATGTCAGTGGACTGGTCGTCGCGGGCGTGACGGGTGATGAGCGAGCGCAGCTCGTCGAGACTCATGGCACCTCATGGCAGGATCAGGCAAGCATGGAGGAGCTTCATTCTAACGTTTTCGCTGTCAATGCTGATTCCATAGAGGAACCAAGTTACCCCGTTGAGAGGAGTGAGCGAGGAATGAGCATGGACAGCGGCTACGGATTCCACGCCACGGTGACCGCCCTGCCCGGCCACGGCGACGAGGTGGTGGCGCTGCTGAACGACGCGCCCGCCGTGCCCCATCCGGACTGTGTCACCTTCGTGGTCGACCGTTCGGACACCGACCCGGACACGATCCACGTCACCGAGGGCTGGACCAGCGAGGCGGCCCACCGCGCCTTCTTCGGCACCGCACCCGCGCAGGCCCTGGTCGCCGCGTTGCAGCCGCTGCTGCGGGTCACCACGCGCCCCAGCTACGATCCGGAACTCTCCACCCTGCTGGCCGGATTGCCGGCGATGCCGGACCTCACCGCCTCCTCCCTGGACATGATCCGCACGTTTGCGGACGCACCCCCGCCGGAGCGGCCCGTGGAGAACATCGGCGACACTTTGTCGATCATCAGGCCGGAGGGCGCTCCGGCCACGAACGCACCCTGCGTCTACTGGATCCACGGCGGCGGCATGGTGATGGGCAACCGCTGGTCCCAGATCGACATCCCTCTGGAGTGGCAGGACCGGCTCGGCGCCGTCGTCGTCACGGTCGATTACCGGCTCGCGCCCGAGTTCACCGGCACCACCGCCGCCGAGGACTGCCACCGGGGCCTGACCTGGATCGCCGAGCACGCCACCGAACTCGGTATCGACCCGGAGCGGATCATCGTGGCCGGCGCCAGCGCGGGCGGCGGGCTCGCGGCCGCCGTCACCCTGATGGCCCGCGACCGGAACGGACCGACCATCGCCGGCCAGATCCTGATCGGCCCGATGCTCGACCACCGCAACGACACCGTCTCGGCCCGGCAGTTCTCCGGCGTACCGGCCGTCTGGACCCGGGAGGCCAACGCCTTCGCCTGGCGGTCCCTTTCCTGGTACGAGTCACCGGCGCTCGCCGGTGACCTCGCCGGCCTGCCCGCCACCTACCTCGACTGCGGTTCGGCCGAGGTGTTCCGGGACGAGACGGTCACGTTCGCGAACCGGATCTGGACCGCCGGCGGCAGCGCCGAGTTGCACGTCTGGTCCGGCGGGTGCCACGGTTTCGACGCGCTCTTCCCTGACGCCGCTATCGCGGTGGCCGCGCGCCGGACCCGCGGCGACTGGCTGGCCCGTCTGCTGTCCGGCGACAAGGCGGTCCGATCATGCGGGTAGCTGTCATCACCGGTGCCAGCTCCGGGATCGGACAGAGCGCCGCCGTCCACATCGCCCGTCGCGACACCGGAGTCATCCTGACCTTTCGCGGTAATCCGGCCGGAGCCCGGGACACCGTCGCCACCATCGAGAAGGAGGGCGGCACCGCCGTGGCACTGCCGCTCGATCTCGGGCAGTCCACATCGTTTCCGACCTTCCGCGACGCGCTGACCGCCACCCTCCGCTCGACGTGGCAGCGCGACGATTTCGACTTCCTGGTCAACAACGCGGGTGCCAGTGGTTCGGCACCGTTCCCGGAGACCACCGAGGCCATGTTCGACGACCTCCAGCGGGTGCTCCTGAAAGGCCCGTACTTCCTGACCCAGGCGCTCCTGCCGCTGCTCGCCGACGGCGGGGCGATCGTCAACGTGGCCAGCAACTCCGCGTCGTTCGCCGGGCTGGAGCCGGGCTACTCCGCCTACGGTTCACTGAAGGGTGCCCTGGTGGTCCTGACCAGGTATCTGGCCAAGGAGCTGAGCCCGCGTGGCATCCGGGTCAACGCTGTCTCGCCCGGCTCCACCCGGACCCGGATCGCCGACGACGCCTTCGAGCGATATCCCGAGGTCATCCCGGCTCTGGCGGCGAAGACCGCGCTGGGCCGGGTCGGCGAACCCGACGACATCGGTGCGGTGATCGCCACGCTGCTCACCCCGGACTGCGCGTGGGTGACCGCACAGGACATCGAGGTGTCCGGAGGTTACAACATCTAGTTCGTCACGGGATTGATCCGAAGACCACACAGCCACCGTATTGCCAGGGAAGAACTGCAGGCATGCGGAAGGATGGTCTCGTTCGTGAATCCGGCGTACTCGGATCATCCCACAGGAACCGACGAAACAGCGCGCCCCGAAGGAGTGACTGACCCGGAGTACCCGGATGAGCCCGGGCAGTATCGGCGGCAGCGTGTCGCATACCTGGACTCGGACGACAACTCGTGGTCCGGCTCCGGGCCGAACATGTACGCGAACGACTGGTCCACGAGCCGCAAACGCCGGCATCGGGCGCGGCGGTCGGGGCGTACGAAATCCGTCCTGATCGCGGTGAGCCTCCTCTCGGCCACCGTGGGCGGGTTCGTGGCCGTCGGCGGCACCGACCGCCTGACCGACATGCCGCTGATCATCGACGCTGCCTTCCTGCAGGGGCCGGACGACGCGGTCGAAGTTCCGCGGGCCCAGGCGGGCGTCGCCCCGCAGGTGAGCGCCTCGGCCAAGCCGTCCGCCGCCGCGGCGCCGTCCGGTTCCGCCAAGGCGACACCGAAGGCGTCCAAGTCGACCCGACCACCCGAGCCGATCGCCGGCCTCAACCAGACGCAGATGAACAACGCGGTGGTGATCGTCGAGGTCGCCCGCAAGCGGAAACTCCCCCGCCGGGCGATGCAGGTGGCGCTGATGACCGGTCTGCAGGAGTCCAGCCTGCGCAACCTGGCCAACACCACCATCCCGGCGTCCCTCAAGCGGCCGCACGAGGGGACCGGCGACGACTTCGACTCGCTCGGCGTCTTCCAGCAGCGCCCGAGTCAGGGGTGGGGCAGTGTCAAGGAGCTGATGAACCCGACGTACGCCGCGGACGTCTTCTACGACCGGCTGCTCAAGGTGGACGACTGGGAGGACAAGGACTTCGGCGAGGCGGCGCAGGCGGTGCAGCGGTCGGCGCTGCCGGACGCGTACGACAAGCACGAGGAGCGGGCCACCAAGCTCATCGACACCCTGCTGTGACCCGGGACCGGCCCACGGCGGACGCCGGGCCGGCCCCGGGATGGGATCAGAGGACGACCTCGGCGATCCGCTCGATCTCGTCGAGGTCGGTGGTGGCCGGGTTGATGATGAACTCGTCCGCGCCGTGATCCTCGTAGATCTTGACGGCGTCACGGATGGCCTGCGCACCACCGGTGACACCGGAGAGGACCAGGTCGAGGAACTCCGGCATGACCTTGTAGTACTCGTGGACGTTGGCCTTGGCCACCTCGAGGTCACCCATCGTGGCGTAGCCGATGCCGATCAGGCGGGGCTCGCCGGTGCGGCCGGCCTCCTTCCACGCGGCCCGCATCGCGTCGAAGGGCTGGGCGGCGTACGCGGCCGGGACCGAGCCGGCGACGTACCCCTCGCCGAGGCGGGCCGCCCGGGCGAAGGTGGCCGGCGCGTTGCCCCCGAAGATCAGCGGGATCTGCCGGGTGCCGGCGGGCACGGCCGGCTGGTCGCTGCCGGGCAGGTTCTTGCCCGCCCACACGTCCCGGTAGGTCTCCAGGTCGGCGTCGAAGCGTTTGCCGAGGCCCCGCGGTCCGCGGCCCTCGGCGACGAAGTCGTCGTCGCGCCCGCCGAGCCCGATTCCCAGGGTGAGCCGTCCGCCGGACACGCCGTCGATGCCGGCCAGTTCCTTGGCGAGCAGGACGGCCGGCCAGACCGGGCCGAGCAGGACATTGGTGAACAGGCCGATGGTGCTGGTGGCGCCGGCGGCCGCGGCGAGGGCGACGGTGTCCATCACACCGGGGAAGGCGATACGGCCGACCGTGCCGAGCGACGAGAAGCCGGCCGCTTCGGCCCGGCGCGCCCACTCGGGGATGATCGCCGGGTCGACGTTCGCGATCTGGTTCGGGATACCGATTCCGATCTTCACAGCGCCTTCTTCCGTAGAGCTATTTGTTTCCTCAACGAAACAGCCTAGACAGCACTGTGGACTTCCGCTCGCCCGAACCAGTGGGCCAGATGAACATCCAGGGTCTGCTGCTCGGCACCGATCCAGGCCACGTGGCCGTCCGGGCGTACCAGAACTGACAGACCGACGTCCGGGTCGTCGAGACGGTCGACCCGGTCCGACCAGGCACCGGCCGTCAGCGTGCCGGTCCGGTCCACGAGCAGCCCCCGGCCCCGGTGCATCACGGGGTGGAAGCGGCCCTCGGGGTCGGGCAGGCGGCGGCCCAGCAGGTCGGGACCCGGGCCGCAGTCGTAGCGGACCCCGATGGCGGTCATCTTCGCCAGCAGGTGACGGTTCACCTCGTCGAGGTCCATGAGTTCAGTGAACAGCCTGCGCAACGCCTCCGCCCCGGGGCCCGGGGAGAGCAGGGCGACCTGGGCACGGGTGACGGCCAGCACCTCCGCGGCCACCGGGCGGCGCTCCGACTCGTAGGTGTCCAGCAGGGTGTCAGACGCCCGGCCGTGGACCTCGGCGGCCAGTTTCCACCCCAGGTTCACGGCGTCCTGCAGACCCAGGTTCAGGCCCTGGCCGCCGATCGGCGGGTGGATGTGCGCCGCGTCGCCGGCCAGCAGCACCCGCCCCACCCGATAACTGTCGGCCAGCCGGGTGGCGTCGCCGAACCGGGACGACCACCCGACGGTGTGGACGCCGAAGTCGGTACCGGCGACGGCCCGCAGATGCTCGCGGAAATCCTCGGCGGTGGGCGGCTCGCGGTGATCGCCGACCGGGACCTCGTGGATCAGCACCCGGTAGGCGCCCGCCCCGATCGGATCGAAGCCGAACCGTGGCCGGGACCTGCGGATCTCGGCCACCCGCGCGGCGATCCCGTCCGGGGGCAGGTCCGATCGCACCTCACCCATCAGCGTGTCGAACCGGGCGGGTTCGCCGGGAAAACCGACACCCAGGATTCTGCGTACGCTGCTGCGCCCACCGTCACAGCCGACCAGATAGCGCGCCCGCACCCGGGAGCCGTCGGCCAACGCGACGGTCACCCCGTCCGGGTCCTGGTCGAATCCGGTCACCGCGGCGCCACGGCGGACCTCCGCGCCGAGCGTGATCGCGTGCTGTTCGAGCAGGTCGACGAGGACCGGCTGTCGCACGCCCAGGAGATAGCCGTGGGCGGTGTCCAGATGCGGCGGGGCGGGCTTGTCGATGGCGGCGAAGTAGGCACCGGCCGGGCGCTGCCGGCCGTGGGCGCGGATCCGGTCCAGCAGGCCGCGCATGGCGAGGATCTCGAGGCTGCGGATCTGCAGGCTGACGATCCGGGCCGCGGACACCGGCTCGGTGTCACGTTCCAGGACGAGGACCCGCACATCGTGGAGTCTGAGCTCGGCGGCCAGCATCGTGCCGGCCGGACCGGCGCCGGCGATGATCACGTCGTACACAAGCATGGTGTTGCCTTTCGGAAGTGCCTCTGGCGCTCCCGGCGACACCTACGTCGATCGCCCGGCCGTGACGGCAGGGGGAGCACCCACAGCGACAGCGTTCATGGGTCTCACCTCCTCGGGCCGTGTCACGGACGCCCGCACGTTACAAGCTCCCCGATCACCCCGGCAAGTCCTTTACCGCGGATGCGACGCGCCGAGGACCACCACCTGGTCGAGGCGGTGGTCCCGGGCGAACGTCCAGGCCTACGTCCAGCGGCCGCTGCCGTGGCCCGCGGCGAGACCGGCCAGCCGTCCGCGCAGTTCGAGACGGCGGACCTTGCCGGTGGCGGTACGCGGCATGTCGCCCTCCGGCAGCAGCACCGGACGGCCCAGCGGCGGCAGGTCGGCCACCGCCTCCGCCCAGGCGTCCTCGTCGAGGCGGCCGCTCGTGGTGGTCAGCACCGGCAGCGGCAGCCGTCCGGGGCTGCCGAGCAGCACGCACTCGGTCACCTCGGGCAGCCGGTCGTCGATCAGGTCCTCGATCTCCATGCAGCTCAGGCCGGGCGCGGTGTCCACCTCGCGGTCCAGCAGCCGGACCCCGCCGAGCCGGTCGACCAGGCCGATGTCGCCGGTGTGGAACCAGCGGCCGTCGACCTTGCTGTGCCAGCGTTCCTCCTCGGCCACGTACCCGAGGCAGCGGGCGCCGGTCCGGGCCAGGATCAGGCCGGGCTGACCGGCGGGCAGGTCGATCAGGGTCTCCGGGTCGACCACCTTGAGGCGGGTCCGGAACGGCACCGGCCAGCCCAGGTGCCGGGTGGTCGGGCGCAGCCGGCGGCGGTCGACGGACCGCCGCGTCATCACGCGCAGGGTGAGCGGTCCGGTCTCGGTCTGCCCCCAGCCCTGCAGCCACAGCGGGAACCGGCGGTGGCTGGCGGCCAGGTAGCCGCGGACGGTGCTCGGGTGCACCGCGTCGAACGTGCTGATGAACAGGCGGACGTCGCGGAACGGGCCGTGCCGGCGGGCGGCGGCGTCGTTCTGCCAGCGGACGTAGGTGGCGGGCAGGCACTCGACGATGGTGGGCCGGTGTTCGGTGAACAGCGGCAGGGCGGTACGCGGATCGTCGCCCGTCACGATCAGCAGTTTCCGCGGCCGGTGCCAGAGCGCGCTCGGCGTCCAGGTGACGGCCCGTCCGTGCGCGAACGAGATGGCGCTGGCCACCACGTCCTTACGGGTGGCGGTGAGCAGTGGCATCGGGCTGGCCTCGAAGTCGGCGAGCCGCCGGATCAGCGTGGCGGTCGAGTGCACCACCAGTTTGGGTACGCCGGTGGTGCCGGAGGTGTGGTTGACGATCAGCGGCGCGTCGTCGGGGCGCCGGTGCACCACCGGGTCGGCGCCGCTTCCCCGCAGGTCCCGCACCGCGACGGTGCGGCCGGTCCAGCCGGTGTCCGGTCCGGCGATCAGCAGGGCCGGGTCGAGGCGTTCCAGCAGGATCCGCAGCGCGGCGGCGGACAGGTGGTCGGAGAGCAGGGCGGGTACCGCGCCGATCCGGATGGCCGCACAGGCCAGCAGCATGATGTCCCAGTGGTTCGGCTTGCAGACGGCCACGTGCTGGCCGGGGCGGACTCCGGCCGCGGCGATCCCGGCGGCCAGGTCGCGGACGAGTCCGGCAAGGTCCGGGATCGTGTACGCGGTGCCGCCGTCCGGTGCGACGTCGAAGGGCCGTTCGAGGTGGACGACGGTGGGTGAGTTCCGGTCGGCGAGGGTGTCGAACAGGGTGCCCAGGTCCAGTGGTTTCATCGGACGACCTCCGGGAGTGGTACGGAACGGCCGGCGCACAGCCGGCCGGCGGTGAGTTCGGCGGACCGGTGGGCGCCCTCGCTGCTGGGGCGTTGCAGGAGCCAGTCGCCGGCGTACTCGACGGTGCGCACCGGCCGGTCGAGGAACGCCGGCCGCAGGGCGAGCGCGGCCGGCGTGCATTCCGGCAGCGCGTACCGGAACCGGCTGACCACGGTGGCCAGCGTGGCGGCGCGCAGGCCGGGCAGGAACCGTTCGGCCTCGGTGGTGAGCAGGTCGGTGAGCTCGGTGTCGCCGGTGTCGAGCAGGTCACCGGCGACGCGGGGCGCGACGAGCATCGAGACCAGGCCCCTGCCGGGCGGCACCCGGCCGGGGTGCCGCAGGTGGTCGGCGAGCAGGCCGGTGAGCAGCGGGCTCTCCGCCTCGGGCACGGCGAGCATGTGCACCGGGGTGCGGCCGGCGGGGTGCACCGGCCGGTCCAGCAGGCAGGACAGCCGGATCGCCCGGGTGTAGGTCGCCGCGGCCAGGAACGGCAGGTCGTCCGGGTCCGGGTTGCGGTGCACCCGCAGGGCGAGGGGTGCCGGCAGGGCGATCACCACGGTCGTCGCCGTCCAGGTACGCGTCCCGACGCTCACCCGTGCCGTTCCGGCGTCGGTGACCACCTCGTGGACCGGCGCCCCGAGGTGGACGGGCAGCCGGTCGGCCATCCGGCGGGCCAGGGTGTCCATGCCGCCGGCGTAGGTCCGCCAGTGGCGTTGCCCGCCGACCGCGGCCAGGTTGGCCAGCAACGGCGCGGCCGCGCTGCGGTCGGCGTGCCAGCCGAACATGCCCGCGACCAGGGGCGCGAGCAGTCGGTCGACGAGTTCGCCGCCGTACCGCGCGGCCAGGTCGGCGACGGTCGCGGCGCCGACACCGGCGCGTTCCGGATGGTCCGGGTCGAGCCGGGCGGAGGGCCGGGCCAGGTCGGCGGCGAAGCGCAGCAGGGCGGCCCGGCCGCGCGCGGAGAGACCTCCGGCGTGCCGGGAGAACGGGTCGGCGAGTCCGGGGTAGGCGACTCCGTCGCGCCAGGTCGCGGCGACCCCCGGCATGCGCAGCACGTCGGTGCCGGGCCGCAGCCCGAACCGGTGGATGAGCCGCCAGGTGGCCGGGTAGCCGCGGCGGGACAGGAACTCGGCGCCGCGGTCCAGGGTCCAGCCGTCGCGGCGCAGCGTGGCCATCCGCCCGCCGACCACGGTCTCCGCCTCGAAGACCTGCACGTCCCGTCCGGCCCGGCGCAGCAGGTCGGCCACCGCGAGCCCGGCCGGTCCGGCGCCGACCACGGCGACGTCGATGTCGGTCACGGCAGGACCTCCCCGAGCAGAGCGGAAAGACCGATCAGGAACACACCCAGGCGATGGGTACGGATGCCGAGTCTGCGGGCGGCGAGACCATCACCGAGGACCAGCCCGATCCCGGTCTGTGCCCCGCGCAGCGCCAGTACCGGCGCGTAGACGACGGCCAGCAGCGGGGGTGAGATCCCGGTCAGCACGGCGCCGGCCAGCACCCCGGTCTCGAGCAGGACCACCAGCAGGATCACCAGCCGGTACGCCCGCGGCGGCACCATGGTCGCCAGGGTGCGGCGCCCGGCGGCCGCGTCACCGGCGGCGTCCCCGGCGTTCGCGTACAGGCCGAAGATCAGCGGACCGATGCCGAACAGCACGCCGAGCACCACCAGCCCGGCGGTGATCTGGCCGGTGACCAGCCCGTACGCGATCACCAGCACCCCGGCGCCGAAGCCGACCAGGGTCAGTTCCTGGCCGCCGCGGTAGCTGAACTTCGGTCCGGCCGAGTAGCCGAGGGCGAGCGCCGCGCACACCGCCATCAGCACGAGTGGCCCGGCCGGCCGTCCCGGGCTCAGCGCCCACGCGGCGGGCCAGCAGAGCAGTCCGGCGGCTGCGGACCGGATCGCGAAGGCGCGCGCCTGGTCGACGGTCAGTTCGCCGGTGAGCAGCGGTTTGCGGGCGAGTCGCCGGTTGGCCGCGTCGGACCGGTAGTTCGCGGCGTCGCTGCCGTCGGCGTACCCGGTGATGTCGTCGAGCGCGACGCCCGCGCCGAGCAGCGCGACCGTGCCGGCCAGGCAGAGCAGCAGCGTCACCAGGATCCGCGGGTCGGTCGCGGCCGGGCCGGGGAGCAGGGTCCAGGCCAGCGGCACGGCCAGGTAGTAGTCGAAGACGTCGAGTTTGGCGAGCCGCGCATAGGCGCCGACGGTGGGGCGTACCCCGGGAAAGACCGTCATGGCCGCACCGCCGCACCGTGCGGGACGAACGCGCGGACCGCGTCCGCGATGTGCCGGACCTGGTCGTCGGTGAGGTGCGGATAGATCGGCAGGGCCAGACAGCGCCGGGCGGCGGACTCCGCCGCCGGCCAGGTGGCCCGCCGCGGGACGGACGCGGAGAAGGCCCGCTGCCGGGGCAGGGCGACCGGGTAGTAGACGTGCGTGCCGACCCCGGCCGCCGCCAGGTGCGCGGCCAGGGCGTCGCGGTCGTCGGCGAGCAGGTTGTAGACGTAGTAGCAGCGCCCGTCGGCGGTGTCCGGCGGCGCCTGGATGCCCCGCCCGGCGAGGCCGGCGAACCGCCCGGTGTAGTAGCGGCCGATCGTGGCCCGGCGTTCCAGGCGGGCGGCCAGTCCGGGCAGCCGGTGCAGCTGGTACGCCGCCTGGATCTCGTCGAACCGGCTGTTCCATCCGATCCGATGGTGCAGGAAACGGGTCACGCCGTCCTGGCCGTGGTTGCGCAGCTGCCGCAGGGTCCGGCCGAGTTCCGGGTCGCCGGTCACCACGACCGCGCCCTCCCCCGGCATGCCGAACGTCTTGACCTGCACGAACGAGTACAGTCCGGCGTCGCCCCAGAGCCCGGCCGGAACACCGCCGAGGCGGGCGCCCTGGGCGACCGCGGAGTCCTCGATCAGTTTCAGGCCGTGCCGGTCGGCGACCGCGCGCAGCCGTGGCATGTCGGCCATCACCGAGAACTGGTGTGCCGCGATCAGTACCGTGGTCCACCGGGTGATCGCGGCCTCGGCGGCGGCCGGGTCGAGGGTCAGGGTGACCGGGTCGATGTCGGCGAAGACCGGGGTGGCGCCGATCGCCATCACCGCGGCGGCCAGCGGTGCGCAGCCGAAGGCGGGCACCACGACGTCGTCGCCGGGTCCCGCGCCGAGGGCGTGCAGCAGCATGGTCAGCGCGGTGGTGCCGCTGCCGCAGGCCACCACGTCGGCGGCGCCGGTCTCGACGGCGAGCGCGGCCTCCAGCCGGGCGGTCCGCGGGCCGAGGATGAACTGCTGGTCCGGTTCGGCGCCGAGCTGCCGCAGCAGGTCGTCGAAGACCGGCCGGTCGTCGTCGAACAGGTCCGGCGGGAAGAACGGGATCATCGGGCACCGCCGGTGTAGAACGCGGCGATGTGCTCGCAGACCCGGTCCAGTTCGTCGTCGCCGAGGTCCGGGTGCAGCGGCAGGGCCAGCGCGTGCCGGCAGGCCGCCTCGGCGTGCGGGAACTCGCCGGGCCGGTGGCCGAGATCGGCGAAGCACGGCTGCAGGGGCAGCGGGCGCGGGTAGTAGACCTCGGTGCCGATGCCGGCGGCGGCCAGGTGCCGGGCCAGGGCGTCGCGGTCCTCGACCTCGATCAGATAGACGTAGAACACCGGTTCCTCGCCGTGTGCCGGTTCCGGCAGGCGGCGGACACCGGCAAGACCCGACAACCTTCTCGTGTACGCGTCCGCGAGCACCCGCCGTCGCGCGATGGCCGCGTCCAGGCTCGCCAGCTTGGCGTGCAGCACCGCGGCCTGGATGTCGTCCATCTTGGAGTTGTGACCCCAGTGCTCGCTGCCGGTGTTGATGGCGGCGAAGTCCGCCAGGGTCGGGCCGGGCCGCCCGTGGTGGCGCAGGGCGGTGACCTTCTCGGCGATCCGCGGGTCGTCGGTGAGGACCGCGCCGGCGTCGCCGATGGCGCCGAGCGTCTTGCTGGGGAAGAACGACAGCACGCCACCGGCGCCGAAGAGCCCGGCGTGCCGGCCCGCGCGGCGCATCCCGATCGCTTCGGCGCTGTCCTCGACCAGGGTGAGGCCGTGGCGGTCGGTGACGGTGGTGAGGGCGGCCAGGTCGGCGAGGCGGTGGAACATGTGCGCGGGCAGGACCATCCGGGTGTCCGGGGTGATCGCGGCCTCGGCGGCGTGCGGGTCGAGGGCGTACGCCGCCGGGTCGATGTCGGCGAAGCGGGGGCGGCCGCCGGCCAGGACCACGGCCGAGGCGGTGGCGACGAACCCGTACGCGGGGACCACCACCTCGTCGCCGTGGCGCAGTCCGGCGGCCCGCAGGAGCAGGACCAGGGCGTCGGTGCCGGAGTTGACGCCGATGGCGTAGCGGGCGCCGGTCCAGGCGGCGAGGGCGTGTTCGAAGTCGCGGACGCCGGTGCCGTGCGAGAACTTCCCGTCGGCGTAGACGCCGTCGAGGCGGGCGCTGATCGAGGGCCACGTCCGGGTGAACATCGCCGCCTGGGTGAAGAACGGGATGCGGGCGCTGCGCGCCGGTTCCTGCGTGACAGTCATGGCACGAACGTGACATACCGGAAAATTTGGTGCAATCCGACGCGCGCCGTTCATCCCGAATTTCAGCTACTTAGAGGAGTCATGGTGTAACTCTTTGTAAGCAAGATCCCTTTCATCGAGGAAAGGCAGGAACCATGTCAGCGAACACCATTCAGCGTCAGCGGCTGGAACAGCGCTTCGAGCTGTGGGACGCCAACGGCGACGGCCAGGTCGACAAGTCCGACTACGAAGCCGAGGCCCGTCGCATCCTCTCCTCGTTCAGCGAGGCGGAGACCACCACCAAGGGCAAGGCCGTCCTGGACGCCTACCGCAACATGTGGACGATCGCGGCCAAGTCCGGCGGTATCGCCGAGACCGGTGCCCTGAACCCCGAGCAGTTCAACGCCGCCAGCGAGAAGTCCATGCTGGACCGCGGCGAGCAGGGCTTCGCCGAGGTGCTGCGCCCGTGCATCGCCGCGGTGGCGAACCTGGCCGACGAGGACGACGACGGTGAGGTCGACCGGGACGAGTTCGCCCGCTGGCTCAACGCCATCGGTGTCCCGAACGACCCGGCGCAGCTGTTCGAGCGGCTGGACAGCAACAAGAGCGGCACGCTGACGACCGACGAACTGGTCCAGGCGGTCCGTGACTACCACGAGGGCAAGCTCGACGTCCCGCTGCTCGGACGCTGAGAACCGCGCGGTGTGCCCCTGGTGCAGGGGCACACCGCGTCACCTGCTCATCAGCGCCGCCAGCGCACGGACCAGCATCCGCGGGGTGGCCAGCAGACTCGGATGCGCGCGCAGACCGGTCACCCGCAGGAAGTCCCGGGAGATCTCCGGATCACGCATCGCCCCCAGCCGCACCAGCTCCCCCAGGGTGCGCACCAGCAGCCAGTCCCGCGGGCGGTCCCCGGTGACATGACGCAGCCGCAGATCCTGGGTCGCCGTCGCCTGCCACGCCACATCGGTCACCACCCGCAGACAACCCAGATAGCGGGTGGCCGGGCGGGCCGGGTCGGGACCCGACGCCAGCCAGGAGTCCAGCGCCGAGGCGTGCAACGCGGCCGCCGTCATGCCCTGCCCGTACACCGGGTTGAACGAGGCCACCGCGTCACCGATCGGCAGCACCCCGGACGGCAGACCCGGATGACGATGCCAGTCCCGGCGTACCTGCCCCGGGAAGTGATAGGTGTGCACCGGCCCGAGCAGGTTCTCGCGCCGGCACACCCGCCGGAAGTACGGCGACGACTCCCGCGCGGCCCGGGCCAGGAAGTCGTCCGCGCAGGGCCGCGGCCGGTCGTCGCCGAACCCGCTCATCATCACGCCCCAGCGGCCACCCTCGTAGGCGGCGATCGAACCCACCCCCGGCCTGCGGTGGGCCGCCGACCGGGCATGGTTCACCAGGTGCAGGCCGTCCATCTCGTCCCCGGCCCGGGTGAAGTACGCCGTCGAGTACCCCAGATCCAGCCGGATCCGCTGCTTGGGCACCACACCGCGGCCGGCCCGCTGCAACCACCGGTCCAGCCCGCCGGACCGCCCGGTCGCGTCCACCACCAGACAGACGCCGTCCAGGCACTCCCCCGACGACGTGCGCACCCCGGTCACCCGGTCGCCGGCCAGCAGCAGACCGGCCACCCGGTCCGGCAGCACCCGGATCCCGGTGTCGGCGAGCACCCGCCGCCGCACCACGTCCTCCAGCATCGGCCGGCTCACCCCGAGCAGCGTCTCGGTGCCGTCCCCGGGGAACGCCCGGCCGTCGATCGCCAGCACCGCGGTCCGGCCCACCCCACACGGCGTCGCCCCGGCCCCCGCCAGTTCCGCGCCGATCCCGGGCAGCCAGCGCTCCAGCAGCTCACCGCCCATCCGCAGCAGCACGTGCAGCTGCGGGCCCTGCGGGACGCCGGACCGGATCCCGCCGTCCGGATAACCCGGGTCCGGCTCGATCAGCAGCACCTCGCGTACCCCGTGCCGGCGCAGCACGTGGGCGGCCAGCAGACCGCCCATGCCCCCACCGGCGACGATCACCCGGTCCATCACGACCCCCTCGCCTGTCGGAAACTGATCGCCGCCTCCGGGGTCAGGCCCAGCTCCGGCCCGGTGACCGGGGTGTCCCGGCGGATCAGGATGTTGTAGTGGTTCGGGAAGTGGCAGGCGTCGAACCCGAGCACCGTGCCGATCACCCGGTCACCGGCCAGCACCTCGTCGCCGCGGTCCAGCACCCCGGCCGTGGTGACCTCGGCGAACCCGAGGAAGCCGACACGGTCCATCCGCGGATCGGTGTACTCGTGGTCGGTGGTGAGCAACTCGTGCACCTCACCCCGGCGGACACAGCGGCTGGCGTACGACTCCAGGGTCATCCCCCTGTCGTCGCGGCGGTGGGTGAGAACCTTGACGAGCACCGCCTCGACGACCCGTTTCGGGCCGTCCTCGTGCGGGTTCACCGGGCCGCCGCCAGTTCCGCGCCGTACACCGCGTCGACCAGGCGCAGTGCCGACAGCCCGGCATCGGTCAGGTCCGGATTCTTGACGAGATCAGAGACGATGCCCTCGTATTCGTGCCAGAGCGACTCCTTGAACCCGGGGTGGCCCGCCAGCAGATCCACCACGTGGCGGCCCCCGCCGGCCAGGTCGAGTTCCACCACCTTGTGCTCCCCCGGATACGCCCAGTCCAGCTCGACCCGCGCCGGAATCACCCGCCCGTCCGGGGACAGCGCCTCCAACCGGATGTCGGCCCGCCGGTCGACCCCCTCCGCGTCCCGTTCGACCGTCGCGCCGAGCAGCCGGACCGCACCGTCCCCGGAGCAGAACCGGACCAGGTCGAACGCGTTCGGCCCGTTGTCCGCCACGCAACCGCCACCGCAGCGCCGCGGATCGAGGTACCAGGCGTCCTCGCCGACATGCTCCTCGATCCGTTCCCGGTAACGCACGGTGATCCCGGTGATCCCGGACGGCAGGTCCCGCAGTCCGGCGTTGTACCGCCGGTGGAACGCGGTCATCAGCACCCCGCCGCTCGCCTGGGCCTGCCGGTGCAGTCGTTCACCGTCGGCCAGGCGTACCGCAAGCGGCTTCTCCACGCACACCGCGAGGCCCGCGGCCAGGGCGTCGCCCGCGATCACGGCGTGGCTGTCGTTCGGCGTGGTGATCACCAGCGCGTCCACCCGGCCGGAGGCGATCAGTTCCTCGTGCCGGGTGCACCGGTGCCGGACACCCCGGTAGTCGGCGAACCGGCTCGGGTCCCGGTCGCAGACCGCGACCAGTTCGGCGTCCCGGCTGCGGTCCAGCGCCGCCCGGTAGTAGCGGGCGATCACCCCCAGCCCGACCAGGCCGACCCGCAGCGGCCGGCTCACCGGACCACCGGCCGGACACCCTCGGCCCGGGCCACCTCGTCCAGCTCGTCGACCAGCCCGGCCGGCATCGGCACCCCGCCGGCCCGCCGGTACGCGGCCCGCTCCCCCTCCAGCCAGCCCGGGTAGCGGACCGGGTCGGTCCCGGCCGGCGGGCAGTCGATCAGGCTGTCGAACAGGGCCGTCGCGTCGGCCGCCACCGCCGCCGGGTCACGCAGCGCGTCCGGGGCGATGGCCACCGCCAGCAGGCCGATGTCGTCGTCGCGTCCGCGGTCCCCGGCGACCGCCGCCGCGTCCGGGCCGCGGCCCGACCCGGACACCAGCGCGGCCAGGATCTCCACCGCCAGCCCCAGGCCGAACCCCTTGAAACCGCCGGTCTGCGCGCCGCCGCCGAGCCACTGCAGGTGCGCCTCGCCGCGGTCGAACGCCCCCGGGTCGGTGACCGGCTGGCCGCCGTCGGTGCACAGCCATCCGGCCGGGATACTGTGACCGGCCCGCTGCGCCGCCCGGATCCGGCCGGTCGGCACCACCGACGTGCTCATGTCCAGGACGAACGGGTGCCGGCCGACCGCCGGGGCGGCCACGCTGAGCGGGTTGGTGCCCAGCATCGGCACCGCGCCGCCGGGCGGGCGCACGATCCGCTGCCGTCCGCAGTTGGAGGCCAGGATCCCGACCATGCCCCGTTCGGCGGCCCGCCGGGCGTGCCGTCCCGCGCAGCCCACGTGGGTCAGGCCACGGACCGAGACCAGGCCGACACCGAGGATGGCGGCCCGGTCGGCGGCGAGGTCCATCGCCTCACCCGCGACCGACAGGCCCAGGGCACGGTCCGCGTCCATCAGCACGGCCGCGCCACAGTCCGAGACGATCCGCGGCTCGGAGCCGGCCACCACCCGGCCGTCGGCGAACAGCGGCAGGTAGAGCCGGGTCAGGTTGACCACGCCGTGCGAGGTCATGCCGGTCAGGTCGCCGTAGCACAGGGCGTCGGCGGCGCGGTGCGCCCGATGGACCGGGACGCCCCGGCCGGTGAACACCGCGGTCACGAAGGTCAGCAGGTCGTCGTGCGCGACCAGGACCGTACGGTCGTCCACAGTCTGTGTCATGGGATTGCTCCTTCGAAGGCGTGCAGCACGCGGGTGACCGTCGCGGCGTAGGCGTCCAGGTCGGACAGGTCGGCGAATTCGTCGTCGCTGTGGGCACGGTTCGCGGCCAGGTCACCGGGGCCGAGGATCACCGTGGAGGTGCCGCTGCTCATCCAGATGGCGTCGCAGGTGAACGCCGGCTCGCCGGCCGGCCAGGCGGGGACGTCGGCGGCGGCGAGCAGCCCGTCCAGGAACGGGTCCTCGGCCGCTGCCAGGGTCGGCAGATCGCGTTTCAGCCACCGGACCGTGGTGATCGCCGTAGCGTCCCGAGCCGTGAGTATCATTCCGGGAATTTCTTCAAATATGCTGATAAAAAGCTCCAGGCCCGCCGCCACCTCCCGCTCGACGGCGGCCACCCCGGCGACACCCGACGCCGCGTCCGGATAGGGAAGGTTCAGCAGCAGGTCGCCGCCGCCGTAGACCCGGTTGTGCCGGTCACCGGTGTGCAGGCCGGCGACGCAGAGACCGGGCACGGTCCGGGCCAGGTGCTGCGCCAGGAACCCGAGCAGCACGGTGGCGTTGTGCCCGTCACCCGGCCGGTCATCGACGCTGTCCTCGCCGGCCACCCGGATCCGGGCCGTCGCCGCAGCCGTCGACGACCGCAGCGCGCGTCCGCCGGTCGGTTCGCAGAAGACGTTGAGACGCCCGGTCCACCCGGCCTCCACGAGCGGGCGGGTGCCGATCACGCCCAGCGCGCCGCCCTCCTCCCCGGCGACCACCTGCACCAGCACCCCGAAGCCGCTGCCCAGGCCGCCCACCGTCGACCGGGCGGCGCGCAGACCGGCCAGCAACGCCACCGCCGGGCCCTTCGCGTCGATCGCGCCGCGACCGGAGAACCTCCGCCCGTCGAACCCGGCCGGCCACACCCCGGCGACGGTGTCCAGGTGCACGTTGAACATCACCGTCCGCTCGGCCGGCAGTTCCGGGCCGAGTCGCAGCACCAGGCTGGGCTGCCCGGCGAGGTATCCCGGATCGGCGAGCGCCGCACGGACCGGCGCGGGCAGCGGACCGGTCAGCTCGGCCGGCGCCGGCGCGCGATGGTGCACCGGGACCAGGCCGGCCTCGGCGGCGGCGGACACGTACCGGTCCAGCGCCCGGGTCATCCGGGACGGGCCGCCCTCCAGCGGACTGACGGTCGGGATGTCCAGCAGTTCCAGCAGCAGACGCTTGTCGCCGGAGGTCAACGACACGGCACGGCCTCCCGGCACAGCTCGGCCAGCGCCCGCCCGGCGGCCACGAAACCGGCGGCCAGTTCGGCGTCCGGCACGCTCTGCGCGCGATGCGGGCGCATCCCGACGTGCGGCTCCAGGGACAACACCCCGGCATAGCCGTGGTCCCGCAGCGTGCGCAGGCAACCGGCCACGTCGGCGTCACCCTCACCCGGTTTCGTGTACGTGCACCCGCGGGCGTCCCGGGCCGCATCCTTGACGTGGACGTGCACCACCCACGGCAGGATCTCGCCGAGGAGGTCGCGCGCGCGGTAGCCGTACTCGATGCCGTTGCCCATGTCGAACAGCAGCCGCAGGCCGGGCACCGCCCGGAGCAGCTCGCGCATCCGGTCCGGGTCCTTCGCGGCCCAGCCGGTGCAGTTCTCGTGGACCAGGGTGACGCCGGCCTCGCCCGCGCGCTCGGACAGCTCCCGCAGCCGCCGCCGGGCCAGGACACCCCACTCCGCGTCGCTCACCTGCCCGGCCTGCCAGGACATCACCCGCAGGTACGGCGTACCGAGGCGCGCGCACCGCGGCAGCAGACGCGCCAGCTCGTCCCGGTCCAGGGTGAAGTCCCCGTCGACCGGCCGCGCCCAGTTGCCGATCCGCGACGCCACGCAGGGCACCGTGATCCCGTCGGCCGCCAGCCGGCCGGCGATCCGGTCGAACGTACGGTCGTCCAGGTCGGCGATCGCGGTCCCGTCCACGGTCCGCAGTTCCAGCTCCCGCCAGCCCAGCGTGTCGAGCGCGGCGAGCTGGGCGTCCAGTCCCCGGCCGGCCTCGTCACCGATCCCGCCCGGCCTCACCGGACCGCCTCGCGCAGCCCGGCCGGCATTCCAGCGCCCGTTCCGGCCTGTGGTCCGGCGCCCGTTCCGGCCTGTGGTCCGGCCTGTGGTCCGGCCTGTGGTCCGGCCTGTGGTCCGGCGCGCGTTCCGGCCTGCAGCCCGGCGCGCATTCCGGCTCGGCGTTTCGCCTCCGCCAGCAGGCGCACGACCTCGGCGTTGACCGCGAGCCGGAACGCCACGCCGGCGATGTCCCGTCCGGCCGACGTGGCGAAGTGCCGGTACGCGTCGGCGAGGCACGCGCTCATCGCGTCGTCCGCGAACGTCACCCGGGTCCGCCGCCGCCCGTCGTCGACGACCAGCTGCGCGTGGTGGTCGGCTTCACTGCACGGGTACCAGCCGGTCAGCTTGCCGCCGGTGAACCGGGCGTGCACCCGCCGTTCCCGGATCGGCGCGGTCAGGTCCGAGTCGATCCGGGTCCGCACCCCACCGGCGTGCGCCAGGGTCATCCAGGCCGCGCCGAGTCGCGGGGCGAGACCGTCCTCGGTCCGCAGGTCGTCCCAGCCGGCGTTGCGGACCCGGCCGGCCCCGGCCAGCCAGAGCGCGACGCCGAGCGCGTGCGGCGCCTCCACGTCGAAGGCGGTCGGGTGCTCCCGGTCCCGCAGGCCCCGGGCGAACCGGGGTTTGTGCTGGCGGAACGCGAGCGAGGTGAGCCGGCCCAGTTCACCGTCGGCGACGATCTTCTCGATCCGGGTGGTGAGCGCGCTGTCCAGCCACTGGCTCACCGGCACCACGCAGAGCCGGTGTTCGCGGATCACGGCGAGCAGCGCGTCCAGTTCGTCCTCGTCGGCGGCCAGCGGCTTCTCGACGATCAGGCGACGGAACCCGTGCGCGGCCAGGGTGGCGGCGATCTCGGCCCGGTCGGTGGGCGGGGTGCACAGGTGCACCACGGTGGTGGCCGCGTCCGCCCGGGACGCGGCCTCGGCGACCGAGGTGACCCGGGTCAGACCGGGCAGGTCGGCGCCCGGGTCGAGGTGCGGGTCCAGGCCGAGGACCGGATCGCCGGGTGCCCGGATCGCGGCGGGGAGCCGGTGCAGGGCGGGCAGGTGCAGCCCGCTCCCGGCCCGGCCGAGCCCGACGATCAGCGAGGCCGGCATCAGTCGGCCGGGGTTGGTGTCGCAGGGTGACTCACGTCGGCAACTATGTCCATAATCGTCCACAATCTGGACAAAACCCGTGAAAGGTCAGCAAAATGACGGAACTCGACATTGCCGCCATCACTCCGGAGACGTACCGGGCGATGTACGCCTTCACCGCCACCGCCGCCGACGGCCTCGACGGACGGATCGCCGCCCTGGTCAAGGTGCGGGTGTCCCAGCTCAACGGCTGCTCGTACTGCGTGGACCTGCACGTGCGGGAGGCCCAGGCACTGGGCGTGGACGACCGGGCACTGCACGGACTGGCAGCTTGGCGGCGTACCCCCGCATTCGAGGAGCGGGAGCGCGCCGCCCTGGCCCTGGCGGAAGCGGTGACCACGGCCGTCGGCGAAGCCGGCGTGCCGGAGAGGGCACTGACCGCGGCCGGCGAGTGGTTCCAGCCCACCGAACTCGCCCAACTGCTCTGGACGATCGCCGCGGTCAACGCCTGGAACCGCATCGCCTCGGCTACCGGCCTGACGCCCTCGCCCGCCGCCGTGATCAGTCAGGCTTCCGCGCACTGACGCCGATCATCGCCCTCGGCACGCCGACGTCGGCCATGGCTCTCGGCACGCCGACGTCGGCCACCACCTTCCGCGCACTGACGTCGGCCATGGCTCTCGGCACGCCGACGTCGGCCACCACCTTCCGCGCACTGACGCTGATCATCACCTGGGAGAGCCAGACGTTGCCCGGGTCGGCGAGCGCCACCAGGGCGGCGTCCACGTCGGCGGCCGTCGCGTAACCGCTCCCGAGCATCGCCGGGCGCAGGTGCCGCAGCCAGAGGACGTACCACTGCGCGGCCGGCGTGCCACCCCGCACCACGTGCGCGTTGCCGCGCGCCTGGATGTCGGCCAGCCCCGCCGCGCCGGCCAGTTCGAGATTGCGCAGACCGCAGCTGCGGTCGTAGCCGGCGTCGGCCATCACCCGGTAGGCGGCCTCCTTGACCCGGCTCAGGAACCCCGCCTCCCCCTCCTGCGGATGACTGAACAGCGATGCGACGTCGGTATCCTCGATCAGCAGGACACCGCCCGGCCGCAGGGCGCGGGCCATCGCCGCGACGACCCGGCGGCGCTGCGGCAGGTGCTGCAGGACCAGACGGGCATGCACCAGGTCGAACCGGTCCGCCGGCAACGGATCGGCCGCGAGGTCGTGCCGGCACACCTCGACGCCCGGACCGTCCGGATCGGACTCCCGGTCGAGCGCGGCGGCGAGGCGCTCCGGGTACAGGTCGGTGGCGACCACCCGGCCGGTGGGGCCGACCATCCCGGCCAGGGCGCGGGCCACCGAACCCCGGCCGGCGCCGAGCTCCAGACAGGTCCATCCGGGGGCGACGCCGATCTCGGCGAGTCGCCCGATCGTGATGCCGTCCCAGAGCTGTTCCCCCAGCGCGAGACGGACGTCCTCGTCGGGAAAGTCGGTATCGAAGACATAACCAGGATCCACAGTGCTATAAGGCATGTGAGCGTTTTATCCGAAATGAGGGTTTATGTCGAGATACCACTGGGCTCTCACGCATCCGGGAATCAGCCGGATCCGCGCCGCCGTCCAACCCGTCCGCGCCCAGGTGACCGCCCACCCCATCTACCACCGTCTCACCACCAGGTCAGCGGTCGCCGCCTTCGCCGAACAGCACGTCTACGCCGTCTGGGACTTCATGTCCCTGCTCAAGAGCCTGCAGATCGACCTCACCGGGGTACGCCTGCCGTGGCGCCCCCAGGGCAGCCCGGTCGTCCGACGGCTGATCAACGACATCGTGCTGGCCGAGGAGAGCGACGAGATCAACGGCGAGTACCTCAGCCACTTCGAGTTGTACCGGCGCGCCATGACCGGGCTCGGCGCGGACACCGGCCCCCTCGACAGGTTCATCGCGGCCCTCGACGAGGGCGTCTACGTACCCGAAGCCTTGCACCTGGCAGCCGTACCACCCGCCGCCACCGACTTCGTCACCGACACCTGGCAGATGATCCACGACCTGCCGGTGCACTCCCGGGCAGCCGTCTTCGCCTTCGGCCGCGAAGACCTCATCCCCGACATGTTCGCCGACCTGCTAGCCACGGACGCCGACCCGCGCACCGCGGACTTCCGCACCTACCTGTCCCGCCACGTCGAACTCGACGAGGAACACCACACCCCGATGGCCATGCAGATGCTCGTCGACCTGTGCGCCGACGACGACAAGCGCTGGCGCGAATGCGCCGACGCGGCACAACGGGCATTGCACGCCCGGCTCCGCCTCTGGAACGCGATCCTGCCCACGCTGGGAGACCCGAAATGACCTTCCTCCGGTACGCCACGACGCTACTCACCGCGGTCCTGCTGTTCCCGCAGTCGACCCCGGCCCAGGCAGCCCCCACAACGTCACCGACGACGACGGCAGCCGCACCGGCAGGTCCGACACCCACGCCAACGGTCTTCTTCACCCGACCCACACCGACCGCGAAGCCCAAGCCGACGCACACCCAGACGCACACCCCGAAGCCCGAACCCACTCCCCCGGCTTCCCCAGCCTCCCCGACCTCCCTACACTCCCCGGCCTCCCCAGCCTCCCCAGCCTCCCCAGCCTCCCCAACCTCCCCAGCCTCCCTGGCCTCCCCAGCCTCCCTGGCTTCCCCGACTTCCCCGGCCCCGCGGGCACCCCATCCGGCGGCCGCCACCGGCAGGGTCACCGTCTTCGCCACCGAACTGACAGCGGTCAAGGTCTACGACAGCCCCACCGGCTGCACCCGCCTGGGAATGGCCTCCCACGTCCTGGTCAATTTGACCGACCGTCCCGTAAAGGTCCACGCCGACCCGTTCTGTACCACGCCCGGCCTGACCGTCAAGCCCGGCTACGGCTCCCACGTCCCACCCGCAGCCGGCAGCTTCTCCGTCCTCTGACCGCTCCCCCACCCGCCACCCCCACAAACCCTCCGCTCACCCAGCCCGCACCCCACCCGCTCACCCAGCCCGCGCCCCACCCGCTCACCCAGCCCCACCCGCTCACCCAGCCCGCACCCCCACCCGCTCAACCCTTCCGGGCGGCACGCGCACCCATGCCCGCGCTTGGGTGCGCCCACCACGTGGCAGTCCCAACCCGGGCGGTGAACGCCCCCAATCAAGCCCAACCCAAGCGGCGAACGCACCCGACCAAGCCCTCAACCCAGCGGTAAGCGCACCCGACCAAGCCCAACCCAAGCGATGAGCGCACCCGACCAAGCCCAACCCAGGCGGTAAGCGCACCCGACCAAGCAATTGGGGGCGCCCACCGCCCCAAACCGAATGGCGACGGCTCCCAAAAACATGATCGGGGACGCTCACCATCCCGTAGCTCCCCCTCGAGCGCCACCGGCACCCGATCAAGCGAACGCGGGCCATCCCCGCCCCAAACGGGAAGGCGACAGTCCCCGACCACTTGATCGGGAACGCTCACCACCCCACACCACCAACCCAAGCGCCACCAGCACCCGATCAAGCAAACGCGGGCGGCCACCGCCCCAATCGGGAGGGCACCCGCACCCAACCCCTTGATCGGGAGCACCCACCACCCACTTCGGCCAGACCGCAACGACGAAGCGGCAACAGCGGTAACGACCGAGGCACCAGTACTGGCACCGCACCGCACCGCACCGCACCGCACCGCACCGCACCGCACCGCACCGCACCGCACCGCACCGCACCGCACCGCACCGCACCGCACCGCACCGATCATGCACATGGGTGCGCTCACCGCCCCAAAGGGAACGGCGACGGCACTACCCGCTCGATCGCGGGCGCTCACCATCCCGCAGCTCCGGCTCAAGCGGCACCAGCACCCGATCAAGCGAACGCGGGCCATCCCCGCCCCAAACGGGAAGGCGACAGTCCCCGACCACTTGATCGGGAACGCTCATCACCCCGCAGCTCCCACTCGAGCGCCACCAGCACCCGATCAAGCGAACGGGCAAGGACACCACCCCAAACGGGGCGGTAACCGCACCCAACCCCTTGATCGGGTGCAACCATCACCCACTCCGGCCCCGGCTCCGGCCCCGGCTCCGGCCCCGGCCCCGGCGGCAACGGCAACGGCAACGGCAACGGCAACGGCAACGGCGGCAACGCCCGACGGGCGACGTCGATACGTCGATACGTCGATACGTCGATACGTCGATACGTCGATACGTCAGATTTCATCGCTATGCCCGAGCTGGTCGAGATCCACGCGGACGAATCCGACCCGCAGCCCGATCCGCGCCGGGTGGAGATCGCGCTGCGGCGCGCTCCCGCCGCCCGCCAGGAACCCGCGGCGATCATCGAGGAGGCGCGTCGAGTTCCCGGCCTTCGATTCCCTGACCCTGGACGTGACGCTCTGACCCCAGCGCACGGCCTGGCCCAGCCAGCGCACGCACTGAAGCAACCGGCTTGCCGACGGGGCGTTTCCCTGTCGGCAAGCCGGCGAAGCGTGATTCGGTCAGGCGGCCTGGCGGACCAGACCGCCGTAGGCGTGGGTTGTCACGGTGACAGGTGGCGAAGCGTGATTCGGTCAGGCGGTCTGGTGGACCAGGCTGGGACGCAGCGCCGGGGCGGCGGCGCGCTCACGGCCCGGCAGGTAGCGGGCCAGGGCCGCGGCGCGGACGCTCGCCTCGCCCGCCTCGCGGCGCAGGCTGTCGCGGACGGCCATGGCGAGTTGGGCGTCGTGCCACGCCGACTCCTCGGCCTCGGTCGCCTGCTCGAACATGTGCCGGCGGACCGCGGCGGTCGCCATCTGCAGGACCAGTTCCTGCTCCACCGGGTGCAGCATCGGGTTCCAGCCGCCTTCGCCGGCCGCCAGGTCGACCAGCACAGTGGACGGCAGGTCGCCCCGGTCGACGGCCTTCGCGGCGGCGCGGTGCAGGAACTTCTCGTTCTCCGCGTACACCGAGGGGGTCTGCAGGAAGTGCGGGGAACGGAAGGCGGTCGCCGCCCGGGTGCGGGCCAGCTGCTTCTCGGCGTCCTGCCAGGCCTGCCACGCCTCGGCGGCGTACTCCTCGGACTGCGCCCAGAACTCCTGCCAGTTGCGGGCGGAGTCGCCGGCCCGCCCGGCCGCCACGTGGACCTCCCCGGCGAACCGGCGGGCGTCGACGGCCTCGGTGCGGCGGGCCGCCCGCGACGAACGCTGCGCTGCCGGCCGGGTGCGGCGTGGCTTGCGTGGCTGCGAACCGCCGCTCAGTGTCAGGGCGGTCAGGAACAGCACCGCCAGCACGGCATGCGAGGTCATCGCGGCTACGAGCTTCTTCGCCAGCACCTTCACGATCAGGGAATCCTCACTCGCTCGGTCCCGGCCGGTGGCTCGGCCAGGAACTTCGTCCCGGCCAGTGACGTGACCGGGGACTTCGTCCCGGCCGGTGTGACCTGGCTGGGAACGTCGTCCCGGCCGGTGAGGTGGCCGGAGTCTCGGTCCCGGCCGATGGCGTGGCCGGAAAACGGGGTGCACGGGAACTTCCCGCGGTGAGCATCACGGAAACGAGAAATCCACAACTGTCCGTTCGACCGTACCGGTCCGGAGCGGATCCCTCATCCCAAGCACGGCGTGACGTGAATTATGTTGCCGATCGCACACCCGCCGTGATCGCCCCAGATCAGCCCGCCCTGACCGACATGCCCAGCGCCTCGGCGAGGTCGACGGCCTGCTCGGCGGTGATGACCGCGCCGCGCAGCTCCACCTCCCGCGGATCGAAAGCGGTCAGGACGCTCCCCCGCAGGTCAGTGCCGGTGAAGTCGGCCCCGCGCAGGTCGGCGCCGCCCAGATCCACGTCCCGGAACATCGCGCCGGCACAGTGGGCACCACTCAGCCCGACCCGGCGCATGGTCACCCCGGTGAAGTCGGCGGTGCTCAGGTCCGCCCCGGCGAGTGTGCTGCCGGTCCAGTCGCCGCCGCTGACCTGCATCCCGGTGTACGAGCACCGGTCGAACCGGCCGTCCACCACGGTGCACTCGTCGAGCGTCGTGTCGAAGAAGTTGCACCCCTGGAACACGCACCCGTCGAAGACCACCCGGGTCATGGCCGCCGCGTTGAACCGGACCCCGCGGAACGTGCAGTCGGTGAACCGGAACCCGTCGATCGCCACCTCACGCAGGTCGTCGCCGTCGAACGTGGCTCCGGCGCACTCGTCCACCCCGGCCAGATGCGGCCACACGTCAGTCATCGTCGGCTGATCAGTCCCAGTCACGTCCCCGCCCCGTCTCGATCGTCCCGGCGACCCTATCCAGCCATCCTCGACAGAGCCGGAGCGGAGAACGGAAAGTCCTAGACACGTTTCTTGGTCAGGGCGCGAAGCCCATCCGCGTGGTGACTTCGGGCGCGCTGGACGCCCGCTGATCATGGCGATGTCCCGGTGGCCGAGGCCGGTCAGGTGCCGGGTGACGGAGCGTCCACCGGCCCCGTTGGTGGCGCCGACGAGCGGGACGTCCTCCGGGAACTCGGTGGCCGGGTCGAGGACCACGAACGGGATGCCGCGGGCCCGCAGCCGGTCCTGTTCTCCGTCGGAGAGCTGGGCGACCGCGATCAGGCAGTCGGGGCGGCGGGCGATGGTGACCGGCTTCGTCAAGAAAGATCCGCAGACGAGTAGTCGAACCAGTCGAAGTGCATCGTGCCGGAGGCCGCGTACATGCCGATCACCCGCCCGGTGAACCCGCCGGCCACCTCGGTCGACAGGTACCGCCCGTCGAGCCGGGCCAAAGCGTGGAACTCCCCGTCCGCGGTCTCGTACCCGAGGTGCAGTTCGTCGGGCCCGCGGGTCGGTGACCAGTCGCCGGTCGTGGCGAGCACGTCGACGCGGAGCACGACCGGCCCGTCCGGTAGGGGCACGGAGTCCACGGTGTGCCGGATCGACCCGATGCGGGCGGTGACCTCGATACTGCCCGCCCCGGCCGTGACGTCGTAGTGGTGCTGTTCGTCGAGGCGGACGGCCAGACCGCCGCGGCCACCGGTGGTGTCGGCGCTCACGCGTACCCGGCAGGAGGGGTGTTGCTGCCGTCGGCCGACGAAGGTCACGTCGGGTTCGTCGGGGGACGCTCCGCGCGCGTGCAGGGTGAGCCAGCCGAGGCGGTCGCTCGTGGACCAGCTCGACTCCGGTCGGGACCGCACCGACACCCAGCGCGGGTGCAGGTCGGCGCTGTCGAAGTCGTCGCGGGCCGGCTCCGGGGCGGGCGGTTTCAGCGGCCACGGCACGGTCGACTCGGTGGCCAGCTCGCCGACGACCGGCCAGCCGTCCACCCAGGTCACCGATGTCAGAAAGGTCTCTCTGCCGAGGACGTGCCAGCCGGGGGTGCCGCCGCCGGGGCGTACCCCGAGCAGCACCATCCACCAGGAGCCGTCCGGGCCTTGGACCAGGTCGGCGTGGCCGGTGTTCTGGATCGGCCGGTCGGTGCCGCGGTGGGTGAGGATCGGGTTGGCCGGGCAGGGCTCGAACGGGCCGTCCGGTGAGGTGGCGCGGGCGATCGAGACGGCGTGCCCGCGTTCGGTGCCGCCCTCGGCGATCAGCAGGTACCAGTGGTCGCCGATCCGGTAGAGGTGCGGCGCCTCCGGGGCCTGCGCACGGTGGCCGCCGGACCACAGTCGGCGGGGTTCGCCGAAGGTCTCGCCGGTGGCCGGGTCGACCCGGACCTGGTAGACGCCCGCCCCGGTCAGCCAGCAGGTGCCGTCGTCGTCCCAGGCCAGGTCGGGGTCGATGCCGCCGGCCTCGCCGCGGACCGGTTCGGACCACGGGCCGGCCGGGTCGTCGGCGGTCACGATCAGCGCGCCCTGGCCGGGCGTGACGTTGGTGGTGATCAGCCAGAACCGGCCGTCGTGGTGGCGCAGGGTGGGCGCGTAGACGCCGCCGGACGCGGGTGTCTGCGGGGGCAGGTGGAGCTGGGACGGCCGGTCCAGAGCGTTGCCGATCTGCTCCCAGTGCACCAGGTCGCGGCTGTGCAGGATCGGGACGCCGGGGAAGTACTCGAAGCTGGAGCAGGCGAGGTAGTAGTCGTCGCCGACTCGGCAGACGCTCGGGTCCGGGAACATCCCGGGGATCACGGGGTTGACGAAGCCGGGCATGCGCCGATTCAACCATCGGTTTCGATCAACCACCATGCCGCGTCTCCGCCGCTCATCGGAGCGTCTCCCACCGGTGCCCCACGATCGGGGTTCGCATGGGTCGATGTTGTCGTTTATCGGCCGGACCACCGGATTCCACAGTGGTTGGTAGCATCCGAAAATTATTTCCGCCCCGGCATGGAGCGACTTGTGAACGATCACAGCAGGCCCCGATACGGCCCGCTACAGCACGACGATCCCCGGCAGATCGGCGCGTACGAGGTGATCGGACGCCTGGGCTCCGGCGGCATGGGTGTCGTCTACCTGGCGCGCGACCGCACCGGACGGCAGGTCGCCGTGAAGGTCGTCCACGCTGTAGCGGCCTCTGACCCGGTGTTCCGCAGCCGCTTCCGCGACGAGGTCGCCAGCGCCCGGCAGGTGCCCCCGTTCTGCACCGCCGAGGTTCTCGACGCCGACCCGGACGCGCCGCACCCCTACCTGGTCGTCGAGTACGTCGACGGTCCCACCCTGGGTGAAGCGGTCCGCACGAACGGACCGCTGACCGCGGCGAACCTGCACGGACTGGCGATCGGCGTGGCCACCGCGCTCGCCGCCATCCACGGCGCCGGCGTCATCCACCGCGACCTCAAACCGGGAAACGTGCTGCTCGCCCCGGGCTCCCCCAAGGTGATCGACTTCGGGATCGCCCGCGCTCTGGAGGAGGTGCAGAACCGGCACACCCGGACCGGCATCTACATGGGCACGATCAACTACATGGCGCCGGAACGGTTCGACGGGCCTGCCACCGCGATCACCCCGGCCGCCGACATCTTCGCCTGGGGATGCGTGGTCGCGTTCGCCGGCACCGGGAAGGCGCCGTTCGAGGCCGGCTCCCCGATGGCGACCATGGCCCGGATCATCAGCCGGCCGCCCGACCTGGCCGGCCTGCCCGACGGACCGCTGCGCCGCATCGTCGAGCAGGCCCTGTCGCCGGATCCGGCCCGGCGGCCGACCGCCCAGGAACTGCTCGCCCGCCTGCTGGGCAGCGGGTCGGCCGAGGCGTTCGCCGGTCAGCCGGACCTGCGCAGTGCCGCCATGGAGGTGGGTGTTCCGCGGCTGGAGGTGCCGACCGGTCCGACCGAACCGTCCCGTCCGCCGCGGCCGGCTCGCTCCCGGTGGGCCATGCCGGTTCTGGTCGGTGCGGTGGTGGTGCTCCTGCTGGCGCTGGGTGGCGCGGTCGGGCTGATCGTGAACAGCCGGCGACCGGTGGCTCAGCCCGGCGCCCTGCCGCCGCCGGCGCCCGCCTCTTCTTCTTCGCCCTCGCTGCCACCTTCGCCGTCGGCCTCCCCGTCGCGGTCCGCCACGAGCGTCCCGCCCTCACCGGCCGCCACCACCGCGCCCTCGAAGAAGAAGAACAAGACGAACAAGACGACAGCGCCGGCGGACACCGACGGACTGCCGCCGATCAAGGCGGCCGCGGTGAAGGACAAGAGCTACGGGCCGTTCTTCGTCCAGAACGCGACGACCGGCTTCTGCATCGACCTGCCGGACTTCGGGCCGGGCACCCCGGACGGGCCGGTCCGGCAGGACGTGTGTCACCCGACGTTCGAGGACAACCAGGAGTTCCGGTTCGTCCCACGTGGCACCGACGGGTCCGGCGACCAGCTGTACTGGATCCGCAACGCCGTCGACAGCCTGTGCCTGGACGTGCCCGGCGCGGGGACCGTCGAGCACGGCACCCCGGTCACCGAGACGTACTGCGTCGAGGACGACAACCAGGACTACCGGCTGGAGTTCCGGTTCACCTCACAGGGCCGGCGGTACCACCGGATCGTCAACGCGGCGTCCGGCCTCTGCCTGGACGTGTTCGGCACCGGTGACGGCGGCCCGGCGACCGGCCTCACCCTGGCCACCTGCGTCACCGGCGACGATCACGAGTGGGCCCTGATCACGAAGTCGCGGTTCTGACTCAGACCATGCCGCCGTTGGCGTAGACGGTCTGCGCGTTGACCCAGCGGCCCGGACCGGCCAGGAAGGCGACCACCTCGGCGATATCCTCGGGCGCGCCGAGCCGGTGCATCGGGTTCATCTTCGCCATCCGGTCGATGGTCGCCTCGTCCTTGCCGTCGAGGAACAGGTCGGTGGCGGTCGGGCCGGGCGCCACCGCGTTGACCGTGATGTCCCGGCCGGCCAGTTCCTTGGCCAGCACCAGGCTGATCGCGTCGACGGCACCCTTGCTCGCCGCGTACGGCGCGTAGCCGGCCAGGCCCAGCTTCTTGACCGAGGTCGACAGGTTGATGATCGCGCCGCCACCGCGGACGTGCCGGGCGGCCTGCTGGTTGACGACGAACGTGCCGCGGATGTTGGTCCGGTGCATGCGGTCCAGCACGGCCAGATCGAAGTCGGCCACCGGCGCCAGCGCCATCATCCCGGCCGAGTGCACGACGACGTCGACCCCACCGAAACGGTCGGTGGTCTCGGTGAACAGCGCGGCCACCTCGGTCTCTTCGGCGACGTCCGCACCGTACGCGAAAGCCTCCCCGCCGTTGTCCTTGATCTCGGTGACGACCGCCTCGGCGGCGTCCTTGTTGCCCGCGTAGCCGACGACGACGGACTGGCCGGCGGCGGCGAGCCGGAGCGCGATGGAGCGCCCGATGCCGCGGGAAGCGCCGGTCACGATGGCGACTCTGGTGGTCATGTCGAACTCCTTGTTCTCATCGCTCACGTGTTTTCGTGATCTGCGCTCACAGTATCAGGCTTTTGGTAGCATCGCTAACATGGTTGGTGATCGCCGCTCCGTCATCGAGTCCGTGGCACTGGAGCTGCTCGACTCCGGCGGCCCGGCCGCCCTCACCACCCGGGCGGTCTGCGCCGGCGCCGGCGTGCAGCCGATGACGATCTACCGGCTGTACGGCGACATGGAAGGACTCATGACCGCCGCGGTCCGGCGCGGGTACGACGCGTACATCCGGGCCAAGACCGACCGCGAACGCCACGAGGACCCCGTCGAGGACCTGCGGTCCGGCTGGGACCTGCACGTGGGATTCGGGCTGGCCCACCCGCACGTCTATGCCCAGATCTACGGCCGCTACGCCCCCGACCAGGAGAACCCGGCCGCCGACGCGGCCGCCGCCATCCTGCGCAGCCTGCTGGAACGGGCGGCCCGGCACGGACGCCTGACCCGCGACGTGGAGACGGCGGCGCACATCATCCACAGTGCGGGCTGCGGGTTCACGCTGTCCCAGATGCGGGTGCCTGCGGCGGACCGCGACCCGGGGCTGTCCACGGTGGCCCGGGAGGCGGCGCTCGCTGCGGTGACCACCGACGGGGCGACTGCCGGATCGCCGGTGCGGACGGCAGCGGTGGCCCTGGCTGCGGCGATCGACGAGGGGGATCCGCGGTTCAGCGCGGGCGAGCGGCTGCTGTTGACCGAGTGGTTGGCGCGCCTGAGTTGATTAGGATGGCCACTACCGCAGGTGTATGCGAGGAGGTGATCACGGTGCATCCGATCTAGCGACAGCCCCGGAACGGGGCGTCACGGAGCCGGAAGGTGCCCGTTTCCATGAGTAGGACCGACAAGACCCGGCCGTGGTGGGTGCAGCTCACCGATGCGCCGGGGCGAACCTGTATGCCCCAGCACGACCACCGTTTCGGGCCGTGCACCCTGCCCGATGAGATCACTCCCACGCGTCCGCTGCTCGGCGTCCGTCGGCAGGGCTGCCGCTGGGAGGGCACGGCCGCCTACTGGGTACGCCGTTGCGAGAGTCACGGCGTCCGCGAGTCGCAGCTCATCTGCCGCACCGACCGGCGCCGCGATCGCCACCGGAGCCGTTACGACCTGCGCGAACAGCTCAGTCGCCGCCGAGGCGCCAATCCGCCGGCCTGAGCCCGTCCCGGAGCCGAGCCCGTCCGTCCGCCCGTCCGTCCGCCCGCCCGTCTGCCCGTCCGTCCGTCCTCAAAGCCGAACCCGGGGACGGAACCGGGCACCATCCCGGGACCTGAGCCTCATCGCAACCCCGGTTCGCAGCTCACCAACTCCAGCCGTAGCCCACGGCTGCCTCCGGACCACATCTGAACCGTGGCCGACGGCTCGCTCTCCCCCGCCGTCGGCCACGGTCGCCCCGCCCTCACAAATCAGCCGTGGCCGACGGCTCCACACCTCCCGGCCGTCGGCCACGGCTGAATCCGAGCCGCTCAAGAGCCGTGTGCGACGGCTCCGGTCTCCTCAGCCGTCGCACACGGCTCCCTCACACCGCCCCAACAACCCTGAACGACGGCTGTCCCTCCCGAGCCGTCGCACACGGCTCGTTCGCGTTGCCCGGACAGCCGTGGACGACGGCTGGGTCTGCGGTGACGGATGATCCAGCGGGACGGGGCGAAGCGCGGACGGCGGCGTCACCACGTCGGGCCGGCTGACCGCAGCGCGCGTTCCACCACCGTGACATGGGTGTTGGTGGTGGCAGCCGCGCGGCGTACCAGAAAAGCGGTGTTGATCGGCGGGTCGGCCGGCTCGTCGAGCAGGATCAGCGCACCGGAGGCCAGGTCCGCCTCGCACAGGTAGCGGGGCAGCACCGACCAGCCCGCGCCCGCCACCACCGCCGCCCGCACCGCCCGCAGGTCGGGGATCACCAGGGCGGGGCGGCGGGTCAGGCGGCGCCCGAAGACGTGCCGCCAGTACCGGCGGACGATCGGCACGTCCTCGGCGTAGGCGATCAGCGGCGCCCGGTCCACGTCGAGCGCCGTGGACGCCACCAGCACGAACTCCTCGTCGGCGAGGGGTTCGGCGAGCAGGGTGCGCCCGCGCGGGCGGATCGCCGAGATCACCAGGTCGTACCGTCCCCGGGTCAGGCCGTCGAGGAGATCGTCGGCCAGTCCGCTGGTGACGCGCAGGCGCACGCCCTGGGTGATCAGGGGCGCGAGCGCGGGTACGACCCGCGCCGCCAACAGTTCGGCGGGCCCGGCCAGGTGCACCGGTTCCGGCGGGGTCTCCGCCGACGGGCCGGTCACCAGCGCCAGGTCGTCGAGGGGCCCGGCGATCCGGGCGGCCAGGTCGTCGGCGACGGTGGTGGGGCGCACGCCGCGGGCCATCCGCTGGAAGAGTTGGCGTCCCCAGCGCTGTTCGAGGGCCTGGATCTGGCCGGTGACGGTGGGCTGGGACAGGCCGAGCGCGCGGGCGCCCGCGGTGATCGACCCGGCCCGGTAGACCGCGAGAAAAGTCCGCAGCAGATCGAGGCTGCCATCGGGATTCTGATCGGTCACAGCGGGAATCCTATTGGGTGTCTGATGATCATCCGACCTAGCCTGAGGTCGGTAGACACCCGGAATCCGGTAGAGGAGTACCCACGATGGCCAAGATCCTGTTTGTGATGAGCGGCGCCGACCACTGGACGTTGAACGACGGCAGCAAGCACCCCACCGGATACTGGGCGGAGGAGTTCGCGGTGCCGTTCGAGAAGGTCACCGCGGCCGGGCACAGTGTCGAGGTGGCGACGCCGGGCGGGGTGGCCCCGACCGTCGACAAGGCGAGCCTCGACGGCGGGGACGCCCCGGTCGTGCCGCCCGCGATCGACCTGGCGGGCGTGAACCTCGACGGTTACGACGCGGTCTTCTACCCCGGTGGGCACGGCCCGATGGAGGACCTGGCCGTCGACGCTGCCTCGGCGAAGCTGGTCGACCGGGCCCTGACCGACGGCAAGCCGCTCGCCCTGGTCTGCCACGGCGTCGCCGCCCTGCTCCCGGCCACCCCGGAGCTGATCGACGGCCGCCGGGTGACGGCGTTCAGCAACGAGGAGGAGACCGCGGCCGGGCTCGCCGCCAAGGCGCCGTGGCTGCTCGAGGACCGGCTGGTGGCGCTCGGTGCCGATTATGCCGCCGGGCCGGCCTGGCAGTCGCACGTGATCGCCGACGGCACGCTGATCACGGGGCAGAACCCGGGTTCGTCCGCGGCCGTCGCCGACGAGCTGCTGCTGGCCCTGCGCGCCTGAACCGGAGCGCGGCCGTCCCGCATGGAACGATGCAGGCGTGAGTTCCCCGTCCGCCGCCGGCCGCCCCCGTTCCGGCGCCCGGCGGCTGCCCTCCGCGAGCGCCCGTGAGGAGATCCTCGACGCGGCCGCCGAACTGTTCGCCCGGCACGGTTACGCCGCCACCTCGACCCGCATGATCGCCGAGATGGTCGGGGTGCGGCAGGCCTCGCTGTACTACCACTTCACCATGAAGGAGCAGATCCTCGCCGATCTCCTGGAGTCGACGGTCCGGCCGTCGCTGGAGTTCGCCGCGGCCCTGGAGAAGCGCGGTCTTCCCCCCGGTGAGGCGTTGCGGGAGCTGGTCGAATACGACGTCGGGGTGCTGCTCGGAGCCCGCTGGAACGTGGGTGTCCTCTACGCCCTGCCGGAGACGGCGTCCGAGCCGTTCCATCGGTTCCGCGCCGAACGCGACCAGCTCCGCGGCGTGTACCGCACGCTCACCGCGCAGGCGACCACCCGGCCGCAAGGCGAGGCCGCGGTGCTCGGCGACCTCGTGTTCGGCCTGGTGGAGAGCGTGATCGGGATGCGCCGCGACCTGCCCGACCGGCCGGCCCCCGATCAGCTCCGGCTCAGCGTCGCGGCGGCGGCTCTGCGCATGATCTCTTGAGTACGCCGTGAGCACGCGCGACAGGCGACCGGGGTCAGGCCCCGTCCCACGCCTCGATCACGTCGACGATCTCCGGGAACGTCTCGACGGCCGCCGTCACGTGGATCGGGTCGAACTCGTCGAGCCGCCGCACCCCGCTCTGTAGGCAGGCGATGAACCGGATGCCCGCGCCACCGGCCGCCACCGCGTCCCCCGGCGAGTCCCCGACGTAGACGCAGTCCCCCGGCGCCAGCCCCGTCTCGGCGAGAAGCTCGTCGAAGGCCCGCGGATCCGGTTTGCGGAACCGGCTGTTGCCCTGGTGATATGCCCCGGTGACCCGCCCGGCCAGCACGTGGTCCGCCGCCAGCAGGTGTTCGATCTCCACCTCGGTCCGCGAGCTCAGCAACATCACGGTCCGCCCGGCCAGGACGAACCGGTCCAGGGCCGCGAGGTTCTCCGGCGGGATCACATCCAGCCGGCCGTCGGCGAGGTATTCCTGGTGGGCGATCGGGAACAGCGCGGCGAACCGGTCGAGGTCGAGCCCCGGCGACCGGTGCGGCATCGCGTCCAGCAGCACCTCGCCCCAGGTGCTCAGGTGCACGGCCCGCGACATGGGCGGCCGTCCCATCCGGGCGAGCACGTCGTTCTCCAGTGCGAACGAGGCGGCCTCGGTGAGACACAACGTGTCGTCCACATCCACGATCACAGCCTTGACCACGGCCGAAGCCTAGCCCCTGTCCGTCAGGCGGCAGGAGCGAGGCGCAGCCCGGCCGCCCCTGGACAGGGCTATTCGTCGACGGCGGTGTACCGGCCGAACTCCTCGTCGTCCTCGTCCTGCTCGTCGGAGATGTCGACCTCGACGCCCGGAAGCTCGTCGACCAACCGCTGGGCCAGTTCCGGCGAGACGAAGTGGTGGCTGACATCCAGGCGTTCCAGGTGGGTCAACGGCTGGCCCGCGAGCAGCGCCTCGACGCCCTCGTCCCCGAGGGTGCCCATCGACAGGTCGAGCACCGTGAGCTTGGCGACCACCGGGGCGGACGCCACCGCCGCGGCGACCTGGTCCTGGATCTCCGAGTTGCGCAGGCCCAGGTGTGTCAGGGCCGGGAACGGACGGCCGGACAGGATCGGCGCCAGGTCGTCGACGGTGGTCTCACCGCCGTACTCCGCGATGCCCAGCCACAGGTCCAGTTCCTCCAGGGCGGGCAGGTCGCAGGCGCCGACCGCCCGGACCACGGTGACCGGCAGGCCCCCGGACTGGAAGGACAGCTCCCGCAGGTTCTCGTGGCGCACCGGCGTCAGTGCCAGGCCGTCCGAGCCGCGGACCCACAGACACTCGAGGCGGGGGAAGGCGGTCAGCAGCGGCGTGACGTCGACCTGTTTGATCCAGGAGATCTCGCACTCCTCGCTGGACATGTCCCCGGCGAAGACGGCCCGCAGGTTCGGCAACCGGTCCACGTTGTCGAGTAACAACTCGATCGGGAACCGCTCCTCCATCGCGCCGCCCCAGTTCCCGAAGATCAGCGCGGTGGGGCCGGCCGGGCCGGTCCGCTCCAGGATCTCGGCGAAGAGCTCCGGAATCCGGTCGGCCTCCCCGTAACCGGCGCTGAACCGCCAGGCCACCGCGGCCGGGTCGTCCGGGGCGGCACTCTCGTCCTCGACGTCCCGGACCGGCAGGCCCGCGAACGTCTCCAGGTCGCCGTCGATGTCCATCAGACCTCCTCGATCGGCGTGACGGTATCAGTGGTCACTCGCCGACCGTGGTGTAGGCCGCCGGGCTGGAAGGCCAGCTCCCGCAGCGTCTCGAACTCGTCGCCGCCGTCGTAGTCATCCATGCTCGCTCGATCCCATTCTGGCGCTCGCCGCCACCGTCTCCTCGGTCTCGGTGCGGCGGCGGTCCTCGTACACCGCAAAAGCTTCTGCCGGATCGCCGTGCTCGCGCAGGGAAACGGCCAGGGCCACCGCGTCCTCGAGGGCCATCGACGCGCCCTGCGCGGCGGCCGGGACCGCCGCATGCGCGGCGTCACCGGCCAGGACCATCCGGTCGCCGTGCCAGCGCGGGGTGGTCGGAATGTCGTGGGAGTCGCTGCCGACCACACCGGTGCCGGCGGCGATCAGCGCGCGGGCCGGGGTGGCATCGTCGCCGCATTTCTCCAACGCCAGGTCACGCCACTGCTCCGGGCTCAGACCCGCGGCCGGTGCGGCCCCGCGCAGGCGCGCGAACCACCAGGTCCGGCCGTCGCCGGCGGGCACGGTGACCCCGAAGAAGGCCTGACTGCCCCGGATCATGTGGTACGCGTTCTCGTCGAGCCCGGCCGGGTTGCCCGGGGTGCACCCGTAGACGACGTGCTGCCCGGAATATCGCGGCTGGGGCGCGTCCGGGTCGATGAGCCGGCGGGTCGGCGAGTGGATGCCGTCCGCCCCGACCAGCACGTCACCACGAACCCGGCTGCCGTCCGCGAACACGGCCTCCACCCCGTCGCCGTGCGAGGCTGCGGTGGTCAGACGTCTGCCGTGGTGCACCGGGATGCCCCGCTCGACCGCGAGCTCCTGCAACGCCCGGTAGAGCGCGGCCCGCGTGAGCGTGCGCGCCGGGCCCTCGATCGGCCGGTGCCCGAGCCGAGCGCCGCTCTCGTCGAGCAGCGCCACCGCGTCCGCCGGAAACGACACCGCCGTCACGGCCTCGGTCGCGCCGATCTCCTCGAGCGCCGCCATCCCGTTGCGCATCACGGTGAGGAACGCCCCGGCATCCGCGCCACCGGACGTGTGCGCCTCGAACACCTCGGCACGGATCCCGGCCCGTTGCAGAGCGAGCGCCGTCGCGGTCCCCGCGACACCCCCACCCACAATGATCACTTCACGTACCGCCATGCGCGACACCCTAACCGCGACGTCCGACAATCTCGGCGATCCAGATCGGAGCGTAGGGTGAGGTGCAGCCCGGCGGTGTCGGATAGTCCTTGAGCACCCCGAGCCGCTCACCGATCGCCAGGGCCCGGTCGCGCTGCTCCGGATGCTCGATACCGATCTGGGCCAGGCAGTGGTTCATCGCCCACTGCAGACGCACCGGAGCACTCGCCATCTCCGCCTCGACGACGTCGAGAAGCACGGTCAGGTCGAGCCCGTCCGGCTTCTTGGCCACCCGGTCGACGGTCAGCGCCCAGCCGGCACTCGCCACCACCGGATCCGGGTCGGCGAGCCAGAGCACCCGCAGTTCCTCGACGTGCACACTCTTCTTCACCACGTAGTTCACCAGCCAGTCGTGCACCTTCGGCACCCGTGCCTGGCGCAGCATCGCGTCGAGCTCGTCCCGGCTGAACGCTTTCGGACGACTGATCAGGATCGCCAGCAGCCGGGCGGCGGTGTCGCCGGTCCGCCAGAGCTCCGCCGCGAGTTCCGGCCGCACCTTCAGCCGTTTGGCCACCGCCCGCAGTCTCGTCAGGTTGACGCCGTGATCGTCACCGTGCCGCTCGTTGACCGCGCGCACCTTCGGATCCTCGAGAGCGGCCAGCTCAGCCAGCACTTCCCCGACCGTCTCCCCCATGACAACCATCGTCCGAGGGTACGCGCAAAGCACAGTCCCGAGGCCCCCGAGCACCACGGGTCCGCTACGTCGAATCATGGATCGCCCAAGGCGCACAGGTGGTGCGACTCGACATCTCGACCTGCGAAAGAGTTGCGGTCACGAGCCCTCACACCGGTCAGCTCAACGCCGTGCCTGCCGGGGGACCGCAGGCACCCGCGGGGCCGAGGGACCGCGTTACCTGCCCGCCTGTGCCGTGTCGCCCGGTTACGATCGAATAGTCGACGAGGTCGAGAGAAGTATGGCCCATGTGAACTGCTTGCCGGAGTTCAATCCGAGGACCGGGCTCCTCCCACCGGGTCGATATGCGGCCTCCCTGGATGACCTGCATGCAAGGTTGGTGCTGTCCACCGATTCCACGACGCGACGGGAAATCTGGAAAGAATGGGATGCTCATCGCACGATACTGGGAGCCCTGACAGGGGAGATCACTCGCATGTGGGTCGGCGGTAGCTTCGTCAGTGAGGAGCCGGAGCCCAGCGATGTGGACGTGACTTACCTGCTGCGGGCGGAGGCATTCGACCGCCTGGATGCGGCGACGGTGACCGACCTCGACGATTTGACGCTACGTGGCTGGTGCGTGGCCCGCGGCATGCGGGTCGATTCTTACCTGGTCCGGCTTCCCGAGCACCGGCCGGTGTCGCAGATGATCACCAGCATGATGAGTCAGTCTGATGCCGCCTCGTACCGGGACATCGGACTCTACGACGAGGTCTGGCAACGGGTAAAACCTACCGCCGTGACCGAAACGCCGGGCCTGCTTCGCCGGGGATATGTGGAGGTGCTGCTGTGACACCGATGGCCCCGGTCCCGGAATCACCCGACCGGAATTCCGCTCATGAGTGGATGAGGCAGATGCGGGAGGCGGCTCCGCACGAGGTTCGAAAGTCGGCAACCACCCCGGAAGAGCTCGCCGAGGTTCAACGCAACCGGCTGCTGCAGACCGCGCACGAAGATTCGCGGTACGGCGGCAGGAGGCGAATCGAGGTCGCCCTCACGGGGGACGCGACATCCGATCATCTTGTCCCGGTCTCGACACTGGGCCCTTTCCTCACCAACCTTCAAGAGTCGATATCCGCTGTGGCACAGGCGCTCGCAGGCCGCCCGACGAATTCCGCCGCCATCCCTCGCGAGATTCGCGAGGCCACCGCGCTCAGCGCCGTAGCAACATTCCCCTCCTCCTTCGGCGTGGCAATGTACGGCCCCTCCACCGGCCCGGAGAAGAGTGGTCTGCTCGCAGCTTGGGTCGACGAATTTCGGACGATCCTCGATGAGGCGGTGGAGCGGGTTCTGAACATCGCCGATCTCTCCGAGGGTGCCGGCATGTCCGATGAACTGTTGGCTGAACAGCTCGCCCCCCTCGGGCCTCGATCGATGAAACATATCGGCGCTCTGACCGCGGGGCTCCATGGTTCCGGAGCCGGCATGCGGATCACCTGGTTCGTTCCGGGCAGAGAGGCCAGGCGTAGCAACTGGAGTGTTTCCGGAGTTCAACGGGTTCGATACCTGTGCGAGCACAGCGAATTCGCAGAAGCGGAGAGAGTAACCGTGGCGGGACTGCTCGGATCGGCCAGCGCGTTCCGCGGTAAAGTCGAGATCAGAACCGATGGAGGCGAGATCATCCAGGCAAGCACCGCCGAAGAAATAACAAACCGGCTTGACCGGCATTTCAACAAACGAGTCGAAGCCGACATCGAGACAACCAGGGTGAGGTTCTCTGGCGGCCGGGAACGGACGATCAGTCACATCATCGAACTGCGTAACGTTTAACCTCGATTCGCCAGAAGGTTTTGAACCACGCTCGCCCGATTCGATGTGACCGCTATGTCCACTGCTGCTGCGATAAGTGACCTGACGATGACACCCAGCTCCCCAGCTCACTCGCCGACGGCTGTGTAGCGTCCCCCGGCCTGCTCCTCGTCCTGCGCGTCCGACACGTCCACGACGACGCCGGGAAGCTCGGCGACCAGGCGCTCGGACAGCACCGGCGCCAGGTCGTCGAGGATGGTGTCGCCGTCGAACTCCTCGGAGCCCAGCCACAGCTCCAGCCGCTCCAGGGCGCCCAGGTCGCTGGACACGAACGCCCGGACCACCTCAGCCGGCAGCCCGCAGGACTGGATCACCAGCTCCCGCAGCCGCCCGTGCCGGACCGGTGTCAGCCACCGCTCGGTCGACCCCCGGAACCCGAGGTGTTCCAGCTCGGAGGACGTCTCCAGCAGCGGCGTCACGTCGGTCATCCGCAGCCACGAGATCTCACAAGCCTCGCTGCTGACGTCCCAGACGAACAGCCCCCGCCGATGCGGCATCAACCTGGCGTTCTCCAGCAGCAACCCGACGGGAAACAGCTCGCCTTGGACAACGCCCCAGTCACCGATGACCAGCGCACGGGGCCCGGCCGCCCCGCATCGCTCCAGCGTGGCCCGAAGCTGCTCGGCCAGCGCGCCCGGACCACTGTCCGCACCGGGCAACCGCCACGCGAAGCCGGCCGGATCACGCCCTGTGCTGTCATCCCAGTCCAGGACCGGAAGCCCTGCGAAAGACCGCAACTCCCCCCGACGATCCGCTGTGGCCCTCCCCGATCGCCGTCAGCGCCGCGACGCTAACAGCCGGTCGGCATCAGCTCCGCAGGGAGGGCGAACTCCGCCGGCCCGGCGTCACGCCGGAACACCGTGAGCTCCTCCCCCGCGAGAGACGGGTTGACCACGAATTTCCCTGAAAGCTAGGCACCTTTCGCAGTCAGGGTCTGCCTCTGTGGTGATTTCGGGCGTCCAGCGCGCCCGTATTCACCACACCCACCAGGGGTGTGGTGACTTGTGGCGTCCAGCGCGCCCGTACTCAACACGCCCCCACGGGTGTGGTGACTTGTGGCGTCCAGCGCGCCCGAAATCACCACGCCCCCACGGGTGTGGTGAATTGGGGCGTCCAGCGCGCCCGAAATCACCACGCGGATGGGCCTCGCACTCTGACCACGACACGTGTCTAGCGGGCGGTGAACGGGTGTGTCAGGCGGGAGGCGATCTTCGCCAGGCGGAAGAAGCGGACGAGCCGTTTCGGCGGGCCGTCCACGAACATCATGGTCAACCCGCGGTGTGAGGCCTCCGCCGCTTTGGCGCCGCGGGCGAACATCCTCTTCTGGTACGCCGTGACGGCCGCAACCGGGTCGTCGTGGTTCAGGAGTTCGCGGGCCAGGTCGGCCCCGTCGATGAGGGCCAGGTTGGCGCCCTCGCCGGCGAACGGGGACATCAGGTGCGCGGCGTCGCCGATCAGGGTCACGCCGGGGACGGTGTCCCAGCGCAGCCCGGCCGGCAGGGCGTGGATCAGGCGGGGCGCGCTGATCTCGTCGGCGTCCCGGATCAGCCGGGTCAGTGCGGGTGACCAGTCGGCGAGTTCGCGGAGCAGGCCGCGCCGGGCGTCGTCGATGTCGGACCAGTCGACGCCGCTGGTGGCGGCCCAGTCCTGCGGCACCCGGAAGCCGCAGCCGAGGGACAGGGTGTCGCCGCCGTGGCCTCCGATGTACCGGTGGTCGGAGAGTGCGAACAGGCTGCCCCGGCCGACGAGGGCGAGGGCTTCGGGGTGGCGGCGGGCCGCGTCGGTGAGGGTGAACTCGACCAGGGTGATGCCGGTGTAGGCGGGTTTCGCCGGGGTGACCAGGGGCCGGACCCGGGACCAGGCGCCGTCCGCCCCGATGATCAGGTCGGCGTGCACGGTGTGGCCGCCGGCGAGGTCGAGCCGGCCGGGGTGGGCGGCGACGACCTTGGCACCCCAGCGGATGGTGCCGGGGGCGAGCGCGTCGATGAGGAGTTGCCGCAGGTCGGTGCGGGCGATCTCGGGGCGGCCGTCGCCGCCGTCGGCTTCGGGCATGTCGACGAGGACGGTGGCGTTCTTGTCGAGCACCCGGGAGGCTTCGCCGCCGATGTGGATGCGGGCGCGGAATTCGTCGATCAGGCCGGCTTCGCGGAGGGCGACCTGTCCGGTGCCGGTGTGGATGTCGAGGGATCCGCCCTGTCTGCGGGCGTCGGCGGACGGGTCGGCCTCGTAGACGGTGACCGTCCGGCCGTGGCGTTGCAGGATCCGGGCGCAGATCAGGCCGCTGAGTCCGGCCCCGACGATGGCGATCGATGGTGTGGAAGTCATGCCGGGAACGGTATTCGTCACGAACACCGTTCGTCAAGGACAGCGTTCGTTTGACGAACAGTGTTCGTGACGGCTACGGTTCCGGACATGGCACCTCGTGATCCGTTCCGTGCTCCCGAGGTGGCCAGCCGCCGCAACCGGCCGGCCAAGCCGCCGTTGAGCCGCGACGCGATCGTCGAGGAGGCGCTGCGCCAGGTCACCGCGGACGACGGCGCCGCGATGAGCCTGCGCAAGGTCGCGGCCGCGCTCGACACCGGCCCCGCTTCGCTGTATGCGTACGTGCACGACCTGACCGAACTGCAGGCCCTGGTCCTCGACCGGGCGCTCGCCGACGTGACGACCGGCGAGCCCGGCATGCCGTGGCGTGAGCGGCTGGACCTGATCCTGCGCTCCTACGTGCAGACCCTCGCCGCGAGCCCGGCCCTGGCCCGGCTGGCCTTCGGCGCGACCGCGGTCGGGCCGCACGCGCTGCGCGTCAACGAGGCCGTCCTCGAGGTGCTGGCCGACGCGGGCGTCGACGAGCAGAACGCGGCCTGGTCGATCGCGTTGCTGACCACGTTCGTCACCGCGGTCGCCGCCGAACACGCCGGTGGCGACCATCCGGCCGAACCCGGTGGCCCGGTCGCCCAGGCCCTGGACCGGGTCTCCCCCGCCGAGCATCCGCGGGTGCACGCCGCCCGGACACTCATCCTCTCCGGCACCGGCGAGGAACGTTTCACCTGGTCGGCGGAGGTGCTGATCCAGGGAATCCTGGCACACGGAACGGCCGGGACACCCCCACGAGGTGCCCCGGCCGCGTCGTGACGACGAGGGTCAGCTGACCGCTACGTCGAAGATGTGCATGATGCCCTTGTCGGTGCTCTGCGGCAGGGTCACCGACGCGACCGTCTTCGCCGCGTCGAGGGCCGCCGGCTGCGAGGCGAAGATCCGGAACGTGCCGGTTCCGGCCGTACCGTTGACGTTGTTGCGGCCGGAGAGGGTGACCGCCGCGGTCTCGCCGGTGGCCGGGCCGGCCGCCCAGTCGCTCAGCGTGAGCGGCACGTCCTGGGTGCTTCCGTCGGTGTAGGTGACCACCGCGGTGCCGGTCGCCGGGCCGTTGGTCGACAGCCCGAGGAACGACAACGAGCCACCCTGAGACGAGGCAGAAACAGTGACCTTCTGGCCGTGCGGGAGCCAGTTGTCCGGCTTGCCCGGCGCGGCGTCCGGCCAGGTGAACGCGGTGCCGGGCACGGTCGCGCCGGGGGTGACGCCGGCCGCGGCCAGCGACGTGCGCGACAGCGACCAGTCGCTGAGGTCCAGCGAACCCAGGTTGCCCTGGCCGTCGGGGGTGGTGCCGGCGTTGTTGCGGGCGTCCGAGCCGTCGGTGTAGGACGGCGGGACGTCGGCGGCGCCGGTGCCCCAGGTGCCGGCGGTGGACTTCATGGTGAAGTCGAGCGTGCCGCCCTCGGTCAGGAACGTGCTGTCGATCCAGGAGGCGGTCTGCGCCTTGCCATTGACGCGCAGTCCGTCGACGTAGCGGGCGCCGGTGGACGTACCCGCTGCATTGATCTTGATTTTCCTGGACGGCGTGTTATAAGGATTAATGGTGATTTTATCGAACATCGGGCCGCTGATCATGAGGTCACCCGTGCCGTAGACAGCGGGATAAAGACCGATGTTGGCGAAGACGTACCAGGCGCTCAGCGCACCCTGATCGTCGTTGCCGGGCAGACCCGACGGGGTGGTGTCATACATCTCGGAGACGGCGCGGTAGAGCACGTCGGTGCCCTTCGCCGGCGCCCGCAGCCAGTTGTAGATCCACGGCGTACCGAAAGCCGGCTGGTTGGACAGGTAGTTGCCGGTCTGGGTGTACGCCCCGGCGTCCAGCCGCTCCATCAGCGTGTCCAGCGCCGCGGTCGACGCCGCGACGCCGCCCCGGGCCGTGATCAGCGTCGACAGGTTGTGCGGGACGAGCCAGCCGTACTGGTGACCGGTCGACTGGTTGAACTGTCCCCGCCCGGCCGAGTCCTCCCGGACCCGCAGGTCGAAGCCACGGTCGAACCCGCTGCGCGACCGCGGCATGATGTGCCTCGACACCGGGTCGAACACGTTCATCCAGTTCTGCGAGCGCCCCGCGAAGTAGTCGTAGGCCTCGGTGTCGCCCAGACGAGCGGCCAGCTGCGCGATGGCGAAGTCGTCGATCGCGTATTCGAGGACCCGGGACGTCGCGAAGTCGCCCTTGGCGTTCTCGATCAGGCCGGTCGAGAAGTACTGGTAGCCGTCCGACCGGCTGGTCTTCGTGGCCGGCAGCGTCTGGGTGGCCTTCATCGACGCGAGCGCCGCCGCCCGGTCGTAGTCGGTCGCGCCCATGTCGTCCAGCGTCGCCAGGATGACCTGGTAGTTGTCGCCCTGCATGCGGGCCGCGCCCGGCGCCCAGCTGCCCCTCTGCTGGGTCAGTGCCACGATCGAGCGGTTGATGTCGTTCGCGACCTGCGGAAACGTCAGCGCCAGCAACTGCACCTGGCTGCGGTACGCGTCCCAGCCCGACCCGGCGAAGTTGATGTTCTTGTAGAAGTGGCGGCCCTTCGCGACGGCGTGCACCTGGTCGTCGAAGCCCAGGTACTGGCCGTTCACGTCCTCGCGCACGTTCGGGTGCAGGAAGGAGTGGTAGAGCGCGGTGTAGAACTTGGTCCGCTGCTCGGTGGTCCCGCCGTCGGCGTCGACCGTGCCGAGGGCGTCCTTCCACAGCTTCCTGGCGTCGTGCTTGACGTCGTTGAAGCCGTCCGTGCCGACCTCGGTGTCCCGGTTGAGGGCGGCGTTCGCGACGCTGATGTAGCTGAAGCCGGTCTTCGCGACGACCTTGGCGCCCTGCTGGAAGGTGATCCAGGCGCCGGTGTCGTGCCGGTAGTCGACGCCGGTGTCGGTGGTGCTCTTGACCGCGTGCGCGGAGCCGGCGGTCATCTCCTCGTCGGTCCAGGTGCCGAACGACGCGAACGCGTGGTCGTAGGTCGTCGAGAAGTAGGCCTTGTACAGGTTGCCGACGTCGCAGACGTCGGTGCCGTACATCCACCCGGAGACCGTCCGCGTCGCCGGGTCGATCGTCACCTCACTGCCGAAGGTGCGGTTGTTCGGGCCGGAGACGTCCAGGATCAACGTCGAGTCCCCGCTCTTCGGGAAATCGAACCGGCTGACCGCGGTGCGGGCGGTGGCGGTCAGTTCCGCCTCGACGCCGTTGTCCAGCCTCACACCGTAGTAGCCGGGCTGCGACGCTTCGTTGGCGTGGCTGAACGGCAGGTAGTAGTTCTTGATCGTCGACGCCGGGCTGGACGGCAGCACGCCGCCGGTCAGTTCACCCGCGTACGGGATCGTCGGGAATTCGTACCCGCCGAACCGGCCGGTGCAGCCGGTCCCGGAGTGGCGGGTCATGCCGAATCCGCGGATCAGCGAGGCGGTGTACTCGTACCCGCCCTTCTGCCCGACGTTGGCGTTCCCCTCCGCCCAGGTCGTCGGGCTCGGCTGGACCATGCCGAACGGCACCGCCGCGCCGGGATACGTGTTCCCGTAGGCATCGTTGCTCTTGTTCTGCGTGGTGTCCAGCTCGGTACCGATGAACTGATTGACGGCGTCGAACGCCGAGATCTCCGAGGGCGCCGCGTACGCCGCCGTCGGGATCAGGGGCACCAGGACCGCGGCCGCCACGAGGGCTTTCCGCAGGGTGCGCCCAGATTTCCAGCCAGGCATGTGTTTCCTTCACAGGTATCGACGAGTTTCGTCGGCGCCACTGTCGTCGCCGCACCTCGTCCTAACACGACGATCACCTGACGAGAAGGAAACTTAAAGATCAACTTCCGGTGCCGAACAGCCCCAGAAGATTCCACCTGCGCTTCTTCGAGGGTACGGGCTGCTCCCCTTTCAGAAGCAGATCGAGCACTTCCCGGGCGGTCGGCCGGGCCGCCGGGTCCTTGACGAGCGACCGCTCGACCAGGGGCCGCAGCCAGTCGGGCAGACCCGCCAGATCCGGCGCCCCGCTGAGGATGCGCATCGCGATCGCCGCCGCCGACTCCGCCGCGAACGGGGTCCGGCCGGTGGCAGCGAACGTCACCACCGCACCCCAGGCGAACACGTCGGCGGGCGCGCTGACCGCCCCCACCCCGGACGGGTCGAAACGTTCCGGCGCCATGTACGTGATCGTGCCGACCATCCGGTCCGGCTTGGTGTGCCGGCTGGTCACCTCGAACGCCTGGGCGATCCCGAAGTCGATCACCTTGACGCCGGCCGCGGCGATCAGCACGTTGTCCGGCTTCAGATCACGGTGGATCACCCCGGCGCCGTGGATCGCGGTCAGCGCGGTGGCGATGCCGACCGCGGTCCGGTGCAGGGCCGCCCCGGAGAGCGGGCCCTGCTCGCGGATCAGGGCGGCCAGGCTGGGGCCGTCCACGTACTCCACGACCAGGTAGGGCGGGTCGTGGTCGGGGTCCGCGTCGATCACCTCGGCGGTGGCGAACGGCGGCACCTGCCGGGACCGGACCACCTCGCTGCGGAACCGGCCGCGGAACTCGGCCTCGTCCATGTGCTCCGGCCGGGCCACCTTGATCGCGACCTGGCGGCCGTCCGGCGACCGCCCGAGGTAGACCGAGCCCATACCCCCGTCGCCGAGACGGCCGAGAAGCTGGTAGTGGCCGAGTGTGGTCCGGTCGTCCGGCCGCAGCGGCTTGATCATTGTCGACGTCTCTCCCGCCACTGTCCTTTGGCGACGGGGAGCCTACTAGATGTTGATCTCAGTTCGCCGGGGTGTCACCGGGCCTGTCGACGATGCCGGACCGGTTGCGGACGACCAGCCGGAACACGTCGCCGGCCTTGATCCGGCGGGTGCCGTCGTCGCCCCGGCTGACGTGGTCCTTCACCGCCACCATGCGGTCGCCGATCAGGGCGTACGTCCGCGGATCGAAGAGCAGGTCCTTCTTCAGGTAGCCCTCGACGGTCCAGGTCAGCGCGATCGCCGGACGGCCGTCCAGGTTGACCGCCTTCGGGTTCTCGGTGACGCCGGGCTGCCGGGCCAGCCAGCGGAAGATCGCCGCCTCCACGTCCGGCGGCAGCACCTCCCGGGTCAGCAGCCCGTCCACGTCGATGCCGACGAGCTTGTCCGGGTCGTCGAGCCACGCCTGGAACTTCTCCGGCGTGGTCAGGGCGGCCAGGTCGCCGTACGGGACGGTGAACCAGAACTGCTCCTTCGACCGGGTGATCGAGGTGATCTTCCCGCCGTCGGTCCGGTTGGCGACGACATCACCGTCGACGCGGTTCCAGACCTCCTTGCGGACCACCTCGGTCTTGCCGTCGACCAGTGGACCGTTCGGCGACGCGTCGAGCACCGACCGGACGTTCTGCGTCGCGATCGTCTCCACGTAGGCGAACTGCTCCGGCCGCGGCGTCACCCACGGCCGCCGGGAGGCCGTCCACGCCGCGTTCTCCAGCACCTGCGCGGCGCTGGCCGGCTGGGCGAACGGCAACGCGGCCACAATCGGCCGGTCGACGCCCTCCAGGGTGACCGGGCCGGCGTTCTCCAGCGCCACCACACCGACCGTGGCGGCCGCGGCCGACACCACCGCCGCGGTGATCCGCAGGGCCCAGCGCGGCCGGCGGCGGACCGGGGCCGGACCGCTGATCCGGTCCAGCAGGGCCGCGCGGGCCCGGTCCTGAGCCGCCGCCGACGGCGCCTCGTCCGGCCCGAACGCGTCGTGCAGCACGTCGATCTCGTTCATTCCGCTTCCCCTCTCCCCAGTGCCGTCCGCATCGCCTGCCGGGCCCGGTGCAACCGCGACCGGACCGTGCCCGCCGGAACCTCCAGCGCCGCCGCCACCTCCGGCTGACTCAGCCCGGCCCACGCCACCAACAGCAGCGCGTCCCGGTCCGGTCCGGAGAGCCGGGCCAGCGCGGTGGCGAGCCGCCCCCGCTCGGTCGCCGCGTCCAGCCGCCCGGCGATCACGTCGTCGTAGCCGTCGACGGTGTCGTCCGGCACCAGCCTCGACAGCGCCCGGTAACGCCGCGACTCGGCCCGCCCCTGCCGGGCGATCAGGTTGGAGGCGATCCCGTAAAGCCAGGGGGCCGCGTCGGGGCGGGACATGTCGTAACCGGCGATCCGGCTGAACGCCACCAGGAACGTCTCCGACGCCACGTCCTCGGCCACGTCACGGCCGAGGCGCCGGGCCGCGTACGCGAAGATCCGCCCGTAGTGCCTGTCGAACAACTCCGCGAACCGTTCCGGCACCCGGTGCGCGGCGGCGATCAGTTCCGCGTCGGTGCACCTGCCGGTACCCACATCCACGTCTGTCTCCATCGGCGTTCACCGTCCTCTCGCCCCCTCTTCGCCGCAAACCCGGAAAGTGTTCGCGGCGTTTACGATCACCCGATGACTTCGGAGGACGGGACGCTGAGCGTGACCGAGCTTCACGCGTACCGTCTCCTCGTGCGCCTGGGCCGGGCCGGCGTGACCGACCTGGCCGTGCACGGAGGCATGCCGCACGGCGAAGCCGAGGTGGCGCTGGCGTCGCTGCGCGCCCGGGGCCTGGCCGGCGGGATCGGTCCGGTGCTGCATCCGCTGCCCCCGGACGTCGCTCTCGGTGACGCGCTGCTGCGGCGCCAGCAGGATCTGGAGAACGCCCGGCAGACCGTGGCCGCGCTGAGCGAGGACTACCGGGCGCACGCCCGCCGCCGCGACCCCGAGCAGCTGGTGGAGCTGGTCGTCGGGGCCGGCCCGCTGCGGCAGCGGCTGCGCGAGATGCAGGAGAACGCGCACACCGAGATCCTCTGGTTCTGCCGTGCCAACCCGCTGGCCATGGCCGGGACCGACAACGACGAGGAGGGCACGGCGCTGGCCCGTGGCGTGCGATACCGGGCGATCTACGAGCGGGAGCTGCTCGACAAGCCGGGCGAGCTGGAGAGCATCCTCGCGTCGGTGCGGGCCGGCGAACAGGCGCGGACGCTTCCCGCCCTGCCGGTGCGGCTGGCGGTCGCCGACCGGGAGCTGGCGATCTGCCCGCTGGTGCCGGACGAGGCCCGCGGCCTGGGTGAGCCGACGGCGGCGCTGATCCGGTCGAGCGAGCTGCTGGACGCGCTGGTGGCGCTCTTCGAGAGTTACTGGGAGCGGGCGACGCCACTGGGCGCGGACGGTCCCGCCACCGTCGACACGCTGCTGCTGTCGCTGGTCGTGGCCGGGATGCCGGACAAGTCGATCGCCACCCATCTGGGGGTCAGCAAGCGGACCGTGCAGCGCCGGATCGACCGGTTGATGGATCAGGCCGGGGTGGACTCGCGGACCGGCCTGTCCTTCCAGGCGGCCCGCCGGGGATGGCTCGCCTAGGGAATCCTCCATTGACACCTGTCGATTGTTGATGCGAGGGTTTCGGCACCACGATCCACTTTGTTGTGAAGGGACCCTTCATGCGCCTTCAACGGGCACTCGTCGCCCTGGCCGCCGCCGCCGTCGCCGTCCTGGGCACGACCGTTCCGGCCCAGGCCGCCACCCCCGCGGCCCTCGACGCGGTCACGCTGGCCAACACCATCGCGCTGAGCAACTGCTCGGCCTCGCTGGTCCGCTTCCCCACCTCGGTCAGCACCGACAGCGCGATGATGCTCACCAACGGGCACTGCTACGAGGGCGGCTTCATCGACGACGGCGTCGTCATCCAGAACCGGGCCAGCACCCGCTCCGGCACCCTGCTGAACAGCGCCGGCAACGCGCTGGGCACGGTCCGTGCCAACCGTGTGCTGTACGCGACGATGACCGGCACCGACGTCACCCTCTACCGGCTGAACACCACGTTCGCCGCGCTGTCCAGCTCGTACGGCGCCACCCCGCTGACCATCTCCGCCGCGCACCCGGCCGCCGGCACGTCGATCGCCATTCCGTCCGGCTACTGGCGCGAGATCTGGAACTGCTCGATCGACGGTTTCGTCACCGCCCTCCGCGAGGACGAGTGGACCTGGACGGACTCGATCCGCTACGACGCGGACTGCGACACCATCGGCGGCACCTCCGGATCCCCGATCGTCAGCGAGGCCACCGGCCAGCTGATCGGCATCAACAACACCGGCAACGAGGACGGCGACACCTGCACCCTGAACAACCCGTGCGAGGTCGACGCGTCCGGCAACGTCACGGTCCTGAAGGGCCGCAGCTACGGCCAGGAGACGTACTGGTTCACCACGTGCGTCAGCTCCACCCGCACCATCGACCTGACGATCTCCGGCTGCCTGCTCACCAAGCCGTAAACCCGTCATCGGGTACGCCCGCGCGGCCGGATCCGGTCGCGCGGGCGCTCGTTTCAGCGGGTCAGCAGTACAGGTTGTCACCGGCCGGGACGCCGAGGACGGCGGTGAAGCGCAGGTACGCGTCGACCCGCATCTGCACCGTCTCCGGGTTGCCGCCGTTGCACTCCTGCACGCCGTTGATGGTCCGGATGGTCTCGCCGAAGCCGGCGCCGGTGACCATCGTGTCGTGGCCGGTCATGCTGCCCGCGCCGGACGAGGTCATCCAGAACCAGAGGCCGGTCATCCAGGACACCGCGGAGTCGGTCTGCACCAGCCACGGGTTGTTCAGCAGGTCGACGCCGAGCGCGTCACCGGCCGCCTTGTAGTTGTAGTTCCAGGACAGCTGGATCGGGCCGCGCCCGTAGTACGAGTCGTTCCCGGCCGGGCACCCGTAGGGCTGTCCCCAGTCGCAGTAGTTCGGGTAGTTGGCGGTGTTCAGCTCGACGATGTACTGCAGGGCGCCGGTCTCGTGGTTCACGTTCGCCAGGAACGCCGCCGCTTCCTGCCGGCGGGTCGTGTCACTGCCGGTGTTGGTGAAGCCGGGGTACGCGCTCATCGCCGTGACCAGTCCGCTGTAGCTGTAGAAGCTGTTCCGGTTCGGGAACATCTGGTTGAACTGCTCCTCGGTGACCACGAAGCCGCCCGGAGTGTCACCGCCGGTGGCCGGGGCGTTCCACTTCTGGTTGGCGCCGCCCGAACACTCCCAGATCTGCAGCTTGGCGCCGTCGGCGAGGTTGTTGCCGGTGATGTCGAGGCACTTGTTCGCGGCGAGGTTGACCAGGTCGTGACTGGTGGAGTTATACGCCCACTTCTGGGTGGCAACGGTGTCGTAGCAGTCCCACAGGTGCACCACGGCGCCGTTGGCGGTGTTGTTCTCCGCCAGGTCGAGACACTTGCCGCGCCCCTGCACCTGGCCGCTGTCGGTCAGGGTCCAGCTCTGGTTGGCGTTGCCGGTGCTGCAGGACCACATCTGCGGCTGGTTGCCGTTGGCGGTGCTGCCGTCGGTGACGTCCAGACACTTGCCGTTCGCGAAACTGGTGATGGTGCCGCTGCTCGCGGCCGCCGACGCGGCCTGGCCGGTGAGCGCGGTCAGGCCGGCGGTCGCGGCCATGACCAGGACCAGGATTCCTTGAAGTCGCATGCGGAACAGTGGAATAGGCGGCTGTCGACATCGTGTTGACGACTCGTCGACGTCGCCCATCAATCGTTCGTCGACAATTCGTCGTCCTCGGATCGGTGTACTGGGGACATGTCCATCTCCCACCCGCGCCATCCTCTGCGCCGGTCCCGCCTGCTCGCGGCCGGAGTCATCGCCCTGGTCGTGGCCGGTCTCGCCGTCACCGGTGCGACCCAGGCCCTGGCCGCCGCCAGCGGCACCATCGTCAGCTCGGCGAACGGCAAGTGCCTCGACGTGACCGAGGGCGGCACCGCCAACGGCAACCAGCCACAGATGTGGTCGTGCACCACCGGCAACACCAACCAGGTCTGGACGCTGGCCGACAACGGCCAGGTGAAAGGCCTCGGTAAATGCCTCGACCTGGCGGAGAACAACACCGCCGACGCCGCGGTGGTGCACCTGTGGGACTGCTACGACAGCGTCGCCACCCAGCGCTGGGCGTACAACGCCGACACGCACGACCTGGTGAGCCTCGCCGCGAACAAGTGTCTCGACATCAAGGACGGCAACCTCGCCGACGGGGCGAAACTGCAGATCTGGGAGTGCTCCGGCGGCGCCAACCAGAAGTGGACCTTCACCGGTGGCTCGACGACACCGACCACACCGCCGAGCAGCGTGCCGGACAACCCGAACAACCCGGACCTCGGCCCGAACGTGACCGTCTTCGACCCGTCGATGCCCGCGGCGACGATCCAGAACAAGCTGAACACGGTGTTCGACGCCCAGGTCGACAACCAGTTCGGTGACGCCCGGTACGCGCTGCTGTTCAAGCCGGGCAGCTACGACGCGGACGTCAACGTCGGCTTCTTCACCCAGGTCGCCGGCCTCGGCCTCACCCCCGACCAGGTCGACATCAACGGCCACGTGCACGTCGAGGCCGACTGGTGGCCGGACGGCTCGCAGAACGCCACCCAGAACTTCTGGCGGTCCGCGGAGGGCCTGTCCGTCACCCCGCCCGACGGGCAGGACCGGTGGGCCGTGTCGCAGGCCGCCCCGTACCGCCGGATGCACGTCCGCGGCAACCTGGCACTGTCCGACGGCGGCTGGTCCTCCGGCGGTTTCATCGCCGACTCCCAGGTCGACGGCCAGATCCAGGCCGGCTCGCAGCAGCAGTTCCTCACCCGCAACTCGTCGATGACCAGCTGGAGCGGCACGAACTGGAACCACGTCTTCGTGGGCAGCCCGGGCGCCCCGGCCCAGCAGTTCGACGACAACGCCCGCTACACCACGGTCGGCACGACGCCGCTGGTCGCCGAGAAGCCCTACCTGTACGTCGACGGCGACGGCGCCTACCAGGTGTTCGTCCCGGCGCTGCGCACCGGCACGTCCGGCGTCAGCTGGGCGAACGGCACCCCGGCCGGCACCTCCCTGCCGATCAGCACGTTCTACGTGGTGAAGCCGGGCGACACCGCGGCGACCATCAACGCCGCCCTGGCCGCCGGGAAGAACCTGCTGGTCACCCCGGGCGTCTACCACCTCGACCGGACCCTGAACGTGACCCGCGCCGACACCGTGATCCTCGGCCTGGGCCTGGCCACGTTCATGCCCGACGGCGGCGTCGACGCCATGCACATCGCCGACGTCGACGGCGTCAAGCTCGCCGGGGTACTCTTCGACGCCGGCACCACCACCTCGAACACCCTGCTGCAGGTGGGCCCGGCCGGTTCGGCGGCCGACCACGCCGCCGACCCCACCGTGCTGTCCGACGTGTTCGTCCGGGTCGGCGGCTCGGTCGCCGGACGGGCCACGGTCAGCGTGCAGGTCAACAGCGACGACGTGATCGGCGACCACGCCTGGATCTGGCGCGCCGACCACGGCAACGACCAGACCGTCGGCTGGGACGTGAACACCGCCCGCAACGGTCTGATCGTCGAGGGCGACGACGTCACCTTCTACGGCCTGTTCGTCGAGCACTACCAGGAATACCAGACGATCTGGAACGGCAACCGCGGCCGGACCTACTTCTACCAGAACGAGATGCCGTACGACCCGTACCACCAGGGCGTCTACATGAACGGCACGACGCAGGGCTGGGCGGCGTACAAGGTCGGCGCCGCGGTCACCAGCCACGAGGCGTGGGGCCTGGGCAGCTACTGCTTCTTCAGCACCGACCCGTCGGTGGTCAACGCCCGGGCCTTCGAAACCCCGGTGACCAGCGGCGTCAGGTTCCACGACATGATCACCGTCTCGCTCGGCGGTGTCGGCACGATCGCCCACGTCATCAACGACACCGGCGACGCGGCCCGCAGCGGCCACACCGAATCACCGCTGGTGAGTTTCCCGTAGTCCGACGAGGTCACGCGGGGGTCCGCCGCCCATCCGGGCGGCCGGCCCCCGCGGCCGTCCACTCGCCGAGGAACGCGCCCCGCAGGCCGCCGCTCGCCCTCCGGACCGCGGCGTCGATGCCGGCCACGTGCGGCGCCGGGTCGGCGACCGGCTCACGGCCGAGGCCGGTGATGAAGGCGGCGGCGACACCCAGGACGATGCCGGACGGGAACAGGTCTCTCCGCCATCGGCGATGTCGATGCGGCTCGTCGCGAGACGAAGGAGGCGGCGCCCGGTGAAACCGGGACGCGGGGATCGACGGGGACCACTAAACTGGGCTCCTCCGAACGCGGGGTGAGCGGGGCGGTGAGGCCAGGTGGCAGACAACGGGGACCCGCCTCAGGACGGTGACGGCGGGCAACAGGTCACAGGCGGGGTGCGGCGGTGGGAGGGCGCCCTGCGGCGTTTGGAAGGGTGGCCCGGGCTCACCGCTCTGGTGGCGCTGGCCAGTTTCGCGGCTCTGGTTGTCGGGGTGTTGGCGGCCGTGCCCGACTGGCGGGAGATGCTCGCCGGTGCGCCCGCGGCCACGAATGTGCCGGTGCCCACGACGGCCGCGCCCGCCTCCGCGGCCCCGACTGTCTCCGCGGGCTCCGATGTGAACGCCATCGACCTGGTCGTACGGGACCCGGAACGCACTGATCCGAACGACAAGTTCTCGGCGTACGAGCCGCCGCCTGTGGAGTTCACCGTGCACAACCGGGGCACGCGGCGGTCGGTGATCACTCGGGTCGGGGTCACGGTGGAGGATTCCATGGTCCTTCGGCAGTGCGCCTCGCAAGGGGAGCCGCTGGCCGTGTCGGCGAGCTACGACGTGGTGCTGCCGCTGGAGCCCGCGGACGGCACCGAGCTGGAGGTTCCGGTCGGTCAGCAGCAGGGGCCGGACGAGGCGGACCGGTTCGCGCTGCGGTTCGGCACACCGGCCCGGGAGTCACCCACCGTCATCCACATCTATCGGTTGCGGTTCGCGCTGCTGACCGACGGGTCGGAGAAGCGGCTCGCGGCGGGGACCGGGATCGTCGCGGTTCCGTTCGCCCCGCTGGACGGGGACGGCTACTTCTGGAGTGACATCTACCAGGGCATCGATATGACAATGGCCGGGGTAAACGAGGACATCGCGTGCATGAAGGAGAACAGCGCGGCCATCGAGCGGCTGCTGGACGGTGACGTGGCGCTGTCCCCGCTTCTCTCCGCGGTCAAGGCGAACCTGCGCACGTAGTGGCCACATGGACGACGGCGTCGATGCGGGGTGGGACGGTGATCGACGCGGGCGGGTTCGACGTGGTCGAGGGACCGGTGCCGCGATTCGGCGCTCGCGGCACCGGCACCTCGATCTACGTCAGCGACCCGGACGGCAACACCGTCGAGCTGCGCTGGTATCCCGGTCAGGACGGCGCGTAGGCCCGGATCACCGTCTGCTTCAGGGTGTTCCCGGCGGTGTCGGTGGCCGTCACCCGCAGCGACACCGGTTTGCGTCCGGGCAGCACCAGGGCGGTGTTGCCGAGGACGACCGCGGGCCGCCACAGTGTGCCGTCGTCGGTGGACGTCTCCACCTTCAACGATCTGACTTTTGCGGAGAAGGCCAGGTTCACACCGAGCGGGTGCACCGTGTAATCCACCCCGAGCAGCGGCAACCGGCCCGCCGCGGCCGAGGTGAAGGTCCACTCGGTGGACGTGCTCGTGGCGTACACCCATTCCTCGCCGGACCGTCCGGTGGTCACCGCCAGCCGGTAGGAGGCCTTGCCCGCAGTGGTGGTCGCGGCGAAGGTGCCGCCGGACGGTTCGGCGATCAGGGTGCCGTTGCGCCACAGCTTCACGGTCACGTTGTCGTCGGCGAACCCGTACTGGGCGTGGCCGTCGCTGTCCACGAACTCGGCCACCTTCAGCTGCAGCACGTCGCCGGTGCGGGTGGAGCCGAGGTCGGCGGGGCGGACCACCGCACCACCCCATGTCTCGGTCCGGTGCCCGGGCCGGTAGCTCACCGGCTTCTCCACGAAACCGCCCTGCAGCGGGCCGAAGTTGTTCCACGGGTACGCGCTGTGCACCATGTGCTGCCACACCGTGTCACCGGTGGACACCCACTCCTCGCGGGACGACGGGGTGCGTACCGCGCGGGACGTGTCGTTCCAGCTGTAGTCCTGCCAGGGCCGCCAGCCGAAGCGCTGTTCGCGGACCTGCGCCTCGCCGCCGTTGTGGGCGTAGGTGGTGGCGATCCGCATGCTGTTGGCCGCGGTCATCCGATACTTGATCTGGGACGGGATCTGCCCCTCGGAGACCTGGAAGACGTCGTAGAAGGCGGTGTCGGACCCGTCGGGGGCCAGTTGCCACCGGGAGGAGAACTCGAACTCCCCGGACCGGACCTTCGCCGTCGGCACGGTGTTGACCGCGTCCATGCCGGCGAAGTGCATCACCCCGTGCGAGATGGACCGTCCGCTTCCGGTCACCCGGTGCGCGAAGTAGCTGATGATCGACCGCTGCACGGCGGGTCGCGGTGTCTCGATCACGATCGGCTTGCCCTTACGGGCGTCCAGCACGATCGTGGTGTCGCCGCTGATCGTCAGTTCCGGCACGACCACGTAGGTGACCTCGTTCCCGGCGGCGGCCAGCTCGATCAGCCCGGTCACGATGTAGGTGCCGTCCTGCAGACCGAGCGTGGCGCCGGACTTGTCGAACGAGCCCATCACGTCGAACCGCCCGTCGTCGCCGAAGATCGTCAGCGCCGGCACGTTGATCGGCGCGCCCCGGTCGTCGACGGCACGAACGGTGACCTCGCGGACCGGGCCGTCGATGATCGCGCCGACCGCGGTGGTCACCCGTACGTCGCCGGCGGTCGCGGTGATCCAGCCGCTGACCTGTGCGGGCTTGGCGCCGGTCAGGTTCAGCGTCACGGTCACCGCGGCCACACCACCGGCGGGCACGGTCACCGTGGTCGCGCTCAGGGTCACTGCCGCGGGCGCCCGCAGGGTCAGGGTCACCGGCGCGGTTCCCGCCTCGTTGCGATATTCGACGGTACGCGTGACCCGCCCCGGTTCCTCCCCGACGCTGTGCCGGCCGAAGTCGGCGACCGGTGTCCCGCTGATGCGCTGCGTCGTCGCGCGGGCCAGGTCCACCCGTCCCGCGCCCTGGTCGTAGACGGTGGCGCCCGCGCTGGTCACGGCGGTGCTGACCAGCGTCTCCTTGAGCCGCGCCCCGGTCCAGTCCGGGTGCTGCTGTGCCAGGATCGCGGCCGCGCCCGCCACGTGCGGCGTCGCCATCGAGGTGCCGTCCGCCGCGGTGTAGTTCGCGTCCACCGGTTCGCCCATCGCGGTGCCCGCCGCCCGGGCCGCCACGATCCCCACTCCCGGGGCGGTGATCTCCGGTTTGAGCCCGAGGTCACCGAGCCGTGGTCCACGGCTGGAGAACGCCGCGATCCGGTTGTCCCGGTCCACCGCGCCGACGGTCAGCGCGCTCGGCGCCGCGCCCGGGGTGCCCACACTGGAGGCGGTGCCCTCGTTGCCGGCCGCGACCACGAACAGCGTTCCGCTCGCGGCGCTTAGCTCGTCCACGGCCAGGCTCATCGGGTCCAGGCCGTCGGTGGCGGAACCGCCGAGGCTCATGTTCACAATTCGCGCGCCGGAGCCGACCGCCCACTGCATCCCGGCGATGATCTCGGACTCGTAGCCGTACCCGTCGTCGCCGAGCACCTTGCCGATCAGCAGTTCGGCGCCGTACGCGACGCCCTTGCGGGTGCCGCCGGACGCCGCCCCGGAACCGGCGACGGTGGCCGCCACGTGTGTGCCGTGACCGAAACGGTCCACCACGTCGGGGCTGCTGCTGAAGTTGGCGGTGGCCGCGATCCGCCCGGCGAGGTCGGGGTGCGCCGCGTCCACCCCGGTGTCCAGGACGGCGACCTTGACGCCGCGGCCGTCCAGGCCCGCCGACCAGGCGGCCGGGGCGCCGATCTGGGCGGCGCTGCGGTCCAGCACCGGCTTGACCTTGCCGTCCAGGAAGATCCGCCGGTCTCCCGCGGTCCGGGACGTGGACGGGTCCGTATGTGCCTGCCAGAACGCCGCGAGGGTGTCCTTCTCCGGCCGGATCGCGACGGCGTCGATACTGGTCAGCGCGGTGCCCGCGGCCCCCAGCGCGGTGCCGGCGGCCCGGGGTGCGGCACCGCCGGAGACGATCAGCGGCAGGGTGCCGGTGGTGGCGTCGCCGTAGCCGTCGGCGAGCAGACGCTCGACGTCGAACAGCTCGGCGTCCACCCGCCCGGACTGGATCAGCGGGATCGCGTCGGACGGCACCACCCGCAGACCACCGTCGGCCTCCACGGTGTGGAACGTGATCCGTTCACGGCCGGCCGCCGGCGTCACCGCGGCGGTCTGCCGACCGTCGGCGGCTTGACCGATCTGGATCACGTCACCGGTGATCAGAGTGAGGGTGTGCACCGGCGCCGCGGCCGGTTCTTCATGGACTGGCGGCGCACCGGCGAACGCCGGTACCGGTATCGCGGCGACGCCCACGAGCACACCGGCGAGCAGACGACCGAACATGGGAACTCCTTCATGCGTGTGTCACTCCACGCATCATCGGGTTCCTTTTTTGACATAGATGTTTCGTGGGCCTGACCGCCCGTCGCCATGGCGCGATGTGGACACGGCGGGCCGCGTCCTCCTCTGCCCGCATCGGTGCAGGAGTAGCTCGTACCCCTATCTGATGTTCTCGGCACGCACCTGCGCGAGACGCCGCAGTGCCGGGAGCGCCTGGATGATCGCGTCGCTGTCGGCCGGATCGAGTTCTGCGAACATCTTGTCGAACGTCGCGGCGTAATGCGCATAGGTCCGCTCCAGCAGCGCCAGGCCGTCGGCCGTCGCCTCCACCCGCACCGCGCGCCCGTCGGCGGGGTCCGGAACACGGCGCACCTGGCCGGCCTTCTCCATCCGCCCGATCAGCTGGGTCATGCCGGGCTGCGAGGCCCGTTCCGCCTTGGCCAGGTCGGTCACCCGGGCCGAGCCCTCGTCGCGCAGCCGGCGCAGCACCGAGATCGCCACCGGACTGGGATTGTCCGGGCCCTCCAGTTGCCGCAGGAAGCGCACCAGATCACCCAGCACCGGAAGCAGCTGTGACCCACGACTCGCCTCTGACACCATTTGCATAACCTCATTATGTACTTACGCTTGAGTACCGGATGTACCCACCAACTCTCTCGCGGAGGTGATCCGGTGAGTTCCGCTGCTCCCGGCCCGTCATTGTTCAAGCAGCCCCGTGCGGTCTTCGCCGTCGCGTTCGCCTGCGTCGTCAGCTTCATGGGCATCGGACTGGTCGACCCGATCCTGCCCGCCCTGTCCAGCAAACTGAACGCCACACCCAGCCAGGTCAGCCTGCTCTTCACCAGCTACCTGCTGGTCACCGCGGTTGCGATGCTGTTCACCGGCTGGATCGCCGGGCGCATCGGCGCCAAGAACACCCTGATCGCCGGCCTCGGCCTGATCGTGGTCTTCGCCGCCCTCGCCGGCCTGTCCGACACCATCAACCAGATCGTCGGTTTCCGCGCCGGCTGGGGCCTGGGCAACGCGATGTTCATCGCGACCTCCCTCGCCGTCATCGTGGCGTCGGCGACCGGCGGCTTCGCCGGGGCGATCATCCTGTACGAGGCAGCGCTCGGTCTCGGCATCGCGGCCGGCCCCCTGGTCGGCGGCCTGCTCGGCGAGGTCAGCTGGCGCGGACCGTTCTTCGGCGTCGCCGTCCTGATGGCGATCGCCCTGCTCGCCACGGTCGTCCTGGTCGAACCACTGCCCAAACCCGCCAACCCGCCGTCGATCCTCGACCCGATCAAGGCGTTGCGGCACCGCAGCCTGCTCACCATGGGTGTGACGGCACTGCTCTACAACTGGGGCTTCTTCACCATGCTCGGGTACGCGCCGTACCCGATGGAACTCACCGAGATCCAGCTGGGATTCGTGTTCTTCGCGTGGGGCCTGCTCCTGGCGTTCTTCTCGATCACCGGCGCGCCGTGGCTGCAGCGCCGGTTCGGCACCGCGCCCTCGCTGTACGGCGCCCTGAGCACGTTCGCCCTGCTCATCCTGCTGATCGGCGTGTTCACCGACGTCCGCTGGGTGGTCATCACCTGCGTGATCGCGTCCGGGATCGTGGCCGGCATCAACAACACGCTGACCACCCAGGCGGTCATGCTGGTCGCCCCGGTGGAACGCCCGGTGGCCTCCGCGGCATACGGCTTCGTCCGCTTCATCGGCGGCGGCCTCGCCCCGTTCGCCGCCGGCAAGATGGTCGACCACTGGAGCATGCACGTGCCGTTCCTCGTCGGTGCGGTGGCGATCCTGGCCGGTGTCGCGGTCCTGACCACCGGACACCGCGCCCTGTCCCGCGCCGACGCGGACATGGCGGCCGCCCCGCCCCACGCGGCGGACGAGGTGGCCGGCGAGATCGCCGACGAGTTCGGCGGCGCCCCCGACGCCATCGACTTCGAGAAGGAGACCACCCGCCCGCGGTGATTGATCCCCGGATCCGCGACGGGACGCCGTCAGCGGGCCTGGAGGTTGCTCGGATCGAGGTAGGCTCAATCGAAGTTAGATGAGATCTACCTTGGGGCACCCGATGTTCGTAGGAAGACGCAGGGAGCTCGGCCTGCTCCTTGGACGGCTGGATCGGATCCGGTCGCAGGGCGAGGGGCAGGCGGTCGCCATCCGTGGCCGCCGACAGGTCGGCAAGTCACGCCTCGTGCAGGAAGTCTGCGATCGAGCCGAAGTCCCGTACTGCTTCTTCACAGCCGTCAAGGGTGCGTCACCGAGGGAGTCCCTCGGCAAATTCCTGGACACGCTGCGCGAGTCGTCACTGGTGTCGGACCGGGTGCGGGAGACCCTGCCGGACACCGCACCCGCCGACTGGGGCGACCTGTTCAAGCTGCTCGATTCCGTACTGCCCGACGGCCCGAGTGTCGTGGTGCTCGACGAGTTGCCCTGGCTGTCGGAGCAGGCAGTGACCTTCGACGGATACCTCCAGGTCGCCTGGGACCGCGGACTGTCCCGGAAACCCGTTCTCCTGCTGCTGCTCGGCAGCGATCTGCACATGATGCAGCGGTTCACCGAGTACGACCGGCCGTTCTACGGCCGCGCGAACAGCATGATCCTCAACGCCTTGAACCCTGCCGAGGTCGCGCAGCAGGCCGGGGTGACCGGCTCCGACGCCATCGATGCGCATCTGGTCACCGGCGGGCTGCCCGGCATCGTCTCGACCTGGGAGACCGGGATGCCGGCGCTCGACTATCTCAACGCCCAGGTCGTCGACCAGTCCTCGCCACTGTTCACGGTGCCGGAGGCTGCCCTGGCATCCGAGTTCCCGCTGCCGGACATGATGAGCCGTGCTTTCGAGGCGATCGGCGGGCTGGGCGGCCGGACGTTCAGCAACATCGCCGGCGAGGCGGGGAGCGGCGGCGAGGGGGTCAGTTCGGGAACCCTGTCGCCGGTGATGCACCGGCTGACCGGCCAGAAGAAGATCATCGCGGTGGATCGGCCGCTGTCCACGGAGCCGAGCAAGCTGGCCCTGTACCGGATCGCAGACAGCAACCTGAGCCTGTACGTCGCGATGCTGCGCGACGTCCATGAACAGGTCCGGCGTGGACGGGATGCGGGCGCGCGGGCCATCATCGCGAAACGCTGGTCGTCGTGGCGCGGCAGAGCCGTCGAACCACTGATCCAGGATGCGCTCGCCCGCGCCGGCAGCGAAGGAAGACTGCCGTGGGACGACGTGCTCGAAGTCGGCGGCTGGTGGAACCGCAAAGGCAACCCGGAGATCGATCTCGTCGGTGTGGACAAGGCCCCGGTCGCCAAGCAGGTGGCGTTCGCCGGGTCGATAAAGTGGCAGGACGGACCGTTCGACCGGCACCACTTCGCCGATCTGGTCCGTCACGCACCGATGATTCCGGGGTTCGAGCCCAGCCGGAGCGGCCTCGTGGTGGTGAGCCGCTCCGGGGTGGAACCGGCGGTGACCGGCCTCGCCGACGTGGTGTGGGGCCCGGATGACGTTCTCGGCGCTTGGGCAGTCTGAGTCTTGGTCAGCCGGTAGTGCGACGCACAGTTACACGGGGAACGGTGGGCCGGTAGCCTCGGGCGCCATGGACCCGTCGACCGTGCTCGCCGTACTGGGCGAGCTGGCGCCCGCCACCGCCGACCGGGTTCTCGACGTCACCCGTGGTGGGCAGCCGCTCGTCTGGCTCAAGGACGCCGACCGTGCCCCGCGCAAGGCCGACGTCGACCGGCTGGCGGCACTCGACGCCCTGCACCGCGAGGAGCGGATCCTGCACCGGGGCTGGGGTTTCCTGGCCGGCAGCACCGAGATCGAGGGCGCCAGGCGCAAGATCCGGCTGCCGCTGCTCAGCCAGCCGGTACGCCTGGACCGGACGCTCACCGGCTACAAGGTCACGCCCGCCGGTGACGTGGAGATCACCCCGCTGGTCACCGACCGTGAGCTGGCGGCGGCGTTGGAGTCGGCGCCCGGGCTCGGCACGGCGGGCTGGCTGGACGCGATCGGCAGCCGTGCCTGGCTCACGTCGGTGGCTGACAACACCGGGCTGACCTTCGATGCGGTGACCGGTTCTCATCAGCGGCTGCCGTCCGATCGGGTGGTGCTGGTGGCGGCGGCCGGGCTGTTCGTGGTGCGGGACGTCTTCGGCGGCGGCCTGCGGGACAGCCTGCGCAACTGGGCCGGCCGGGATCTGTCCGGGACTGCGTTGGCGGCTGTCTACGGTTCCGACATCTCCGAAACATCGCCCGAGACATCCGACGTCCTCTCGCCCCTGCCGCTCAGTGAAGCGCAGGCCCAGGTGGTCGCCCGCGCCCGCACGTCCCCGATCACCGTGGTTTCCGGCCCGCCCGGCAACGGCAAGAGCCACACCGTCGTCGCGGCCGCCCTCGAGGTGGTTCATCGCGGCGGATCCGTGCTGGTGGCGACCCAGTCGCCGCACGCCGCCGAGGTCCTCGCGAAACTCCTCGACCGCTATCCCGGCCCGACCCCGGTGCTGTTCGGCGACGCGGAACTCGCCACCACCCTCGCGGCGGGCGCGGACCAGGGCGTTCCCGCACGCCGGCTGCGCGCCGACCGGGAGGCGGTCCAGCAGAACCATCATCGGGTACGCACGGAGCGCACCACCATCCACCGGATCCTGGAGCAGGAGCGGCTGGCGGCCGAGGCGCCCACCTGGCAGCCACGGCTGTCCGGCCTGGCCGCGGACGCCCCCGGCGCCTTCGACGACGGCGTCGACCTGCCCACCCTCGCCGCCCGGTTGGCTGATCCCGATCAGGGTTGGCGGGCTCGCTGGCGTCGGCGGCGCGTGCGACGGCGGTTGCGGGCTGACGGAGGCGTACCCGACGAGAGAATGATGGAGGCGATCAGCGCAGCCGTCGCGCAGCGTGCCGCCGCCCACCTCGCCGCAACCGGCGGCACCGACCTGGCGCCGCACTGGGCCGCCCTACACGAGGCCGAGGAGGCGCTGCGGCTGGCGGTCGGCACCGCGATGCGCAACGAGGCCCGCAGCGAGAAACGCTGGGACGCCGAGGCCCGGCGCGCCACCGCCGCCCTGGCCACCGCGCTGCGCGCCGGCCGCAACCGCAGGCGCGAACTACTGGCCAGGATGGACGCGAAGCCCCTGGTCCGGGCGCTGCCGCTGTGGATCGGCACGGTCGCCGACGTGGAGGACCTGCTGCCCGCGGTGCCCGGCCTGTTCGACCTGGTGGTGATCGACGAGGCGTCCCACGTCGACCAGATCCGCGCCGCCCCGGTGCTGGCCCGCGCCAGCCGCGCCCTGGTCGTCGGCGACCCCCGCCAGCTGCGTTTCGTCTCGTTCGTGAGCGACGCCGACGTGACCTCGGTCCTGGACCGGCACGGCGCCGACGATCGTCTCGACGTCCGAAGGGTGAGCGCCTACGACCTGGCCGCCGCAGCCGCCCCGGTCACCTGGCTGGCCGAGCATTACCGCAGCGTGCCGCACCTGATCGCGTTCTCGGCGCGCCGCTTCTACGACGACCGGATCGCGGTGATGACCCGCACCCCGGCCGCCGACGCCGCCCGCGCGATCGACGTCGTTCACGTCGACGAGGCGACCGTGACCAACGGCGTGAACCAGGCCGAGGTCACCGCCGTCCTCCAGCAGGTCTCCGTCCTGGCAGCGGCCGGTCGGCGCGGCATCGGCGTGATCACCCCGTTCCGGGCTCAGGCGGAGGCGCTGGAGAAGGCGTTGATCGCCGAGTATTCGGTGGAACGCATCGACGAGCTGGCCCTGCGGGTCGGCACGGTCCACGCCTTCCAGGGCAGCGAGGCCGACACGGTGATCGTCTCGCTGGGCCTGCTCCCGTCGGACGCCGCCGGCCGCCGCCGTTTCGTCACCGACCCGCAGCTGTTCAACGTGATGGTGACGAGAGCCCGCAAACGCCTGATCCTGGTCACGTCCCTGACCCGGTCCCCCGGCCTGCTCGGCGACTACCTGTCACACGCTCAGAACCCCACGATGCCGGAGCCGGACGCCACTCCCCAGGGCTGGGCCGCCGACCTGGCCAAGGAGCTGGAACACCTCGACGTCCCGGTACGCCCGGACTACACGGTCGGCCCGTGGCAACTGGACCTGTGCGCGGGCCCACCCGAAACCGCAACCGGCGTGCTCTGCACCATCCACCCGGACGGCGTGGACGCCCACCTGTCCCGGCAGACGGCTCTGCACCGCGCGGGTTGGCGCGTCCTGGACGCCTTCCCGACCAGGTGGAACAGCGACCCCCGCCGAGCCGCCCTGGAGATCGCCGCCGCTGTCAGCGTCACCGGTGGGGGACTCAGTCCGGCCCCGGCCGCCGATAGCTGATGGGACGGTCTGTCAAGACTCGAAGTTCGTCCAGGAACGCGGCCTGCGGCTGGTCGTGCGGCCGGTCGACGGCTTGGACCAGCCAACCGCTGTCGAGGGGCCGGGACACCGGAACCGTCAGAGCCTCCAGTCTCCGGCGAAGCGACTCGTCCCGGTCCGGCCCGGAGAAATACGTCAGGGGCGTGAACTCTCGAGGGAGCACGGAACCGTCCAGCGGTTTCTCCGACGGGAACATCGGATCGTCGTCGTCATCGTCCACGACCCAGACGGTCATGAAGCCGAGGAGCGGCTTCATCTCGGAGACGAGACGCCGGAAGATGAGTTCTCCGGCCGACCACTCCGCCTCGACCTGGTCCTCCACCTCCGCGAGGAGGATGTTGACGAAGACCGCACCGAGCCGGGACTCCGGATAGGACCCCACCGACACCGAGATCCACGAGTTCGGAAATCCGTTCGCCGCGGTGTAGGAGGGGTGGATCAGAGTGACGTCCTGTACCTCCGGGTCGTCGAGTGCCTCAGGCTCCTCCGGAAGAAAAGCAACACCGGAGCAATCACTCAATGCGGTCACCACACGGCGCAACGTTTCGTTCCGCGGGGGCTCATATATCAGTTTCATGCCGACGGCGAATACCGTGTCGACAAATGAACCCATTATTTCAACCTCGTCTCGAAGATAACGTTCTGGGTCGCCGCGAAGTTCCGGACATTCCTCATCACCGCCAGATATCGCCCCCGCTCCGGCTGCGTGATCCTATCGAAGATCTGCCACTCGAGCCGGAGAACGATGGTGACGTTCTTTCCACCGAATTTCGCCACCCCTCCCGTGATGTGGCCACGCAACTGGGCGCGGAGAGAGGTCAACCGTTTCGCCAACGTCGCCGGGTCGGGCGCGGCGGCCCAATACTTGTACTCGATCATGATCTCGGTTCCGGCTGCGCCGCGAACTCCGTAGTCGGGCCGCGTGGAACCCTTGCCATGCCCGAGAGCCTCCTCGACGGCGACCAGCTGTTCCCCGGTTCTGGGAGTGGAACGGATGACCCGGATGATCGACTCCATCTGCTTCCGGCGTCCGATCCGGTAAGCCGGAAGAGGGGAACCGTTGATCTGACTGACCGGCTCACTCGGGTTGCCCCGGAGCGGCCCATGAGCCTTCTGCACTTTGTCGATCTCATCCTGATAGGTTCGGACAACCTCGTTCTCGGCACGCAGAAGCCCGGATCCCGTGGCTATCAGATCATTCTTGTCAACATGGACCAGGGGAAACGTCTCACCCATCGCAGCAAAACCCGGAAGGCGTTTGATCTCCTTGTAATCATAGTCGACGCCGTATTCGAACGCCCCTTTGTCCTGCCAGAACGCGTAGCCCAGCGGGGCCTCGGGAATCGGATCGATCTTTTTTCCGATATGGGGTGCGATGGGCTGCCGGAAGGCGAAGATCGCGGCGAGATGCCCGGCGAGTTCCCGCATCTCCCCCACGAGGGCCCGGTGTTTGGCCCTCAGCTTGGCCCTGACACCCGCATCGGTGACCTGTGCGGTCGCGGCGGATCGCACGATGTCCAACGCGTCGGCGTCGGCCATGGCGACGATCTTCTGCGCCGAGGAGACCCGCGCCATCAATGCCGGTTCCGGATTCTGCTTCACGACATCCGCGAGGTATGACGTGACGGCTGCCGTCGTACTGGCGACCATCAGGCCGGGCCGGCCGCCGGTCACCTCGATCCACAGTCGATGCGATTCGCCGGCGGCCGAGAACGAGACGGTTTCCCACTCCGGTTTCAGTCCGGCCCCACCGGCATCCGCGGATCTGTCGCCCTGCCGCTTCTTCTGGTCCGGTCGTCGCGATCGGTCGAACTTTTCGCGGACCTTGTCCCGGACCTTGTCTCTGAGCTGCGTCGCCTTACGCCGGGCGGCGGCGAGCTTCGCCTGGATCTTGGCCCACAGCTTCTTGGCCAAGGTGACGATCTTGTCGACCACCCAGTCGATGGCCTTGGCGACCGGCTTCGACAGGGCCTCGAAGATCTTCTTGACCTTGGCGGCTATCCCGCCGACGCCCAGCAACGCCGCCAAGAAGCCGATCAGCACCGGGATCGCGCGGACCAGGGCGTTCTCGATCATGCCGGGTACGCCGCCCGAGCCGCCCCTCGCGATGGCGATCACCGCGTCCAGGACGGCGTTGACGAAGTCCAGGATCTGGCGGCCGCGTTCGACCACGAAGCGGACGATGTCGATGATCAGTTTGCAGGCCCGGATGAAGGCGGACGCCGGGTTCAGCAGGGACAACACCCACGTTATGCCGGCCACGATGATGGTCGGCACCAGGTATTCGATGACCTTGTCGATCAGGGTCTTCTTCAGGTCGCCGATCCGGGACTTGATCTCGTCCCAGAGGGCGCCGACGCCGCCCTTGCGGACCTTCTGGACCAGGTCGATGCCGGACTCGACGGCGGCCACCGCCTTCTCCGGGACCTTGCGGACGATCCGGGAGCGGATGAAACCCCAGGTCAGGCCAAGCAGTGTGGCCAGGAGCAGCATGATGCTCCGGACGTCGAAACTCTTCGGGAGCTGCAGGCCGGCCTGGGCGCTCACCCCGAGCAGCCAGCTGATCATGCCTTGTTGCAGGTGTCCGACGATGTTCTTGAGGAACTGTTTCAGGCCCGCCCCGACCGAGCCGACCAGGTTGCGCAGGAAGCCGATCGGGTCCTTGAGGATCAGCATCACCGCGCTCGCGGCTTTCGCCAGTACGCCCAGCAGCAGGTTCTTCAGGTCGATGATGGTCTTGATGACGCCTTTGACGGCGTCCATCGCCTTCGTCAGGGCGCCCTTGTTCTTCTCCTTCTCGGCGGCCACCTCGTCGTCGACCGACTTCAGCGCCTCGTTGTACTTCGTGGCCAGCGTCTGGACCAGTTCGCCGCTCTTCTCGTCGACGGCGGTGTCCAACTCGTCGAAGCGGTCGGCGAAGTCGGCGGCCGCCTCCCGGCCGATCGCCCGCAGATCGGCGGGGAGTCTGCGGACCTCGGCCTGCAGGTCGGCACGTCCCCGGGTGATCCGGTCCTTCGCCCGGGTCAGTTCACCGCCGATCGTGTCGGCGATGTTGGAGATGACGGTCTCCATCCGTTCGACATAGTGCCGGCGGGCCTCGTCGATGATCTGGTTGGCTTCGTCGGGCAGGTCGAACGCCTTGTCCTTCAACCAGAGATAGGTGCCGTTCCACGCGCTGTACCGGCGGCGCTTGTACTCGGCCATCGCCCGCCGGTGCTCGGCGGTGAACGCGGTCCGGGCGGCCTTCTCCTCCCGGTTGAACTGGTCGTCGACCAGCCGGTCCAGCCCGGTGAGGATGGTCCCGACGTCCTTGCGCGTAGCGTCGAAGACCGCCTGCAACGTGGCGGTGACCTGGGCACGTTTCTGCTCGTCGGTGGTCTTGGCTCCCTGTTTCCCGGCACCGACCGCCCGGCCCGCCGCCACCCGGGCACCGGCCAGGCCCTTCATGCCGGCGGCCGCGACGGCCCGGGCGCCGGCGGTGGTGGCACCCAACACCTCGGCCTCGTGGACGCGCATCGCCGGCGTCGACTCGGCGGAGTCCTTCTCCAGGCCCTTCTTGGCCTTGACGGCACCCTGGAACGACGGCTCGTTGGAGCGTGCCAGCTGTGTCTCGGTGACCTGGGCGCCGGCCATCTCCCGGTCGACCTCCCGCGGACCGGCGGACAGGTCGGTGGCGGCGGGCGGCAACCTGTCCGGGGTGGCGTTCGCCGGGTCGGGCGTGCCGGGAACACCGGGCGGCCGGTCCGGCACCATCGGGACGACCTTCTTCTCCACCGCGCCGGAGGTGTCCGGCGGGGCGTCCGTGGTCGTCTTGATCTCCTCGGCGGCCTCGGTCCGGCCCTCGTCGACCCGGTGCTGCACGTCCTGCTTGATCTGCTGCGGCTGGTCCGAGTCGGGGAACGCCTCGGCGTCCTCCAGGGTCTTCGGCGCCTTGTCGGCCACCGCCTTCTTCACCGCGTCGACGAACGCCCGTTTGTCGAACGACTTCGGTTTCGCCTCGTTCATCCGGTCCGCGTTGGCGACCTTGCCCTGGGCCTCCTTGTCATCGCGTGGCGGCACCGCGGCGGACTGGGCAGAAACGGACTCGGCCCGGGCCGGCGGGTGGCTCGTCGCGATCCGGCGTTTCTTGGTCGACACGTCCCGCTTGAGCACGCCGAACTTGGGGTGCTGATCGGCAGTGGGTCGAGCGCCACCGCCTCCGCCTTCGGTGGGCGGCGGGGCTTCGGCTTTCGCCGGCGCGGGGGCGGACGGTGCCAGGGCGGCCGGGTCGGCCGCCTGCTTCAGGGAATCCTCAGCGGGGGCGGCAACCGGTGCCCGCGGGGTGGGCGGCACCGTCGCGGGCCGCCCGCCAGGGACCACGGCAGCGCTGGGCCGGGACACGGGTAGCGGAACGCCGACGGTCCCACCAGGAGGAATGCCCTCCCGTGGCGCTCCGAGAAGGGAGGCCGCCACGGCCGCGTTGCCCATCAACATCTGCGCCTGCAACACCCGCGCCAGCGGCTCGCCCGGCCCGATCGCCGGCCCGGCAGTCGCCGCGGCCGCCGGCTTCGTGGCCACCACCGGGCGGGTGTCCGGCGTACGCGGCACGACCGCCGCCACCTTCGACGGCGACGCGGCCGATCGCGGCGGCGGCGTGGGCATCAGCGCCTCCGGCCGTCGCCGGCCACGGTCACCAGGGAGGCGTACGCACCCAGCTCGCCCGGCCGCAGCAGACGCGCCTCCCGCTGATACTGGTGGACGACACCCGCCACCACGGCCCGCATCGTGATCGTCTCCGCCGTCTCCGCCGTCTCCGACGTCTCCGACGTCTCCGACGACGCCGTGATCAGTGCCGCGTCGCGGGCCGCCGACACGATCGCCGCACCCGTCATGTCCAGCCGGGCCAGCGCGTCCAGGTCGACGTCGTCCGCCAGCGGCGCCTCCGGCGGGAACGCCAGCCGCCACAGCCGTCTCCGCTCCTCGAGACCCGGCCGCGGAAAACTCACCACGAACTGGAACCGCCGCGTGAACGCCGCATCGATGTTCTCCCGCAGGTTGCTGGCCAGGATCACCATCGCCGAGCTACTCTCCAGCCGCTGCAGCAGGTAGCCGACCTCGAGATTCGCGTACCGGTCCGTTCCGTGCTTGACGTCGCCGCGCTTGCCGAACAGCGAATCCGCCTCGTCGAAGAACAGCACCGCATGCCCCTCCTCGGCCTGCCCGAACACCGCCTCCAGGTTCTTCTCCGTCTCACCGACCCATTTCGAGACGATCCGCGACAGGTCGACGATGAGCAGGTCGAGCCCGAGCATTCCGGCGACGACCTCCGCGGACAGCGTCTTGCCGGTGCCCGGTTCGCCGGTGAACAGCACTTTCATCCCGGCATCCCCGGTGCGCCGCCGGAAACCCCAGTCGTCGGCGATCCGCGGCCACGCCCGGAACGCCCCGACGATCTCCAGCAGGGTGCGGGACTGTTCCGGAGGCAGCACGAGATCCTCCGAGGTGCGCCGCGGGCGGAGCGCACGCGCGTACCCCGAGGTGGTGGCCCTTGCGATCACCTGCGCGGCGGGCCGCAGATGATCAGCCAGCGGCGCGGGCAGGCCGTTCCCCGCGAAACATGCCTCGGCGCGCGCCACCGCGACGACCGCGCCGAGCTCGTCGCTGGTCAGCCGGTAGCGCCCCGAAAGATCATCGATCAGCTTCGGATCGCCGTCGGGCAGGGCGGTGGTCCAGCTCCGGCGGCGATCCTCCGCGCCGGGTGGGTTCAATTCCCGTTCGGTGTACGCGCGGCGCGAAAGCACCGTGGCGGGCCGCCATGCCGTCGTCCCGCTCAGGATGGCCGGCACCCGCGAGCGGCACAGCAGCGCGGCGATGCCGTGTTCCGCGGCGGTGTCCCTGAGGAGATCGTCCATCGGGATCCAGAGCAGGGCGTTCATGGCCGCGGCGGTGGCGACGGCCGTGGTGAACGCCGCGGAACCGTCCGGTCGCGTCGCGGGGTCACCGGCGTCGCCGGTCCACGCCCCCATCGCGTCGCCGCTCCCCGGCGATGCGGGGCCGCCCCCATGGTCGTCGGGCCCCGGCACGAGGCGGCGCAGCGGGCGGCCGGCGTGGGCGGCCAGGGCGAGAGCGGTGTCGCGCTGCGCCGGGTAGGTGCCCTGCCACAGTCCGAGCAGGTCGATCCGTCCGCTGTTCATCGCGTCGGCGAGCCGGGCCAGCTCGCCGGTGGGCAGCGCCGGGGTGAGGGCGATCGGCGGGTCGACCTCGCCGGGGTCGCCGCCGATCAGAGCGGCCTCACCACCCGCGCCGAGCAGCAGTTCCAGCAGGCCGGGTGCGAGTCCGAGCGTGTCGCCGTCGACTCGCACCAGCCCGCAGCGGCGCAGCCGCCCGGCGGCCCCGAGCATCCGCCGGACCGCGACGGCAGCCGCCGGGGTGCCGCCGAGGACCGTCATCAGCAGGTCGATGCTCGGCCGCCGCCGGTTGAGGTCGTCGGCGAGATACGCGTAGACCCGTTCGTAGCTCCGATCGATGTCGGGCGCGGCCACCAGCAGGATCGCGTCCTGCTCGGCTCGGTCGATCCGGTAACGGCCCGCCAGCTCGTCGAACGGCAGGGTCACCCCGGTGGACGCGACCAGGCGGCGGAGTCCCTGCTCGGCGGCCCGTTCGGTCCGGGTGGCCGGCGCGCCCTCCGGGACGGCGGCGCCCGGCAGCCCCTCAGCCGTGGCCTCGACCTGGGTGAGCAGCACGTCGACGTGGTCGGCGGTGACGCAGTAGGCGGCCAGGTCCGGCCGGCTCAGTTGGGCCGACCGCGCCTCCTGGCGGGCGACGGCGGCACGCAGGGCCCGGTTGATCGCCCGTAGCCGGATCCGCAGATGCGCGGTGGCCGGCTCATGACGCCCGGTCATCGCGGCACCCCCTCTCGCCGCCGCCGTCGAGAAGCGGGGCGTGGGTCGCGGCGGAGGTCAGGACGCGGGTCATGGTCAGCCCCCGGTGAAGGTGACGGTTCGGCCGCCGAACCAGGGGACGGCGGGGACGTCCCGGAGCACACCCCGGTCGCGTAGGTCCTGAAACCTGCGGCCCAACGGCAGCCGGACCACCACCTCCTCTGATCCGTATCGGACGGTCGCGCCCAGGTCTCCCAGGCGGGCGAGGGCCAGCTGCGGATCCGGCGGTTCCCGGTGCCGCCACAGCTGCCAGGAGAGCGTGCCGAGTCCGAGTGCGGCGATCAGCGCGACGGTCCGCCCGAACTCACCCGACCGCTCCAGCGGCTGGGACCAGCGTGCGGCGAGCGTGGTCACCAGCTCGTCCACCTGCCCGGTGAGCAGCGCCAGGTCGAGGTCGCGCGGAACACCGGCAGCCCCGGCCGTCGCCCACAGTCGTCGTCGCCCACCGAGCCGCCGCCAGCGGTCGTCGCCCCGGACCGGAGGAGCGTCGCAGATCAAGGGGACACCGCCGTCGGCGAGCGTGGCCAGTACCGGAATCGGAACGGCCGCCAGTGCGGACCCCGGTCCCGCAGCCGACCCGGCGACCAGCAGCGGAGGCATCGCTCCCGCCCAGAACCGTGACTCACCACCGGCATCCCCGGCAACCACCGCGGTCTGGGCGAAACCGGTCTCGGAGGCGCTCGGGGCCGCTCCTGGCCCGGAGGCGGCGCCGGCGGCCCTGAGCAGGTGCGGCACGGGGGCGATCGTGGTGGTCCAGGAGATCGGGAAGAGGCCGTCGGGGTCGACCAGCAGGATGCCGCCGCCGTGCCGGGGGTGGGCCGCCGCCAGCAGCAGTGGCCGACCGGCCGGGTGCCCGCGGCAGACCAGCAGGCCGGCGAGCCCGGCCAGGGTCGGCAGGGCCGGTGCCGCTCGGCGGGCGAAACCGGTCAGTGCCGCGGCGTCCGGGGGCTCGTCGAAGCCGGCGGACACCGCCGCGTCAGCCAGGTCGCGACCGTCCCGCAACCAGCCGTGCCGCAGCGGTCCCAGGACCTGCAGGGCCACCACGAACGCGAACCGCCCCGCCTCCTCGCCGATGTCCTCCCCGGCCGACGAGATCGTCCCGGCCAGGGCAGGAGCCATCGCGGGAAGCAGATCGACACTGTCGAGGGCCGCCGCTACCAGAAACGGCAGCGCCGAACCGACCTCAACGTCACCGCTGCGACGCCGTAAGCCGGAACCAGCAGCACGATGCGGCGCCGCCTCCGCTGCGCCACCGGCAGGCGAGGTGCCCGGAACCGTCGAAGAGGAATCGGATCGGGGATCGGCCAGTGTGGTCAGGACTGCTTCGGCGAGTGACGGGTCCAGCTCGGGCATGCTGCTGAGCAACGCCTCGAGACCGAGACTGGGCAGGATCTCGACCGTCCGTGCGGAGACGACCGCGTCCGCGGAGGCGGGACCGGTCAGGGCACCCGCCGCGACCAGCGGGTCCGGCGAGTCCGGCGAGTCCGGTTCGCCCCGGAGGTCGCCGCCGGGCTCCCTGGCCGAGCCGATGGCCGCCGGGAAGCCCCGTCGGGCCGGGTCCGTCGTGGCGAGGCCAGGCGTCCCGGCGGCGGCCTCATTCACATCCCCGGGGTACGTCCGCACACGCTCAGTAGCCGGCAACACCCCGTCGAGAAGGGCACTGATCGACACCCGGACCTCGAACCGGACCGGCTCCGTGATCTCGACGTCGTGCTCACCGGCGAGTTGGTCGGCATACCGTTCCCGGAGCGCCGCCGCGAGCATCCCGACCACCCGTTCGGGAAGCCGGCCCGGTTCAGCGCCCCAGCTCCAGCCGCCGGACCGTTGTACCGTCACCGCACAGTTCCGCACCACGATCTCCCCCGGCACGCTCATCTCGCCACCTCCTCCCTCGCCATCGCCGCGCCCTCCGGACGTGGGTCAGATCGTGGCCTGGTGAACCACGCCACGCCAGGTCTCCACCAGGGCCAGCGCCGCATAGGACCCGGGCGAGAGGTTCATCCGGAACCTCTTCTCCCGCTCGCCCTTCGGTACCTGGCCCGTCTCCGACCGCTGAGTGCCGCCCGCACCGCCCACCACCAGCAGCACCTCCAGGTCGGCCTCGGCGTCCGCCGGCAGCGTCACCGTCACCTCGGCGGCGGCCAGGCCCACGGTGACGTTGCCGGACGGGGGCAGCAGCGGCCCACCGGACGGGTCGCCGGGTTGCAGCAGGCGCAGGTCGGGACGGGGTACGCCGTTCACCTCCTGGACGCCGAAGGCCAGCGGCACCCGGTGCAGTCCCGGCTGGTCGGCGACCACCGCCTGGCCCAGTTCGGTCCGGGGCACGGTCAGCGGGATCGGTACGCCGTCATCCCCGCCGGCCCACAGGGGGAAGTCCGCGCCGGTGAGGTCCGGCGGTGTGCGGGCGGGACCGGTCAGTGTCAGGGCGCCGAGGACGTGGAAGGTGCGCGTCGCGTACACCACGATCGGGCGCATCAGGCGGCACTCCCCTCGCCGGCCTCGGCCGTCGTCGCCAGTACCAGGAACGACGCCGCGCCGGGCAGGTCGTGCCACTGCGGGCCGGATGCGTCGACGCGCAGCCAGCGGATGCGGCAGCGCAGCCGCCGGTCCTCGTCCACGCTGCAATCGACGGTGCCGGGCAGCCACACGCCGTCGGTGGCCGGTGCGACCCCGGACGACTGTGGTGTCACGGTGATATGCAGAAGGGTCGCGCCGTTCGTCACCCGGGTCTCGTCGACGCCGGCCGGCAGCGGCAGGACCATGCCGTCGGTGGCGACGCCGGAGGCTACCGAGGTGGTGCCGGGTCGTTGCGCCCCCGAGCCGCGAACGGTGAGGTCACCGTCGGGGGTGACCACGAGCAGCGGGTCGACCGAACCGTCGGCGCGGAACCGTCCGAAGGTCAGGCCGGTGCTGTCGGCGACGGTCAGGACCGAGCCGCCCTGCGCCGGTTCGGGCCGGGCGCGCAGGGCCAGGGCGCCGGACCGCGCCGCGACGGTGTCGGCGCGGACCCCGGCGTACCGTACCGGGACCGGCCCGGTGGTGGTGACAGCGGTGAAGTGGTCGTCGCGCCAGGTCACGTACCCGATCAGGATCAGCCACGGTTCGGTGCCGTCGCCGGGGCCGTCGCCGACCGCGGGCGGGACCTGTTCGGCGACCAGCCGTTCGTCGCCGGCCCTCCGGAACAGCACCTGGTACGACTCGTCGATCCGGTCGGCACCGGTGTCGTCGAGCAGGCCGGTGGCCACCGGTTCGCGGTCCAGGCCGGCGAGCAGGACCGGGTGCCGGTCGGCCGGTGACGAGCCGCTGCCGACGGTCTCGCCGAACTGTGTCTCGGAGAGGGTCACCGGGGCCGGGACCAGGATCTCCCGTCCGGTGCCGTCGACGGCGACGCCGGGGCGCAGCGTGACGGTGACGGCGCCGGACGGTTCGGTGCGCGGTTCGGCGACCAGAGTCAGGCCCTCGGCGATCCCCCACTCGTGCAGGTACCGGTCGTGGCGTGCGGCGTGGTTCCGGGCGTGGTCCACGGTCGCGGTCAGGTCGGCCGCGGACAGGATCTGGCCTTCGAAGAACGTCGGGCGCTGCACGTCCGTACCCGATGAGGTCTGTGCCATGGATCAGCCACCCGCCTCGCCGGAACCGGCGCTCGGAGATGAGGGTTTCGGGGTGCTCTTGGCCGCGGCACGTGTGGCCTTCTCGGCGGGGGCGGTCTTCTTGGCGGGGGCGGCCTTCTTCGCGGGGGCGGTCTTCTTGGCGGGGGCGGCCTTCTTCACCGGCGCTGCGGCGGGCGGGTCGGGCTCCTTGGCCGGGGCCTTCTCCTGGCGCAGGGTGGCGATCGTGGCGGTGAGCTGCCCGATCTGTTCCCGCAGTTCGTCCAGGTCGGCCCGGGAGACCTCCGGCTCGACCGCTTCCGTGACCTCCTCGACCTTCGTGACCTCTTTGACCTTCGTGACCTCCTTGGCCTCCTTGACTGGCGACACCGGTTCCGGCCCCGCGGTGGAGGCGATCAGGGCCAGCAACTCGTCGAGGTCGCCGGCCGGCGGCAGGTCGAAGAGATCCTGGAGGTACGGCAGGGGCGTCGCGGGATCGAGCGGCTCCCCGGCGACAGGTTCACAGCACACCCGTGCGGCCAGTTCGGTCGCTCGGGGCAGCACGGGCAGCCAGGCCGCATAGGCGCTGCCGCCGGGCCGGACCTGCTCCCGGCCCGCGTTGCAGATGTCGGTCACCTCGCAGCGGTCCACGGTCAGCACCGCGAGCAGCACCTCGGTGTCGCCGCAGCGGTCGGCCGGCGGATGCAGCGCCGAGCAGGCGCTCTCGGCGAGGAACGACCGCAGGGCGCCGTGCAGGGTCCGCAACGCCGCGGCGGTGGTCTCCAACTCGGTGGCGGCCGGGTGCAGCCGGTCACCGGTCGGCTCGGACGGCAACGGCACCGGCAGGGCCAGACCGGTCACCGTGTCGTCGATCGCGCAGGTGGTGCGGCCGGGCACGGTGTCGTACCGGGCCAGCAGCCAGTGCCGCAACCGGGCCAGATGCCGCTGCAGGACCAGACGCAGGGCGTACGAGAGCGGCGCGCCCTGGGCGAGCATCCGCAGTTCCAGCGGCGCCGGGTCCGCCCCCTCCTGCCGCAGGCGGTCCCGGACCTCGGTGAGGACCGCGGCCGCCAGGCTCCGGCGGTGCTCGTCGTCCCAGTTCGCGACGGTGTCGGTGCCGTCCAGCCGCCCGGTCGCGGTCGCCAGCACGCCCCGGGCGACGGCCGCCTCCTCCTGCGCCTCACCCGGGCGGTCGGAGACCTCGAAGTGGGCGACCGAGGCGGCCAGCGCACGGGTCGACTCGGTGAGCCTCTGGACGTCCCCCGGTGGGAGTTCCCGGCCGGTCTCCCGGAGCACGGCCTCCAGCGTCGACCGGCGGGCCCGGAGCAGGACCAGATCGGCGGGGTCGGACTCGCCCGCCCGGAACGGCACGGTGTCACCGGCGGCGAGCACCGTGTTGCGCAGTGGGCCGTGGTAGCGGGCCAGATGCGCGTCACCGGCCCGGACCTCGGCGCCTTCACCGGTGCCGTTCCCCAGCCGGGCGTCCAGCGCGGTGGCGGGACGGTACGCGTGATCGGACCGCTGCGGGTGGCGGACCGTGAACGAGCAGGACTCCCGGATCCGGGTCGGCGAGCTGCCCCCGGACGGCCCCTCGGCGGTGGGATACGCGGCGACCGGGTCGGACGGGACCTCGGTGTAGCGCAGGTACAGGCCGAACCGGCGGTCCTGGTCGTCGTCGCAGTCGTCGCAGTCCGCACCGGTCGTGTGCAGTCGCAGGTCCCGGACGAGTGCCGGCACGTCGACCCGTTCGGTGCAGCCCAGCACCAGGTCGTTGCCCTGGCAGTCGAGGGCGTACCCCGGGTGGACGGCGACCGTGCCGCCGCCACAGGGCTCGCAGGTCACCTCGAGACCGCGGACGACGCCGGGCCCGTACAGGAGACGGTTGCGCAACCGGTTCTTGCCGGTGACGTACCCGGTGAGCGCCTGCAGATCGTCCTCGGTCAACAGCTGACCGGCGAAGAAGGTGGGCCGGCTGAACCCGCCGGACGCGCTGGTCGCCGCCCCGCCGCAGCCGCAGCGGGCCGGGGTCGTGGTGGTGGTCATCGCTCCTCCCGGACGAAGAACCAGCTCTCGAAGGTGTCGCCGCCGGCCCCGGTGCCGGACGTCCACGGGCCGACCCCGCCGGGCGGAACCGGACACGAGTCGGGCGTGTACCCCTCGCCGTCGATCAGCGGGACCCGCCCGCCGACGTGCGTGCCGTCGACCGGCCGGCAACAGCGGTCCAGCAGGAACCCGGCCCGGACGGTGATCATCACGCGGTCGTCGTCCTGCAGCACCTCACGGGTGGTCTGCCGGTACCGGAACCCGCGGGTGTACTCGGTCTCCGGCAGGTCCTGGAAGGCGCCACCCATGAACCAGCTGTCCGCGTTCCGCCCGGCACCGCCCTCGATCACCTGGATGTCGACCACGCCGCGGCGCAGGCTGTCGGTCCGCACGTCGTCGGAGAACGCGACCCGCAGACCCCCGCTCTCCTTGTGCGTGCCGAGCAGCGCAGAGGCCTCCTCGATCGTGTACGTGTGACCGTGGATCCAGTTGATCCCCGTGATCACGGTCGGCACCCGCCGTCCGAACGGTCGCCGGATCGTCATGTCGATCCGGTGTCCCCGGACCGGCCGGAACCAGTCGATCTCGTCGATCCGGGCCAGCCACAGCACCGGGTGTTCGCAGTCGCGGTCGTCGTCGGCGCCGGGACACCGTTCGCAGCGCTGGTCGGGTTCCGGCTGTTTGCTGGTGACCACGACCCGATGCCGTTCGTCGGTCCAGCCGAACTCGCAGTCGGAGGAGTCCGAGCAGCCCGAGGTGAAGACGGTCCGGGTCGGTTCGACGGCCTCCTCGTCGTACGCGACACCCACCCAGACCGTGGTCACCTCCCGGCCCTCGCGGGTGCGCTCGTCCGGGGGCAGCGCCTCCCACAGGTCGACGTCGCAGTCCCGGCGGACGACGATGTGCTCGCCACGGTCGTCGACGCCGAGGCCGGGCGTGATCCGGACCCGCGCACGACGCCGCCGGTCCTTCCCATCCGTCGTGTCGGCCGCGCTCTCATCCGTCTTGGCGGCGCTCTCGTCCGTCGTGTCGGCGGCGCTGTCGTGATGGTCGCCGACACCCTCGACGAGGAGACCGCAGACCACGCCGTAGCCGAGCAGGTACCGCACCGGCAACGCGATCTTCTCGCGCAGGTACGCCTGTTCGCGTTGCAGGTCGCGGGCGCCGAGCAGCTGCCCGTGGAAGTACCGCAGCCGGCGCAGCGCGCGGACCGCGAACCCGGTTTCCGTCTCCGTCATGGCTCTCTTCCCTCGTTTCGACACGTCACGTCACCAGGCCACGCCGTCACCGACAGCTCCGCCGACCACCACACCGGTGCGCTGTCCCCGGCGGCTCGGCGCCAGCACCGTGCCGGCCAGGGGTTTCCCGATCACCGTGGGCGGTGGCACGGTGAAGGCGGTGTCGACGCCGACCACGGAGTGCAGGCCGACCACCCAGCCGGGGCCGGGCAGGGTGATGCCGGCCCGGGTGTGCGCGGGCGCCTGCGCGGTGACCAGCCGCCGCAGGGCCTCGGCGTCGACCCCCGCCGCGGAGGCGGGCAGCACGACCCGGAACCGGTAGGCGTCCGCGGTCAGCGGGTCCTGCACCGGATCGCCGTCGCTGCGCAGCGGTGCGGAGGACAGCGCGGAGGTGCCGACCCGGAACCGCGCGGCGGATCGCCCGAAGAGCCGGACCCCGCCCAGTGCCCCGTCACCCACGGACGGCCGCACCCCGGTGGGCTGAGGCACCCCGGCGGACAGCGACGTTCGGGCGGACAGCGACCTTCGGGCGGACAGCGACGTTCGGGCGGACAGCGGCACCTCGGTGAACGATCCGCCGAGTCGGAGCCAGGACCGGCCGGCGGCCTGTTCGACAAGGTCGGGGCGGACTCCGAGGACGATCCGGACCGCCTCACGGACCGCCCACGGCGTGCCGCGCCGCCGGTACAGCCGTGGTGCCGCGGCCAGCAACTCACGGCGCACGCCGGCACCCCACCCCGCTTCGAAGGCGAGGCCCAGCAGCCCGCCGAGCCACGGCAGCACGCGGTCCGGGACGCCCGCCGGATCGAGCAGGGCCGGGTAGCGTTCGATCACCCGGTCGACGCCGGCGACGGTGGTGTCGAACAGCGCCAGGAACCGTTGGGTGAAATCATCGGCGGCCGGATTCTCCCGATCCGAGAGGAAGGCCGGGGGCAGCAGTTCGGCGCTGGTGGTCCGCGGGAAGTCGAGACGGATCCGGCGGACGACCGGGGTGACCGCGCCGTCGCCGGTGAGCCGCAACCGCAGGTGGAGGAACCGCCCGGGCGGCAACCGCACCAGGAGGTCGCGGGCACCGGGCGGGGCTGCCTGCCAGTCGGCGGGCGTTTCCGGCGCCACGCCGTCCTCGGTGACGGTGACCGCGACGCCGAGCCCGGCGGCGGGCGGCACGTCCGCGGAGAGGCTCACCCGGTGCCAGCGGCATCGCGGTAGCCCGCTGTCGATCGGCAGGGTGTGCAACTCACCGTCGGTGACCAGGGCGGGGGCCGGGCGCGGCGGTGCGGGGGCCGGGGCGCCGTCCCAGTCGAACGATCCGATCCGGTCAAGCTGGAACCCGCTGTCGTCGGTGGCGACGAGTCCGCTCGGCCGTAGGGCAGCCGCGACCTCCTCGATACCGGCCGCCACGAACGGCCCGGATCTGTCCCGTCCGGTCGAGCGCCACAGCGACAGACCCGAGTCGTCCCGGACGAGCAGCCACAACGTCCGCCCGGGACCGGTGCGCAGGCCCTCGATCCGCCCCGGAAGACCGGTTCGGATCACCCCTGCGGGCGCGCCACCGGGACGGTAGTGCCACACGTCGGTGCCGGTTCCGCGTACCACATGGGCGTCGCCGGACTCGGTGAGCGCGAGCAGAGCGCCGGGGTGCGGCAGGTGGGCCGCCAGCTGTTCCCCTTCACGCCACCACAGGTGTACGCCGCCGCGCCCCGCCAGCCCGATCCAGTGCCCGGCAGCGGCCACCGCCCCGCCCTCGCGCGCACCGGACGTCACGCTCGCCTCGGTCTCGGGCGCACTTGATGCCACGCCCATGGCGGCCTCGGGCGCACCGGATGCCACGCCCATCGCGGCCTCAGGCGCACCGGATGCCAGGCCCGCCAGCCAGACGGGTCGCCACGTCGTGTCTCCCGCATCGAGGCGGAGCAGCCCGGATCTCGTGCGGAGGAACCAGCCGCCCGCGAACGCCAGCCGCCGGTCCGGGAACCACGGCAGGAGCTCCTGCCGGTCCAGTGCCGCATCGGTCGTGGCCAGGCGCAGGCCGGACGGTTCGGTGAACCCGGTCAGCCCGGTCGCATTCCGCGCGTCCCAGCCGACGTGCGGGTCGAGCAGCCGGAACAGCGATCCGCCCCTCATCGGACGACCTCCCCCGGCTCGGCGGGAGTGAGCACCGGACGGGACGGCCACGGCAGCGCCGACGGACGTAACGGCACGTCGGTGCAGCGTGCCGCGAGGAGACCGTCGACGGTCAACGTCAACCGGGGCACCGCGCGGATCCCCGGGACGGCCAGCAGGCGACGGACCAGCGCGGTGTACCGCAGCACGCCGCCGAACGGCCGGCCCGCACCGTCGGCGCCGCCGCGGACCGGATGGAGATGCTCGAACAGGAGGTCGGCGGCCTCGGCGAGCAGCACCGCACGGTCCCGGCCGGGGTCCAGGACCACGGTGGCGTCGACCGCGACCCGCTGGTAGCGCGGGGCGGCCGCGATCACGCGTACCCCGGCGGGAGCGACCCGGGCGGTGAGGAAGGCCTCGACCGCGCCCAGCGTCTGCCGGTCCGGGACCGGGGGCTCGCCGGTGTCCGGGACGAGTGGCACCACCAGCACGCCGACGATACCGGGTGCGGGCACACCGGGCCGGCGAGGATCGACGCCGGGCATCCCGTGGGCCCGGGCCACCAGTGCACCGGGCGTCTGCCGGGCGAGCAGGCCGTAGTCGTCCGGGGCGACCGCCCGGCCCGAGGCCCGGAGCAGCGCGGGGCCGTCCCGCAGCACGTCGGAGGCCGGTTCGGCGTCGGCGCCCCCGGCAGCCGGGAACGGATTGGTCACGCCGGTGACGAACGGCAACGAGGTGACCAGCGAACGGATCGCCCCGGCCGCCACCGCTCCGGCCGCGCCGCCACCCACCTGATAGGAATCGGCCACCACATTGCGGAAGCCCTGCGGCACCCGGGCACCGCGCACGCCGTCACCGAACGTGAGTACACCACTGGCGGAATCGACGGTGAACACCCGGTCGGCGGGTCCGCGGTCGGCGAGACTCGGCACCTCGGTCCAGCCGGTCCGCGACGCCTCGGCGGTGCCGAACACTCCGGCCGCGGTGTCGTCCCGCACGGTCAGGCGGACACTGCCGGTCACGATCGGCACCTGGCTGAGCCGTAGCCGGGTCCGGCCGCCGCCCGCGCCGCCGCCCGAGCTGCCGCCCGGGTCGCCGATGACCGGCTGGGGCACCTCACCGCGGACGGTCCGCACCGCGGTGGCCGTGACAGCGTTCAGCAGAACAGCCGTGACCTGCGGCGTCGCGACGGGGGTACCACCGGCGGGCATGACCCGCAGCCACCGCAACACCGGCAGCGGACGCGACCCGGGCGGCCGCCCCGGCTCCCACGTGCGGGGCAGCCGCAGCCGCACCACACCGGTGCTCCGCAGCCCGTCAGTACCGTCCCGCTCCACCTGTACCGGAACGATCCGGTCACCTGACAGCAGATCCCACCGCAAGGCCGCATTGCCGCCCTCTCCGTCACGCGGCGCGAGCACGACGCCGAGAGAGATCGTGGGGTACGCGGAAACAACGCCCCCGTCGAATCCCAGCCACAGCGCGGCACCCGGTCCGGGACGGTTCCCGAACGGGGCGAACGCGCCGGTCACCGGCTCGAGCCGCCCGGCGTCGGCGACCACCGTCGCGGCCAGCGTGGCGGAAGCGGCGTGCAGGTCGTCGCCGGTCTCGAAGAAGACCTGGTCCTGCTCCCCCGGCGCCGGTGGCGCGCTGATCCGCACACCCTGCGGCACCAGCACCGAGGCCCCGTCCGGGTGGCTTGCGGTGAACCGGACCAGCGTGGCCGCCGGGGTGGCCGCCCGCCCACCGATCCCGGCGAGCGCCAGCAACTCGGCGAGCATCTTCTCGGGAAACCGGTTGAGCCGTGCCCGGACCGGTTCGGCCATGGTCCCGAAGAGCCGTACCATCGCCACTCCGGCGTCAGCGGGGTCCGGGTTGGTCCAGTCCGGGGTGTATGCCGGAATCAGCGCACTGACCTCGGCCCGGATCGCCTCCTTGGTGGCCGCGACGAGCTCGGGCTGGACCCCGGCCGGCCCCGGACCGGAAACGATCCGCCCAACCTGACCGGATCCGGAGAGATCGCGGCCGGCCTGATCGGGCTCGGCGGCCCGTTCCCACCACACCGGGTCACTCATCGCACGCCTCCGCCCGATCGGCTGTGCACTCACGCAGGACGATCAGTTCGCCGGGGCGTAGCGGGACGTCGTCGCATCGGATCCGCGGTGGTTCACCGTCCAGGCCGATGGCGACACCGGCGACCTCGGCGGCGTCCCCGGCCGCTTCCTGCGCGACCCGGAGCAGGACGGACGGTCGCAACGGCTCGCCGAAGGGCCATCCGCTGCCGTCGTCACCCCCGCTGATCGGGTCGAGGTAGCGCAGCAGAGCGTCACGCAGCACCGCCTCGACAGCGTCGGGGGCGGCGGGCCGGGCGGTGAGCGCAACGTGCAGGGCGACCTCCCGATAGCGGGGCGGCCCCACGAACAACTCGGTGCCGATCAGCCGGGCATCACACAGCCGCCGCCGCACCGCCTCGAGAAGCCCCGGGTCAGGACGCGGGTCGACAACGGCACCAGTCGTTCCCCGGCTGTCGGCACCTGCGCCGGTCGTTCCGATGCCGGTAGTGACGGCTCGAGGAATCTCGGGCACCACCAGTACGGTGACCGCCCCGGGAACCGTGGTGCCCGGGTAGCCGGGATGTTCGCCTACGCCGACGTACGCCCTGGCCACCGCCACCCCCGGCGTGGTCACGGCCAGCTCGGCGAAGTCGGCGGCGGTGACGGCGCGGGCCGGGGTGGCCAGTTCGTCGGCGGCACGGATCCGGGCCTCGGCGATCGTCTCAGGGTCGGCGCCGCCCTCGGCCGGGACCGGATTGCTCGCCGTGACGCCCGCCGGCACCGGCTCAGAGACGGACCCGTCCAGCAGATCAGGAGCGAACCCCCACGATCCGGCAGCGAGCGAGGACAGCGGTTCGGGGCCGGGTGTGGACGCGGGCGACGACGGTGGGGGCATCGGGAACCAGTTGCCGGTGCTGCCTCCATTGCCGGCCGCGCCGCCGCCGCGCGTGTATACGACGGTCAGTGCCGGTCCCGCGTCGGGGACCGGGATCGCGCCGGTCAGGCCGTCGCCGAACACGACCGCGCCGTCCGCGCGGTCCAGGAGGAAGACCGGGTCGGCCGGTCCGGCGAAGGTCAGGTCCGGGACCGCGTGCCAGGTCGTGTCCCGGCCATCGCGGCGCAGCGTGACGACCGCGTCCAGCAGCAGGTCACCGGCGTCGGGCAGGAGCAGACGCTGGCCGGGGAGCCGCAGCCAGTCCCCCACCTGGGCGGCGAACTCGTCGCCGGTGGCAACCCTGGCCTCCCGGTGGCGGGCGACCGCGGCGTTGGGGGCCAGCGCGAGCAGGATCGGCGGGGAGGCGAAGGAGGGGTGCTCCGCGCGTACCCGCAAGCCCCAACCATGCGTGGGCACGGACCGTGACCAATCAGCGGGTGTCGGCAGGCGCAGCACCCCTGAGCGGCGCAGACCGCCGGTGCCGTCCTCCACCGAGGTCACGGCCGGCAACTCCCGGACAGGCGTGCCGTCGGCGTCCGGCTCGAACCAGGTGAAGGTCAACGTCGCCGGGGGCGCCACGTCGTCGACCGCGTCCGGCGACCACTGCGGCGGCACCGGACTGTCGAGCACCACCGACAACGACAGAACGTCCCCGGAGGGCGCCGACACGACAGACGGCGGCAGGAGGCCATCCGGGGCGGCGGACGACGGCGACAGCACGATGCGGAGATCGTTGTCGGTCAGCAGGGGCACGCCGTGCCCGGCCGCGAGATCGTCGCTGCGTTCCCGGCCCCCGGACCACAGGCGCACCGGACCGTCCACGGGCAGGATCGTCACGGCCCGGTCCAGCGTGAAGACCAGGTCACCGGCGAGATCCCGGGCGAACCCGGCCCCAGCCGGCACAGTGGCCGGCGGCCCGGACAGCCGCAACACCGTGCCCGCACTGCGGGCCGGCCGCGGCGGGTCGAGACCGAGCAACCGCAACACCGCCACGACCAGCGCATCCGGCACCTGGTCGAGCCAGTAGAGCCGTTGCTCCAACAGGTACGCGAACAGCTCCAGCACCGTGATCCCCGGGTCGACCGGTGCGTGCAGCGTCCACCGCCCGCCCGACTCGGCGGGGATCTGCTGCCGGACCGCTTCCATCAGCGTGTCCCAGGTCAGGTCGTCGAGGGTCGGCCCGGCCATGTCAGGCCAGCCCCAGGTAGTAGGGGAAGACCAGGTTGCCCTTCGTGTTGGTGCGCCGGATCCGGTAGCGGACGGCGACCGTCACGGTGCTCTCCTCGCCGGGGACGGTTTCGACGTCGACGGCGTCGAGGTCGACGCGGGGTTCGAACCGGCGGATCGCGTCGCGGATCGAGTCCTCCAGGTCGCGCAGGTTCTGCACGCTGTCCGGGGCGAAAACCAGGTCCGGGGCTCGGGTGCCGAGGTCGGGGCGCATCACCCGGTCACCGAGTCCGGTCTGCACCAGGGCGAGCAGGCAGCTGCGGATGCTCTCCTCGCCGTGGGCGTAGGAGAGTCGCCCGGCTTCGTCGGGGACGATCGGGAAGCGCCAGCCGCTGCCCAGGAATCCGGCGTCGGTCATCGGGTCCGCACCGTCCCGGAGACGACGGTGATCGGCACGGTCGGCGGGGTGGTGGGGCCGGTGCCGCTGCCGTGCACGTGGGCGGCGAACTGGGTGACCAGTCGGGTGCCGAGGACGACCGGCTCGGTGGCGCCGTCGCCGAGGGCGATCTGCGGCGCGTCGAGGGTGATGCTCTGCGACGACCGCAGGGTGATCGCGCCGTCGGCCTGGATGGCGACGGTGCCGCCGGGTGCCGCGGTGATCCGGAGCGCCTTGCCCTCGTCGTCGAGTTCGACCTTGTGGCCGGCTGCCGAGATGACCTGGACCGCGGCGTGGCCCTGCTGGTCGTCGAAGGTCAGCTGATGGCCGTGGCGGGTTCGGATCGTCTTACGGTCGCGGCCCTCGCGGCGGTCCGTCGGCGGCTTGTCCTGCCCGTTGTAGAGCCCGCCGAGGACGATCGGGAACCGCATGTCGCCGTGGACGAAGGCGACCAGCACCTCGTCGCCCTTCTCCGGGACGAAGCAGGTGCCGTACCCGTTGCCGGCGTACAGCTGGGAGACCCGGCACCAGTCGGTGACGGTGCCGTCGTCGAACCAGGGGAAGCTGAGTTTCACCCGGCCCTCGTCGTCGCCCTCGACCTCCTCGACCAGGGCCGGGACCACGCCGTAGTAGCGCTGGTCGGTGCTGCGCGAACGGGCTGCGGCCGTGGTCATGCGGTTCCTCCGGCGTAGATGCGGCGGGCGGTGAAGTCGGTGAAGAAGCCTCCGGAGCCGAGTGAATGCTCGACGCGCTTGACGTAGTAGGTGCCGGAGAACCGGCGGCCCAGCCCGTGGATCTCGACGTTGTCGCCGGGGCGCAGCTCGGGCAGCCCGGCCACCCGGCCGGTGCCGGTGACGAACTCGTACGCCCGTTCGCGCAGCAGGCTGACCGCCAGTTCGCGGGCCTCCTCCTCGCTGGTCACCGGCGCGTCGATCACCACGTCCTGGCGGCCCTCGAGTGCGCTGCCGGCCGCTTCGGGACCGCTCTGCCCGCCGCCGGAGCCGTCCGCGGGGCGGGGCAGGTCGCCGGCCGAGGCGGTTCCCTTGATCGCCTGCTTGGTCCGCGGGTCCCAGCCGCGAACGGTCACCTTGCCGACCTGTTTGGCCAGGGTCAGCGTCGGCGTGAAGCTGAGCAGGTTGGGGAACAGCCCGGCCGGCTGGTCGGACGGCCCGCCGGCCAGCCCCGGCCCGTACGCGAGACGCCACACCGTGATCGGCGACCCGTCGCGTCCGTCGGTCGGCCGGATGAAGAAGAGCGTCTCCGCGCCGCTGTCCGGGTCGGGCAGCATGAAGCAGTCGAAGTCGATCCGTTTCGCCCGTTCCATCAGGAACGTCGCGTCGTCCTGGTTCTTCTGGATCACCTGGTCGTAGCGGGGCGCGGATGCGGTGGTGACGATCTGCAGCTTGTTGCGGGCGGCGATCTCGGCGGCGATCTCCGCGTCGGTCCGCCCGGTGTAGATCTTGGGTACGCCCTCAGCGGGTTTGCTGTCCTTGAGTTTCTGCATGCCGTCGACCCCGCTGACCGCGACCGTGGAGGCGGCACTGTCCGGGAACTGCGGGCTGATCGTGCTGATCGAGCCGGCCATCACGGTCCACAGCCGGTCCGCGTACCCGAGCTGGATCACCACCCGCTGGCCGACGGTGAACCGGGGCGAATCGCTGTGCTTGAAGGTGAGCGTCCGGTCGTCCCAGTTGTTCAGCGTCAGGTCGAAGCCGGACATGTCGTCGACGTCGCGGTGCACCTTCAGCTCGACGACGTCGTTCTTGGTGGCCGGATCCATCTCCAGGCCCTCGATGTCGACCCGGAACTCCGGGGCGTACCGGTCGGCGGGGGCCACCTGGGCGGTCATCGCAGCCTCGGCACGATCAGGATCCGGCCGGGGCGCAGCTCCCGCGGATCGGTGATGCCGTTGGCGCGGGCCAGCTCCCGCCAGGCGTCCGGCCGGCGGTAGAGCGCGGCGGCGATGCTGGTCAGGGTGTCGCCGGCCCGGACCTGGTAGCTCTTCTCCACGGTCGGCGAGGAGCGCGGCGGGTCCTGGGCCTGGGCGGCCGCCGACCGGTACTCCTTGAGGCCCAGGTCGAGTTTGGCCCGCAGCGGCACGCCGTCCGGCAGGAACAGCTGGTAGGTGATGTCGAGTTTGGCGACCACGCCGGTGAAGACCGAGCGACCCCAGACGAACCGGACGATCGGCGGGGCGTGTTCCCGGCTGTCCGGGGTCATCAGCGAGCGCAGCCGGTCGACGTACCGCTCGCGGACGTCCTCCAGGGTGTCCGACGTGTCGACGAGCGCTTCCAGGGACAGTTCCTCGGAGCCGCCACGGACGTACTGGATCGGGGGCGATTCCAGACCGGGGATACCGATTTCGGCGTACGTGTTGCTCTTGCTCAGTTTGTAGTCGGTGGGGTTGAACCTCAGCGGGATGCGGCGCAGGCGCTCGTCGGCGATCCGCGGCCGGACGATCTCCAGCCGGGCCAGGGCGGTGGACTGCCCGGCGGCGGCGATCGGGGTGGTCACCGGGCCTCCCGGTCGCCGATGGCACGCTCGCGGCGGCTGCGGTCGGTCTGCGCGCACTGCTGCTCGTAGGCCTGCGCCCAGGCGCGGATGTGCCGTTCGAACAGTTGCCGGAACACGGCCTGGTCGTCGCCGTCGACCTGGAACCGGACCTCCAGGTTGTGGATCGTCACCGATGCCATCAGTCCCCCACTCCCACGCGGCTGAGCCCCTCATGTGCGATCTCCAGTGACTCGACGGCGACCGCGCTCTGTTCGGCGTGCAGGTCGGGGCCGGTCCATTTGGCGGCGAGCCCGGCCCGGAACGTCCAGGCGACCGCGGGTACGCCGTCCGGGCCGAGCAGCACGACCGAGCCGTCGCGGCGGGCGCCGAGCGAGCCGGCCAGGCCGGCGGCATACCAGGACCAGAGCCCCGGGTCGCGGGCGACGCCGCGTTTCAGCACGATCCGGTTCCACGAGTGGCGGACCGGCAGCTGGTGGACCGAGTCGTTGCGGCCGCCTTCGGCGTACGCCAGCACGTCCAGGCTGGCCCCGAGGCCGGTGACCTCCTGGAACGCGCCCGCGGCGACCATCGGCAGCAGTTGCGCCTGGGCCGGCGGCAGGTAGGCGTCGCCGGGGTCGAGGGTCACGACGAACCGGAACTTCGCGAGCGGGTCCAGCGGCGCGGTCATTGTTCGAGCACCTCCAGCCCGCGGTCCTGACCCAGCACCAGCCGGATCGTGATGAACTCCATCGGGGTCGCCGGTGCCACCTGGACGTCGCAGACCACCAGGGCCGGGTCGGCTCCGGGTGGGTTGTTCTCGTCGTCGCAGCGCACCCGGAACGCCTCCTGCGGGCGGTCTCCGGCCAGTGCCCCGGACCGGTACGCCGCGAGCAGCACCGACGTCACCGCCCGGACCAGCGCGAGCCGCAGTTCGGGGCCGTTGACGTCGAAGGCGAGCGGCCCGGCGGCCCCGTTCATGGCCCGGACCAGCAGGTGGGTCAGGCGCCGGTGGGCGACGAATCCCCCGCCGAGCGTGCGCCCGCCCCACACCAGCAGTCCCCGTCCCGGGGCGCTGCGCAGCAGGTTGACATCGGCGGTGAACAGCCGGCCCTGCTGTGCCTCGGGCAGGTGCGGGTCGAGGTCGACCGCGTCGAGCAGCACCGCGTTGGCCGGGGTGTGGTGGGTGCCCCGCTCGGCGTCGAGGCGGGCGATCAGCCCGGCCACGTGCCCGCTGGGCGGCACCGCCACAGTGCGGTCCCGGCCGACCGCCGGGTCGGGCATCACCAGCCACGGGTGGTAGACGGCAGCGGACCGCAGGAGGTCGTCGCCGCGACCGGTCAGCCGCCGGGCCAGGGCGACCGCGGTGTCCGTGTCGCCGGCGGCGGCCGGCAGGTCGAGCAGGACCTGCCGGTCGTGGCGGGCGTCGGCCTCGGCGAGCAGGTCGAGCACGGTGTCCTCCCAGTCCTCCCCGGCCAGGTCGGCGCCGAGGTCGGGGAGCGCGACCAGCGCCGGTTCCGGCAGGTCGGCCTGGGTGCGGATCGCCGCGCGGTAGTCGTCGCGCGACGGTACGGCCGCGGTGCCGCCGGTGAGTATCAGGTCCCAGCTCGCGGTGAGCGGGCCGGACGGTTCCGGGGGCGCGGCGGGTGGTCCGAGCGGTTCGAGGCGGATCAGCCGGGACGCGGCCAGCCGTTCGGTGATCGCGGACGGCGGCAGCCCGGCGAAGGTCTCCGCCGGCTCGCCGGGGGTGCTGACCCGCACGGTCACCGTCGGCGGGCCGGCCACCGAGCTGGCCTGGAACCGGATCGCGACCCGGGTGCCGCCGGCCCAGCCGCCGGGGCTGGACGCGACGACGCGGTACCGCCCGTGGCCGAACCCGGCCCGCGGCAGGTCACCGATCGTCCACTCGGTCGCGGCCGGCGTGCCCGCACCGGACACCCGGATCACCCAGGCGACCCGGCCGCCGTTCTCGAAGTAGCCGTGCAGCGCCCGCGGCGTGGCCCGGTCACCGGCGGGCGGCCCGAACGCGCGCAGCACCTCGTCCCATCCGGTGACCCGGACCGGTGTTCCGGCCGGGCCGCGGACGGTCCGCCCGAGGAAGACGGCCACGTCGGTGCGCAGCGGGTCGTCCGGGGCGGGCGCGGCGACCGCGGTCACCGACAGGCCGGGAAGGGTGGCGGTCATGACGTCACGCGATGGTGAGGCTCTCGACGCTCAGCACGAGCGTCTCCATGGCGATCTCGTTCTTGCCGGCGCTCAGTGTGGGACCGGTGTACTTGGTCGGCCAGGCCCGGTCGAAGTTCCAGCGCATGACCTCCTGCCGGTTCTCGTCGAGCATCACGATCGCCCCGGAGGTCCGCCGGACCTTGCCGTTGAGCGCCTCCACGATCCAGTTCCAGAACACCACCGACCCGGTGATCCCCCGCTTGAGCGTGATGTTGGTGAACTTCTTCAGCCCGGGGATCTTGCGGACCGTGATGTCCTCGGAGCCGGTCCGGTACTCGATCGGTGAGATCTCCAGTTCGAGGCCGGAGACCTCGTTGAAGGCGCCGCTCGCCGCGGTGCCGTCGTCGCTGACGTTGGTCACGATGACCTGGAAGTTGTAGGCGGCGTACGGATCGTCGCGGATGACCGGCGGCATGCCACTGCTCCTTAGGCTTGGATCTGCTGGGTGAGCTGCTGGATCCGGAAGACCACGAACTCGGCCGGGAACACCGGGGCGACGCCGACCACGCAGACCAGGCGGCCGTTGAGCAGGTCGTCCTCGGTCATCGTGGTGCGGTCGCAGGCCACGAAGAAGGCCTCCTCCGGGGTGGTCCCGGCCAGTGCCCCGGTGTTCCACACGCCGGTGAGGAAGTTGCCGACGGTCTGCCTGACCAGCGCCCAGAGCGACTCGTTGTTGGGTTCGAAGACCACCCACTGGGTGCCCTCCTCGATCGACTCCTCCAGGAAGAGGAAGAGCCGCCGGACGTTGACGTAGCGCCAGGCCGGATCGGAGGAGAGGGTCCGCGCGCCCCAGACGCGGTAGCCCTGGTTGGGGAAGAACCGCAGCACGTTGATGTTGCGGGGATTCAGCAGGTCCTGCTCGCGCTTGGTGACGTCGCGGACCAGGCCGCCACGGGCCCGGATGCCGCGGATCACCGCGTTGGCCGGTGCCTTGTGCACCCCGCGTTCGGCGTCGGTCCGGGCGTAGATGCCGGCGATGTGCCCGGAGGGCGCGACGTGCACGTCCTGGCCGCTCGACGGGTGCCGGGTGATCAGCCACGGGTGGTAGAGCGCGGCGAAGCTGGTGTCGAACGGCTCGCGGAACGCCTGGATGCCGGCGACGTCCAGGTCGTCGCGCGGGTCCAGGATCGCGAACCGGTCCTTCATGAACTCGCAGTGGCTGATCAGCTCGGACTGCACGGTGCCGGCCCACATGCCGGGTACGGCGCAGAGGGCGATCTCGTCGACCGTCTCCAGCGCCCCGATCCCGTTGGGGCCGGTGAAGTCGTCGACCCGGAGCTGTTCGAACCCGTCGTCGCCGTCGGCCAGTGGTAACGCCCGGCCGCCCAGCGCCGCCAGGAACGTGGCCGCGTCGGTCTGCCCGGTGAGCCCGGTGCCGGCCCGGACCAGCGCGGACCGGGCCGCGACCGTCTCGGCGAGACCGGACGGCCCGTCCTGGAAACGCAGGCGGTCGACCGTCTCGGTGACGCCGTCCGCGGTCTGCACCACCACCTCGGCCTCGACCAGCTGGATCGTCTCGGTCTCGAAGAACTCCCGCGGCACGTCCGGGTCGAGGACGACCTGCGTGCCGGAGAGCGCCGCGACCCGGTGCAGCGACAGGGCGGTGCCGGAGTCGAGCTGCACGACCGCACCGGGGTAGAGGCGGCCCGCACCGCCGACGTGCAGCGGTGGTCCGCTCTCTCCGCCGCCGGCCTCGTGCGGCGGGTTGGACCGGCGGATCCGGCGGACCGCGGTGTCCGCCTCGTAGGCCGGGTGTTCGGCGCCGGACGCGAAGGTCAGGGTGACGGTCTCGTCGCCGTCGGCGGCGGGCTCGACGGTCACCTGGTGCCGGTCGGCACCGATCTGCACCCACACCTCGCCGGCGTCGAGGCCGGGCGCCGCGGTGACCAGGACCGTCGCGGAGTTCTCGTCGGCGGCCTCGGCCACCCGGGTCAGGAAGATCGCGCCCTCGCTGCCGGCCGGCAGCAGCGGCAGGATCGCGGCGGTCACCGGACGGGACCGGACCACGGTCCCGTTGCCCCAGCCGCCGGGGCTGATCGCGGTGAAGGTCACCCGGTCGGCCGGGCCGGGTGTGGCGCCGCCGTCGAGCCGCACGTGGTCGCCGCGGGCGGCCCGGACCTCAGCGGGCAGCGGGGCGGCCAGGGTCAGTTCGGTGCCGCGGGCGGAGTAGGCCACCACGGTGCTCGTGCCGATCTCCGTGCCGTTGTCGCCACGAACCACGGTGACCTGCGGGTTCGCCCCGACGAAACCGATCAGGTGGCGGACGGCGAGCACGTTCTCCCCGGCCGGCGCGTCACGGGTGATCTCGGTGACCGTGCCCGGTTCGGGTGTCGTCCGGGCCGCGGTGGCGGTCCCGCTGACCACCCGTTTGACGTAGATCTGGCTGCCGCCGTTGTCGAAGAACCCCTTCACCGACAGGGCGAAGGTCCACCAGCGGCCGCCCTCACCCTCGTCGCGTTCCCACCGGTCGAGGACCGGGGCGGGCGGGTCGGGCAGGAAACCGCCGAACCGGGTCTGGAAGTCGAGGAAGTTGGTGACCAGCTCCGGCTTGCCGGTGGACGGCCCGCGGGCGGTCACCCCGACCATGCCCGCGATCCTGGTGCCGACGCCGGCGATGGGCCGGGGGCCGGCGACCGTCTCCTCGATGTAGACCCCGGGGCTGAGGTACTCGGGCATCCCTGGCTCCTACTCTCCACTGATCTCGATGACGTGCACGCGGTCCCGTTCGTCGGGCAGGCGCACGGTGAGCCGCCCGGTCCGTCCCGGACGTTCGGCGGCGGTGAGCTGGAACAGCTCGGCCGCGGGCGTGGTGGTGGCCGACTCGCCGGCCCAGCGCAGCGCGAGCCGAAAGGCACCGGACTCGCCGGTCAGCGTCCGTTCCCGCCAGGGCAGGCCCTCCGGGTCGGTCCTCCCCTCGGCGGTGACCAGGACGCCGGCGAGCGGTTCGCCGGAGCCGGCCCGGCGGACCAGGCCGGCGATCACCCGGGTGCCGGGCGTGTAGGGGTAGGCGACCCCGGGCAGCAACCGGACCACCTCGGGCTCGGCGGTCACCTCCGGCGGGGTGACATCGTCGAACGGGTACGCCAGGAACTCCCGCCCGATCACGTCGGCGGCGAACCGGTCCAGATGGTCGTCCGGGGTGTACAGCACCCGGTAGCCGGGCGCCTCCAGCCGCACCCGGTGCAGCACCGGCTCGGCGTTCGCCGGCTCCCGGCGCCGGCCCAGCCCCGGATAGGCGACCACCCCCGACGGGGTCCGCACCGCCCGGGCCGGGTCCGGTGTCCAGTCCCGGCCGTCCCACCGGTCCAGCCGGACGACCAGCGGCCCGCTGTCGTAGGCCCGGCCCCGGTGGTCGTCGACGAGCACGAACCACGCCGGGCTGACCAGCAGGCGCTGCTCGCCGGGAAGCGGCCGCCACACCGGGGCGGTCACCGGGGCACCCGCTCGAAGCCGGCCGGCACGATCGTGCGGCTGGTGACCGGGACGACCGGGGTGGTCGTCGCCGAGTCCAGGTTGACCACCCGGACCTCGTAGTTCAGCGACAACCGGTACGGCTTCTGAATCGCATACCACACCCAGGCCTTCTGATCGAGGGTGAGCGGGGTGAGCATGAAGTGCAGCGCGTCGGTGGTCGCGGCCAGGCTGCCGGACAGCTGGGAGCCGCTGAGGATCGCGTTGTCGTAGAACGTCTCCAGCGCCTTGCCGAGCATCCGGTGCTGGGTGACCGGGTCACCGCCCCACGCGGTGATCAGGTAGCGCAGGATCAGGGCCATCGGCGGTTTGCGGACGGTCGGCGCGCCCTGTGACGGGTCGGAGCGGACCGGTGGCCGGTTGCGCGACGACGGGTCCTCGGCGATCTCGTAGAGGAAGACGGTCAGCCGGGGCCGGTCCGGCGGGATCGTCTCGGAGAGGTCGTTGAGCTCGGCCACCGCGCCGGCGGGCTGGAGGTCGACGAGAGCACGGTTGAGCGCGCTCTCGATGATCTCCGAGACGTCGCCGATGACGCTGTAGTCCCCCACCGAAACCTCCCCGGACGGCTGCCGAACGCAGACGACCGTAGGCTCGCGGCGGTCCCGGCCGCGCCGATGAAACCCCTAGTCCCGCCCGTCCGTGGCACCCTGGGGACCCGCCTCGGCCCGGCCCATCAGCCGGGCCAGTTCCACTCGGGACCGCAGGCCGAGCTTGCGGTACACCCCGCGCAGGTGGAACTCGATGGTCTTCGGGCTGATGAAGAGCGCCGCGGCCACCTCCCGGTTGGTGGCGCCCCGTGCGACCTGCTCGGCCACCCTCCGCTCCTGCTCGGTGAGCACCGCAGTAGGACTCGGCACCGCGGCGGCCGACGGCGGGACCGAAGGCAGGGCCGGGAGCGGGGGCGAGCCGGGGAGCGCGGCCGGACCAGGGAACAGAGCCCGCGCCCGCCGCGTCCAGGGTTCGGCCCCCAGCCCCGCGAAGACCTCCGCCGCCACCTCGGCATGTCCCTGGGCCTCGGCGAATCGCCCCTGGTCACGCAGCCATTCGGCGAAGCAGAGCGCCGTCCGTGCCCGCTCGAACGGCTCGTCGGGCGTCCCCCGCAACGCACTCCGGAAGATCGGCTCGGCCCGGTCCCCGGCGAGCAGGGCGGACCCTCGGGCCAGCACCGGCGGCAGCACGGAGGATCCCGAGGCGTGCCGCCCCACCTCCAGCAACAGCCGCGCCGCCCGGTCCGGGCGCCCCAGGCGTACCGCGGCCTCGGCGAAGTCGGCCGCCCACGGCGCCCCACCATGATCGGCCGGGAGACCCGCCTCGACCTTCGCCGCCAGCCCCTCCAGCCGCAGGTAGGCGGTCTCGTAATCACCCGCGCCCAACTCCAGCAACCCCTCTACCGCGGCCATCGCCGGTTCCAGGCCCGCACACCGCCCCGGCCGGATCAGCTCGCGGGCACGTTCCAGCAGGCCGGTGCACTCCGGCCGCCGCCCGCCCGCCGCCGCCAGCCGGGCCAGGCAGATCAGGGCACCGGCCAGGTCCGCGTTCTGTTCGGTTCGCTCCGCGAACTCGGCCGCCTGACCCGCGGCGCCACGGGCGTTCTCCCAGTCGCCGGTGCGCACGCTGACCTGGGCGCGTTCCACCAGTAGCGCCGGCAGCAGGGCGGTCGCGCCCCGGCGGCGGGACTGGGCGATGGCCTCCTCGAGCAGGCGTCCCGCGGTGTCGAACTGCCCCAACCGGGCGAGCAGCGCGGGGTACGCCACCCGCACCGTGCACCGCCAGCCGGTGGGCAGCCGGTCGTCGAGCAGCAGCGGTTCCATCTCGTCCCGGCAGCCGTCCAGCAGCGCCCGTGCCGCGGTCAGGTCACCGCACCGGGCCAGCACCGACGCGTGTCCCGCGATCAGTACGGCGGGCAGCGGCGCCGGGGTCCGCAGGGCCAGCACCCGGGCCCGGTGCACCGCGGCCAGGGCGGCCCGCGGGTCGTCCGCCAGGCAGCCTGCCTCGGCCGCGGCGAGCAGCAGTGCCGCCGCGCCGGCCGGGTCGGTCGCGTACACCCGGGCGGCTTCCCGGGCCAGCAGGCGGCGGGCCTGCGCCGGTCGTCCGCGCCGGCACTCGGCCTGCCCGAGCACCACCTGGGCCTGGGCCCGGACGTGCAGGTCGCCGGTGAGCCGGTCGGCCCGGTCGAGAAGTCCGAGGGAGCGGCCGGAGGCCCCGGCCAGCTGCCACAGCTCGGCGGCGGCCACGCAGCGCCGGGCCTGGGTGCCGCCGGTGCCGCTCAGGTCGGCGGCGCGTTCCATCAGGCGGGCCGCCTCGCCGGCGCCGAGCGGGTCCCGGCCGGCGGCGCTCAGCTCCAGTTCGTCACCGGCCGCCTCGTCCGGGGCCAGGCTGGCCGCGCTCAGGTGCCAGGGCCGCAGTGCGGCCGGGGCCACCTCGGCCAGGGCCCGGTGCACCGCGCGGCGCTGGGCGACCGGGGCGGTCTGGTACGCCACCGCACGCACCAGTGGATGCCGGAACGTCACCCCGTCGCCGGCCGCGGCCACGAACTCCTCGCTCGCCGCGTCGGTGAGCGCCTCCGGGGGCACGCCGAGGATCCGCAGCGCGGCCAGCACCTGCGACAGGCCGCACTGCCCGGCCGCCGCGGCGACCAGCAGTGCCAGCCGCCGGTCGGCGGTCAGGCCGGCCAGCCGGGGCGCGAAGGCCCGGATCACCTGCGGGCCGGCCGGCAGCGGGTCGGGCAGCGGTTCCAGTCCGGCGAGCTGGTCGGCGGTGAGCACCTCGCCGGCCTCCAGCAGCGCCAGTGGGGTGCCGCCGGTGGCCGCGACCAGCCGGGCGGCGACCGCCGGGGCGATCCGGCGGCTCCCGGCGGCGCGCAGCAGTTCCAGGCCGGCGGCCGGGTCGAGCGGGGTCAGCGGGTGGGCCGGCAGGGATCCGTCGTCCGGGGTGGTCGCGCTGCTCAGCAGCATGCCGACGCCGTCGCCGGCCCGGCGGGCGGCGAACAGCATCGCCTCCCGCGAGGTGGGGTCGAGCAGGTCCAGGTCGTCGACGATGACCAGGACCGGTTGCCCGGCGCCGGCCGCGGTCAGCAGGCTCAGCGTGCCGGCGCCGACGGCGAGCGGGTCGACGCCGGCGGCCGGGGAGAGCGCGAGGCCGGCCGCGAGCGCCCCGGCCTGCCGGGCCGGGATCCCGGGGAGCAGGTCGAGGGTGGGTTGGAGCAGCTCGTGCAGGCCGGAGAAGGGCATCGAGGCCTCGGCGCGGACGCCCCGGGCGGAGAGGACCCGCACCCCGGTGGCCTCGTGCCGGGCGTAGCGCAGCAGGGCGGTCTTCCCTATGCCGGGACCACCGGTCATGAGAAGACTCGCACTCGATCTTGCACCCAGGAGCGCAATGATCCTTTGAATCCGCGCGCATTCGGCCTCCCGGCCGTACAATGCGGATCCCCCCGATCGCATGTCAGCGACAGTAGGGCAATCTATTGCCTATCCTCAATGCCAGACTTGTCTACCGTCGCGAACCCGATACGAACGGGTGACCCCCTGGGGACTTCCCTAGGTGGCGACCGGGGAGCCACAGTTAACAATGTGAATAGATGCGCGCGCCCATGATCTAGGCTGAGCCGATGCGCAGCCTGCCCGACCCGGAGACGGCCGGCAGCCTCGACGAGCTGGTCGAACGGCTGCGGCTGTTGAAGATGTGGGCGGGCAACCCCTCCTACGTGACGATCACCGAACGGGTCAACGCCGCCTGGACCGGAGCCGGCCGCCCGGCCGGCGAACTGGCCGGCAAGACCACCGTGGTGGACGTCTTCCGCCCCGGCCGGCGCCGCCTCAACACCGATCTGGTGATGTCGGTGGTCCAGGCACTGAACCCCGACCCCGGCTACGCGGAGCGGTGGCGGCTCGCGCTGCAGGCCGCCGACGGGCGGGCCCGGGCCGCCGGGCTGGTCCGCGTCCAAGACTCGCTGCCCCCGGACCTGGCCGAGTTCACCGGCCGCGACGCCGAACTGGACCGGCTGCGCGAGGTGCTGGACGGCGGCACGGCGGCCGTCGAGGGGATGGCCGGCGTCGGCAAGACTCAGCTGGCCCTGCACGCCGCCCACCTGCTGCACCACGAACGTCGCTTCGACCGGGTGCTCGTCGTCAACCTGCGCGGCTTCCACCCCGATCCGGCCCAGCCGCCCGCCGACCCGGCCGCGGTGCTGGACGGCTTCCTGCGCGTACTCGGCATGCCTGGACCGCGGATCCCGGCCGCGCTGCACGACCGCACCGCCGCCTTCCGCCGGCTCCTCGACGGCGTACGCGCGCTGATCGTCCTGGACAACGCGGCCGACACCGGCCAGGTCCGCCCGCTGCTGCCCGACCGGCCGGGCTGCACGGTTCTGATCACCAGCCGGCGGCGGCTCACCGGTCTGCCCGGCGGCCGGGTCACCGTCGGCGCGTTCACCCCGGCCGAGGCCCGGGACTTCCTGACCCGCTCCGCACCGGACGCCGCCCCCGGTGACGATCCGGACGCGGCCGGGCGGATCGCCGAGCGCTGCGGTCGCCTCCCGCTAGCGCTGGGCCTGGTCTCCGGCCATCTGCGTACGCGTCCCGCCTGGACTCTCACCGACCACGCCGACCGCCTCGACGAGCACCATCGCACCGGTCACCTGGACAGCGGCGTCGCGCTCGCCCTCGACCTGTCGTACCGGGACCTCGCCCCGGATCTGCAGCGGCTCCTGCGGCTACTGTCGCTGCACCCGGGCCAGGAGCTGGGGGCGCATACCGCCGCCGCGCTGGCCGGCCTGGACGTGGCCGCGACCCGCACCGCCCTGCGCCGGCTGAGCACCGATCATCTGGTGCTGGAGGATTCCGTCGACCGGTTCACGTTCCACGACCTGCTCCGCGCGTACGCCGCCGCAAGGTCCCGTGACGAGGACCGCCCCGCCGACCGCCGGGCCGCCCTGACCCGCCTGTTCGACCACTACCTCGCCGCCCTGATGACCGCCGCGGAGCTACTGTTCCCGACCGATGCCGGCCCGGTTCCGCACGCCGGCGAGGTGCCCGCCATGGACGACCCCAAGTCCGCGCTGAACTGGCTGGACGCGGAACGGGCCAACCTGCTCGCGGTGGCCGCGTACACCGCCGACCACGGCTGGCCGGAGCACACCCTGCGGATGTCCCGGGCCCTCTACCAGTTCCTCAACGGCGCCCACAACGGCGACGCGGTGACGCTGCACGAGCACGCGTACCGCGCCGCCCGCAACCAGGGTGACCTCGCCGGCCAGGGGCATGCGCTGGCCGACCTCGCCGAGGCCGCCCAGCGTCTCGGCCGCTACGCCGACGCGGCCGCCCACCTGCGCCAGGCGTGCGAACTGTTCCGGCAGGCCGGCGACACCGGCGGCGAGTGCCGCTCGCTGAACCTGCTGGGTTCGATCATGGAACGGTCCGGTGACTTCACCGCCGGCGAACCCCACCACCGCCACGCCCTGGAGCTGGCCCGCCGGGCCGACGACCTGAGGGGCCAGGCCCGCGCCCTCGGTTACCTGGGCGACCTGCACCGGCTGCTGGGCCGCCACGAACCGGCCCGGGAGAGCTACCACGAGGCGATGGCCCTGTTCGCCCGGGTCGGCCTCCGGGTCGGCGAGGGTGCCGCCCTGGTCAGTCTCGGTCACGTCGACGTCAAGGCCGGCCGGCACGACCGGGCCGTCGCCTATTTCGAGCAGGCCATCGCCGTGTTCCGCGACATCGGCAACCGCCTCGGCGAGGCCGACGCCCTGGACGGTCTCGGCACGGTGGAGACCCGACGCGGCCACCCCGGCCGGGCCACCGCCTACCACCGGCAGGCCCTGGACATGTTCCGGGAGAGCGGCGAACGGCAGCTGACCGTCTGGGCCCTCAACGGCCTGGGCGAGGCCGCCCAGGCCGCCGGCCGGCACGCGACCGCGCTCGACCACCACACCGAGGCCGAGGAGATCGCCGGCGAGATCGGCATCCGGGAACAGCAGGCCCGCGCCCACACCGGTCTGGGCCGCGCCCACCAGCACCTCGGCGACCAGCTCGCCGCCGCCCGGCACCTGCGCCACGCCCTGGCCCTGTACGCCGGCCTCCCTGAGGCCACCGAGGTCCGCGCCCTGCTCGACGCCCTGGACGCTGGGGACCCGCGTTCGGATTCATTCGGGATCCCGCCATCCATCGACGGTTCTCCCTAGCCTTTCCGTACCGGCGGAAGAGCCTTTCCGTACCGACGGAAAACGGGGGAACCGAAGCATGGCCGTGACCATCCTGCCCAGAAGCACCTGGGCGCCCTACGCCGCAGGACGGGAACGGTCACCGGGTCATGCCGCTGCCCCGCCCAGCTGGAACACCAACCGCAGCTGGAACCCGTCCCTCGGCGGGGTGTTCATCCATCACCGCGGCGGCGACCTGCCGATCGTCAAGGGTGGATACGACACGGAGGAGGACTGCCTCGCCGACATCGCCTCGGTCTACGAGGACCACTGGCAGGACGAGGAGAAGTTCGATCTCGACATCGCCTACAACTTCCTGATCTGCCCGCACGGCAACGTCTACGAAGGGCGCGGCTACATCCGCGGGGAGGCCAACCACGCCGGCAAGGTCGGCGAGATCGGCCGGAACGAGGGCTTCTACTCGATCTGTGGTCTGCTGCGCTCGTCGGACGACCCGACCGTCGCCATGCTGCGGTCCTACCGCGACCTGATCGATCACCTGCGCAACGCAGCGCCCGCCCCGGCGGGCAGCATGATCCTTCCGCATTCGCACGAGTACGCCACCGAGTGCCCCGGCGCCCTGAGCATGTACGCCCGCCCGGGTTCGACGATCGATCCGAACTCCTCCTGGCGCGGTCCCGGCGACCGGTACGTCTACGAGGCCCAGAAATGGGTCAACAGGACCTACAAGGGTGTCGCTCCGGGCTACATCGAGGTGGTGGAGTCCGGATACACCGGATGGCCGACCGTGCTGTCGCTGACTCAGGGCCTGCAGCACGAACTCGGCATCTCCCCCACCGTGCAGAACTTCGGGCCCGGCACGTTCGCCGCCGTCGCGAACCGCAACAAGCTGCCCCGGGAGGAGACCAACCCCCGGATCCAGGGACTGGTCAACGCGGCGCTGTGGGCCAAGGGGTACTGGACCTCCCGCGACATCGGCCTGTGGAACGCCGAGTCGGACGACGCCCTGCTGAAGCTCTACACCGACGCCGGCCTGTCGATATCGAACCGGGCGATGTGGCCGCACGTCGCCCGGTCGCTGATGCGGATGGACCAGTTCAAGCAGGTGCCGGGCGGCAGCAGCGCCATCCGCGGCATCCAGCAACGGCTCAACGCGCGCTACGTCGCCCAGGTCGGCATCCCGGCGATGAGCCTGGTCCCCTGCGACGGCATCTACTCCCGGGACGTGCAGTCCGGCTTCATGATGGCCGTCCAGTACGAACTCGGCCTCTCGCCGGCCGGCATCAACGGCTACTTCGGCCCGGCCACCCAGACCGCGCTCAAGGGCAAGGGTTCCCAGGCGCTCACCGGTGACCTGCGCTACCTGTTCCGCGCGGCGTGCCTGTTCAACTCGCCGGTGCCGGACCCCTTCAAGGCGTACGACCCGGAGGATCTGCGGTTCGACGCGGAGACCCAGAGCCACCTCGACTGGCTGCTCGCCTTCCAGAAGTTCTCGCAGCTGCCCACCACGATGCGCAACGATTACGCCACCTGGGCGCAGCTGCTGGTCTCGTCCGGTGACACCGAGCGCCCGGCGAGCGGCTGTGACGGCATCACCGAGATCACCACAGCACGGGCGCAGGCGCTGCTGGCCAAGGGCTACCGGATCGTCGGCCGGTACCTCGACGAGCACCTGCCCGCCGACGACCCGTACTACCTGGGGAAGGCCCTCAAAACCGGCGAACCGGCGACCATCCTGGCGGCCGGGATGCGCTTCTTCCCGATCTTCCAGTACAACGGCACGGTCCTGGCGAACTTCACCTACGACAAGGGGTACGCCCAGGGCCTGAAGGGCCACGACAAGGCCGTCGAGCACCGCATCCCGGCCGGGACCTGCGTCTACTACGCGGTCGACTACGACGCCCTGGACGTCGACATCGACAGCGGCATCAAGCCGTACTTCGAGGGTGTCCGGCAGGCGTTCGCGGACCGCGGCGGCCGGTACACGTTCGGCGTCTACGGGTCCCGCAACGTGTGCATCCGGATCACTCGCGAGGTCGGGGCGAAGTGGTCCCTGGTCTCCGGGATGTCCTGGGGCTACTCCGGCAACCTCGGTTTCCCGCTGCCGGAGAACTGGTCGTTCAACCAGATCCGCGAGTACGACTTCCAGGCCGGCTGGGGACTGGACCACGACGTGTGGCGCGACAACGGCGATCCCGGCGTCTCCCGCCTGGTCGCGGAGTAGGGGGAAACATCATGGTCACCCGACGCATCCTGCTCGGCACCGCCGCCGGTGCCGGCCTCGCCACCCTCGGCGCGGTCTCACCCGCCGCCGCGGCGGCTCCGACGAAGTCAGCCAACGGCTGGCGCATCGATCCGCGTGCCGTCAGCACGCACCGGATCGCCGGTTCGGCGGCCTCGGTAGCGATCCGCACCGGGGACGTCGCCGCGGTCCTGCTGCACGTCGCCCGCCGCTGGCACTACGAGATCGCCCCGCTCGACTCCGGGGAGGGCGGCGGCGTGATCGGCCACCTCACCACCGTCACGGCCGGTGCCGATTTCGAGTCGAACCACCTCTCCGGCACCGCGCTGGCCCTGCATCCGACCGCGTACCCGCTGGCCGGCAGCGAGACCCTCTGGCCGCACCACGAGGCGATCGTCCGCGACATCCTGCTGGACTGCGCGGGAACGGTCGTCTGGGGCGGCGATCTGTTACCGGCCAAGGCCTCGCACTTCGCCATCGGCGTACCCCCGGGTGAGAAGACCCTCCGGGCCATCGCCGAACGTCTGGCCACGGGCAACGGCCAGATCGAGACCCGCGCCCAGACCGCCGGTACGGTCGCCGATCCGGCCACTCCCGCGCGCCGCTCCCGGGCCCGCGCCCTTCCCCGGCCGCGCTGACGGTCGAGCCGGACGGTCGGTGGAACGCCGGATGCCCGCCGCCTCGTCAGCGGTGGGCATCCGCGTCACATCGGGATCAGACGAGCTTCTTCAGGGCCGTGCCGACCGCACTCACCATGCCGGGGCGGTGACCGTTACGGACCAGGTTGATGGTGATGCCGTCGATGCCGGCGCCCAGCACCCGTTCCTGGACCATCTCGGCGACCTGCTCGGGGGTGCCGGCGAAGGCCCGGTTGCGCCGATCCTCGGGGATGGTCCCGGCGAGTTCCCTGGCCTCCTTCTCGTCCTCGCCCACCATGCCCATGATCAGGAAACTGGTGGCCAGGGTCGACGGGTCGCGGCCGATCTCCTCGCAGCGCTGGCGCAGCACGCCCACCTTGCGGGCCAGGTCGTCCAGGTCGCAGATGATGTTCATGTGGTCGGCGAAGCGGGCCGCCAGCCGGAACGTCTTCTGCTCGCCGCTGCCGCCCAGCATGATCGGGATGGTGGGGCGTACCCGCGGGTTGTTCATGGCTCCGCGGGTGGTGTACCACTTGCCCTCGAAGGCCGACGCCTCACCCTTGAGCATCGGGGTGATGATGGTGAGCGCCTCCTCGAGGCGTTCGAAGCGCTGGCCGAACGTGCCGAACTCGAAGCCCAGGTCGTGGTGTTCGCGTTCGAACCAGCCGGCGCCGATGCCGAGGACGGCCCGGCCGTGCGAGACCACGTCGAGCGTGGTGACCGTCTTGGCCAGCAGCGCCGGGTTGCGGTACGTGTTGCCGGTGACCAGCGTCGACAGCTGGATCGTCGAGGTCAGCGAGGCCAGGGCGCCGAGGGTCGTGTACGACTCCAGCATGGCGTTCTCCGGCGCCCCGATCCCGGGCAGCTGGTAGAAGTGGTCCATCACCAGGACCGTGTCGAAGCCGGACGCCTCGGCCTCGCGGGCCTGCGCGGCGACCGTGTCGAAGGTCTGCTCGACCGGGACGCCGGGGTAGGTGTAGTTCGGAATCTGGTACCCGAGCCGGATGCTCACTGTGCCTCCGTTAAGCGCCGCAATGTAAGTGGGCTATCACTTGCTAATGTAAGAGCCCTCTTACCGATCGGCAAGCAAGGAGCCGGAAATGGGCTACCACCATGGTGATCTACGTTCGGCGTTGATCGCAGCCAGTTTCGAGCTTCTGGCCGAGAGCGGCCTGCAACGCTTCTCGGTCGCCGCGGCGGCCCGGCGCCTGGGCGTCAGCTCAGCCGCCCCCTACCGCCATTTTCCCGACCGGGCGCACCTGCTCGGCGCGGTCTCGGCCGTCGCCGCCCGGGAGCTGAACGCGGCGATCACCGGCGACCTCGCCGACGCGGCCGGAACGTACGTCCGCTACGTGGTCCGGACCGGTGCCGGCATCCCGGTCATCTACGCCGCCGAACTGCGCGACCTTCCCGACGAGGAGCGCCGGGAGCACACCCGCGCCCTGATGGCGACCCTGATGGAGCTCGCCCTGGACACCGGCGTCGAGACCCGTCAGCAGGCGGTCGCCCTGATGGAGTCGGTCCTGGCCGTCGCGCACGGTTACACGTCGCTGCTCGCCGAGGGCTTCTACGTTCACGGCGACGGCACGGTCGACAGCCTCGCCGACCGCGCCACGACGGCCGCCGCCGCTCTGATCACAGCCGGCCGGGAACCACGAGGATCAGCCAGGTGACGATCGGGATGATCACCACCATGCCGAACCCCCAGCGCATCAGGCCCCGGTAGACGTACTCGCGGCGGTCCTCCGGGGTGTTCGCGACGGTCAGCGCGCCGCTGGTCGAGAACGGACTCGAGTCGACGATCGACGACGACAGCGCCAGCGCGGTGATCAGCCCGACCGCCCCGACCGCGTTCGTCCCGGTCAGGAAGGGCACCGCCAGCGGGATCAGCGCGCCCAGGATCCCGGTGGTCGACGCGAACGCCGACACCGACGCCCCGATGAAACAGATGACCAGCGCCGCGACCAGGGGCGCGCCGACGGTGGCCACCTCCTCGCCGAGCCAGTCGATCGTGCCGAGGGTCTGCATCACCCCGACGTAGAGCACGATGCCGCACACCAGGAGCACGGTCGGCCACGCCACATGACCGACCGCACCCTTGGCCGCCTCCGGCGCCAGCAGGGCCAGGACCACCGCCACGGTGATCGCCACGAGTCCCACGTTGAGGTCGAAGAAGAGCGCGGTCACCGCCAGCGCCACCAGGCCGACCAGGGTCAGGATCCGGTTACGGTCCAGGCCGGCCGCCTCCTCCGGCTCGGCGCCCGTCTCCTCCGGCTCGGCGCCCTCCTCCTCTTCGGGGGTACGTTCCGCAGCACCGTCATCTCGGCGTCCCAGCAGTTCGCGGCCGCCCCAGACGAAGTAGGCCACCACGCTGATCGCCAGGTTGACCACGAACGAGGCGGCGAACAGCAGCATCGGGTCACCGGGCAGGCCGGCCTTCTCCACCACGCCGTTGGTGATGCCGCCGAAGATGCTGATCGGCGAGAATCCACCGGCACTGGCCCCGTTGATGATCAGCAGGCCCATCATCAGCGGGTTGATCCGGTAGCGGACGGCGAAGCCCATCCCGATCGGGGCGATGATCGCCACCGAGGCCGGCACGACCGCACCCATGGCGGTCAGGGCCGCGGTGACCAGGAACATGATCCACGGAATCAGGCCGACCCGGCCGCGGACCGCGCGGATCGCGGCCTGGACCAGCCAGTCGACGGTGCCGTTGGCGGTCGCGATGGCGAACAGGTACGTGACTCCGACGAGGATGACGAACAGTTCGCCGGGGAAGCCGTCCAGGACGGCGTCGGTCCTCTCGTCCGGATCCGCCCCCGGCAGGGCGGTGACGCCGAGGACGAACGCGGCGACGATGGCCAGCGCACCCAGGTTGACCGGGCGCACCGTGGCGATCAGGAAGATGACGGCGAGGACGACGATCGAGACGATTTCTACCGACATCGAAGCCTCCGGAATGGGGTCTTCAGCCGGACCAACTATGGTCTTCGCCACAGAGTGTGGTCAATACTTGACAATTGATCAACTTCAATATCGTTTACGCTGGCTCCATGAGTGCTGCCGGTCGTCATTTCCTGCAGATACCGGGACCCACGAACACCCCCGACCGGGTGCTGCGCGCCATGGCCGCGCCCACCATCGACCACCGCGGACCACGATTCGCCCAGCTCACCGCGGAGATCCTGGAAGGCCTGCGGCCGGTCTTCGGCACCACCGAACCGATCGTCGTCTACCCCGCCTCCGGCACCGGCGCGTGGGAGGCCGCCCTGGTCAACACCCTCTCCCCCGGCGACCGGGTGCTCTGCTTCGAGACCGGGCACTTCGCCGGCCTGTGGCGGGAGATGGCGATCCGTCTCGGACTCGAGGCCGACGTCGTCCCCGGCGACTGGCGGCACGGCGTGGACCCGGCGCAGGTCACCGACCGTCTCGCCGCCGACCCCGGGCACACCGTCAAAGCGGTGCTCGTCGTCCACAACGAGACGTCCACCGGCGTGACCAGCCGGATCCCGGAGATCCGCGCCGCGATCGACGCCGCCGGGCATCCGGCGCTGCTGATGGTCGACACCGTCTCGTCGCTGGCCTCGATCGAGTACCGGCACGACGACTGGGGTGTCGACGTCACCGTCGCCGGCTCGCAGAAGGGCCTGATGCTGCCACCCGGGCTGAGCTTCAACGCGATCAGCGCCAAAGCCCGGGACGCGTCGCGGACCGCCCGGCTGGCCCGGTCGTTCTGGGACTGGCAGCCGATCATCGAGGCGAACCGCAACGGCCTGTTCCCGTACACCCCGGCCACCCATCTGCTGTACGGGCTGCGGGAGGCGCTCGCCATGCTCACCGAGGAGGGGCTGCCGGCCGTGTGGGCCCGGCACCAGCGGCATGCCGAGGCGACGCGGCTGGCCGTACGACGCTGGGGTCTCGAGGTGCTGTGCCGCGACGAGCGGGAGTTCTCCGGATCGCTGACCGCCGTCGTGGTGCCCGACGGCCACGACGCCGACAAGATCCGGGCCACCGTGCTGGAACGCTGGAACATGTCGCTCGGCGGGGGACTCGGCAGGCTGGCCGGCCGGGTGTTCCGCATCGGCCATCTCGGCGACTTCAACGACCTGATGCTGGCCGGGACCCTGTCCGGCGTGCAGATGGGCCTGATCGCCGCCGGCGTCCCGGCCGACCCGTCCGGGATCACCGCCGCCCTGGAAAGGCTGCAACGCCCGTGACCGATTTCGAGCACGAGCTGACCGGGGCGCTCGGCGGCCGGACCGGGTTTGACGCGTACACCCGGCACCTCTACTCGCGGGACGCCAGCATGTACGCGATCGAACCCCGCGGCGTGGCCTTCCCCCGGGACGCCGACGACGTCGCCGCCGCGGTCACGATCGCCGGACGGCACGGCGTGCCGATCGTCGCGCGCGGCGCCGGCACCAGCCTGGCCGGCCAGACCGTCGGATCGGGCCTGGTCCTGGACCTGTCCCGGCACCTGCACGAGATCGTCGCGATAGACCCGGAGGCGCGGACCGCCCGGGTGCAGCCCGGCGTCGTGCAGGACCAGCTGAACCGGGCCGCCGCCGCGCACGGCCTGATGTTCGGGCCGGACACCTCGACCAGCAACCGCGCCACCCTCGGCGGCATGATCGGCAACAACTCCGCGGGCAGCGGTTCGGTCCGGCACGGGATGACCATCGACCACGTCCGGGAACTCGCGGTGGTCCTCTCCGACGGCACCCACGCCCGTTTCGGATCAGACCGCCGCGACGCGCCCCGGTCCGGGACCGTGGAGAGCGAGATCTACCGGCGACTCCCCGGTCTGCTCACCCCGGAAGTGCTCGCCGGTTTCCCGCCGTACTGGCGACGGGCCTGCGGATACCCCCTGGACCGGCTGGCCGCCGGCCCGGGGTTCGACCTGGCCCGGTTCGTCGTCGGCTCGGAGGGCACCCTGGTCACCGTCACCGAGGCCCTCGTCGACCTGGTCCCCCGGCCCCGGCACACGATGATCGCCGTCGGGCACTTCACGTCGGTGATCGGCGCCGTCGAGGCCACCGGCGACGCCCTCGCCGGCGAACCGTCCGCGGTGGAGATGATGGACCGCACCATCCTCGACCTGTCCCGCCGGAAGATCGAGTACGCCGGCCTGGGACAGCTCCTGGCCGGCGACCCGGCGGCCCTGCTGTTCGTCTCGTTCGCCGGCGACGACGAGCGTGAGCTGCGCGGACGGCTGGACCGGCTGACCGCACGGTGGCAGCGCCACGGACACGGATATCACACCGTGCGCGCCGAGACCCCGGCCCAGCAGGCCGGCCTGCTCAAGGTCCGGGCGGCGAGCCTGGGCCTGCTGATGGCGGCGAGCACCGGAACGCTGCGCCCGCTGGCCTTCGTCGAGGACACCGCCGTCGACCCGGCCCGCCTGGCCGACTACACCCGGGACTTCCAGAAGGTGCTGGACCGGCACGGGCTGCACGCCGGTTTCTACGGCCACTGCTCGGTGGGCTGCCTGCACATCCGCCCGTTCGTGGACGTCCGCCGCCCCGAGCACCGCCGGGCGATGCGGGCGGTGGCCGAGGAGATCAAGGACCTGGTCGTCGCGTACGGCGGCGTCAACTCCAGCGAACACGGCGACGGTCTGGCACGCAGCGAGTTCAACCGGGAGATCTTCGGCGACGAACTCTATGCCGCGCTGCGTACCGTGAAGGAGATCTTCGATCCGCACGGCTTGATGAATCCCGGAAAGATCGTGGACGCACCGCCGATGACCGACCACCTCCGCGACGCGGCCCTCCCACCCGCACCACCGATACGCACCCGCCTGGACTTCACGGTCGTCGGCGGCATGCGGGACACGGCGGACCGGTGCATGAACATCGGGCTGTGCCGCAAGGACGCCACCGGCGTGATGTGCCCGTCCTACATGGCCACCCGCGACGAGGAACACTCCACCCGCGGCCGGGCGAACGCCCTGGTCAAAGCCCTCTCCGAAGCCGACCCCCGGGCCGGGCTGAGCGACGACCGCCTGCACGGGATCCTCGACCTGTGCCTGATGTGCAAGGCCTGCAAGAGCGAATGCCCGCTCGGCGTCGACATGGCCGCCCTGAAGGCCGAGACCCTGGCCGCCCGGCACGACACCCACGGCGTCCCGCTCCGGTCGCGCCTGTTCGGTGCCATCCGCACGGTGAACCGCCTCGGCGCGGCCACCGCCCCGCTCGCCAACCTCCTCACCCGGTCGGCCCCGCTGCGCCGGCTCCTCGACCGCCGGCTGGGCATCACCGCGGCCCGGCCGTTGCCGCGGTTCGCCCGCACCGACCTGATCCGCTGGTTCCGTCACGTTCACCGGCCACCCGGCCCGGAGATCATCCTGCTCGCCGACTCGTTCACCACCTGGACCGAACCGTCCGCCGGACAGGCCGCCGTCACCCTCCTCACCGCGGCGGGCTGGCGGGTGCGGCTGGAGAGCGGCGGCTGCTGCGGGCGCGCGAGCTACTCCAAGGGCCTGCTCGACGACGCCCGGCGCCGGGCCGCGGCGCTCGTCACCCGGCTGGCCGGATCGTCGTCGCCGATCGTCGGATGCGAACCGTCCTGCGTTCTCACCCTGCGTGACGAACACCGGCAGCTGCTCCCCGACGACCCCCGCGTGCCCGGTGTCGCCGGCCGGGTCCGGCAGATCGAGGAGATCCTGCTCGACGCCGACCTCCCGCTCACCGGCCGGTTCGCCGGGCGGCGCATCCTCTACCACGGACACTGCCACCAGAAGGCCGAGGTGGGCACCGCCGCGACCCTGGCACTGCTGCGCCGGATCCCCGGCGCGGAGGTGGTCGAGGTCGACGCCGGATGTTGCGGCATGGCCGGATCCTTCGGGTACGAGTCGGAGCACTACGACCTGTCGATGACCATCGCCGAGAGCCGCCTCCTGCCGGCCGTCCGGAACGAGCCCGCATCCACGATCGTGGCGGCCACCGGCTTCTCCTGCCGGCAGCAGATCCGGCACGGCACCGAACGGGTGGCCCGGCACCCCCTCGAGTTGCTCCTCGAGGCCTGTTCTGTGGATCCTGGTTCTCGTTCCTCGAAACGGTGACAGAACGGCGGAGTCCGCCGTTTTCGGGAAGGATTTGTCGATGTCGCACCGTGATCTCATCCGGCGGGAGTTCGCCCGGCAGGCCGGAACCTTCGAGGACAGCCGCCTCAACGATGCCTTCACCCGGCACCTCGACCGGCTCGTCGACTTCGCCGCACCCACCGCCGACGATGTGTGCCTGGACGTCGCCTGCGGCACCGGGATGGTCGCCCGGGCCCTCGCCGGCCGGGCCCGGCACGTCACCGCCCTCGACCTGACACCGGAGATGCTGGCCACCGGCAAGGCGAGCGCCGACGCCGCGCACCTGCGCAACGTCGTCTTCCAGGAGGGCGACGCCGCCCGGCTGCCCTTCGTCGGCGGCTCGTTCTCGCTGGTCGTCACCCGGTTCTCGATGCATCAGGTGACCGAACCGGAGACGGTGCTGGCCGAGATGGTCCGGGTGTGCCGTCCTGGCGGCCGGCTCGTGGTCGCCGACCTGGTGCGGACACCGGGACTGCGCGGCGACCCGGACCGGATGGAACGTCTGCGCGACCCGTCGCACGGCGCGATGCGTACCGTCGCCGAGATCGAGCAGGCGATGGTGGTGGCCGGGGCGGCCCTGGTGGCCTCCGAGGTGTTCGAGGTGGAACGGCCGCTGCGGGTGTGGCTCGACCAGTCCCGGACCCCGGCGGACGTGGGCGCCGGCATCGAGGCGGAACTGCGCGCCGAACTGGACGGTGGAGAGCCGACCGGGATGCGGCCGCTGCTGGTCGACGGGGAGCTCTGGTTCACCCAGACGTGGTCGCACATCACGGCCCGTGCGGTCTGACCTGACTTTCTTTTCCGGTTGCAGGATGGCCGGCTCTCCGGTTGCAGGATGCTGGCAGGATGACCGGCGATGATCCGTCGACTGCTGACCGTCCTGCCGGTCGTTCTGGTGCTGGGTGCCTGCGCGGCGCCCGGCACGACCCCGCAGACCTGGCCCGGGCCGCCGTCGGTGTCTCCGGTCCCCGGGCTGGTCTCCCCGACCGTGCTGCCGACCTGCCCGCCGTCCGGGGTCCGGATGCGGTTCACCGACGGCGACGCGGCGATGGGGCTGCGGGTGGTCGGGCTGACGCTGACGAACTGCGGTGCGCGGGACTACCGGGTCAGCGGCTATCCCGTGCTGCGGCCCCTCGACGCGGACCGGGCCGTGCTCGACGTGACGGTGCTGCCCGGCGTCACCGAGATCTCCAGCGGCCTGGAGCAGCTCGACTTCCCGGACCGCGAGGTGGTGCTCGCCCCGGGACAGGCGGCCAGCGCCGTGGTGGCGTGGCGCAACACCTACGACGACACCACCCACGGGCCGGTGAACGTGGACTCCGTGTCGGTGTCCCCGCAGGAGGGCCGCCCGTTCCAGACCGTGACACCGGACCACCCGTTCGACCTGGGCAGCACCGGACGGCTCGGCGTCACCCGTTGGGAAGCCGACAGCACGAGCCCCTCGTCATGATCGTCTCGTCGACAGACAACGGCATCAACCTCCGATCTCGCGTTCCGCGCCCCTCCTATCTCGCCTTCGTGGGTGAGGGCTGGTCCTCTTCTCGGCGTGGCATCAAGCCGTACACGACGGCCGGCCCCGGTACTGCCATCGCTACCGCTCGAGTCACGTCTCCTGGTCAGCCGTAGACGACGGCTCGAGGGCGCCCGCTGTCGGCAGCGGCTCAACCACGAGCAGAAACCGACCACAACCGACGGCTGGCACCCCCGAGCCGTCCCTGATGGCTGAACAACGCCTACCAGTCAGCCATGGAGGACGGCTCAGCCGACCGAGCCGTCCTCCATGGCTGTCCGGAAGACCGATAACAGCCGTGGAGCACGGCCGACCAACCCCCAGCCGTCGCCCACGGCTCAACCACAAGCCGAAAACAGCCGTGGAGCACGGCTGAGCAGCCCTCAGCCGTCCTCTACGGTCCGTTTTCGAAGCGGAAGCAGCCGTGACCGACGGCTGGGCTACCACCAGCCGTCGATGACGGTTGTCCAGCGTCGTGGGAGAGCCGTGGACGACGGCCGGGGTGGCCGGGACGCCACGTGACTCGCGTTGACCTTGACCGGAGGCGACACCGTGGCGAACGGCTGGACCACACCGGTACGGCGAGACCCCGGGAAGAGGCGCGCGGCGCAGCGGATGTGGACCGGTGAACGGAGGAGACAGCGGCCCCACTGCGAACCGCGAGGCCAGACGTGGACCGGCGAACGAAACAGAGACCCGCGCGGCGGACCCCGAAGTCAACCGTGGACCAGCGCATGAGGCGGGAACACGGGCGTCGGAACTACGAGTCAGGCGCGGAACGACAAGTCACGCGCGGAACGACGAGTCACGCGCAGAGCGACAAGTCAGGCGCAGAACGACGAGTCACGCGTGGAACGGCGGGGGAGGCAAGGGCGCGCGCACGCGGCGGGCGATGGTGACGGCCACGTCGTCGCGGCCGTGCGGGGCCACCACCTGCAGGCCGACGGGCAGGCCGTCGACCAGCCCGGCCGGGACGCTCACCGCCGGATGCCCGGTGATGTTGAAGTCCCAGCACAGGTCGCCGACGAAGTCGCCGGCCACCGGGCCGTCGTACGGGTGCGCCACGCCCAGCGTCGTCGGTGTGACGATCGCGTCGACCTGGGCGAACACGTCGGCCAGGGCCAGGTCGGCCTGTCGCCGCAGGTCGAGCGCGTGCCGGACCTGCGCGTCGGTGGCGCCGCGCCCGGCGTCGAGGGCCGCCATCGTGTCCCACGCGTCGTCCGGCGGCGCCAGCTCCAGCGGCACCTGGACGACCGTGAGATCGCCCAGTCGGGACCGGACCACCGCCGCCGTCGCCGGGTCAGCCGTCCCACGACCGAAACTGGTCAGGAACGCCACCCGCCACGGCTGATCACACTCGGACGCCGGGACGGGCCAGCGTGGCAGGGCTGCCGGGTCGTGCCGGTCCGGGCCGCTGACCAGCGAGGTCGCCGCCACCACGAGGTCCAGGTCGGCGCCGATCAGGCCGGGGACGGCCAGACCGGTGAGCGTCCGACCCCGGCGCGGGACCCGTCCGGCCGTACCCTTGAATCCCGCAACGCCGCAGAAGGCCGCCGGGATCCGCAGCGATCCCCCACTGTCGCCGCCGGTCGCCAGGGGCACGACGCCGGCCGCGACCGCTGCGGCGGCGCCCGCCGACGATCCGCCCGGTGATCGGGAGAGATCCCACGGGTTGCGGGTGAAGTCCCGGCCGTTCCAGCCGTGCGTCTGCGAGTCGGTGCCGGGCCGGTTGCGGGTCGAGACCCCGATCGGAACCGCACCGGCTGCGACCAGGCGGGTCACGATCGGGGCGTCCGGCCGAGTACCGGATTTGATCAGGAACGGCACCCCGGCGAGCGGCGCGTCCGGGTCGACCCGCCGGGCCGCCGCGCGGGCGCCCGCCGGGTCGAGGCTCTCGGCGAAGTGCAGCACCGGGTCCAGGCGGGCGGCGGCGGCCAGTGCCGCCTCGACGCGGCCGGTCACACCGTGGTCAGCCACGCACCGACCTCGTCGCTGGTCACCAGCGACTTGTGCTGCAGGTAGTGCACCATCTTGAGGGCGTCGTCGTGGGCCTGCTGCGACGACCCGCTGACCACGTCGGTGACCACGTTGATGAACAGGTCGCGCTGGTGCGCGTCGACCGAGGTGTACAGGATGCAGATGTCCGTGAACCCGCCGATCATGATCAGGCTGTCCACGTCGTAGGCGCGCAGCACGATGTCGAGTTCGGTGCCGAAGAACGACGAGTACCGCCGTTTGCGGATGTGGAACTCCTCGGGAAGCGGGGTGAGCCCATGCGCCAATGAGGTGCTCGGCTCCCCCTCGATGCAGTGCGGCCCCTCGGACCCGTCCAGCTCGCGACCGATGTCGATCAGGTGCGGCTTGTGCACTTCCTGAACCCAGATGACGGGTACGCCCTTGGCCCGGCACGCGTCGACCATGGTGATCGCCTTGCCGAGCTGGTCCTTGGCGTAGACCGGGTCGGCACCGGTCAGCGGCCCGCCCTGGAAGTCGACGACGAGCAGTGCGGTCTTTCCTTCGATGTTCACCGCTGTCCCTTCAGAGGCTCGTGAGCCAGGCGTGCACGGCGGCGCTGGAGACCAGCCCGTCGCGCTGGAGGTACTTCATCGCCCGCAGGGCCGCGTCGTGCAGCTCCTGCCCGGAGCCGACCACCATGTCGGACACCGTACGGAAGTGGTAGTCGTACTGATGCGCGTCGAGGGCGGTGTAGTGGATGCACACGTCGGTCATCCCGCCGATCAGGATCACCGTCTCGGCCTTGTATCCGCGCAGCACGATGTCGAGTTCGGTGCCGAAGAACGCGGAGTAGCGGCGCTTCTGGATCAGGTACTCCTCCGGGCGGGGCTCCAGCCCGGGGTGCAGTGCGGTCCGCGGGTCGCCCTCGATGCAGTGCGGACCCTCGTTGCCGTCCAGTTCACGGCCGATGTCGACGAGTGACGGCTTGTGCACCTCCTGGATGAAGACGACCGGGACTTCGGCGGCCCGGAACGCGGTGACCATCTCGACGGCTTTGGCGTTGCGTTCGGCGCGGCCGGGCATCCAGGTCTGCTCGGGTTTGGTGGGCATGAACGGGTTGGCGTTGCCGCCGCCCTGGATGTCGACGACCACCAGGACGACGTTGCCGACCGGCTTCAGCTCCTCGTTCGGGGTGATATCGGTGACCTGCACGGGCATGAGGAGAGACCCCTTAGGAGAGACGGACGCGGGGATCGACGACCGCCAGCGCGATGTCGACGAGTGCGTTGACCACGACGTAGAAGGCGCCGAGCAGCAGGCTGATCGTGGCGACCGTGGCGGTGTCAGCGCCGCCGATCGCGCGGACCAGGAACTGACCGAGGCCGTTCCAGGAGAAGATCTGTTCGACCACCACCAGGCTGGACAGCATCATGCCGACCTGGACGCCGAGCAGGCTGAGTGCCGGGCTGGCCGCGTTGCGCAGCCCGTGCCGCCGGAGCACCGCCGACTCGGTCTCGCCGAGGGAACGGGCGGTCCGGGCGTACGCCGACCGCAGGCTGGTGCTGAGGCCGTCGGCGAGGACCCGGGCCAGGGCGACGCCGGGGCCGAGGCTGGCGGCCAGGGCGGGCAGGATCAGATGCCGCAGAGCATCCATCGCGTACGGAAGATTGCCGGTGAGCAGGCCGTCGAGCACGTACATGCCGGACAGTCCGGTGCTCGGGCCGTATCCGGTACGCCCGGAGACCGGCAGCCAGTGCAGCTGGACGAAGAAGATCAGCACGCCGCCGGTGGCGATCAGGAACGCCGGGGCGCTGGCCGCGCTGAACAGGATCAGTCGCAGTATCCCGGAGAACCGGCTCTTCAGCGTGTAGACCCGGGCCAGCAGGATGCCGATCAGCACCGAGAAGAACACGGTCCACAGCGCGAGTTCGGCGGTGGCCGGGATGCGCTGGGCCAGTTCGGCGGCGACCGGGCGGCGGGTGGCCAGGCTGGTGCCGAGGTCGAGCCGGGCCAGCCGGGACAGGTAGTCGGCGAACTGCACCCAGATCGGCTGGTCCAGGCCGAGCCGGGTGCGCATCGCGGCGACCGCGTCGGCGGAGGCGTTCGCGCCCAGGTAGCCGCGGACCGGGTCACCGCCGTACCGGCTGATCAGGAAGACCAGCACGAGCAGCGCGAACAGGACGACGATCAGGGAGGCGATCCGGCGGACGGTGAAGCGCAGCATGTCAGGCTCCCTTACCGCGCAGCACGGCCCGCAGACCGTCGCCGGCGTAGTTGAACAGCAGCGAGAGCAGGCCGACGGCCAGGCCGGGGAGCACCGGGATCCACCAGGAGTTGACCACGTACTGCAGGCCGGCCGAGGCCATCAGGCCCAGTTCGGGGGCCGGGGCGGGCGCGCCGAGGCCGACGAACGACAGGGCCGCGACGGTGACGATCACCCCGCCGATGTCCAGGCTGGCGGTGACCGCGACGGTCGGCAGCACGCTCGGCAGGACGTGCCGCAGCACCAGCCGGGTGCCGCGGGTGCCGCTCATCCGGGCCGCCTCGACGTGCAGGGCCCGGGCGGTGCGGCGGACCTCGCCGCGGACCAGCCGGGCGTAGAGCGGCCACCACACCACCGTGATGGCGATCATCGAGCTGGTCAGGCCGGTGCCCAGGCCGGCGGCGACGGCCATCGCGACGATGGTGGCGGGCAGCGCCAGGAACAGGTCGGTGACCCGCATGAGCACGGTGTCCAGGACGCCGCCGACGAATCCGGCGAGGGTGCCGATCAGCATGCCGGCCACGGCCGCGATCACCGTGACGACCAGGGCGGTGAGCAGGCTGGTGCGGGTGCCCTCGAGGATGCGGGTGGCGATGTCCAGGCCGAGTTCGTCGGTGCCGAACAGGTGCCCGGCCGACAGCGGCGGCAGGTGCGGCGCCCCGGACGGGATGATCGAGGAGTACGGCGAGAGCAGCGGCCCGATCAGCGCGGCGACCAGCACCACGGACAGCATCACCACCGCCAGGGTCTCGCCGCGTCTAAGCCAGGACGGCATCGAGCAACCTCCGCCCGTATTCGCTGGTCATGTCGGTGCTCATCGAGGCGGCCGGCACCTGTTCGACGATCGTCCCGTCGCTGATCACGTCGACCCGGTCGGCGATGATCCGGGCGGCGGCCAGGTCGTGGGTGACGAACAGGATCGACAGGCCGAGTTCGTGGCGCAGCAGGTTGAGCAGGTTCAGCACCGAGCAGGCCACCGACACGTCGAGCGCGCTGGTCGGTTCGTCGCAGAGCAGCAGCGCCGGTGGCACCACGATGGCCCGTGCGATGGCGACGCGTTGCCGCTGTCCGCCGGAGAGCTGGCCGGGCCGGGAGCCGGCCAGCGCGGGGTCGAGGGCGACCCGTTCCAGCGCGAGGCGTACCCGCTGATCTCTCTCCTTCTTGGGAAGATCTTCGAGGCGTTCGGCGAGCAGCTGCCCGACGGTGCGCCACGGGGTCAGCGACGCGCCCGCGTCCTGGAAGACGACCTGCACGCCTGCTCCCTGGGTGCGGTCCACGTAGACGTCACCGGCGTCGGCCGTCTCCAGCCCGGCGACGATGCGCAGGATGGTGGACTTGCCGGAGCCGGACTCCCCGACCAGCGCCACGCTCTGGTGCCGGGCGACCCGCAGGTCGACGCCGGTGAGCACGGTCTTGTGGGCCGCGCCGAACAGGCCGCCGGTGCGGAAGCTCTTGGTGACCCCGGCCAGCTCCAGGGTGTGGCCGCCCCGGACCTCGGTGCGTTCCCGGGTGAAGGACGACCAGTGCAGGTCGCCCCGTTCCCAGCGGTGTTCCAGGTCGTCCGGCGCCGATCCGGTCTCGCGCATCGCGGTGAGCACGGTCGGGTCGGGCAGCCCGATCGGTCGCTGCCGGTCGGTGGCCAGCGTCAGCCGGGAAGCGACCAGCCGCTGCGTGTAGGGCTCGGCCGGTGCGCCGAAGACGGTCGCGGCCGGTCCGCGTTCCACCAGCCGGCCGTGCCGCATCACGGCCACCTCGTCGCACATCGCCCGGGCCACGCCGAGGTCGTGGGTGATGAACAGGACACCGCAGCCCAGGCGCTCGCGTTCGCGGGTCAGCAGGCGCAGGATCTGCGCCTGGACGCTGACGTCGAGCGCGGTGGTGGGCTCGTCCGCGACGAGCAGTGCCGGCCCGCGGGCCAGGGCCAGTGCGATCATCACGCGCTGCCGCATGCCGCCGGAGAGCTGATGAGGGTACGCGCGGAGCACGGTCCCCGGATCGCGGATCTCCACCGCCTCCAGCCAGCGCAGACTCTCCTGCTTGCTGCCGGTGACGCGGGTCAGCATCCGGCCGACGGTCATCGTCGGGTCCAGCGACGACATCGGGTCCTGGAAGACCGTGGTCACCCGGTGGCCCCGGACGCCGTCCCAGCCGGCTTCCGCGGTGACGTCCAGGTCGACGCCGTCCACGCGTACCGTGCCGTCCGCCTCCACGTGCGTCTCCCGGGTGAGCAGACCCTGGACGGCGGCGCCGATCGTGCTCTTGCCCGAGCCGGACTCGCCGACCAGGCCCACGCACTGTCCGGGTGCGACGGTCAGCGACACGTCGTCGACGGCGAGCACCGCCGGGGTCCGCGAGGTGTACCGGATGCTGAGTCCGGCCACCTCGAGAACCCCGGCGTGGGGCTTGCTCATGCTCCGGCCGGGTGCAGGACGGCCAGGTTCAGCACACCGGTGATCACCGGGTGGTAGGACTGTTCGACACCGGCGACGTCGTCGGCGAAGACCGCGGTGCCGAGACTGGTGGCGACGGTGTACCACCAGCCGGACTCGCTGACCTGGGACGCGACCTGGGCGTACAACTGCTGGTCGCCGGTTTCGCGGGCCTTGCCCAGGGTGTCGGACAGGCCGGGCACCTCGGCGCCGAACAGGTCCAGGCCGCCCTTCGGGGTGTAGAACACGGTGGCCCAGGCGTCCGGGTGTGCGGTGTCCGGGAATCCGGCGAAGAACGTGATGTCCGGGCCGGCCGCGCCCTTCTCCAGTTCGGGGAAGTAGGTGCCCAGGGCGTAACCGGTGCTCTGCGCCGTGATTCCGGCGGCGTTCAGCACGGCGGCGAGGTTGTCGCTCAGGTTCTTGGCATCAGCGCTCGTCGCACCGTACGCAATCTTGATGGTCTTGCTCTTGAGGGAGCCGGCGGCGAGCGACGCGAGCTTGGTCCCGTCGTGGGTGATCTTCTGCTGGTCGTCGGCGCCGGTGAGGAGGTTGGCCGGGAAGACGCCGGTCGCGGGCTTGCCGACCGCGCCGAGGGCTTTGGTCGCCAGGTCGGTGAAGTCGACGCCGGCCAGCAGGTCGAGCCGGGTGGCCTGGTCGGCGAGGGTGGCACTCTTCGGGTTCAGGAACATGGTCGGCGTCTGCATGCTGGAGAACTGGTACGTCTTGAGCTTCTCCTTGGCCTGCAGGGCCGTGAAGGTCGTGCTGTCGCTGTATCCGGCGAGCCCGTCCAGTTCGCCGTTCTCCAGCTGGAGCTGGATCGTGGAGAGGCTGGAGACCACCGAGAACTCCACGGTCGGATATCCCGGCTTGGCGCCCCAGTACCCGTCGTACGCCGTGAGCTGGTACGACGTGTCCGGCGTGAAGGTGCCGTACCGGTAAGGCCCGGTGCCCGCGTCGTTGCTGGCGAACCAGTTCTCGCCGTCCGCGCTGTACGGGTGTGCCTCGATCGCCGCCGGGCTGACGATCTTCGGGCCGAACGGGGAGGCGAGAAGGTCGAGGAAGGCGCTGTTCGGCGCGTCGAGGGTGATGACGACCTGCTTGTCGCTGGGCGTCGCCACGCTCTTGACGTCGCCGACCATGTACGCCGGGCCCTCGCCGACGTCGGTGCGCCGCTGGAAGCTCTTCTCCACGGCGGCCGCGGTGAACGGCGTGCCGTCGTGGAAGGTGACGCCTTCGCGCAGGTCGAAGGTGAAGACCGTGTTGGTCGGGTCGGCGCTCCACGTCGTGGCGAGGGCCGCGGTCAGCTCGGCCTTGTCCTGGCCGGACTTGTAGGTGACCAGGCCCTCGTAGGCGCTGTTCACCAGGTTCAGCTCGGGGCCGTCGTAGGCGGTGTCCGGGTCGGGAGTCTTGACACCGCCCAGAAACGCGAGCTTGAGAAGATCGTCGCCGGCAGCGGCGGAGGTGCCGGGCGTGCCACCGCCGGAGCAGGCGGCGAGAAGTGTCAGGGAGATGGTCAGCAGGGCGGCGGAGGCGGTCTTGCGAAGCACGGGACCCACCTTTCTGATTTCCGATCGCCTGCCTATCAAGCGATAGGCTGTGGTGGACGAAAGAAAAGCCGCTGGATGAGGCGGCGATGTTGACTCGGTGTTTCCAGCAGGAAACTTTGACCAGGAGGCGATCGGCCATGGCGGCCACGGGGCGCGAACGGATCCTGCAGGCCGCGGCGGAGTTGTTCGCCGCTCAGGGTTTCGCGGCGACGTCGACGCGGGAGATCGCGGAGCGGGCTGGAGTGCGGCAGCCGTCACTCTATGCGCATTTCAGGGTTAAATCGGACATATTGCTAGAACTGCTGGTCGAGACGCTGCGGCCCGCGGTCTCACAAGCGGACGTCCTGATGCTGTCGCCGCTGCCGGCCCGCGATCGGCTGGTCGCCCTGCTCGACTTCGACATCCGCGCGCTCTTCGCCGGCCGACGGCCGGTCGCCGTCCTCGGGCTGCTCCCCGAGGTGCGCGGCCCGGAGTTCGCCGAGGCTCACGAACTGCGGGAGCGTCTCCGCACCGGGTACACCGCCCTGATCCGCGACGTACTCACCGCACTGGGCCACCCGCCGGGCGAGGAATACCTGCGCCGGATCAGCGGGATCGTCTTCGCCGTGGTGGAGAGCATCAACCTCCGCCGGTACGAGGACCCGTCGCTCACGGTCGACGACGCGGTCCGCGACACGACGACGGCGATCCTGCGCATTCTCGGCGCCTGATCTTCCCCGGGTACGGGATCCACTATATGTTGACGTGGATCCAACCTAGGGAGACGTTCCGTGACCTCACTCCTGATCGCCCCGGTGGTCACCATGGACCCGGCCGCACCACGGGCCTCGGCCCTCGCCGTCGACGGTGACCGCATCCTCGCCGTCGGCAGCGTCGACGAGGTGCGGGCCGCGTGCCCGCCGGACACCCCGGCCGAAGAGATCGACGGTGTGATCGTTCCCGGGCTGATCGACGCTCACCTGCACATGCAGCGCGGCGGACTCAAGGTGGTGTCGCTCGGCGGCTCGTCCTGGGACGCCCCGGCGCTCGTCGCCGAGATGGACCGCACCTTCGACCTGGACGAGTGGCCGGCGGACTCCGCACCCACACCGGACGACCGGGCCACCGGGCTGCGATTGATCCAGCCGCTGCTGCACGCTCTCGGGATCACCAGCGTGGTGGATCCGGCCGTCACGGCAGACGAGATGCGCGCCTATCAGCGGGCTTGGTCCGCCGACGAGCTGACCATGCGGGTGACCGCGATGCCGCACGCCACGCTGTCTGATTTATCCGGCATCGGCATTCACACCGGCTTTGGTGACGATTTTTTACGAATCGGTGGTGTCAAAGTCTATTTCGATGGTGAAGGAATGAAACGGCAGGCCCTGCTGGAGACCGAGTGGACGCCCGGCTCCGGCGACCTCGGCCTGCAACGCCTCACCGACGACGAGTTCCTCGCCCTGGCGTCGTACTGCGCCCGGCACGGCTGGTCGCTCGGCGTGCACGCGGTCGGCGGCGGCGCGGTCGCCGCGGTGCTGCGGATGTTCGCCGAGATCGACCGGGAGACCCCGATCCGCGACCTGCGCTGGCAACTCATCCACGCCTACCTGGAGCCGTCCGCGGAGAGCATGGCCCTGGCCGCCCGGCTCGGCGTGGTCGCCTCCCTGCAGCCGTCGATCCACTGGCGCAACGCCGACGGACTCATCGCACACCTCGGCGAGCGGGCCGTCGCGGCTGATCCGATCCGGTCCTGGCTGGACGCCGGGGCGACCGTGGCGCTCGGCTCGGACGGCCCGTTCTTCCCGTTCGACCCGCGGCACCTGATGTGGAAGTCGCGCACCCGGATGGCCCGCGGCCTGCCCCGCCCCGTCGCCCCCGCGCAGGCCATCACCGGTTTCGAGGCGCTGGCCGGATACACGACCGGGGCCGCGTACGCCGCGTTCGCCGAACGGGACCGCGGCATGCTGCGCGCCGGGATGCTGGCCGACTGGGTGGCCCTGTCCGTCGACCCGACCACCTGCGATCCCGAAGCCATCCGTACCGCCACCGTCCGGCGCACCGTCGTCGGCGGCCGGACCGTCTATTCCGGAGATGATCTGTGACCAGCCCCGAAGCCCGTGTCCGCGAACTCGGCCTGACCGTTCCCGACTACGCGGACCCGCCCTACGGCGGCCGCTACGGCACGGTGAAACCCTTCCACCGCGTCGGCAACCTGCTGCTCCTGTCCGGCATCACTCCCGAGGACCGGGCCGGCAACCGGCTGCACCCCGGCCGGCTGGGCGACGACGTCACCGTCGAGCAGGGCCGCGAGGCCGCCCGGATGACCGCCGTCAACGCCCTCGGCCTGATCCGCCTGGCCGTCGGCAGCCTGGACCGGGTGACCGCCATGGGACGGAACCTGTGCTTCCTGCGTACCACTGATGATTTCGAGGATCTGCACCTGGTCTCGGACGGCGCCTCGCAGCTCTTCGTGGACGTCTTCGGACCCACCGTCGGGGTGGCCGGCCGGGCATCGATCGGGGTGTCCGCGCTCTCCCGCAAGAACTGTTTCGAGCTGTGGACCGAGCTGGAGGTGGTGGATCACCCATAAGGGTGATGAGATCGATATATAGGTATTTATAGTCGTCAGAGCGCCGGGCCAGTAGACAAACCGCCCGAACCGCGCGGACGAGACACGTGTCATGCCCCGCGAGGGTGTTCCCATGACTGGTGCACGTGAGACTAGAGTCTCGGACATGAAAAGGCAGGTCTTCATGGGTGCCGGGGAGATTCGCAAGTGCCTCGGCGTGTCCCGGCAACGGGCGTATCAGATCATGAACCGGCGGGACTTCCCACCGCCCTACCAAACCCTCGAAATGGGCAAGATCTGGGAGAGGGAGACCTTCGAGGCGTGGCTCCAGATCCACCGCCCGAACCTCCACCTCGACCACTTCTGACCACCGTCGCCACCCCTTCGTCGCGGCACCCCTCCCCGGTGCCGCGCCCCTTCCACCCCTGTCACATGATCAGCTGGTGAGCACCGGCATCCTGATGGACATCGACGGCACCCTCCAGGCCCGCGGCACGGTCATCCCCGGAGCCGTCGAAGCGGTCAGCGAGCTGCGCGCCGGCGGATTCCGGCTGCGTCTCCTCACGAACACCGATGCCAAGACGCCCGAGACCATCAGACAGACCCTTCTCGGGTACGGCCTGAAGGTCGCCGCCGACGAGTTGTTCACCCCGGCCGTGGCCGCGCAGCACCTCTGCACCCGCCCGGGCGTCCGCGCGTACACCCTGGTGGCCCCCGCGATAGCCGGCATGCTCCCCGCCGCGCCCGCCCCGGGCCCGTACACGCACGTGATCGTCGGCGATTGCAGCGCGACCCTGAACTACACCCTTCTGGACGAGGCCTTCCGAGCACTGCGCGCGGGCGCAACCCTGGTGGCCCTGCAGCGGGGCCGTTACTACCGGGCAGCCGACGGCGACCACCTGGACACCGGCGCCATCGTGGCGGCCCTGGAGTACGCGGCCGGCGTCCAGGCTGAGGTCCTGGGCAAGCCGTCCACCGACTTCTTCACGATGGCCGCCGGCTCCCTGGGCCTCGCACCGGCCGACTGCCTGGTGGTGGGCGACGACGCCACCACGGACATCGCCGGCGGCCGCGCGGCGGGTCTGCGCACGGTCCAGGTCCGCACCGGCAAATACGCCGACCAGCAGGCCGAGGCCCTCCCCACCGTCGCCGACCACACCATCGACTCGGTGGCCGACCTGCCGGCTCTCCTCCGAGCCCCCGCTCAGTAACGGCCATACCCCCTGCCCTGAAGCCGACCGAACAGGCGACCACCCGCGGCCACAGCCGCTACCCGCGACCTGGACCGGCTGACTCGACCGACGCGAGGCTCAGCCCCGCGTCCAAGTCGAGCCGTTGCCAGTCACCGCACTCGGCGAGTCGACCGGCGGCGTGAGAGTCGCCGGCGTCAGCGCGGGCGCGCAGTGCCTCGAAGTCGCCGCGCTCGACCGACAACGTGACCAACGGTTCGCGAGCCTGCCATTCGCACCCCGGGAGTTTCTTTAAAGAAGCTTTAAGGAACGCTTGCTCTGCGTCATGAACTGCTGCCACATCATTGCTCGTATTTCTCGGCACAAGCAGTACCGAGACGAAGAGGAGCCGTGCATGTATCGACGCGGAGGCAGCAGCCGGATGCGCAAGCTGTTGATTGGAGGTGCCGCCGCAGCACTGCTCGGTTCGGCTCTGGCGGTCGGCACGGGGATGAGCCAGGCCGCCGAACAGGACAACGCCGGTACCATTAACGCGTTGGTGCCGGCGTTGGGTTTCAGCCCGGGAGATCCGAATGCGACGGCCGACCGGGTGGGCCCCACCGGGGTGAATGTTCCCGGCCGTTGCCCACCCACTCAAGCCCAGGTGAACGCGCAGGTAGCGCTCAAGAATGCGAACCTGCCGAGCGGCACGGACCTTGAAAGCCGCATCCAGCGTTTCGAGAAGACCTTGTCCGCGATTCAAGACCTGAAATGCCCCGCATCCTCCACGACTCTGCTGGGCCGCCTGAAATCGCTGACCGCACTGCGAGCGGACGCGAACCGCGATGACATCCTGCGCGGTCTGGATCTGAACGAAACGCCCGCGGACAAGGCAGCCGCAGGATCCGGTGACGCGGCCGCGGGTGGAGCGACGGAGGATTCCGGAGCCGACTCCGGTGACATCAGCGCGTTGGTGCCGGCGTTGGGCTTCAGCCCAGGAGATCCGAACGCGACGGCCGACCGCGTGGGCCCCACCGGGGTGAATGTTCCCGGCCGCTGCCCACCCACTCAAGCACAGGTGAACGCGCAGGTAGCGCTCAAGAATGCGAACCTGCCGAGCGGCACGGACCTTGAAAGCCGCATCCAGCGTTTCGAGAAGACCTTGTCCGCGATTCAAGACCTGAAATGCCCCGCATCCTCCACGACTCTGCTGGGCCGCCTGAAATCGCTGACCGCGCTACGGTCGGACGCGAACCGCGATGACATCCTGCGTGAACTGGATCTGAACGAAACGCCCGTGGGATAAATCCACGGTAAAAACGGCGACCTGATCCTTCGTGGATCCTGATCCACCGCACGGAACCTCCTCGCCGGAGGCCCTCACACCACGGGGGTCTCCGGCGCATCCGTGTGTGGGCCATGCGCGCGGTGATCGTCATCGAGGGCGACCGCTGAGCAGACGTAGACAGGTAGGGTCATCCGCCGCTCGTCCACACCCACAACAGCGTGGTGATTTCGGGCGTCCAGCACGCCCGAAATCACCACACCACCACGGGCGTGGTGACTTCGGGCGCCCAGCACGCCCGAAATCAACACACCACCACGGGCGTGATGACTTCGGGCGCCCAGCACGCCCGAAATCAACACACCGCCACGGGTGTGGTGAATTGGGGCGTCCAGCGCGCCCGAAATCAACACACCACCAGGGGCGTGGTGACTTCGGGCGACCAGCGCGCCCGTAATCACCACACCCCCACGGGTGTGATGAATTGGGGCGTCCAGCACGCCCGAAATCACCACGCGGACGGGCTTCGCACCCTGACCACGAAACGTGTCTAGCTCGGGCGCCGTTGCCTGTCCGGGGGGAAGAACTCGGACCGGATGGGCGGGCTCTGAGGTATCAGGGCGCGTCGCGGCCCCTCCTGTGAGTGACGACCGGAGCGAACCGGTCGGCGGGTGTGGGAGGCGGTCATGACGGGAACGGGTCTGCGGCGGGTGGGGGTCTGCCTTGCCGGAGCCGTGGTGCTGGCGCTGAGTGTGGTGGCCACGCCCGGCCGGGGCACCGCAACGGGGGCCGCCGTGCCGGAAGCCGGCTCGGCGTCGGTGTTCCCGATGCCTGGTGAGGTGTCTGTGCAGCCTGAGGCGAGTCAGGACTCTGCGAAGCCGGAACCCGGCGACGGTGACGTTTCGCCGGACGTCGGTGGGGTGACCGACTCGCCGGAGGAGGTCGGGTTCAGGGTCAGTGTGAAACGGGCCTTCGGCTGGCCGGGCGACACGGTCGTGGTGACATTTGACGATTTCGCCAAGGGTGACGGCCGTTATCTCGCCGGGTGCCGGGTGCGGTTCGCTGACGATGAGGATCGGTTCTGGGAATGTCCCGCGTCGGCCGAGCCCGGGATGATCGTTCCGTTCGTCTCGGCGACGGTGCCGCCGGGTGCTCGGACCGAGCCGACCGTGCTGCACTGGCGGCTCGACTACCGCGTCATCTCCGACGTCATCGAGCAAGAGGCGGTGCCGGACACATCGCTGACGGGGCAGATTCCGTTCAGCATTCTGCGGGTGGATGTCGCGGCCCGGCCGCGGACGGTTGCGCCGGGTGGGACGGTGACCGTCGGGTTCACCTCGCGGTCCGCCGGGCTGACCGTCACCGACTGTGCGGTTCGGCTGGGGCGGCGGACCACCCGGTGTGACGGGACCAGCGCCGCCGTGACTGTGCCCGCGACCGCTGTGCAGGGACGTGACCTCACGCTGGAGTGGCGTTACACCGCGCGGGAACCTGACGGGACCATCACCCGCAGACCGCCGGACACGCCGGGGCGGCTGACCGTCCACGTCGGGCTGCTGGATCCGGAGTTCAGTGTGACCCCCAGTTCGACCCGGGCCGGGCCTGGGGAACCGTTCGTGACCGGGTTCACGAGTCGCACCCGCGGCGTCACGGTCGACACGTGCCGGCTCGTGGTGGCCGGCCGGGACGCCGCCTGCAGCCCCGGCGGCGTGGCGGTGGTGCTGATCCCGCCGACCGTGCGGGACGGCAGCGTGCTCACCGCCGCATGGGAACTGTCCTACACGAGCAGTCGCGCGGGTGAGGAGCCGGGGATCCGGCGGGGCACGTTCCCGATCCGGATCGTGATCGCGCCGCCGGTCGTCGCGGTGGTCGTGCAACCGGCTTCGGCGGCGCCGGGTGAACCGGTTGTCGTCACCCTCGCGTCGCTGCGGCCGGATGTGCGGATCGTCGGCTGCCAGGTGGCCTTCGCCGGTGATCAGGGCGCAGTCTGTCCGGACTCCCCGACCCGCTGGGTTGCCCGGACCCGGGTGCCGGGCGGCACCGCACCCGGCGCGACCTTGCTGCGCTGGGCCGTCTCCACGACCGTCGGCGACGGCCGGCCGGGCGTCGCCGACGGCGTGATCGCGTTTCCGGTGCTCGGCCCCGTCGTGATCCCGAGCCGCCCACCGGTCCGGCCGAGCACCCCGCCGCCCCCGACCGACGGACCGACCGGCAGCTCGACCGACAGACCGACCGGCAGCTCGACCGACGAACCGACCGACGAACCGACCGACAGCTCGACCGACGGACAGGCTGACGGCTCGACCGGTGGATCAACGGGCGGGCAGAGCGGCGGATCGACGACGACGGCCGGCACGACGCAGACGACGAAAACGACGGAGAACCCGCCGCTGTTCGACGCCCACGTCGACCCCGAATCCGTCGTCGCCGGTAAACAGGCATCGGTCACCTTGGCCGCGATCGATCAGAACGTGGAGATCACCGGGTGCCGTGCCCGCTTCACTGTCGAGGGCGCCGAGACCGCCTGCAGCCGCACCCCGGGCGGCAACTGGACCGCCGTCGCGACCGTGCCGGAGAAGGCCGCGCCCGGCATCGGCACCCTGCACTGGGCCGTCGACTACACGCTGTCCGGCAACACCACGCAGAGCGCCGACGGCCTGGTCACCCTGGGTGTCCTGGCCCCGCAACCGGATTCGCCGTCCTGGCTCGCCGCGCTGCTGCGGATCGGGCTCGCGGGGGTCCTTCTGGGTGGGCTGGTCGCCCTCAAGGCAGGAGCGTCGCGGGTACGCACGAAGTGGCGTCAAGCCCACCCCACGCAAGAGCCGGCCCCCGAGGGACACGTCGGTGCGGTGCTCTGCGCGTACCCCGAAAAAACGAATGTGACCGTGAGTGACCCGCATGCCGCGCCCCGGCAGCTGATCCGGATCCGGGTCGACAGGGGACGGCCGACCGTCCGTCTGAGGGAGGAGTTCCGATGACCACACCGATCCGTGCGGTCTTCTTCGACAGTGCCGCCGACGCGTCCGCCGCGCTCACCACCGCGGTGACCGAAAGTGCCGGGGAGACCCTGGGGCGGATCCCGGGCGCCGCGCGGGAGGCGGTGCTCGCCGAGGCCGGCGAGGTGGCAGCCGGCATCCTGGAGATGGACGTGCAGGACGTGTTCGCGCTGGCCTGGGCGAAATACGCGGCCCTGCGTGACGCTGCCGTCCGCACCCGGGACGATCCGAGCGCCGAGGAGATGGTGGAGCTGGCCGGGCACACCCTGACGTTCGAGCAGCGGCCGGCCGTGGAGATCCGGATCGGTGATCTGGCGGTCGCCTCGATCGAGGTACGAGTGTGCCTGGAGATCCTGGTCCGCTGGCTGCTGGCGGTGATCAGATCCGGTCGTGTGATCGCCGTCAAGGCCGGCGCGGCCGATCTGACCGGCACGCTTGAGGTCGCCGGGCAGCAGGTGGTGCAGCGACGGGCCACCATCTACCTGCCCGCGGTGGTCCGCGACATCTCGGTGCCGGTCGCCGCATAACGCCCGGATCATCGGGTATCCGCCCGGTATGCGAGCACTCACCTGGCAGGGCACCGGCAAGGTATCCGTGGAGACCGTCCCCGACCCGGTGCTCCGGGACCCGACCGACGCGATCGTGCGGATGACCTCCACCGCGATCTGCGGCTCCGACCTGCACCTTTACGACGTCCTCGGGATGTACCTGGATGCCGGCGACATCCTCGGGCACGAGCCGATGGGTGTCGTCGAGGAGGTCGGCGCCGAGGTCACCCACATCCGGCCCGGGGACCGGGTGGTGATCCCGTTCAACATCTCCTGCGGGCAGTGCTGGATGTGCCGGCGCGGTTTCTACGCGCAGTGCGAGACCACCCAGGTCAGCAAGCACGGCAAGGGGGCGTCGCTGTTCGGTTACACCAGGTTGTACGGGCAGGTGCCCGGCGCCCAGGCCGAGTTCCTGCGCGTCCCGCAGGCCCACTTCGGGCCGATCAAGGTGCCGGAGGGCCACCCCGACGAGCGTTTCCTGTTCCTCTCCGACGTGCTGACCACCTCCTGGCAGGCCGCCCAGTACGCCGACGTGCGGCCCGGCGACACGGTGCTGGTCACCGGCCTGGGCCCGATCGGACAGATGTCGGCCCGGATCGCCCGGCACCTCGGCGCCGCGAAGGTGATCGCCGTCGACAACGTGCCGGAACGCCTCGCGATGGCCAGCCGGCACGGCATCGAAACGCTCAGCTTCGACGAGACCACCGACATCCCCGGTGCGGTCCGCGAACTGACCCAGGGCCGCGGCGCCGACTCGGTGATCGAGGCGGTCGGCATGGAGGCGCACGGCACCCCCTTCCAGGCAGCGGCGCAGAAGGCGGCCGGGCTGCTGCCGGACCCGCTCGCCCGCAAGGCCAACGAGACGTTCGGCGTGGACCGGATGGGCGCGCTGCGCACCGCCTTCGACGCGGTCCGCCGGGCCGGCACCATCTCGATCATCGGCGTGTACGGCGGCCAGGCCGACCCGTTCCCGATGATGGACCTGTTCGACAAGGGCGTCACCCTGCGGATGGGACAGGCGCACGTGAAGCGCTGGGTCGACGACATCATGCCGCTGCTCACCGGCGACGACGACCCGCTCGGCGTGGACGACCTGGTCACGCACCGGATGCCGCTGGACGAGGCGCCGGAGGCGTACGAGATGTTCAAGAACAAGCAGGAAGGGTGCATCAAGGTCGTGTTGAAGCCTTGAAACCTCAGCCCGGGGTGGGCCGGGGAAGATTCCCCAGATCGATGACGACCTCATTGGTGACTCCGCACTGCACGGCGCTCCGGTCCGCGTCGACGATCGACTTCCCGTTCGGCCCGGGGCGGGTCAGAATCGAGGCCTGCCCGGGATCACCTTCGGCCACGCCGCGGTACGCCTCGTAGACGGTGACGCAGTATCCGGGATCCGGGCTCGGCGCGACGGGCTCGTCGTGGGTGAGGAGCGCCCCCGCAAACGCGGTGCCGCCGACGATCAGCGAGCCGACAGCCGTCACGATCGCCACCCGGACACTCGGGTCCGCTGCCTGGCGCGGCTGCAGCTCGCCCGGCTCGTGCACCTGCTCGTGCCGGATCAGGATCAGCGCGTCGACCTGCTCGGAGGACAGTTGCCGCGGCCGTGGCCGCACCGGCTCGACAGGCCGCCGGGCTCTCTCCGCGGTCATCGCGGGCCGTCCGGGATGGTGTCGTGGAGGCGCCGCGCCGCCTCGAACTCCCCCGCCACGAGGAGCAGGTCGCGCCGCGCCAGCGCCTCGGCGACATCACTGGTGACCAGGATCGCGTTGCCCGCGGCAACGTCCCGCAGCCGGAACTCCAGCAGCAGCGCCGCTTGCAGACCCTCCCTGCGGTGCCGGGCGGCGACGACGAGCGCGACACCGGAGATCACCGACAGCAGCCCGGCCAGGAGGGTGGCGCCGAGGTACAGATCCCGCTCCCCGGGCGGATAGCTGTGCAGGGAGAACACCCAGGCGGCCGCGACGCTGAGCCCCGATCCGGTGCCGGCCACGCCGCCGACCAGCCACACGGTCCTCCGCCGCGGAATCGGCGACGCGACCCCGACCCAGGTGGCCGGCTCGAAAACCCGCTCCCGGACCACCCGGTTCAGCCGGTGGAAGAACTCGGCGGCGGTGGAGGGCGGTCGCGGCCTGGATCGCCGGAGACTCGCAACGACGAGGATGACCGTGACCACCGCGTAGACGGCCGCCGCCAACTGGAAGGGGTCGGTCAGGTCACGCGACTGAACGTAGAACACCACGACGAAAGTGGTCGCGGACGCGGCACTCAGCCCAAGCAGGAACGTGCGGGCGTCGATCACCCTCCGCCAGCGCACCCACCAAGACTCAGCCATGAACGATCCCCGCCCGCGCATACCGCATCCATCGAAACCGATCACACTCGTCTCGGATGCTAACGGTCCCGGGTCGCCCGAAGAAGTGACCTCCCCCGATCAGCTCTGTTCAGCCGGCGTCGTCAAGCGTGACGCAACTGCGTGCCGGGGTTTGCCGCGCCGGATGTCGCCTCAGCCGCTGTCCGGCGGCATGGACGGCGCGGTCCCGCTCCGGGCCGGGCGCACTGAAGTCCAGGCCGGTGTCCGCCGTGCCGAGTCACGCCACGTCAGGATCCGCCGGTGTCGTCCGTTGCCTCGCTCCACATCGTCAAGCTCGGCGATCTGCCGGCGATCGTCAGCGCCGCCGGCTCCTCGCGTGCCGAGGAAGCGGTGCACCGATGCGGTGCGGAGATCGGCGAGGAGTACGGCTGGTCCGGCTACGTCATGATGAACGTCCTGGACAGCCTGGAGACGCTGGACATCGTGCTGGAGGATCCCGCCCTGCAGGAAGCATCTGCGGCGCTGAACGAGGACGATGAGCACACCTCGTTGATCACCAGCGGTGCCAAGGAACTCCTCCACCGCCTCGACCCGGCCGCCTACGAGCCGTCCGACCTGCTCGACGGCCCGATCGAGCTGGGACTCGACGACGACGAAGCCCGTCCTGGCTTACCTGGGCGCTCAGCAACGCGGTTTCGGCGGCTACTACGCCGAGTCCCCGACGTTCAACGCTGCGCTGAAAGCGCACTACCTGTCTCTGCTCGACGGCCTTCAGCGGCTCTTCGTTCTGCGCCTCGACGGGGGCGCCGGAGACCGGCCGAACCCCGTTCTCCTCATGCTCTTCCGGTCCACCGCCGACTCACTGCTGACGCTGCGTACGCCCTGGTCCAACTTCCTGGAGGCCGGGCTCATCCATCGCAAAATCGACGAAGCGGGCGAGCAGGGTCTACAGGTCAACCGCGCCACCGAACGAATCAACGCAGCCGTGGCCGACGCGCGTGAGGGACACCTGGAGATGCTCGACGCTTTGATCGCAGCCATGCTGGGTGATCGCGCTGACCTGGTCGTGACTGAGTCTGATATCCGCACTGCCGGAATCGACATCATTGCTGAACCGAGCCCGATGGACCACCCCCTCTTCGACGAGGAGTAGCCCTCCGGGTGAGGACGCCGGCGTCAGGGTAGAGGGCCGAGGAGTCCGGGGCCTGGACTGGACACGGTCACGCTGAGGGTGTTCGGGTCGAGGCTCCAGGCGGCGGCTACCAGCATGACGTCGTCCTCGTCGGCGAAGCGGGCGCCCGGTGTGGCCGGGGAGAAGCCCAGGGCGAGTTCGACCGGGGTGGGTGCGCCCGTCTCGTCGGCGATCTCGCTGTCCTCGCTGCACAGGACGTGGCGGACCAGGTGGCCGTCGACGGCCAGGGCCCATTCTGCGTACGCCACGACGCGGTGGTTGCCGAAGTACTGGACCTCGGTGCCGAGCCGGGCGCTGAGTGATGCCACGGAGGAGCCGTCGAAGCCGCGGGCGGCGTTCACCACGAAGATCCAGCCGCTGATCGACGGGGAGACGAAGACCTGATCGTCGTCGGCTGCTGCCACGCCCTCGTCCCAGTCGGCCGGGCGGGCTGCGGTCAGGCCGATGGCGGCGGCCACCTGGTCGACGGTGCTGTCGCGTACGGCGAGCCAGGTCCTTTTCATCCCGAAGTCCGTTCCGGCGGGGGTTCCGGGTGGCAGGTGCTCAACCGGAAGACCTTTGATCATTTGTACGGCTTCAGCACAGACCGTGGTCAGGTCGTCTGCTCTGCCCAGCCAGGTCCGCTCCGCTACCGGACGGTTTCCGGCGCTGCCTGTGCCGGTCAGCCGGACCTCGCCGGTGGACAGTTCCTCGACGTGGACGGCGGCGCATCCGTCGAGCAGGCGCCGGTTGATGCCGGCCTCGGCGAGTGCTTCGGCGTAGTTCGGGGCCTCCCCCGGCTCGCGGTCGGAGTCTGCGAGGGCCGTGGGGAGAGCCTCATGCGGTGATGCGACGCGGGCCGGGCCGACGGCGAAGCCTCTCTCGACCGGCATGACGAGCAGCTCGCCGGTGGCCATCGTTCTGATCACGGCCTTGCGGAGCGCCGGCCAGTTCGGGGCGGTCGCGTCGAGCAGGCGGCACACCGTGGCGCCGAGCCGCTGCGGGAGGTCGTCGGCCGGGGGCGAGGGCAGGGTCTCCTCCGGACCGAACAGGTCGACGGCGACGTGCCACCCGTCCTCGCTGAGGTAGACCCGGGCGGACTTCTCCGGCTGGTAGCGGCGGGCCGGCACACCGGCGGCGTCTTCGCAGAAGGCCCGCCACGAGTCGGCCTTGTCCCATGACGACAGCTTGTAGAGCTGCAAGATCGTCTCGCCCAAGCGATCCCGGGAGGGGACGGCCACTCCGGTGGTGAACCGGCCCCGCGTCACGAACAGACGCCCCTGGAAAACCTCGACCTCGCCCCAAGACACGTGCGCAACCTCGTCCATTGAAGATGGATGGGCGGTTAGTATCTCGCGATGCGACGGAGCGGGGCACGGAGCGGGGCATCGATCGTTCTCCTGGCCGTTCTCCTCGCCGGCTGCGGGGACGCGGTGCAGCAGGACGGCGCTGCGCCGTGGACGGTTCCGAGCAGTCCGGCGGCCGGGGAGCGCTGGTCGGAAAGGATCAGTGTTGACCGGGACAGCGGTGTGATCGCGGCGCCGGGATTCAACGAGCTGATCGACCGGGCCTCCCCCGGCTGGGCGGGAGCCGCGGACACCACCGCGGCGGAGCTGCTGGGGCTCAACGGGCCGTTCGACGGGCGGCCCGAGATCTCGCTGCTCCAGGAGAACAGCGAGGACAGCGAGGACGGGACTGTCGTCACGGCGACGCTGTCCCGGCTCGGCGACGACTCGGTGCAGGCCCAGCGGTACCGGGTCGTGCTCACCCGGGGCACGGACGGGCTGTTCCGGTTCGGTTCGGGTGAGCGAACCGTCAAGTGCCACTCCGGGCGGGGGCATCAGGACTTCAGCGTCGGCCTCTGCTCTTGAAAAGAAGGACCCGGCAGCTCAGCCCGGCGGTCGCTGCACGGGCGTGCGTGGGCACACGGCCGCGTGCAGCCACGGTACTTCTGCGTAGGTCGTACCCTAAATGCGGTCTTGAAGTTCGCCGTTGATCTCCTGGTATTCGGCGCCGGTGGCGGGGCAGAGCCAGATGCCGTCGTCCTTCGGCTGCAGGGGGTGGCCGGCGCGGCCGACCCAGCCGACGCGGCGGGCCGGGACGCCGACGACCAGGGCGAAGTCGGGGACGTCCTTGGTGACGACGGCGCCGGCGGCGACCAGGGACCAGCGGCCGACGGTCACCGGGGCCACGCAGACCGCGCGGGCGCCGATCGAGGCGCCCTCGCCGACGGTGACGCCGACGGCGGTCCAGTCGTCGCCGGTCTTGAGGCGGCCGTCGGGGGTGACGGCCCGCGGGTACTCGTCGTTGGTGAGGACCGCGGCGGGGCCGACGAAGACGCCGTCGCCGAGGCGGGCCGGCTCGTAGACCAGGGCGTGGTTCTGCAGTTTGACGTTGTCGCCGATCTGCACGCCGGGGCCGACGTAGGCGCCGCGGCCGACGATGCAGTCGGCGCCGAGCACGGCGTCCTCGCGGATCTGGGCGAGGTGCCAGACGCGGGTGCCGGGGCCGATCGTGGCGCGCGGATCGATGTCGGCGATGTCGGCGCTCACAGGAACCACCCTCCCAAAGAGCCCCAGAATAGACCGGACGATCACCCGGTTGATGTCGGCAAACCGACGTTTACGGTCCAATGTGGCCGATCGTTGAAGCATCGACAACCAAAAGTACCGGGGTGACCCCCCGGCTTCGCCGGAATTCCACTCAGGGTCTGGTAACGAGCCCACCGCGATCGATAGCTTTCTGTGGCGCTTCCACCGCGCACAGTTGCCAACATCGATGGGAAATCCTCCGTGACTTCCGAACGTCCGATCGGCGTCGCCGTCGTCGGGGCCGGCTACTGGGGCCCGAACCTCGTCCGCAACTTCCAGGCATCCTCCGCGTTCCGGCTGCGCCGGCTCTGCGATCTCGACGTCGACCGGGCCCGCCGGGTTCTCGGCGATTATTCGACGGTGATCGCCACCCGCGACCTCGACGATGTCCTCGCGGACCCGTCGGTCGACGCGGTGGCCATCGCCACCCCGGCCGGCACGCATCTGCCGGTCGCTCTGGCCGCGCTGCGCGCCGGCAAGCACGTGCTCGTCGAGAAGCCGCTCGCGGCAACCCACGCCGAGGGGCTGGAGCTGGTCGAGGAGGCCGAACGCCGCGGGCTGACGCTGATGTGCGACCACACGTACTGCTACACGCCGGCGGTGCTGCACATCCGGGAGCGGCTGCACGCCGGTGACCTGGGCGAACTGCACTACCTGGATTCGGTGCGCATCAACCTCGGCCTGGTCCAGCGTGACATCGACGTGGTGTGGGATCTCGCCCCGCACGACCTGTCGATCCTGGACTTCATCCTGCCGCCGGGGATCCGCCCGATCGCGGTCGCCGCACACGGCGCCGACGGGATCGGGGCCGGGCGTGCCTGCGTGGCCTACCTGACGCTGGATCTGAGCAACGGCGCGATCGCCCACATCCACGTCAACTGGCTGTCCCCGGTGAAGATCCGGACGACGATCGTCGGCGGGTCGAAGCGGACGCTGGTCTGGGACGACCTGAACCCGAGTCAGCGGGTGTCGGTCTACGACCGGGGTGTGGACGTCGCGTCCTCCGAGGAGCAGCGGCGGGACATGCTCGTGTCGTACCGGTCCGGGGACATGGTCGCGCCGGCGCTGCCCGAGCGGGAGGCGCTGCGGACCATGGTCGAGGAGTACGCCCGGGCGATCACCACCGGCACTCCCGCGCTCACCGACGGACGCTCCGGCCTGCGTGTGCTGGAGATCCTGCAAGCCGCCTCGCGCAGTCTGGCCGAGGGCGGATCGATGATCAAGCTGGATGAAGGGCGCATGGCGTGACTGGAGTACCGATCGAGGGCGCGCGTGTCCTCGTGACCGGCGGGGCGGGGACGATCGGCTCGCACGTGGTGGACGAGCTGGTGCGGGGTGGTGCCGCGGAGATCGTCGTGCTGGACAATTTCGTCCGGGGGCGTCGCGAGAATCTGGCCGGAGCCGGTAACGCGGTCACCGTCCTCGAAGGCGACATCCGCGACAAATCGCTTGTCGATCAAGCTACTGCCGGCAAGGATCTGGTCTTTCACCTCGCGGCCATCCGGATCACCCAATGCGCCGAAGAACCCCGGCTTGCCAATGAAGTCCTGGTAGACGGGACTTTCAACGTCATTGAGGCAGCAGCCAAGCATGAAGTCCGAAAAATCGTGGCATCGTCGTCCGCCTCCGTTTACGGGCTCGCCGAGGAGTTCCCGACCACGGAACGGCACCACAGCTACAACAACGACACCTTCTACGGCGCGGCCAAAGCCTTCAACGAGGCCACCCTGCGCAGCTTCCACGCGATGACCGGCCTCGACTACGTGGCCCTGCGGTACTTCAACGTCTACGGCCCGCGGATGGACATCTTCGGCCTCTACACCGAAGTGCTGATTCGCTGGATGGAACGGATCGAGGCCGGCCGGCCCCCGCTGATCCTCGGTGACGGCCTGCAGACCATGGACTTCGTGCACGTCGCCGACATCGCCCGCGCCAACATCCTGGCCGCCCGGGCCGACGTCACCGACACGGTGTTCAACATCGCCAGCGGCACCGAGACCAGCCTGGCCGAGTTGGCCGCCGCGTTGACCGAGGTGATGAAGTCGGACCTGGCGCCGGAGCACGGCCCGGCCCGCGCGGTGAACGGTGTCACCCGGCGTCTCGCGGACACCAGCGCCGCCGCCGGCCGGCTCGGTTTTCGCGCGGAGATCGGCCTGCGCGAGGGCCTGCAGGGGCTCGTCGACTGGTGGCGGGCGTCCCAATGATCCCGGTGATGATCCCGATGCTGGGCGAGGAGGAGGCCCAGGCCGCGGCCGAGGCGGTCCGCTCCGGCTGGGTCGCGCAGGGGCCGCGGGTGGCGCGCTTCGAGCAGGAGTTCGCGGCCACGGTCGGCGCGGCGCACGGCGTCGCGGTCAGCTCGTGCACGACGGCGCTGCACCTGACGCTGGTACTGGCCGGTGTCGGCCCCGGCGACGAGGTGATCGTGCCGTCGCTGTCGTTCATCGCGACGGCCAACGCGGTCCGCTACACCGGCGCCACCCCGGTCTTCGCCGACGTGGAGCTGACCACCGGGAACGTGACGGTGGAGACGGTGGACGCGGTGCGCACGCCGCGGACCCGGGCGGTGATCGCGGTGCACCAGGGCGGGGTCCCGTTCGACACGGTGGCGCTGCGCAAGGCAGCGGACGGGTGGGGGGTCGCCCTGGTCGAGGACGCCGCCTGCGCTGCGGGTTCTTCGGCGTACGGGCAACCGGCCGGCACCGGGGCGGCCGCGGCGGCGTGGTCGTTCCACCCCCGGAAGCTGCTCACCACCGGTGAGGGCGGCATGGTGACTGTCGACTCTCCGGAGGCGGCCGCCCGGTTGCGGCGCCTGCGGGAGCACGGGATGAACGTGTCCGCCGCTGATCGGCACACCAGTAAGCAGCCGGTCATCGAGTCGTATCTCGAGACCGCTTTCAACTACCGGATGACGGATATCCAGGCCGCGATCGGGCTGGTCCAGTTGGGCCGGTTGTCCGGTTTGGTGGAGCAGAGACGAGCGTTAGCCCAGAATTACCATGCCTTATTGTCGGATATTGACGGATTAACCCCCATCAAAGATCCGTCATACGGTCAGACGAACTACCAGTCCTTCTGGGTTCTTATGACGAAAAATCGTGACGAAACGCTGAGGGCCCTCGCCGACGCCGGTGTCTCCGCGCGACGCGGGATCATGGCCGCCCACCTGGAACCCGCCTACGAAGGCGTCGACCACGCCCCCCTCCCGGTGACCGAACGCCTCACCCGGAACTCGCTGATCCTGCCCCTGCACCACAAGCTGACCGAGGACGATCAGGTACACATCGCCGGGGTCCTGCGCGAACAGGCCGACCGGTGACCGATCTCGTCATCGTCGGCGCCGGCGGGTTCGCCCGTGAGACGGCTGCCGCCGCGGCAGCGGCCCGCCGGCGGGTCCGGGGGTTCGTCGACGACGACCCGGCCCTGCACGGCACCACCCGGTCCGGCCTGCCGATCCTGGGACCGGTCGACAGCGTGGTCTCGATGCCGGACACCGCGGTCGTCGTCTGCGTCGGCAACCCCCGCGACTACACCGCACGGCAGCGGATCGTGCACCGGCTCGGCCTGCCCGAGGATCGGTACGCCACGATCGTGCACCCCTCCGCCGAGCTGGGCGCGGGCAGCGCGGTCGGCCCCGGGACGGTCCTGCTCGCCGGGGTGGTGCTGACCGCCGACGTCACGGTCGGCGCGCACGTCGCGTGCATGCCGCAGGCGGTGTTCACCCACGACTGCCGGGTCGGGGACTACGCGACGGTCGCCTCCGGGGTCCGGCTGGGCGGCGGCGCGTGCCTGTCCGCGGGCTCGTACACCGGATCCGGCGCCCTGATCCGCGAGGGCGTGACCGTCGGCGAAGGGTCGTTGGTCGGGATGGGTTCGGTGGTGCTGCGTGACGTGCCGGCCGGTGAGGTGTGGGCCGGCAACCCGGCCGGGTTCCTGCGATTCACGAAAGCTCTGGAGGAGAAGACAGCATGACCAGGATTCCGCTCGTCGACCTGGCCGCCGCGCACGCGGAGGTGGCCGAGGAGGTCGAGGCCGGTTTCAAACGGATCATCGCGGAGACCGCGTTCGTCGGCGGGGCCGAGGTGGCCGCGTTCGAACGGGAGTACGCGGTCTTCGGCGGGGTGCCGCACTGCGTCGGGGTGGCGAACGGGACCGACGCGCTGGAGCTGGCACTGCGGGCCGCCGGGGTGGGTCCCGGCGACGAGGTGATCCTGCCGGCCAACACGTTCGTCGCGACGGCCGAGGCGGTGGTGCGGGCCGGGGCGGACGTGGTGCTGGTGGACATCGATCCGCGGACGTACCTGATCGACGTCGCCGCCGCGCGGGCCGCGGTCACCCCGCTGACCCGGGCGATCGTGCCGGTGCACCTGTTCGGGCAGATGGCGCCGGTCGAGGAGCTCACCGGGTTCCCCGGGGTGGTCGTGGTGGAGGACGCCGCGCAGTCCCAGGGCGCGACCCGGCACGGCCGCGGGGCGGGCGCGGACGGGATCGCGTCGACCAGTTTCTATCCGGGCAAGAACCTGGGCGCGTACGGCGACGCGGGCGCCGTCGTCACCGGCGACGAGGTGCTGGCCACCCGGGTCCGCACCCTGGGAAGCCACGGTGGCCTGCGCAAATACCACCATGACGAGATCGGGGTGAACAGCCGGCTGGACGGTCTGCAGGCGGTGGTGCTGCGCGCCAAACTGTCCCGGCTCGCTGCCTGGAACGAGCGCCGCCGGGCCGCCGCCGCCCGCTACGACGAGCTGCTCGCCGGGTGGGACGACGTGACGCCGCCGGTCACCCTGGACGGCAACGAGCACGTGTGGCACATCTACTGCGTCCGGGTGCCGCGGCGTGACGAGGTGCTGGAGCGCCTGAACGCGGCCGGGGTCGGCGCGGCGATCCACTACCCGTTCCCGGTGCACCGGACCGGCGCGTTCGAGCACCTGGGCGGATCGTTCCCGCACGCCGAGACGGCGGCCGCCGAGATCCTGTCGCTGCCGATCTATCCGCAGATCACGGCGGTTCAGCAGGCCCGGGTGGTCGAGGAACTGGCCACCGCACTGCGGTTCTAGGAGATCGCGGTGACCGACTTGATCAGGCCGGCCGCCTTCTCGTACCAGAACGAGGATTCCGGGAAGTAGGAGCGCATCTCGGTGAGGGACAGCAACTCCACGGAGGCGGCGTTGGCGATCGCCTCGGGCAGGTTGTCGGCCCGTCCGGGGCTCAGCGGCCACCGGCGGGTCACCTCGGCCCGGGCCCGCAACGGCAGGAACTGCATGCCGGGGAACACCCAGTGCGGCTCGACCGGGAAGTACCGGTACGGCGTCTGCACCCAGTGCCGGCCGGCGGACCGGCGCACCACGTCGGCGAACCGCTGCCGCTGGTGGTGGCCGCCGACGTGCTCGATCACCGAGTTGGAGACGACCAGGTCGAACCGGCGTCCGGTGATCGCCGGCGGCGGGTCGCAGGCGTCACCGACGACGGTCTCCAGCCAGCCCTCCGAGGGTGGGAACTCCAGGAGGTTCAGCACGGTGACCGAGGCCGGCCGCACGGCGAAGCCCCGCCAGAACGGCGGCTCGCCACCCAGGTCGAGCACGTGCATGCCGGCCAGGCCGGGGAACGTGGCGGCCAGTTTCGCGGCCCGCCGGGAGCGGGCCCGATGGCCGAGCGAACCGGGCCGGGAACCGTCGGCCAGTCGTGCGCGCAGGCGGGGCCCGATCGACATGGCGTCCACTGTAGTCAGCGGGGTCCGGGCATGTACGTGACGGTCCGGGACCGTCCGGGTGGCGCGGCGTCCGCGGGCGGGCGGGTCGCCACGACGGTGCTGCTGCTCGGCACGGTCAGTCTGCTCACCGACGTGTCCTCGGAGATGGTCGCGTCGGTGCTGCCGCTGTATCTGACGGCGGTGGTGGGGCTCAGCCCGGTGGCGTACGGGTTCCTCGACGGGATCTACCAGGGGGTCAGCGCGTTCCTGCGGATCGCCGGCGGCTATGCGGGCGACCGTGCGGGCTACCCGAAGTGGGTGGCGGTCCTCGGGTACGGCACGTCCGCGGTCAGCCGGATCGTGATGCCGGCCGCCACCGGGTTCGGTGCGATCACCGCGGTGGTCACCGCGGACCGCCTGGGCAAGGGTCTGCGGACCGCGCCCCGGGACGCGCTGATCGCCGAGGCGTCCGATCCGGCCGTGCTGGGCCGCGCGTTCGGGGTGCACCGGGCGCTGGACACGATCGGGGCGGCGCTCGGCCCGCTGGTGGCGTTCGCGCTGCTGGCGGCGGTTCCGGGCGGCTACGACTCGATCTTCGTGGTGTCGTTCGCGTTCGCCGTGGCGGGGCTGGCCGTGCTGGTGCTGTTCGTGCCGAACCTGCGGACCGCGGCGGGCACGGCCCGGGTGGGGTTGCGCCGGGTGGCCCGCGAGGTCGGCGGGCGCCGGCTGCGGCGGCCGCTGGTCGCGGCCGGCCTGCTGGGGCTGGTCACCGTCGGGGACGGGTTCCTCTACCTGGCTCTGCAGGACCGGGACGACTTCGCGGGACGCTGGTTCCCGCTGCTCTACGTGGGCACCAACGTGGCGTATCTGGCTCTGGCCGTACCCCTGGGAAGGCTCGCCGATCGCCTGGGCCGGGCTCGCGTGCTGGTGGCCGGGCACGGCGCTCTGCTCGCGTGTTACTGCCTGGCTGCGTTGCCGGCGGGCGGCGCCGGGCTGACGCTGGTGGTGTTGCTGCTGCTCGGGGTCTTCTACGCGGCGACCGACGGGGTGCTGCCGGCGCTGGTCAGCAGGCTCGTGCCGGACGGGACGCGCGGGACCGGGATCGCGTCCGCGCAGACCGTGGTGGCGCTGGCCCGCTTCGCGTCGTCGCTGATGTTCGGCGTGCTGTGGGGCGTCACCGGCCCCACGACGGCCTTGATGCTCTTCGCGGTGGCGTTGGCCCTGGTCGCACCCCTGGCATGGCGGTTGCTGCGATGACCTTCCGCATGCGGGTCGTCGTGTTGGTCATGGTGGTGATCTCCGCGGTCGCCGGAGCCGGTTCCTATGTCTGGAAAAATCGTCCAAAACCTATTTCACAGTCAAATTCCCATATCAACCTTGATGTTGTACGCGCAAAGCCGCACGTTGTTTTCCGCAACACCGTCCCGGGCCCCGGATACGGCAAGGTCGCCGTGGCTCCACTCGACGACCCGGCCGGTCCGCGGGCGCTGACACCCGCCTCGTGCGAGCGGGTCTACGCCACCGCGGTGGATGCGATCTGCCTGTCCGCGCGGCGCGGGATCGCCACGACATATCGGGCAAATCTCTTAAATCGTGATTTTGTGGCGACGGCTGAGCTTCCGCTGACCGGCATCCCCAGCCGGGCCCGGCTCTCCCCGGACGGCAGCCTGGCCACCACCACGACCTTCGTGTTCGGGGACTCCTATGCCAACCCCGGCCAGTTCTCCACCCGGACCGTCGTCAGCCGCACCACCGGCTCCACTCTCGGCGACATCGAGAAATTCACCCTCCTCGTCGACGGTAAGGAGATCGGCGCCGCCGACAAGAACATGTGGGGCGTCACCTTCGCCGACGACGACCGCTTCTACGCCACCGCGGCGTCCGGCGGAAAGACCTGGCTCGTCGAGGGCTCCCTGAACCGGCGGACCGTCACCGCGATCCGCGGCGACGTCGAATGCCCGTCGCTGTCCCCGGACGGCACCCGGATCGCCTTCAAGAAACACGGCGACCTGCCCGCCGGACAGTGGCGGCTGGCCGTGCTCGACCTCACCACCGGCGAGGAGACCGTGCTGACCGAAACCCGCAGCGTCGACGACCAGGCCGAATGGCTCGACGACCGGACCGTCCTCTACGGGCTGTCCCGGCAGGCCGCCGGCACCGCCTCCAGCGACGTCTGGCAGGTGCCCGCCGACGGCACCGGCACCCCCCGCATCCTCGTCCCCGACGCCTGGTCCCCCGCCGTGATCCGCGTTCCGGAAGGGACGACACCGTGAACGACCTGCTGATCTACCTGGCCGGGACGCCGTACGACGGCCCGGCCGGCACCGACCGGCACATCGCCGACGCACTGTCCCGGCTCACCCCGGTGATGTACGTCGACCCGCCCGTCTCCGCCCTCACCCAGTGGCGCAACCCGGAACAGGCCCGCTCGTGGCAGGCACCGCTGCTGTCGTCGCCGCGCCCCGGGCTGACCCGGCTCGCACCCCGGGTCGCGCCGGGCATGCACCAGCCGGTCCTGCACCACCTCACACCCCCGCTGATGCGCCGGGCCATCCGCAAGGCGGTCTCTGCGAACGGGCCCGTCGCCGCGGTGATCTCCACCCGGGTCGAGGACCTCCTGCACGCCGTCCCGGCCCGGCGGACCGTCTTCTACGCCACCGACGACCTGGTCGCCGGGGCGGACCTGATCGGCATCCCCCGGGACCGGCTCGCCGCCCAGGAACAGGCCACCCTGCGCCGCGCCGAACAGGTCGCGGTGATCTCGCTGCCGCTGCAGGAGAGGTACGCGGCCCTCGGCCACCCGTCGACGGTGGTGCCGACCGGGTGCACGCCGGAGGCGTACGCGAACGTCGACACCGCCGGCATCCCGGAGGACGCCCGGCTGCCCGGCCCGATCGCCGGGTTCGTCGGCCACGTCAATGACCGCATCGACCTGTCCCTGCTCGAAGCGGTCGCCGACCGGGGCGTCTCCCTGCTGATCGTCGGACCGGTCGCGGCGGGATACCAGTCGTCGCGGTTCGCCGCCCTGGCCGCCCGCCCCAACGTGTGGCACACCGGACCGAAGGCCTTCGGCGACCTGCCCGGCTATCTCCGGGTCATCGACGTGGGGCTCACGCCGTACGCGGACACCCCGTTCAACCGGTCCAGTTTCCCGATCAAGACCCTCGAGTACCTGGCCGCCGGGCGTGCCGTCGTCGCCACGCCACTGCCGGCCAACGACTGGCTCGCCACGCCACTGATCACCGAAGCGGCCGGGCCCGCCGGGTTCGCCGACGCCGTGGAGCGGGCTTTGCGCGTACCCCTTCAAGGTTGTGATCGCGCCGAGCGCCGTGCGTTCGCGGCCCGGCACACCTGGACCGACCGTGCCCGGGTGCTGGCCGGCCTGGCCGGCCTCACGACAGGAGAACCCCCTTGCGCATCCTGATCTACCCGCACGCCATGGAGATCGGCGGCAGCCAGATCAACGCGATCGAACTGGGCGCCGCGGTCCGCGACCTGGGCCACGAGGTGGCGGTGATCGGCGAACCCGGGCCGCTCGTCGACCTGGTCGAGAAGCTCGGCCTGGAACACCTGCCGCTGCCCGCTGACCGGAAACGCCCATCGCCGTCGGTGGCCCGCCGGATCCGCGGCCTGGTCCGCTCCCGCAGGCTGGACATCGTTCACGGGTACGAGTGGCCGCCCGCGATGGACGCGGCCGGCGCTACCCTCACGGTGCCCGGCGCGACGGCGGTCTGCACGATCATGTCGATGGCGGTGGCGCCGTTCCTGCCCGCCCACATGCCGCTGGTCGTGGGCACGGAGGCACTGCGCCGCCACTCCGCGGCCCGCCGGCCCGGCCCGGTGCACCTGATCGAACCGCCGGTGGACGTCACCCTGAACACCCCCGACCTTCCGGCCGCCGCGTTCCGCTCGGAGTTCGGGCTCGACCGGGACTCCGGCATCGTGGACATCGGCGTGGTGTGCCGGCTCGTCCCGGAGTTGAAACTCGAAGGCGTCCTGACCGCCATCGACGTGATGGGGACACTCGGCCGCACCCACCCGGTCCGTCTGACGATCACCGGCGACGGCATCGCCCGCGCCGACGTGGAGGCCAGGGCCGCGGCCGCCAACGCGGCAGCCGGACGCCGGGTGGTGGTGCTGACCGGCGAGCTGCGCGACCCGCGTCCCGCCTATGCGGCCGCCGACATCATGCTGGGCATGGGCAGTTCGGCACTGCGGGCGCTGGCGTTCGGACGCCCGCTGATCGTCCAGGGCGAGCAGGGCTTCTGGGAACTCCTGACCCCCGAGACGGTGGACCTCTTCCTCGAGCAGGGCTGGTACGGCCTGGGCGGCTCCGGGGCGCCCGCCCTGACCGCGCACCTGCTGCGCCTGCTCGACGATCCGGCGCTGCGGTCGCGACTGTCGGCGTATGGCCGCGAGCTGGCGGTGGAGCGGTACAGCCTGCTGCGGGCCGCGCACACCCAGCTGGCCATCTACCAGCAGGCGCTGGCCGCGGCCTCCACACGTCCGGCCGGCGCCCGGGCGTGGGAGGCGTCCCGCTCCGCGGCGGGCCTGTTCACCTACAAGGTCGACCGCAAGTACCAAGCATTCCGGGGCACCCAGCGCCGCGACGACTTCAACGTCGCAGTCCTCGCCAAGCAGGCCATGAAGCCCTGAGCATCCAGGCCCCGGCGCGCCAATCGGGTCCACCGGGCCCGACGAACTCAAGCTGCATAACGTCTGCGCGGCCCGAACCTGCCACCACCGACGGCTCCCCACCGCCGGCCGTTGTTCACGGCTCCCGCCAGGCCCGAATCCGACCACCGACAACGGCTCGAACGTCCCCGCCGTTGCCCACGGCTCGAATCCGGCGCGAAAAGGACCGTCAACGGCGGCTCAACGATGTCGGCCGTCGCCGGCGGTTCTTGCGGATCCCTCTGGTGCGGCGGCACTCACATGGTGGCGCGGTGGCGTCCCGGCCTCGGTGATCCAGTTCTGCCGATCGCGGGTCGGCGTGCCCGGCCGCACGTACCATCCACGATCCGGAACGATCGCTGATCGGCACAACGCGAGGGCCGTCAGACATGGCTGATCGGGCGCACCTGCAACTCGTTGATCAGCACGTGGGCGGGCTGCCCCGTGATGTAGGCGATCGCGGCGGCCACCTCGTCGCTCGCCAGATTCCTCCGGCTCGCAACGAGGCCCTCGATGTTCTCCCGGATCGCGGCGACGGTGATACTGCGCCGCCCGCAGGGCGCATTCCAGGCCCGGTCACTACCAGGTTTTCCGCACCGCTGCCGGCCTACCGTGAAGGGATGCGCGGGGATCTTGCCGACTTCCTCCGGGCGCGGCGTGCCCTCGTCGCCCCAGCCGCCGTGGGTCTCCCGGCCGGCGGCCGCCGGCACGTCCGCGGCCTGCGCCGGGAGGAGATCGCCCAGCTGGCGCGGATCAGCATCGACTACTACGTCCGCCTGGAACAGGGCCGCGACCGCCACCCGTCGGCGGAGGTGGTCGGCGCCTTGGCCCGCGCACTGCGCCTCAACGCCGACGCCACCACCCACCTGCACGGCCTCGCCGTCGCCTCTCGGCCGGCCACCGAACCCGGCGGGTGCCAGGTCCGCCCGCCGGTGGCCCGGCTGGTCGACACCTCCCCGTGGCCGGCGGTGCTCCTGGACCACCGGCTGACCGTGGTGCACGCCAACGAACTGGCCACGCTGCTCAATCCCGGTCTCGCCCCCGGCCGCAACCTCGTCTGGGACGCCTTCCTCGACCCGGCCTCCGCGCAACTACACGTGGAGCCGGCTACGGTCCGGGCCGAGTGCGCGGCCGCCCTCCGCTCCGCCGCCGGGATGCACACCGACGACCCGCGAATGCAGCGTCTGGTGGGCGCGCTGTCGATGCGCAGCGCGGAGTTCGCCCGGCTGTGGGCGCGGGCGGACGTGAGCTACTGCCGAACCGGCCGGAAACTGCTTCATCACCCGGCCGCCGGCCGGATGAGTCTCGATTACGAGACCCTCGAGGTCGGCGAGAGCGGCGGTTTGCGGCTGCTGGTCCACTCGGCCGAACCGGGCTCCCCCGACGCCGACAGGCTGGACGCGTTTCGTCATCGGGGTCCGCGTGGAGACGGCAGCCGCCCCTCCCACCCGAAAACACCACACACACCGCGAGTGTGATGACTTGGGGCGTGCAGCCCGCCCGTAATCACCACACCCACCACGGGTGTGGCGACTTGAGGCGTCCAGCGCGCCCGAAATCACCACACGGATGGGCTTCGCATCCTGACCACGACACATGTCTAGCTTTCATCGCCGCACGGTAGGCCGCTGCGGAGAAGCCCTGGTCAAGCGGTGGCGCGCAGCGTTTTCAGGGAGTGGCGGGAGCGGTGGAGCAGGACAGCCAGGGTGGCTGCGCCGATCACGGCAACGCCGGCCAGCGCCGCCGCCGGCACCGGCAGGTAGATCACGGCGGCGAAGGAGGCGGCTGCCGCGACGGCGGTGACGGCGGTGGGCAGTGCCAGACGCGACAGGAACGCGGCCGGGGCGATTGTGGTCCGGCGGAGTTCGTGCAGGTAGAGCGGGAGGATCGCGACCAGCGCCACCGCGAGTTGGGCCGCCGCCGCGCCCGGTGAACCGCCCCAGCGGGCGCCGAGGTAGACCGCGGGGGCCAGGAGCAGCAGCCACGCCACCTGGACGGCGAAGACGACCCGGGTGTTGGCCAGCACCACGAAGTAGTCGTAAATCAGCTCGAAGATGATGCGCAGCGCGCCGAGCAGGGCCAGCCACGGCAGGACCGCGGCCGCCGGCGCCCACGTCGAGCCGTAGACGAGGGTGATCACCGGGGTGGCGGCGACGGCCAGTAGGGCGCAGGCCGGGAACGTGATGGCGGTGAGCAGGCCGGCCGTGGTGAGGAAGGTGCCGCGCATGGCCGGCGGGTCGTGCTGGAGGCGGGCCAGCGCGGCCGGCGCCACCTGGCGGACCGGCTGGGAGAACATGGTGACCGGCCAGTTGGACAGGTTGACGGCCAGGACGTAGAAGCCGAGCGGGACCGGGCCGAGGACCGCGCCGACGATCAGCCGGTCGATGTTGGCGACGGCGAAGACGACGATGCTGGAGCCGGCCAGCGGCAGACCGAAGCGGAGCAGGTCGCGGGCGGTCGCCCGGTCGAAGCCGGGGCGCAGGCCCGCCGGGGCGAACGCCGCCAGGAGGATGCCGCCGGCGACCGCGCCGGTCAGCTGGCCGATGGCGAGGCTCATCGCGCCCTGGCCGGACAGCGCGCAGGTGATCGAGACGCCCGCGCCGAGCCAGGTGGTGACCTGGTCGGCGATCATCTTGCGGCCCTGGCGGAACTGCCGTTGCAGCAGGGCGGCGGGCACTGCGACGACGCCGTTGACCAGGACGCACAGGGTCAGCAGCCGGACCACCGGGGTGGCGGCCGGGTCGCCCATCAGCGTGGCGAACGCCGGCGCCCCCAGGTAGCAGACCGCGTAGACGACGGCGCTGGACAGCATCGAGATGGTGGCGACGGTGCCGGCGATGGCGGACGGTTCGCCGGGCCAGCGGACGATCGCCAGGCTGACGCCGAGTTCGTTGAAGCTGAGCACGGCGAGCAGGGCCACCATCGCCACGGCGAAGGTGCCGAACTGGGCCGGCCCGAGGATCCGGGCCAGGGCGACGCCGATGGCGAGGGTCCCGAGCCGGGCCAGGGCGGTGCTGAGGAAGCTCCAGCCCAGGGCCCGGCCGGCCCGGTCGGCCAGTGTCTGCGCCATCAGTCGCCCGCGGTGGTGGAGGGTTCGAAGTAGACGTCGGTCCAGAAGTTGTTGTTGATCGGCAGGTTGGGGAAGTCGCTGGTGCCGTAGGCATACATGCCGCCGCCCTGCGGGACCCGCAGCGGCGGTGCGATCACTCCGGCGTCGGCGAACCCGTTCGGTGTGACCGCATACTGACCGGCCGCGGTGTGGTAGCCGACGACGTACGTCTGCCCGCCGCTGACCTCGACCGGCGTGGCGAACCGGATCGACTGCCATCCGGAGGCGGTCTCGGTGCCGAAGGTGGCCTGGGCGAGCGGGTCGCCGTCGACGGTCCAGAGGGCGCCGGTGTGGGTGCCGGTGTTCTCGGGGCCTTTCCAGAACCTCATGCCGGTGACGGTGCCGTCGACGTCGGGGATGAACTTCATGCCGACGTTGATCGGGTCCTCGTCGCCGGAGTTCGCCTGGGCCGGGGTGGCCGTGGCGTCGAAGACGTTGACGCCGGTGGGCGGTTCGGGTGTCGGGCCGGGTCCGGTGGACGGCAGGAACAGCGGGTCGACCCAGTAGTTGGTGGAGTTGTACGAGCTGGTCGGGAACCCGGTCGACCCGTAGCGGTAGACGCCGTTGGCGCCGGCCGGGGCACGCAGCGGCCCGTTGGTCCGGGCCGTGGTGAAGTAGTTCGGCGTGGCCGCATACCCGCCGTTGGGTGCGAAGTAGGACAGCACGTATGTGCCGCCGGCGAGCACGTCGACCGGGCTGTCGAACGCCGCGGTCTGCCAGCCGTTGCCGGAGCCGGGCCCGAAGGTGACCTGCCGGATCACGTCGCCGGTCGAGGACCAGAGCGTCCCGGTGTGGGTGCCGGTGTTGCCGGCGCCCTGGTAGTACCGCAAACCGATGATCTTGCCGCTGGTCAGCGGGACGAATTTGACGCCCAGCTCGACCGGGGCCGCGTCGTCGCTGCTGGCCTCGTCGGGCACCGCGTCGGTGGCGAAGAGTCTCTTGACCGACGGGTTCAGGTCGGTGGTGAAGGTCCACTCGACCGGTTCCTCGGTGGTGATGCCGTTGGTGTCGGTGGCGGTGACCGTGGCGTGATAGGTGGTGGCCGGGGTGAACGGTGCCGACGGGGTGAAGGTGACCGTCTTGGTGGGCGCGGCGTAGGCGAACGTTCCGGCGACCGGGGCGCCGGCTGCGGACGTCACGGCGAAGGTGATGGTCGCCGGGTCCAGGGACTTGGTGAAGACGACCGCCGGGTGCACGGCCGGGTCGACGCCGCTGGCGTTGTGCAGCGGCGTGGTGGCGACCGGGGCCGGCGGTGCGTTCTCGCTGGAGACGAACTGCACGTCGACGTAGTAGTTGGTGTCGCCGTAGGTGCGGGTCGGGAAGCCCGCGCCGTACCCGAAGACGCCGTTGCCCCCGACGGTCGCCGAGCGGGGTGCCCGCAGAGGCGGCGCCGACCAGTCGAGCAGGCTGAACGCCTGCCCGTCGGCGGCGTAATGTCCGTTCGGGGCGTAATACGAGGCGATATAAGTCGACGAAGGCGTAATTTCGACTGGCCGACTGAACTTCAGAGTCTGCCAACCAGAAGCCGACTCATCAGTGAAAGTCCCATTTGCCAACCGCTCCCCCGACGACGACCACAGGCTGCCGGTATGGGTTCCGGTGTTTCCCGCGCCTTTGTAGAAGCGCACAGCCGTGACGAAACCCGCCACTGAAGGTCTGAACTTGACACCCAACTCCAACGAGGTCCCGTCGTTGGTCGAGGTGTTCGCCGGCACGCGCGCACCGAACAGGGTGTTCCGGCCGGTCAGGACGAATTGCCGGGCGACCGGGTCGCCGATGTTCACGCTGTCGTCGATGGCCCGGACTCGAACCATCTGGGCACCGAGACCACTCGTGTAGAACGTGTAGGACCAGGAGGACGTCCCGACGGCCGGATGCCAGGAGACACCGTTGTCGAGGGAGACCTCCACACCCGCGACGCGCCCGCCGCCGGTGTCGGTCGCCGTGCCGCTGAGCGTCACCTGCGAGCCGTTGGCCACCGTGGCGGTCGCGGCCGGCGTGGTGATCGCGACCGTCGGCGCCGCGGTGTCGGTGGACGGCGTGGCCGCGGCCATCCCGCTCATCAGCGTCGCGGGCTGCACGTTCATGTCGGCGAACAGGTTGATGGTGGCCTGCTGCATCCGTTCGTCGACCGGTGAGACCGCGCCGTCGTGGTAGTCGTCGAGCCCCCACGCCCACTGGATCGTGCCGGCTGAGAACACCAGCGCGCCGCTCGGTGCGCGGTAGAGCGTCATCGAGTGCGTGGTGGTGCCCGGTGCGACGTTCTTGCCGAAGTCGAGCAGGTATTCCGGGGTGGGGCCGACCGTGGTGGAGAGCCGGATCAACCCGGGCGGCCGGAACCCGTTGTCCAGGTCCTCGTTCGACTCGTACCCGACGGTGTGCGGGGCGAGCGTGGCCAGCCCCGAGGTCAGATCGGCGACGCTCGTGCCGCGCCAGAGCCGGTACCTGCCCTGCGCGGCGGGCACGGTCATCGGCAGATCGGTCGAGTTCGCCATGTAGGCGGTGCCGATCAGCTCGTTCTCCGGGCGACCACCCCCGTTGGCCGGTGGGCTGAACCGCGGGTCACGCCAGGTGCCGGTCCACTCACTGGTCGGGTCGAGGGTGTCGGTCTCCGCCCAGGTCTCCTTGTAGCAGACCAGCGTGCGGTAGTCCGTCGGCGGACCGTCGGTGCTCGGCTCGTAGCGGGTGCGCCAGTAGACGTCGTTGCCGCTGAAGAAGGCCAGGTGCGTCCCGGCGTCGCGGGCCGCCTCGACGTTGGCCCGCTGGGCGGCCGACCAGTATTCGTCGTGCCCGTTGGTGATGAACACCTTGTGGTTCTGGATCAGCTGCCCGCGCCGGTCGCTGTCGATGTTCGTGGTGTAGCTGACGTCGTAGCCGTTGCGTTCCAGGAACCGCAGCATCGGATATTCGGCGCTGAACAGGAAGTCGCGCCCCTCCATCGCCCCGCGGGTGGCGAACGGCCGGTTGTAGCTGACCTTGTAGGCCCGGCCGTTCTCGCCGCCCTCGTAGAAGTCCGGACCGCCCCACAGGTTGTAGGCCTGCCAGGTCGCGTCGGACGTCTGGAACAGCATGTCGGAGGTGCTCGCGTCGTTGCGCACCACGAACACGATGTGACTGGCGCCGCCGGTGTCCGGCCGGGTCAGCTTGGCGATGTAGACGCCGGAGACCATCGTGACCGGAACCGTCCAGGACGCCGAGACGTTCCACGCGCCGCAGTCGAAGATCCCGATGTCCTCGTTGATCAGGCAGTCCTCGGTCGAGTTGACCACGCCCGGGTTCGGCGTCACCGAGGTGATCCGGCGCGCGCCGTCGCCACCGTAGAAACCGAGACGAAAGACATCGATGGTGTACGCGGAAGCGTCCGTCGCGACCTTGAACCCGATCGTCTCGCCGAGCCCCACACTGATGTCCGTCGCGTAGCCCTGAATCGTGTCGTCCCCGGCACCGAGGATGTCCCAGTCCTCCGGCGGCGTGCCGGCCTTGCTGTTCTCACAGGCGACCGGGTTGAGCACCGGCGCGCACGGGTCGGCAGCCCGGGCCGGGCTCGTGGTGAGCACCTGGCAGATCGCCGTGACCAGCGTGAACGCGGTCAGCAGGGCGAGCCGGCGCCGCCGGGGAAGGACGGAGAGGATCCTGGGAGATCGCACGCAGTGAACGTAACCTCTGGATCACCCTGCGTGCTCACCTGTTCGGGCACTGTCCACTGTCGTCAGTTCGACACACGCCTATGCCGAACGACGGAACCGCCTATGCCGAACGACGGGAGACGGTCGTCCGCACGATCCGCGCCGGGTGCGTCATCCGCCAGACCGCCCCGGTCAGCCCGATCATCAGGGCCAGCACCATCGCGTACGTGCTGAAGCTCAACGAGTCGAAGAACGCCGCCACCACCAGCGCGATCACCTGCGTGGCGATCAGCGCCGCGCACAGATCCCGGTCCGCGGGCGTGATCGCGCGCCGCATCGACACCGCCGCGAGTCCGATCGCGGTCAGATGCAGGCCGGCCAGCGCGGCGACCCCCACCACCCCGGTGCTCAGCGCCTGCGCCAGCCACTGGTTGTCCAGGAACTGGTACTGCGGCGAGATCCAGGTTCCGGTGCCGCGTCCCCACCACGGGCGCTGGGTGAAGTAGTAGCCGACCATCTCGTACCGTTTGGTGCGCGCGGTGATGCTGGTGTCCTCGCCGGCCCCGGCGAACAGCCCGATCAGGGTGTTGGCGAGCGTCGGTTTCATCACCAGCAGACCGGCGAGCAGGCCGACGCCGACGACGGCCATGTTGTACCGCATCCGCCAGCCCCATACCGGGATCATCACCAGCACGGCCAGGCCGACCGCGACGAACCCGGTGCGCGACACGGTGGCCGGGATCGCGGCCGCTACCACCAGCGCCACCAGCATGAACACCTGGCGGCCCAGCCGGGTCGGCGCGAACCGGGCGAAGTGGATGGCGAACGGCAGCGTCATCGCCATCACGGTGCTGAACTCGATGTAGTGCGTCATGGTGCTGGCGACCCGGATCGCCCCGCCGCGCCACTCGAAGCCCGGTTCCACCCCGTTCGAGGAGAGTCCGGGCACCACGATGTACTGGGTGAAGTCGAAGAAGAAGGCGAACTGCACCAGGCCGAGGAAACCGACGATCCCGGCGCACCACACCAGCGTCTTCAGCACCCCGCGCAGCCGGGCCCAGTTGGGGATGCCGTCGGCACCGGTCAGGATCACCCCGGTGAAGGCGAGCGCGGCCAGGATCGCCCGGTCCGCGCCGTTCGCCTCCATCGCGGACAGGCCGCGCCAGTAGCCGGCGGCGTACGAGATGAGCAGGGCGACCATGTAGATCAGGACCGCCCACCGCAGGGGTTGTGGCCCGCCGACCATCAGCCGGGGGCTGAACCGGACCAGCACCCACCAGCACCACAGGCCGAGGCCGAGCAGCACCGCGGGCCGTCCGACGTCGCTGAGCGCGGGCAGGATCAGCCGGGCCGGAATCAGCATCAGCAGCACGATCAGGATGCTGAGCAGGCCGGCCGCGTCGATCCGGGTGAAGCGCCGCCGGGTCGCGTAGGTGCGGTCGGCGACCAGCGTGGGGTCGAGGTCCGCCGGGTGCAGCGACAGGCTCAAGGGCTCGTGCTCCGGTCGCGGTCCTTCCACGAGGGCGGCAGCACGATGGTGTCCTCGATGCTGGCCACCTTGACCGGTGCCGCACCCGCCGCGGAGACCGGGATCCTGGCGGTCTTCTCGCCCGGGCCCTCGGCGGGTGACGGGGGTTCCGGAGCCGGTTCACCGGACGCGGGACGTTTCCTGCGGTGCCGGATCCAGGCGTCGATCGCCACGGTCAACGCCACGGTGAGCAGCACACCCACGCCGGCGACCGCGATCAGTGCCCGTTTCACCTTCGACGTCGACTCCTCGACGTTGTCCCCCAGGTCCAGCCGCCGCACCGTGATCATCTGCTCGCCGGGGGCGCCGTACTCGTCCTGCAGCGCGGCCACGCTCTCGGTGAATCGCTTGATCAGCTGTTCGGAGGTCTGCGTCGACTGCACCTCGGTGTCGCCGATCACCTCGACGGTCAGGATCGGCAGCTGCGGGTCCTGGGTGATGGTGAAGTCGTCGCTGAACCCGGCGCTCTTGAGCGCCTTCACGTTCCTCTGGTCCTGGGTCGCGATCATGCCGGCCTTGGTCAGCGACGCCAGTCCCAGGTCGAGCCAGGGGTTGCGGGCGCTCGCCTTGGTCTCGTCGGCGGCCTTCGGCGTGATCGCCGGCGGCACCAGCTGCACGTAACTGGTGGCCACGTAGTCCGGTTCGACGCGGGTCGCGACGAACAGGGTGACCGCGACCGCGATCAGCAACGCGGGCACCGAGACGTACCACCGGCGGAACATCAGCTTGGTGAGGTCCCAAAAGTCCACGTCTGCCCTTTCACCGGCTGATCTTGTAGATGTGGTAGGAGTACTCCTCGGCGAACGTATCGATGATGGCACCATTCTCGATGGACACCGTCCGGTCCTCGAAGAGAACGGTCGCGTTCGTCGCGGCGACGCCGCCGGGAAGCGTCAGCCTCTGCTCACCGGTGCCGCCGAACCGGCTCGGCATCGCGAACACGTAGTACGACCCGTCGTGTTCCTTGAGCATGGTGTCCAGCCGCGGGTTGAACCTCCACGCGTACGACTGGGTGTTCAGCACCGGGGCCAGGCCGGTGATCCGCCTGTTCAACTCGGTGACCGCGGGCCGCACCGCCGCGCCGCAGGCGTCCCGCAGCACGTGCTGCGACACGCAGTCGCCACTGAAGTTGTGGTTGAAGTAGAGGATCCCGCGCGCCTCGTGGATCAGTGAATTGACCACCGCGCCGGCGATCTGGTCCCGTGTGATCGTCGGCGCGGTGGCATCCTCGAACGGCCTGCCCACCTCGACGAACGCGTAGATCGGCTGGCGTTTGCCATCCCGAGCGTCAAGCTCGCGCATCCGGTCCATGGTCAGGCCGTAATTGGCGGAACGCCGGCAGGCGTTCTCCGGGACACCGATCGCCGGGCCCTCGGAGGCCGAGTAGCAGACGTTCGGGTCGGTGTACCAGTACACGTCGTTGGAGACGACGGTGGTCCAGTCGTTGACGAACCGGCCGGCCGCGTCGTCGCCCTGCCAGAACACGACGCCCTTGCCGAAGTTCGCATACCGCATCCGGCCGTCGCCGGTGGGCAGCTCGGCGGAGAGGCGTTTCATCACGTCGAAGCCGCAGTCGTACTGCCCGGAGGTGCACGGATGACCCTCGCCGGGATACTTGCCGGTCCAGGTGCCGGTCCCGGCGCCGCCCCACATGTCGACCTCGTCGTTGATGATCCAGGCGGTGGTCTCGTCGCCGGAATCGGCGCGTGCGTCGCCGGTCATCGCGTGCATGCCGTTGCGCTCGATCAGGTCGAGGTCGGAGTCCTTGGTCAGCATCACGTAGGTGTTGAGGCCGACCGCCTTGTCCCTGTCGAGCTCCTCCTGGGTGTAGACACCCTCGTACCACACGCCGATCGGGAAGAAGTCCGGATCGTCCCAGTCCTTCGCCTTGGCGAAGCGCGAGTAGTAGGACGGTCCGCCTTCCCACGCCACCCGTCCCAGTTCCGACATCTCCGAAATTTCAATAGAAGGAGACTCAAAAACGTTGTCGGGTACGTCCGAAGCCCGCGACTGCACGAAGAAAGTCCCCGACGCGACCACCGCGACCCCGGCCACCAGCACCGGAATGATCCTCTTGTCCACGTCAGTCCCTCGGCGACCGCTGCGCCGGGATGCGTCCCCACCCGGACCGCACGTCCCAGGAAGCCGACCGCCGGCGGCGTTCGGCCAGCAGCACCACGGCCACGTAGACCACCGCCGCCGGGCCGAGCCACGGCCGCCGCAGCACCACGTCACGCAGCCACGACGTGGCGTCCGGCTCCGGCGCGACGAGCGCGACCCCCGCGGGGGCCGACTGCCGGAACCGCTGGAACTCCGCGTTGCCGTCCCGCGCCCGCGCGACCCGCCGGACCAGCTCGTCGAGCGTCCGCGGTGCCACCACCCGCACCGGCACCCCGATCTCGGCCTTCTCCCCCGGGGCCACCACGGCGTCCAGGAACATGTCGTCCGCCGTCAGGTCGGGGAACCCGGCGAACCGGGACCGGGCCCGCGTGCTCACCGCGATCACCCCGCGCCCGAACAGCCGCCCCCGGAAGACCGGCAGGCGGGAGTTGATCGCGTAGAAGGCCCGCACCGGCCAGGTGCTCCCGGAGGTGTCGACGGCCGGGCGCGGCACCGCCGCCTCGATCCCCGGCTCGGCCACCGCCGCGGCCAGGTCCCGCAGCAGCGCCGGGCGGGCCGGCACGTCGGCGTCGAGATAGATCCGCACGTCGCCGGTGGCGACCGCGTCGGCCGCGTTGAGCGCCGCGGTCTTGGACGCCGCGGCGACCTCCACGACCCGCGCCCCGCAGGCGCGGGCGACCTCCGCGGTCCGGTCGGTGCAGCCGTTGGCGGCCACGACGATCTCCAGGTCAGCGTCCTCCGTCAATGCGTTCACGGCGGCGGCGATGCCCGCCTCCTCGTTGAAAGCCGGGATGATGACGCTAATTCGCACGTCGTGATGCTTTCGCGGGAGCAAGGCCGGGACAACCGGTCGAAAGGACGAGGAAGTATCGCTTTGTTGACAGGCTTCGCGGCCGATAGTGCCCTTGTCCACATCGGATTGCACGCTAAGTTGCAAGATGTGAAGGCGTCTCGGGAGAAGCCTGCCCAGCAGCGAAATCGCATCCTACTAGCCGGTGTCCACTTTGATCGCATCACCGAACCCGAGGTAATTGATCAAGTGACGGGCAGCTGGCGGGCGGGTAACGGCGGGCAAATCATCACCCCCAATGTGGACATTCTGCATCGAGTGGTGCGAGATGCTGATTCACGCCGTCATGTGACATCGTCGTCAATCGTTGTCGCGGACGGAAAGCCACTGGTCTGGGCGAGCCGGATCGCCGGCACTCCCCTGCCGGCCCGGGTCGCCGGCTCCGACCTGATCTGGAGCCTCTCCGCGGCCGCCGCCGGTGCCGGGCGTTCCGTCTTCCTGCTGGGAGGCGAGCCCGGCACCGCCACGCGGGCCGACCACGCGCTGCGCGCCCGCTTCCCCGGCATCCGGATCGCCGGCCACCTGAGCCCGCCGTTCGGCTTCGACACCGACCCCGGCGGGTTCCAGCAGGTCTGCGACACGGTCACCGCGGCCGCCCCGGACCTGGTCTTCGTCGGCCTCGGCTTCCCGAAACAGGAGCGGGTCATCGCCCGGCTGCGCCCGCTGCTCCCGCGGACCTGGTTCCTGGGCTGCGGCGCGGCGATCGGCTTCGTCGCCGGCGTGCACTCGCGGGCCCCCGGCTGGATGCAGCGCACCGGCCTCGAGTGGGTGCACCGCCTCGCCGGAGAACCTCGCCGGCTGATGCGCCGCTACCTGATCGACGACGCCCCGTTCGCGCTGCGCCTGCTCGCCGGCAGCGCCCTCGACCGTCTCCACACCCGAAAGGCCACCCCGTGACCCGCCCCGACATCTCGGTCGTCATCGTCTCGTACAACACCAGCGAGCTCACCCGCCGCTGCCTGCGGGAGCTCGACGCGAGTCGTACCCCCGATGTCGCCTTCGACGTGACAGTGGTCGACAACGCGTCGGCCGACGGATCGGCGGACGCCATCGCCGGCGAGTTCCCGGGTGTGCGCCTGATCCGGCTGCCGGAGAACGTCGGGTGGGGCCGCGCGATCAACCGCGGCGCGGTCGCCACCGACGGCACCCACCTGCTGTTCCTCAACCCGGACACGGCGCCGGTCGGCAACCCGGTCGCCGAACTGGGCCGGTTCGCCCGCAAGCACTCGCGGCACGGCCTCTACACCGGCCGCACGCTGCACCCCGACGGCACCGACGACATGTTCTGCGCCTGGGGTCTGCCCACCCTGCGGGGATACCTCGGATTCGCGACCGGCCTGTCGACGCTCTTCCCGCGCAGCGCGCTGACCAACCCCGAGGGCCTTCCCGGGTACGATCGGCGCAGCGTGCGCGTGGTCCCCGCGGTGTCCGGCTGCTGCATGCTGATCCAGCGCAAACTCTTCGAACGCCTGGGCGGCTTCGACCCGCAGTTCTTCCTGTACAGCGACGACATCGACCTCTGCACCCGGGCGGCCGAGCTGGGCGCACGCCCGGTCGTCGTCCCGCAGGCCACCGTGATCCACGTGGGGGGCGCGTCCTCCAGTTCCTCCGGCCAGCGGCTGAAGATCCTGCGCGGCAAGTCCACGTACGTCCGGCGGCACTGGACCCCGTGGCGGGCCCGCACCGCTATCACCCTGATGGCGGCCGGCGTCGCCCTCCGCGCCTTCGGGCAGGCCCTCCGCGGCCGGGGCCGCGACCGCGCCGTCGACTGGCCGTCGATCTGGCGCGACCGCGACGTGTGGTCGCAGGGCTGGCCGCCGGTCGACGAGCCGCGCCCGCCGCTGTCACCCCTGACCGCCCAGAGCCTCCTGCCGGGCAGCCGCTAAACGCTCGCCCGGTCGTAGAACGCGGCCAGCTCGTGCGGGTTCTTCGTGTAGACGTCGATCTTGCGGATCGTGCCGTCCACGACCTCGTGGATCTCGACCATGGTCAACGGGAACTGCTCACGGGTGGTGTGGGCGGTGAGCGTCCCGGTCAGCGTGCCGACCACACCGGCCGGGCCCTCGAACACGTCGGCGGCGGTGATGGCGACCTCGGCGTACCCCATCATCGCGCCCAGGATCGCCTGCACGAACACGTCGCGTCCCCGGTGCACACCGCCGTAGGGGAGCTGCGCCGGCTCGTCGACGATCACGTCCGGGTCGAGCCGCTCCAGCAGGCCCGGCACGTCGCCCTGGGCCAGCGCGCCGTACAGCTCACGGACGACATCGGCGGGGCTTGCGATCTGGTTGCTCATGGTGAAGTGCCTTTCGTCGGGCCCCGGTGATCGGGACAGGCACCATGCAACGGCAACCGGCGGCGACCGGGGAGCCTCTGCCACGAGGGGTACCGGCAGGGACCCCCCACCCGCGCGGGGCGCGCCTATTCTTTGATCATGGACAACCGGGACGCGGCCAGCGCCTTCCTCCGTTCCCGGCGTGACCGGGTCACCCCCGAGCGGGCGGGTCTGCCGGTCTACGGCCGGCGGCAGGTGCCCGGGCTGCGCCGGGGTGAGGTGGCCACGCTGGCCGGGGTGAGCGTCGAGTACTACACGCGCCTGGAACGCGGCAACCTGCAGGGCGTCTCGGACAGCGTGCTGGACGCCCTCGCCCGGGCGCTGCGGCTGGACGCCACCGAGCGGATGTACCTGTACGACCTGGCCCGCGCCGCCGGCCCGGGCGCCAGGAGACAGGCCGGTCAGCGGGCGGCCCGGCCGGCGGTACGGCCGAGCGTGGCCCGGATCGTCGACGGCATGCCGGGGATGGCCGCCTACGTGATGAACAACCGCCTCGACATGCTGGTCGCGAACCCGCTGGGCCGGGCCCTCTACGCGGAGATGTTCGCCGACCCGGCCTGCGGGGCGAACGTCGCCCGGTTCGGGTTCCTGCACCCCGCTGCCCGGCGGTTCTTCACCGACTGGGACCTGATGGCCCGGTTCGCGGTGGGCGCGCTGCGCGTCGAGGCGGCCCGCAACCCGTACGACCGGGACCTGTCGAACCTGATCGGTGAGCTGTCCACCCGCAGCGACGTGTTCCGCGTGCTCTGGGGATCGCAGGACGTGCACGTCTTCCGGGAGAGCACCAAACGCCTCACCCATCCCCTGGTCGGCGACCTGGAACTCGACCAGGAGACGATGACCCTGCCGGACGACAGCGGCCTGCAGCTGTGCGTCTACAGCGCGGCCCCCGGCACCGCCGCCGACGACAGCCTGAAACTGCTCGCCAGCTGGTCCGCCCCGGCCGCCCCCGCCGCCCCGGCCGCCTCAGTACGCCCCGGAGCTGCGGACGACGGCGCTCGCGGTGCGGGCCAGGATCGCGAGGTCCATGGCGAGTGACCAGTTCTCCACATAGGTGAGGTCGAGCCGGATCGACTCCTCCCAGCTCAGGTCGGAGCGTCCGGACACCTGCCACAGGCCGGTCAGTCCGGGTTTGACCACCAGCCGGCGCAGCATGTCCGACGGATAACCGGCCACCTCGCGGGCCAGTGGCGGCCGTGGGCCGACCAGTGACATGTCGCCCTTCAGCACGTTGACCAGCTGCGGCAGTTCGTCGAGGGAGAACCGGCGCAGCCACTGGCCGACCGGTGTGACCCGCGGGTCCTTGCGCATCTTGAACAGTTCGCCGTCGGTCTCGTTGAGGTTGCGCAGTTCGGTCAGCCGGGCCTCGGCGTTGACGACCATGGTGCGGAACTTGTAGAGCGTGAACGGCCGTCCGTCCTTGCCCACCCGTTCCTGACGGAAGATCACCTGTCCGCCTCCCAGTGCGACCAGTGTCGCGACCACGGCCAGCAGCGGTGAGCTGAGGGTCAGCAGGATCAGTGCGCCGATCCGGTCGAAGGCCGCTTTGATCAGGCGGGCGCTGCCCTTGAGGCGGGGATGTTCGACGTGCAGCATCGGCAGGCCGTCGACCGGGCGGATGGTGGTGCGGTCCCCGGCGACGTCGACCAGGGTGCTGGCGACGATCAGGTCGATGTCGTCGCGCTCGAGTTCCCAGGCGAGGCGGCGCAGGGCGGCGCCGTCGATCTCCGGGCAGGAGAGCACCACCACGGTGTCCGCGCCGGAGCGCCCGACGGCGGTGCCGACCGTGTCGAAGGTGCCGTAGACCGGGGGCATGCCCGGAACGAAATCGGTCCGGCCGGGCCCGGGCGGCAGGCACGCGCCGATCACCCCGAGGCCGTGGTACCGCTCCCGGCGCAACCTGCGGGTCATGTCCGCGACGGCGTTCTCGTGGCCCACCAGAATGACCCGCTGGAGGCGGTTGCCGCTCGCCCAGGAACGGTGCAGGCGCTGCCGGAACACATATCGCGCCCCGATGCCGACGGCGACGGCCAGCGGCATCGCGATGAGCACGTATCCCCGCGCCAAACGCAGGTCGAACCCGAAGGAAACAATAGCGATGAGAGCGGTGAGCGCCAATCCGGCACGAAATACCCGGGCATACTCGTCGGTTCCGACGAACAGGTGCCGCGGCTCGTAGGCGCGATTCACGGCGAGGCACGCCATCCACGCGACCGGGAACAGGAACGTGAGGAGCAGGTAGCCCGGCAGGTGGGGTCCCGCCCCCGCGGGTCCGAAGCGCAGGATCAGCGCCCAGGACGCGGCGGAGAAGCCGACCGTGAAATCGAGCAGGTAGAGGGTCAGGGAGTACCGGCTCTGCCAGCCGATACGGGTCCCGGGTGCCCGGTTGGGTTCCTTGAGTCGCTGTGCCGCTTCGCTGAGGTCGACCGTCGAGACGGAGTCGATCGTCTGCACGCCTGTGCCCCCACAGTATTTGCTGCGATCAATGCGTTTGTCCGTTTTAACCGACATGACGGACCATGATCCCGTCGCAGAAACACGCGGGACATGAAACAGAGTGCACACGCTCCCACACGGACCGCTACAGCTTTCCGATCGACAGGAATGACGATTCGGTGGATGGGGGCCTCAGTTGACTGTCCTCATCGGACAGCAGTCTTTATCGTGCCTGTTGGCGGGCGGTCAACAGGCCAGGAGTCACGATTGACTGTCGCCAATCAGACGAATTTGCTTTCGACATAACTGTTGCAGGCCTCGAAACTCGGCAGCAGGCCCGCCGCGCGCGCCTGCGCCAGCGTCGGGGCCGACTCATCCTTCCCGGACAGCAGCGGCACCGCCGGCCAGGTGATACCCAGCTCCGGATCGAGCGGATGGATGCCGTGCTCGTGGCCGGGACGGTAGGTCGACGAGCACAGGTACGCCACCGTCGCCCCCTCGGTCAGCGCGCAGAAGGCGTGCCCCAGCCCCTCGGCCAGATACACCGCCCGCCGGTCGGTGTCGTCGAGCGTCACCGCCTCCCACAGGCCGAACGTGGGCGAGCCGACCCGGATGTCCACCACCACGTCGAGCACCGCGCCGCTCACACACGTCACGTACTTCGCCTGACCGGGCGGCACGTCGGCGAAGTGCACACCGCGCACCACGTCCCGGGCCGAGGTGGACAGGTTCGCCTGCGCCAGGTCGAGCGGATGGCCGACGGCCGCGGCCAGATGGTCGAAGCGGTACCACTCCAGGAACGAGCCCCGGGCGTCACCGTGCTGCACCGGGGTGACCTCGAAGGAACCGGCGATGCCGAGCGGACGGATCTTCATCGCAGGCCACCGTCCAGCAGGCGCAGCAGGTAGTCCCCGTAACCGCTCTTGCGCAACGGTCCGGCCAGGTCACGCAGGTGCTCGTCGCCGATCAGGCCGAGCCGCCAGACCGCCTCCTCGACACAGCCGATCTTCAAGCCCTGCCGCTCCTCGATCACCCGCACGTATTCCGAGGCCTGCACCATCGACTGGAACGTCCCGGTGTCCAGCCACACCGTGCCCCGGTCCAGGACGGTCACGCCGAGCCGGCCCTGCCGCCGATACTCCTCGTTCACCGCGGTGATCTCCAGTTCGCCGCGCGCGCTGGGCTCCAGCTTCTCCACGATCCGCACCACGTCGGCGTCGTAGAAGTACAGGCCCGGGACGACATAGGTGGACTTCGGCCGCTCCGGCTTCTCCTCGATCGACAGCACCCGGCCGCCGGCGTCGAACTCGACCACGCCGTACCGCTCCGGGTCGGCCACCGGGTACGCGAACACCCGGCCACCGGCCGGCTCCCGGAACCGGGACAACTGCCGGCCCAGACCCGTACCGTGGAAGATGTTGTCGCCCAGGATCAGCGCGACCGGCTCGTCCCCGATGAACTCCGCACCGATCCGGAACGCCTGCGCGATGCCCTCCGGGCGGGGCTGCGACGCGTACTCCAGACGCAGGCCGAGGCGGCTCCCGTCGCCCAGCAGGCGCTGGAACTGCGGCTGGTCCTCCGGTGTCGTGATCACCAGGATCTCCCTGATCCCGGCGGATATCAGCGTGGTCAGCGGATAGTAGATCATCGGCTTGTCGAAAATCGGCATGAGCTGTTTCGACATGGCCATCGTGATCGGCCACAGTCGCGAGCCGGTGCCACCGGCGAGCAGGATTCCACGCACCAGAGGAGACTAAACAGATCACGACGTTCGTCTACACTCGACACCCGTGCGGATTTTCGTGACCGGCGGCGCCGGCTTCATCGGTTCAGCCTACGTCCGGGCTCTCCTGCAGGACGAATACCCCGGCGCGCCCGGGGCCGACGTGACCGTTCTGGATCTGTTGTCCTATTCCGGAAATCGCGCGAACCTTCCCGCGGAGAATTCTCGGCTGACCTTCGTCGAAGGCGACATATCCGATGCGGGATTACTCCGGGAGATCCTCCCGGGACATGACGCGATAGTCCATTTCGCGGCGGAATCGCACGTCGACCGGTCGATTGCCGGGGCCGTCCCCTTCGTCGCCACCAACGTCCTCGGCACCCAGGTCCTCCTGGACGCCGCCCGCGACGTCGGCGTCCCCCGCTTCGTGCACGTCTCCACCGACGAGGTCTACGGCTCCATCGCCGACGGCTCGTGGACCGAGTCGTGGCCGCTCTCGCCCAACTCGCCGTACGCGGCCTCCAAAGCCGGCTCCGACCTGCTCGCCCTCGCCGCCCACCGCACCCACGGCATGGACGTCGTCGTCACCCGATGCTCCAACAACTACGGCCCGCACCAGTTCCCGGAGAAGGTCATCCCGCTCTTCGTCACCAACCTGCTGGACGGCAAGCCGGTCCCGCTCTACGGCGACGGCGGCAACATCCGCGACTGGCTGCACGTCGACGACCACTGCCGCGGCATCCAGCTCGTCCTGGAGAAGGGCGCGGCCGGCGAGGTCTACCACATCGGCGGCGGCACCGAGCTGAGCAACAAGGAGCTGACCGGGCGTCTCCTGGAGGCGTGCGGCGCGGGCTGGGAGATGGTCCGCCCGGTCGGCGACCGCCTGGGTCACGACCGGCGCTACTCCCTCGACATTTCCAAGATCAAGACCACGTTGGGGTACGCGCCGCGGGTCCCGCTGGAACAGGGACTCGCCGGCACCGTCCAGTGGTACCGCGACAACCGCCCGTGGTGGGAACCGCTGAAGGCCCGGGCCGGCCTCTGATGCGCTGGCTGATCACCGGCGCGGGCGGGATGCTGGGCCGCGACCTCCACGCAGTCCTCGGCTCCCCCACCCCCACATCCCCCACTCCCACATCCCCCACTCCCACATCCGCCGCCCCCACATCCCCCACTCCCACATCCGCCGCCCCCACATCCGCCACCTCCACGGACAGCCGGCTCGAGGTGATCGCGACGACGCGGGCCGAACTGGACATCACCGACCCCGCAGCCGTCCGCGACGCCGTCGCCGGAGCGGACGTCGTGTTCAACACGGCCGCCTGGACCGACGTGGACGGCGCCGAGACCTCCCCCGGGGCCGCCGCCGCGGTCAACGCCGAAGCCGTCCGGGTCCTCGCCGCCGCGGCCGGCCCCCGCCTGATCCACTTCTCCACCGACTACGTCTTCGACGGCACCGCCACCAGCCCGTACGCCGAGGACACGCCCTACGCGCCGGTCAACGCGTACGGCAGGACGAAAGCGGCGGGTGAGCGGGCGGTCCTGGCCGCCGGCGGGTACGTGATCCGCACCGCCTGGCTCTACGGCGCACACGGACCGAACTTCGTCCGCACCATGCTCCGCCTGGCCGCCGAGCGCGACACCCTGACCGTGGTCAACGACCAGCAGGGGCAGCCCACCTGGTCCTACGCCCTCGCCCAGCAGTCGGTGGCGCTGGCACACGCCGCCCTGGCCGATCGCGCCCCCGCCGGCGCCTATCACGGCACGGCCGCCGGGTCGACCACGTGGCACGGGCTGGCCCAGGCGGTCTTCACCGAGGCGGGCCTCGACCCGGCCCGCGTCCTCCCGACGACCAGCGACCGGTTCCCACGGCCGGCTCCCCGCCCGTCCTACAGCGTGCTGGGTCACGACCGCTGGTCGACCACGCCGGTGTCGCCGCTCCCGCACTGGCGAACCATGCTCAAGGAGGCCTTCCCCACCCTCCGCCCCTGACCCTCGACGCCCCAGACCCCACCCAGCCGTATACGACGGTCGAACCCATACCCCGAGCCAGCCACGCCCGACGGCTCAGCCCCACCAGCCGTCCCCCACGGCTCCACCCAGACGCCAACTCAGCCCTGGACGACGGCTCAGCCCCACCAGCCGTGCTCCACGGCTCCACCCAGACGCCAACCCAGCCCTGGACGACGGCCCAGACCAGCCAGCCGTCCCCCACGGCTCCTTCCGGACGCCAACTCAGCCCTGGACGACGGCCGGGACGAGCCCAATACCACTTAAACGGAAGTTGATCATGAACGTGACCGTCGACTCGGCTGCGGATGCGATCACGCCTGACGGGCGCCGCCTCCGGTCGCCTCGTGCGTCGGCGCCGTTCAGCCACTCGCGGCCTCCCCCCAAGCCGTCGCCGAGATCGGAAGAGGCCGAGTGACGTTCCGAACACCCCGGCCGTCGCCCACGGTCCACCCGAGATCCGAAAACAACCGCGGGAGCCGGCCGGAGTAGCCGAAGCGACCACAGGCAACGGCCGCGGCAACCGAAGCAACCACAGGCGACGGCCGGGTGCCCCCGAGCCGTCGCCGACGGCTGATTCCCACCCTCCTGAACAGCCGCAGCCGACGGCTCAACCGACCCGGCCGTCAGCTGCGGTCCATCCGCGAGCCGAAAACAACCGTGAGCGACGGCCGGCAATCGCACCATGCCACCCAGCTTCAAGTTGACCTTGGACGTGACCCCGCACTGCGACAAACGACTGAGCCGCGCTGATGCGACCACCACCACCGCCGAGGATCGCCACGGCGAAGGGATCGCATAGGCACTGGTCACGGCGTTGATCAACTTTAACTAAACGGCATTGAGGAAAAGCCAGACATGTTTCGTGGTCAGGGCGCGAAGCCCATCCGCATGGTGACTTCGGGCGCGCTGGCCGCCCGAAGTCACCACACCCGTGGCGGTGTGGTGAATACGGGCGCGCTGGACGCCCCAATTCACCACACCCCTGGTGGTGTGGTGAATACGGGCGCGCTGGACGCCCGAAATCACCACGCTGTTGTGGGTGTGGTGAATACGGGCGTACTGAGCGCCCGAAATCACCACAGAGGCAGACCCTGACTGCGAAAGATGTCTAGCCGCAACGCCGTTCAGTTAGGCGGATGGCTCATGCGTCAAGGCTCGTCGGTGACGACGTTGATGCTGGTGGTGGCCTTGTAGGTGTGGCGGTCGATGTTCGGTCCGCGGGCCTGGTATTTGGAGTTCGA
>NZ_BSSY01000010.1:357040-365694 GCF_030269225.1 Actinoplanes sp. NBRC 101535 | reverse complement strand
AACCGGACGGCCGCTTCGGGTCCTTGAGCCCGGCACGGGTGCGCCGGATCGCCTTCGACACGGCCTGGACCGCGTCCTCCTGGCCGATGACCCGCTTGTGGAGCTCGTCCTCCATGCGCAGCAGCCGGGACGTCTCCTCCTCGGTCAGCTTGTAGACCGGGATGCCGGTCCAGTTGCCCAGGACCTCGGCGATCTGCTCGTCGTCGACCTCGGACACCACGTCCAGGTCGCCGGCCTTCCACTCCTTCTCCCGCTGCGCCTTCTGGCCCAGCAGCTGCTTCTCCTTGTCACGCAGCTGCGCGGCCCGCTCGAAGTCCTGCGCGTCGATCGCGGACTCCTTGTCCCGGCGGACCTGGGCGATGCGCTCGTCGAAGTCACGAAGGTCCGGCGGCGCGGTCATCCGGCGGATCCGCATCCTCGCCCCGGCCTCGTCGATCAGGTCGATCGCCTTGTCCGGCAGGAACCGGTCCGAGATGTACCGGTCGGCGAGCGTCGCGGCCGCGACCAGCGCCGCGTCGGTGATGCTGATCCGGTGGTGGGCCTCGTAACGGTCGCGCAGGCCCTTGAGGATCTCGATGGTGTGCGCCAGAGACGGCTCGCCGACCTGGATCGGCTGGAAGCGGCGCTCGAGGGCCGCGTCCTTCTCCAGGTGCTTGCGGTACTCGTCCAGGGTGGTGGCACCGATGGTCTGCAGCTCACCGCGGGCCAGCATCGGCTTGAGGATGGAGGCGGCGTCGATCGCGCCCTCGGCGGCACCCGCACCGACCAGGGTGTGGATCTCGTCGATGAACAGGATGATGTCGCCGCGGGTGCGGATCTCCTTGAGCACCTTCTTCAGGCGCTCCTCGAAGTCACCGCGGTAACGGGAGCCGGCGACCAGCGCGCCCAGGTCCAGGGTGTAGAGCTGCTTGTCCTTCAGCGTCTCGGGCACCTCGCCCTTGATGATGGACTGCGCCAGACCCTCGACGACGGCGGTCTTGCCGACGCCCGGCTCACCGATGAGCACGGGGTTGTTCTTGGTGCGCCGGGACAGCACCTGCATGACCCGCTCGATTTCCTTCTCCCGGCCGATGACCGGGTCGAGCTTGCCCTCGCGGGCGGCCTGCGTCAGGTTGCGTCCGAACTGGTCGAGAACCAGCGACGTGGACGGAGCGGCCTCGCCGGTGGCGGTGCCGGCCGCGGCCGGCTCCTTGCCCTGGTATCCGGAGAGGAGCTGGATGACCTGCTGGCGGACCCGGTTGAGGTCGGCGCCGAGCTTGACCAGCACCTGGGCGGCGACGCCCTCGCCCTCACGGATCAGGCCGAGCAGGATGTGCTCCGTGCCGATGTAGTTGTGGCCGAGCTGCAGGGCCTCCCGCAGGGAGAGCTCCAGCACCTTCTTGGCGCGCGGCGTGAACGGGATGTGCCCGCTCGGCGCCTGCTGCCCCTGACCGATGATCTCCTCGACCTGCTGCCGGACTCCCTCGAGGGAGATGCCGAGGCTCTCGAGAGCCTTCGCAGCGACGCCCTCACCCTCGTGGATCAGACCCAGGAGGATGTGTTCTGTCCCGATGTAGTTGTGGTTGAGCATCCGGGCCTCTTCTTGGGCCAGGACGACAACCCGTCGCGCTCGGTCGGTGAACCGCTCGAACATGCCCTCGTGCTCCTCACGTGCCGTGCGCCAATGCTGAGCCTGTCTCAACAGCTGGCGGGGCCAGCGCACGGGCATCGGTGATGCCCGTGCAGTAACTCTATCGCCGCTGAGGGGCTCCGCCGGGCTCTCACTGCCCCTCGAAACGATCCGCAACGTTGATTTAGCCAACTTCGCACGCTCAACGGCTGTTCCCCCACCCGAACGTGTACGCGCTCAGCGAAATCGCCTCAGTCCACAGGCTGTGGACAACTTGCCCCGGGCCTGTGGATAACTTGGGGACAACACCGTGGACAGGGCGTGCGCAAGCGTGAGACGCCGAGAGGGCGTGCCGATCGCAGCAGCCGCTCACGCGGCCGTCACGATCAGCACGCCCTCTCCGCCGAGGCTCCTGGAGCCTGTTTCGAAGCGCGACCACGACCGACGCCGAAGGCGACGGTCCGGCCCGGACGCCGTTCAGGCCCGTCCGGGCCCCTTCTGGTGGAACTCGTCCACGATCTCCTGCGGGATCCGGCCGCGGTCGGAGATCTCCTTGCCCGACTTCTTGGCCCACTCCCGGATCGCCTTGTTCTGCTCGCGGTCGGCGGTCGCCCCGCCACGGCCACGAGCAGCCCGGCCACCGACCACGACGCCGCCGCGGGCGACCTTGGTGCCGGCACTGACGAACTCCTCGAAGACCTCCCGCAATTTCGCGGCGTTCTTCTCCGAGAGATCGATCTCATACTGAATGCCGTCGAGCGCAAACTTCACGGTCTCGTCGGCGTCGCCACCGTCGATGTCATCGACAAGCTTGTGAATGATCTGCTTGGCCACGCGCCGTTATCCTCCCGAACACAGGTTCTCTCTCCCCAGCAATGGGAAGACAATAACGCCAGGGGCGCATCGCCCGTCAATGGCGGGGCAGATAATGACGAGGACTACTCCGCACGGACCAAGGGGAAGAGGATCGTTTCCCGAATGCCGAGGCCGGTGAGCGCCATCAACAGCCGGTCGATTCCCATTCCCATGCCCCCGCTCGGCGGCATCCCGTATTCCATGGCACGCAGGAAATCCTCGTCGAGCTGCATCGCCTCGGCGTCGCCACCGGCCGCGAGCAGGGACTGCGCGACCAGGCGGTCCCGCTGCACGACCGGGTCGACCAGCTCCGAATAGGCGGTGGCCAGCTCGAACCCGGCGACGTAGAGGTCCCACTTCTCGGTGAGGCCACGCGTCTCGCGGTGCGCCGCGGTCAGCGGAGCGGTCTCCTCCGGGTAGTCCCGGACGAACGTCGGCTGCTGCAGGGTGTGCTGGACGAGATGCTCGAACAGCTCCTCGGCGAGCTTGCCGGCGCTCCACTTCGGGTCGACGGAGAGCTGGACCTTCTCCGCGTACTGCTGGAGCCGGGCCAGTTCGGTGTCGATGGTCACCTCCTCGCCGAGCGCCTCGGAGATCGCACCGAACAGGGTGATCTGCGCCCACTCGCCGCCCAGGTCGACCTCGGTGCCGTCGGCGTGGGTGACCACGTGCGAACCGGACACCGCGGTCGCGGCCTCCTGAATCCACTCCCGGACCTGCTGCTGCATGACGTTGTAGTCGGCATACGCCTGATACGCCTCGAGCATGGCGAACTCCGGAGAGTGCGTGGAGTCCATGCCCTCATTACGGAAGTTCCTGTTGATCTCGAAGACCCGCTCGATGCCACCGACCGCGGCCCGCTTCAAAAACAGTTCGGGGGCGATCCGGAGATAAAGATCGGTGTCCAAAGCGTTGCTGTGAGTCACAAACGGCCGGGCCGTCGCGCCACCGTGCAGCAACTGCAACATCGGCGTTTCCACCTCGAGATAATTGCGGCGGAACAGCGACTCGCGGAGGCTGCGGACCACGGTTGCCCGAGTGCGGACGACCTCACGCGCCTGCGGCCGGACGATGAGATCCACATAACGCTGCCGGACCCGGGTCTCCTCGGAAAGCGGCTTGTGCGCGACAGGCAGCGGGCGCAGCGACTTGGCGCTCATCACCCACTGATCGGCGAGGACGGACAGCTCACCACGGCGGCTGGTGATCACCTCGCCGGTGATCGCGACCAGGTCACCCAGGTCGACCAGACGCTTCCACGCGTCGAGCGCGTCGGCGCCGACCTTGTCCAGGGACAGCATCGCCTGCAGCTCGGTGCCGTCACCCGCGCGCAGGGTGGCGAAGCAGAGCTTGCCGCCGTTCCGCACGAAGATCACCCGCCCGGTGACCGACACCGTGTCACCGCTGGCGGTGTCGGTGGGCAGCTCGGCGTACTTCTCCCGGATCTCGGCGAGTTCGGCGGTCCGCGGGACGTTGACCGGGTACGGCGACACACCGTCGGCCAGCATCCGGTCGCGCTTCGCCCGGCGGACCCGCATCTGCTCCGGAAGGTCCTCGGCGGGGTCGGTTGCTGGCGTGTTCTGCTCGGTCACGGCTCGACTTCCTGTAGGTACTGGTCAGGGCCTGAGAAAGCCTACTCAGGCCTTCTCAGACGTTCCGCTCATATACCATCCGCAGGCCGATCAGCGTGATCATGGGCTCGTGCGCGGTGATGGTCCGGCACTCCTCCTTGACCAGCCAGGCCAGGCCGCCGGTGGCGATCACCGCACTGACCGGGCCGATCTCCTCGACCATCCGCTCGACGATCCGGTCCACCTGACCGGCGAACCCGAAGTAGAGACCGGACTGCAGACACTCCACGGTGTTCTTGCCGATCACCGAGCGCGGCTTGGTCGGCTCCACCTTGCGCAGCTGCGCGGCGCGGGCCGCGAGCGCGTCGAAGGAGATCTCGATGCCCGGCGCGAAGGCGCCACCGAGGAACTCGCCCTTCGCGCTGATCACGTCGAAGTTCGTGGTGGTGCCGAAGTCGACCACGATCGACGGACCGCCGTAGAGGGTGTGCGCGGCGAGTGTGTTGACCACCCGGTCCGCGCCCACCTCCTTCGGGTTGTCGATGGCCAGCTGCACCCCGGTCCGTACACCCGGCTCGACGATCACGTTGGGCAGCCCGCCGTAGTACCGCTGCAGCATGGTGCGCAGGTTGCGCAACGCCGCCGGCACGGTGGAACAGGCCGCCACGCCGGTGATCTCGACCGCGTCGCCGGCCAGCAACCCGCGGATCACCAGACCGAGCTCGTCCGCGGTGGACCGCGCATCGGTCTTGATCCGCCAGTTGTGCACCAGCTTGTCGCCGTCGAACGTCGCCAGCACGGTGTTGGTGTTGCCGATGTCAATGCAGAGCAGCACGGGCGCCCCTCAGAATCACGATCAAGACCCTTATCTTGTACGCGCCACACCTCACACGACCGCACCGGGACCCTCCCCGGATGGCCCCACGGTGTCAGCGCGCCCTGAGGTCCAGGGCGATGTCCAGGATCGGCGAGGAGTGCGTCAGCCCGCCCACCGAGAGATAGTCGACGCCGGTCGCCGCGTACGCCGCCGCGGTCTCCAGTGTCAGGTTGCCGGTGGCCTCCAGCTCGACCCGGTCGCCGATCGCCGCGACCACCTCGGCGAGCCGTTCCGGCGTCATGTTGTCGCAGAGCAGGAAGGTCGCCCCGGCCGCCACCGCCTCCCGCGCCTCGGCGAGCGTGGTCACCTCCACCTGCACCGTCACATCCGGGAAGCGTTCGCGGACCAGCCGGTACGCCGCCGTGATGCTGCCGGCCGCCAGCTTGTGGTTGTCCTTGATCATGGCGACGTCGTAGAGACCCATGCGCTTGTTGGTGCCGCCACCGACCCGGACCGCGTACTTCTCCAACACCCGCAGGCCGGGCGTGGTCTTGCGGGTGTCCAGCACGGTCGCCTTGGTGCCGGCCAGCTGATCGGCCCACCGACGGGTGTGCGTGGCCACCCCGGACATCCGGCTGATCAGGTTCAGCGCGGTGCGCTCGGCGGTCAGCAGGGCCCGCGTCGGACCGGTGATCACGGCGAGCACGTCGCCGCGGCGTACCCGGTCGCCCTCGGTCGCCACCTGCTGGAACGTGGCCGTCCCGGCGGAGGTGACCGCGAAGACCTCGGCCGCGACCGGCAGCCCGGCCACCACGCCGTCGGCGCGGGCCACCAACTCGGCGGTGTCCACCTGCCCGGCCGGGATGGTCGCCTCGCTGGTCACGTCCCGCGGCGGGTCACCGAGGTCCTCGGCGAGCGCGGTGAACACGATCCGCTCGACGTCGGCAAGGTTGAGTTCCGGCTCGTTCACGCCATCTCCTGGAAGGTCTGCGTCAGGATCCCGTCGGACTGTACGGCGTCCAGCAGGTGACCGCGCCACTCGTCGGCGGCGGTCGGGTGGTCCTCCCGCCAGTGGCAGCCGCGGGTCTCCCGGCGGCTGGTCGCCGAGGCCACCAGGGCGGCCGCGACGGTGAGCAGGTTGGTGACCTCCCACGCCGCGTTGTTCGGGCGGGACCGCTGCTCGGCCAGGCGGGCAAGTTCCTTGGCCGCGCCGGCGAGCGAGTCGGCCGAGCGGAGCACCCCGGCGCCGCGGGTCATCGTGCGCTGCAGGTCGGCACGGATCGCCGGGTCGACGACCCAGGACGGTCCGGCGGGCGCGGGCGCCGGTTCGGCCTGCGGCGGCAGGTCCCGGCCCACGTCGTCGGCGATCCGCTTGGCGAAGACCAGACCCTCCAGCAGGCTGTTGCTGGCCAGGCGGTTGGCGCCGTGCACGCCGGTGCAGGCCACCTCGCCGCAGGCGTACAGGCCGGGGATGGTGGTGCGGCCGTGCAGGTCGGTGCGGACGCCCCCGGAGGCGTAGTGCGCGGCCGGGGCGACCGGGATCAGGTCGGTGGCCGGGTCGATGCCGGCGGCCCGGGTGGACGCCATGATGGTCGGGAACCGGCCCTCCAGGAACTCCCCGCCCAGGTGCCGGGCGTCCAGGTAGACGTGGTCCGCGCCGGTGGCCCGCAACACCCGGTAGATGCCCTTGGCGACCACGTCGCGCGGCGCCAGCTCGGCCTGCTCGTGCTGCCCGACCATGAAGCGCTTGCCGGCCTCGTCGACGAGGTACGCCCCCTCGCCCCGCAGCGCCTCGGAGATCAGCGGACGCTGGGCCGGGCTCAGCCGTGGCGCCGCGGCGGTGCCGGCCGGTGCGGTCCCGGTGCCGACGAACGACGTGGGGTGGAACTGGACGAACTCGACGTCGGTCACCTCGGCGCCGGCCCGCAGCGCGAGCGCCACGCCGTCGCCGGTGGAGACGGGCGGGTTCGTCGTCGACGAGTAGATCTGGCCCATCCCACCGGTGGCCAGCACCACGGCCCGGGCCAGGATCGCGCCGACGCCGTCCTCGCTGCCCTCGCCGAGCACGTGCAGGGTCAGCCCGCAGGCCCGGCCGTCGGCGGCCCGCAGCAGGTCCAGCACCAGCGCGTGCTCGACCAGGCGGATCCACGGGTCGCGGCGGACCGCCTCGTGCAGGGCACGCTGCACCTCGGCGCCGGTCGCGTCGCCGCCGGCGTGCACGATCCGGTCCGCGCGGTGCCCGCCCTCGCGGGTCAGCATCAGCGAGCCGTCCGGGTGGCGGTCGAACTCGGCGCCCCGGCGGATCAGCTCACGGATCCGGGCCGGGCCCTCCTCGACGAGGACGCGGACCGCCTCCGGGTCGCACAGCCCGACTCCGGCGATCTCGGTGTCGTACGCGTGCGCCTGCGGGGTGTCCAGCGGATCCAGCACCGCGGCGATCCCGCCCTGCGCCCACCGCGTCGAACCGTCGTCGATGTTCACCTTGGTCACGACGGTCACGTGCAGACCCTGTTCCCGCAGGTGCAGGGCCGCGGTCAGGCCGGCGATGCCGGAACCGACCACCACGACGTCGGTGGTCTCGGTCCAGCCCGGCTCGGCGGCGGCGAGCCGGCGGGGCAGAGCCGGGAGATCCGGTGTTGCTGACATGTGTCTCAGTACACTCTGCCGTCGCTGATGCGTCGCGCCGGGGGCGTCATCAGTGGTAACCGTTACTCGTACTGGACCGGGAGAGCCTTCGTCCCCTTGCCCTTGAGGGAACCGGTCAGTTCGGCGCCGGCCAGCCAGAGGTAGCAGCGCACCGAGTGGTCGCCCTGCGTCCACACCTCGGCGCTGCCGGGCAGCGACACCACGCCGGTGCGATATTGCAGGTCACCGTCGTTCGGTACGCCCACGTACGCGGCCACCATGCCGCGGCAGCCGTCGTGGAACTCGGCCCAGGTGGTGTCGGTCCGCGGGTAGACCGCGTTCACCGACGCGTCCCAGAGGCCGACGAACTCGCCGTTGTGCGGCTGGGCGCAGGACGCCGGCGGCATCGCGGCGATCGCCCCGGCGTTGTTCAGCGCCACCGCGTAGCAGGTCAGCAGGAGCTCCGAACTGCCGCCGACCAGGCTGTGCCGCAGGCTGCCGGCCCGCTGGACCTGGCCGCCGTCGTCCTCGACCGAGTCCAGCTCCACCACTTCGCAGCGGAACCAGCGGGCTCCGCCGCGCCAGGCCTCCGGCGACGGGTTGGTGACCCCGATCCACAACCGCGCGGTACGCCACGGGCCGCCCACGTACTCGGTGGTCTCGGCGTCGCAGGTCCGGTACGCCGCCCGCGCCCCGGCGGAGTCCCCGGTCGGCGGGGCCGGCGCCTGCGCGGCGGGCGCGGTGTACTCGCCGACGTGCACGGTCTCGGTCCGGTGCCGGGTGTTGCAGTCGACCTCCTCGTAGGAGGCCCGCGGCCCGGCGCCGGCGAACCCCGAGGAGTGGCAGGTCAGCGAGACCGGCTGGAAGCCGATAGCGGCCGCCATCAGGCCCCAGTCGTCGGTCAGGTCACCGTCGAGGTCCGCGGCGCTGCCACAGCCCGCGGTGACGAGCAACGAGAGAACGGCCGCGGCGACGAACCCGCGCCGATGACGCCGGCGAAATCGCATGGCTCGCGCCTCCACAGGCCGCTATCCGATTCGCCAACTATAAGTTTTTTGATGCCTTCCCAGGTCCTATTCCCGAAATACCCGATTCCCTGGCCGGAACGGATGTGGTGACTTCGGGCGCCCACGACGCCACAACTCAACACACCAGAACGGGCGTGGTGACTTCAGGC
>NZ_BSSY01000010.1:0-356943 GCF_030269225.1 Actinoplanes sp. NBRC 101535 | reverse complement strand
GGCGCCCACGACGCCACAACTCAACACACCAGAACGGGCGTGGTGACTTCAGGCGCCCACGACACCACAACTCAACACACCAGAACGGGCGTGGTGACTTCAGGCGCCCACGACACCACAACTCAACACACCAGAACGGGCGTGGTGACTTCAGGCGCCCACGACACCACAACTCAACACGGCGGGAGGGGAGTCAGGCGACCGGAAGGGTCAGGTCGCCACGGGTCAGGTCGCCGGGCATGCCGGGCACCGCGGCCGCCGGGTCGGCACCCAGCTCGATGATCCGGTTAGCGGCGTCGACGTGCACGACCCGCGGCGCGAAGGTACGAGCCTCGGCGTCGTCCATCTGCCCGTAGGCGATCAGGATGACCAGGTCACCGGGGTGCACCAGGTGGGCGGCGGCACCGTTGATGCCGATCACGCCACTGCCCCGCTCGCCCGGGATCACGTACGTCTCCAGGCGGGCCCCGTTGGTCACGTCGACGATCGCGACCCGCTCGCCGGGCAGCAGATCGGCCGCCTCCAGCAGGTCCACGTCGACGGTCACCGAACCCACGTAGTGCAGGTCGGCCTGCGTCACCGTGGCGCGGTGGATCTTGGAGGTGAGCATGGTCCGCAGCATCAGGCGTCCTTGGCGATCTCGAGAGGCACGTTGTCGATCAGTCGGGTGGCGCCCACCCGGGCGGCCACCAGCAGGCGGGCCGGTCCCTCGGCGGGGACGGCCCCGAGGTCGGGCCCGGTGAGTTCCAGGTAGTCCAGGCGTACCCCCGGCTCCTCCGCCAGGATCCGGTGGGCGACGGCCCGGACCCGGTCGGGGTCACGCTGTCCGGCGCCCGCACGCAGCGCACGGGAGAGCGCCAGCGCGGCGCGGCGCTGGTCCGCCGAGAGGTAACGGTTGCGGCTGGACAGCGCCAGGCCGTCCGGTTCCCGGACCGTCGGCACGCCCACGATCTCGACGCCCATCTCCAGGTCGCGAGCCATCCGGCGGACCAGGGCGAGCTGCTGGAAGTCCTTCTCACCGAAGTACGCGACGTCGGCGGCGGTCAGCATCAGCAGCTTCTGAACGACGGTCAGCATCCCGGAGAAGTGCCCGGGACGGCTCGCGCCCTCCAGGATGTCGCCGAGCGGCCCCGGGTTCATCGTGATCGACGGCGGCCCGTCCGGGTAGACGTCGTCGCGGGACGGCGCGAAGACCGCGCGGACACCCTCCGCCCGGCAGGCCGCCAGGTCGGCGTCGAGGGTCCGCGGGTACTTCTCGAAGTCCTCGCTCGGGCCGAACTGCAGCGGATTGACGAAGATCGTGACGAGCACGTGCTCGGCGCGCGCCCGGGCCACCCGCATCAGCTCGCGGTGCCCCTCGTGCAGCGCGCCCATGGTCATCACCACGGCCACCTCGCCGTCGAGCGATCCGAGCAGCGTGGACAGTTCGTCACGGGTGTGCACGAGGGCGGTCATGAACGGCTCCCGACAGAGGCACGGGCGAGGACGTCGAGCAGGGCCGTCGCATCCTGCGGGCGCAGACGGCCGGAGGCGATGGCCCGGTCCGCGGTGCGGCGGGCCATCGCGAGATAGGCGGGTGCGGCCTCGGAGGGCATCCGGTCCAGATGTTTCGCGACCGTGCCGGCGTCGCCCCGCGAGACCGGGCCGGTCAGCGCCGCGTCGCCCATGGTCAGCGCGTTCTCCAGGGCCGCGGTGAGCAGCGGGGTGAGTACCCGGCCGGGCTCGCCGACGCCCGCCGCACGCAGCAGGTCGGCGGCCTCGTTGACCAGGGTCACCAGGTGGTTCGCGCCGTGGGCGAGGGACGCGTGGTAGAGCGGCCGGGCGTCCTCGGCCACCCACTCGGGCACCCCGCCCAGATCGGCGACCAGCCGGGTGGCGAACGACCGGTCCCGGGCGGTGACACCCCAGGCGATGCCGGGCAGCCGGGCCAGGTCGGCGTCGGTACCGGTGAAGGTCATCGCGGGGTGCAGTGCCACGCCGCGCACGTCGCCCAGGACGGCCAGCCCGTGCGCGCCGGAGGTGTGTGCGACCACCTGCCCGGGGCGCAGCGCGCCGGTCCGGGCCAGGCCGGCGACCACGGCCGCCAGGGTGTCGTCCGGCACCGCGAGCAGCAGGAGATCGGAGGCGGCCCGGGCCACCTCGTCGGCGGGCCGGATCGCGGCGTCCGGCAGCAGGCGGGCGGCACGGTCGCGGGAGGCGGCGGACACCGCGGCGGCGGCGACCACGTGGTGGCCCGCCGCGGTCAGGGCCGCGCCCAGTACGGCGCCGACCCGACCGGCGCCGACGACGCCGACGGTCAATGCGTTCATCTGTGGATCCAGTCCTCGTTGGCAGGTACCGGTCGAGCGCCAGTATGCGCCGGGTTTACACGGTCGTAGCAACCACGTGTGAACAAGCGCACCGCCTACCCTGACGCCATGACGGCGATCGGATGGCGGACGGCGACGAGGGCGGCCCTGTACGGCCCGGACGGCTTCTTCGTCCGCCGGCACAGCGGCCCCGCTGATCACTTCCGGACGAGCGTCAACGCCTCCCCGCTCTTCGCCACCGCCGTCGCGGGCCTCGTGCGGCGCCTGGACGAGGCGCTGGGCCGGCCGCGGACCTTCGATCTGGTCGACGTGGGCGCCGGCCGCGGCGAACTGCTCACCGCCCTGCTGAGGCTGCTGCCCGCCGACCTCACCGGCCGGCTGCGACCGGTCGCGGTGGAACTCGCGCCCCGGCCGGACGGACTGGACCCGGCCGTCCACTGGCGCGCCGACGTGCCGGACACCGTCACCGGACTGCTGATCGCCACCGAATGGCTGGACAATGTGCCGCTCGACGTGGTCGAGACCGACCAGGACGGACGAGCGCGCAAGGTCCTGGTCGACCGGCACACCGGCGCCGAGACCCTGGGCCCGCCCGCCGACCCGGCCGACGAGTTCTGGCTGCGGCGCTGGTGGCCCGGCCCGGGACGGATCGAGATCGGCTGGCCGCGGGACACCGCCTGGGCGGACGCGGTGGCCGCGGTCCGCCGGGGCGCCGCCCTCTGCGTCGACTACGGACACCGGCGCGGCGATCGGCCCGCCCTCGGCAGCCTCACCGGATACCGGGACGGCCGGCAGGTGCCACCGGTGCCGGACGGGACCTGCGACGTGACGGCACACGTCGCCATGGACGCGGTGGCGGTCGCCAGTGGCGTGGCGTACCGGATGATCCGCCAGCGGGAGGCCCTGCGAGCGCTCGGTGTCGACGGCGCCCGGCCACCGTTGGATCTGGCCCGGACCGACCCGGGCGGCTATCTGCGGGCGCTCGCCACCGCCGGCGCGGCCGGGGAACTGACCGACCCCGCCGGGCTGGGCGGCCACTGGTGGCTCTGGCACGGCATCGGCGTGGACGTCCCGCTCGTGCCCCGTGGGACGATGCAGCCGTGACCGACGCTCTGCGGGAGATGACAGTAGGCACCGGGGCCGGGCTGGACACGGCCGACATGGTCCTCAACATCGGGCCGCAACACCCGTCCACCCACGGGGTGCTCCGGCTCAAACTCACCCTGGACGGCGAGCGGGTGGTCACCTGCGAACCGATCGTCGGATACATGCACCGCGGCGCGGAGAAACTCTTCGAGGTCCGCGACTACCGGCAGATCATCATGCTGGCCAACCGGCACGACTGGCTGTCCGCGTTCTCCAACGAGCTGGGCGTGGTCCTCGCCGTCGAACGCCTGATGGGCATCGAGGTGCCGGAACGCGCCACCTGGCTGCGGATGGCGCTGGCCGAGCTGAACCGGGTGCTCAACCACCTGATGTTCCTCGGCTCCTACCCGCTGGAGATCGGCGCGATCACGCCGATGTTCTACGCCTTCCGCGAGCGGGAGACCCTGCAGGCGGTGATGGAGGAGGTCTCCGGCGGCCGGATCCACTACATGTTCAACCGGGTCGGCGGGCTGAAGGAGGAGATCCCGGCCGGCTGGACCACCCGGGCCCGGCAGGCGGTGGCCGCGGTCCGCCGGCGGATGCCCGACCTCGACCGGATCATCCACCGCAACGACATCTTCATGGCCCGCACGGTCGGGGTGGGCGTGCTCACGGCGGAACAGGCCGCCGGTTACGGGGCCTCCGGTCCGGTCGCCCGGGCGAGTGGCCTCGATTTCGATGTACGCCGTGACGAGCCGTACCTGTTCTACGACCAGCTCGACCTGCCCGTGGTGACGCGGGAGTCCGGTGACTGCCACGCCCGGTTCTCAGTGCTGCTCGAGCAGACCTACGTATCCCTGGACCTGGTGGACGCCTGCCTCGACCGGGTGGAACGGATCGGTGGGCCGGTCAACGTGCGACTGCCCAAGGTGGTCAAGGCCCCCGAGGGGCACACGTACGCGTGGACCGAGAACCCGCTCGGGGTGAACGGGTACTACCTGGTGTCCCGCGGCGAGAAGACGCCGTGGCGGCTCAAGCTGCGGACCGCGTCGTACGCCAACGTGCAGGCGCTGGCGACGCTGATCCCGGGCTGTCTGGTGCCCGACCTGATCGCGATCCTCGGGTCGATGTTCTTCGTCGTCGGCGACATCGACAAGTAGGGTCCGGCACTCGTCTTCGTCACCGGCGCCCGTCCTGGTAACCGCCGTACGTGGCGAAGTCCTCCAACGAGCCGACGTTGGTGTCGTTCGCCGACGGGCGGTGCCGGCGGGCCTTGTACTGCGGGCTGTCGGCGGACAGGTCCTGCGAGTCCTCGTAGCTGTCGTAGCCGCCGTAACCCTGGTCGTAGCCGCTGCCGCCGTACTCGTTGCCGGCGGCGGTCCCGTACTCGGTGTTGGTGCCGTAACCGTTGTCGGCCGGCGTCCCGTAGTCGTTGGCGCCGTTGTACCCGTCCGCCGCGCCGAAGTCGCCGTTGGGGACGTCCGGGCGGCCGTACGTGGGTCCGGGGCGGACCTGGGCGCGGCCGCCGCCGCCCGGTGCCGGGGGTGGTGGCACGGCCGCGGCGGCACGCGGCCGGGGCGCCCCGTTCGGCATCGGCGGAACCGGTGCGGCGCCACCCATCGGGGCAGCGGCCGGACCCGGACCCATCTGACCCGGGCCCATCGGGGCGGCGCCCACGGAGGCGGATCCGACCGGGCCGGAGCGGGCCCCCGACACCGAACCGGTCGAGCCGCCGGGGCCGCCCGGACCGGACGGGCCGTTCACCGAGGCGGTCGCGCGGCCGGACGGGGCCGCCGCGGCACGCGGGCGGGGCACCGGGCCGGAGGCGCCGGTCTGCGGTGACGCGGACGGCGAGACCGGGCGGGCGGTGCCGACCGGAACCGAGGCGCGGCCGCCGGTGGGCCGGCCCGGCTGGGATGGGCGCTGCTGCGGCGGGGCGGGCTGGTGGTACTCCTCGTCGTAGCCGGGCTGGGCCGGGTAGCCGCTCTGGTCGGGGTAGCTCTGGTTCTCGTAGCCCTGGTCGCCGTAGCCGGGCTGGTTCTCGTAACCGCCGCCGGCGTAGCCCTGCTGGTCGTAACCGTCCTGCTGGTACCCGTCCTGCTGATGACCGGCGGCGTCGTAACCGTCCGGCCCGTACGTGTTCGGGGCCGGGTAGCCGCCCTGGTCGTCGTAGCCGTTCGGGGCCTCGTAGCCGTTCGGGGCGTCGTAACCGTTGTGGTCGTCGTACCCGGGCTCGGCGTGGTAGCCGGTCTGCTGCTGGCCGGCGTAGTTCTGGCCGTCCTCGTAGCCGACGGTGGCGTCGTGGTACCCGCCGTCCGGTCCGTAGCCGTTCTGCTGCGGGCCCTGCGGACCACCGCTCTGCTGGGCCGGCGCCTGCCCCTGACCGCCCGGTCCTGGTCGGCCGGGGACCGCACGGCCGTTCGCCGGGGCGAATCCGCCGGGACCCTGCTGGGCCGGCTGGCCCTGCTGTCCCGGACCGTGGGGACCCGGGTTCGGGCCGTTGCCGCCGCCGTAGACGGCCGGCGTCACCGGACCGGAGTCGAAGTCGGGCTCGTATCCGGGCTGGTGCACGAAATCGGTCTGCCCGCCGAACTCGTTCTGCGGGAACTCGTTCGGGGCGGCGAAGTCGTTCTGCGGGGCGAATCCGGGATCCTGCTGCGGCGGGGGCGCCACCTGGGCCCGGCCACCCGGGCCACCGGCCGGTTTGCGGGGTGTCAACGGCGGACGGGGCGCCTCGGGCACCGGCAGGGCGGCGATCGCGGCGCCGAGCTCCGCGCGCATCTCGGCGCGCAGCGATTTCGCCTCCTCGGCGAACTGGTCCTCGACGTCCATCCGCTGCAGCACCGGATCGGCGCGGATCAGCACCGAAGCTCCGAGGAGCACCACGCTGGCGGCGATCAGCACCACGCCGAAGCGGGTCGAACCGATCAACACCACGGCGGCCGCGAGCGGGGCGAGCACCACACTCGCCCAGACGAGGCCACGGAGCAGCTTCGCGCTGTGTCCCGCTTGGGGGTCCCGTTCCGGCATGGGCGCAGATGTTACCGAGGGTGGGTCCACAACAAAACGGGCGAGCGGCGACACATCCCCGGCCTACCCGGTGACGGCCCCGCCGGGTCGGTGTCGATCATTGCCGAACGGAGTGAAACCTCGCGAACGCGGTCCGAAATCACCGCAGGTGGTAGCGACCACTTATGAGGCTCACACAGGCCCGGCACAGCACCCTCCGGTTCGGGAGCACCCTTCCGGACGACTATTTCGGATTTTGTGCGCCAGGGACCGCAAAACATGCGACGACCCTGGTCGATGCCGGTGCCCCGGGGTTCCGGCACCGCGAGGGCACCCCGAACCCCGGCCGCGGGAACGTGAACCACGCCACACCTCGTACGCAAAAGGCAGCAAAGCGCCCGCCGGGATCGACGGACGCCTCACTACGGGGGTGGTGCACTCGTCACCGGGTGCCGCGCCAGCCGCCCAACGAGGCCAGACCGACGATCCATCCGACGAAGAGGCCGTACTGCGCCCCGGAGCCGGCCGACCGGAAGGCGCCGAGCAGCGAGGGGTCGGTGAAGAAGAGGGTGGCGAGCAGGGCGGCGAGACCGCCCGCGAAGATGTACGCGGCCCAGCCGGCGAAGAACTGGCTGATCGTGCCGCGCGCCCGGGCCAGCTGGGAACCGGGCAGCAGAACGAGGAAGAGAGCGGTCAGCACCACGACCAGGATCGCCTTGAGGTCGCCGACGATCACGTCCCGCAGCGCGTCGTCGGTGTCGAAACTCCAGTGCGGCCAGGCCAGCAGCTGCAGCCACCAGCCGCCCGCCGTCTCCGGGTCGGTGTTCTTCTGCGCCCAGTCGGAGTACCAGGGGCTGCCGAAGACCAGGACGAGTATCAGTGCGGCAAGCGTGCCCGCACCCGGTGCGGTCTTGTAACGGTTACCGAGAGCCATGCGCCCCGCTATTCCCTGCGGGGCGCCCGGCTCAAACGACGAGCGTCACTCCTTGCCCTACGACAAGAATCAGTCCTTGCTGAGGTAGTCGATGAACGCCGCCCGCAGCAGCGGCTCCTGCTCACCGAGATCGCGGCCCTCGAGCTCACGCCAGAGCGCGACCGCCTCGTCGATGGCCGGCCCGATCGAGTTCGGAGCGCCGTCCAGAGCAGCGGCCTCGTCGGCGTCGGGCAGGTGACGCAGCACCGACCAGAAGAAGCCGACATCACGGCGTTCCCGCGCCCTGGTGAAGGCACGTTCCCGGAGGTCCTCGGTGGGCAGAGCGTCCAGTTCGGCGAAGCTGGGCCTGGTCATGACCAACAGCATACGGTCAGCGGCCGGCGCCCCACGGGCCGTCGTCCCAACGGTCACTCCGCTTGGCCGGCTCGGACGGGGAGTTCCAGGTCTCCGGCAGGTCGGGCGACCAGACGGTGCCGCTGGACGGCGCGGCGTTCCAGTCCGGTCCGGCGACGGACGAGGCCGGACTCGCGTACGACTCCACGATCCGGGTCACGACCAGGCCGCCGAGCAGCACCGACGCCGCGATGGCGAAGAGTGCGATGTTGAGGTCGGTCCGGTTGGCGAAGTCCAGGAACAGCGTCAGCGCGGTGACCGCGAACAGGGTGCCGAAGATCCCGCCGCGGCGGCCGTACGCACTCGTGCCGGCCAGCATGGCCAGGCCCAGGGCGATGCCGCTCCACTCCATGCCGGTGTCCGGGACGACCGGCCCGTCCGCCGACGCGGCGATCAGCACACCGGCGCCGACCGCGAACAGGGTGGACAGCACCAGGGCCAGCAGCACCGGCAGGGCGGCCGCGGCGCCACGGCGCAGGGCCGGGTCGCCGACCGGGCGCATCCGGCCGAGGAACCGGCGGATCGGTGAGATCGCGCCGAGCATGCCGCCCAGCAGCGCCAGCCCGGCGAACGCGCCGAACAGGATGAACGCCTGACCCGTCGGGTCCCAGTCGCCCTGCACCACGACCGGCTCGGGACGCAACTGCACGAAGACGATCGCGGCGAGCCCGGCGACCAGGGTGGCCGCCCAGCCGGGCACGTGCAGGACCAGGACCAGCAGGGCCACCGCCAACGCGCCCGCGGCACCCAGGATCAGGGCCGGGACGACCGACTCGGCCAGGCCCTTGTCACCGTTCTCCGCGTACTGGAAGGCGGCGGCCAGGGCGACCGGGCCGAGCGCCAGGTTGGGCACGCCGGCCCGCAGGCTCAGACCGGCACCGAGGGTGAGCAGACCGATCGAGGCGCCGGTGACCAGCAGGGTGTCGAGCGCGGGACGTTGCAGGGCGGCCGCGTCCTCGCGGAACAGGAAGAAGCCGAGCACCCCGGTGACGACCAGGAGGATGACCTCCCAGCCCAGATGGATGCCCAGGCGGTCCCGGCCGTCCGTGTCGGGCAGCGGGATCGCGCCGGTGGACGACGGCGACCGCGGCGACTGGTCGAGCGTGTTGCCGGTGGTGTCCTCGAACTGCACCCGCCGGCGGTAGGCGGCCGGATCGTTGTCGGCGGGCTCGCCACCCGGCCGGCGGTAGGTCGCCTCGTCGTACGCCATGGTCGCGCCTCCTTACGCCTCCAACGGGCGGTCCGGAGGCGCACGCTACTCCGGCTGAGTGCCGCCCCCGCTAGCATACGGACACAGCACGGCCTCAGTTCAGAGGCGGATGTCTGTCGACGACCGTCAAAGTCGTCCGCTCCGCCGCCCGGTGTCGTCGTCCTCCCGGTCGTCGCGTTCCGGCACCCGGCAGGCCCGCTCCAGCCACAGTGCCGCACCGATCAGGACGATCGCCCCGATCAGGGTGGCCGCCGCGGCCGGCACGTCGTCGCGCGCCGCGGTGGTCGGCTCGACCAGCAGCCACGCGAGCAGGCCGGCGGCGAACCCTGCGGAGAGCGCACCGACCAGCGCGGACGCCTTGGCCAGGGCGACGAACCGGACCACCGCGAGCGGCTGCACCGGTGGGGCGCCCCGCTTGCGCTGGATCCGGGCAGTGGTGTTCTGCGCCAGATAGGCCTCGACGAGTGCCAGCACGAAGAGCACCGCCGCGCCGGTCCACGGCAGCGGGGTGAGCTGGTAGAAGGAGTAGCCGATCAGCAGCCAGCCGCCGGCCGCGGCCGCCAGCGCGGCCACCACCAGCGCGGACACACTGGTCGGACGGAGCGACGGGTCGTTGCGGTGGCCGGGTCCGGTGGGATCGGTGCTCACCGCATCGACTCTAGCGACAGATCGGGGCGGGGCGTCATCGCGGCGATGTCGTCGGCGAGCCCCGGCGCGTTGAGCAGATCGGTGAGCCAACCGTGTCCGGGCAGCTCGCCGTGCGGATGGATGTCGATCCACGGGCGCAGAACGAACGCGCGCAGGTGCGCGCGCGGGTGCGGGAGGGTCAACTCGGGGTCGTCGGCGAGCACCGGCGTGCCGTCCGGCTCCCAGACGGCGATCACGTCGACGTCGAGCGTGCGCGGCCCGAAACGGCGCTGCGGGTCACGGACCCGGCCTTCGGCCGATTCGCAGGCCTGTGCCCGGTCCAGCCAGTCGCGCGCGGTCGCGCCCGCGTCGTCCACGAGCACCACGGCATTGAGGTACGGGGGCTGAGCGGCGTCCCCCCACGGCGGCGTCTCGTACACGCCGGACACCAGGACGACGTGCGCGCCGAGCCGGTCGACGGCGGCCCGCAGATGGGCGTACCGGTCGCCGAGGTTGCCGCCCAGGGAGAGGATCGCCCGGGTCACGAGCGGCTCCGGCGCAGCGTGACGGCGACGTCCGCGAACTCGTGCGGGATCGGCGCCTGCGGTTTGTGCACGGTCACCTCGGCGGCCTCGACCCGCGGGTCGGCCAGGCACACGTCGAGCAGCCGATCGGCGAGGCGTTCGAGGAGGTTGACCGGTTCGCCGGTGAGCACCTCGACGAGACGGCCGGCCAGCTCGCCGTAGTGGACGGTGTCGGTGACGTCGTCGGTGGCCGCCGCCCGGGACAGGTCCAGGTCGAGACTCACGTCGACGACGAAGTCCTGGCCCTGCTCGCGTTCGAAGTCGTAGACGCCGTGGTTGCCGCGGGCGCGCAGGCCGGTCAGCGTGATCCGTCCGGTCATCGGTCCCCTCCGTCGGTGGTGCCGGCCCGGCCGATGCGGGGACCGGGCTGCTGCTTCCAGGGGCGGGCCGCCCACTTCGAGGGACGGCTCACCTGCTTCTGCGGACTGCTCACGGCGTACCCCGGAATCGCGGTGAGCCGGTGGCGCGCCAGACGGCGATGGCGTCGGCGGTCGCGCGCACCTCATGCACCCGGACCCCCCACGCGCCGGAGGCGACCGCCAGGACCGACGTGGCGAGCGTGGCCGCCTCGCGGCCGCCGACCTCGCGGGGCGTGCCGTCCTCGTCGGCGAGCAGCCGGCCCAGATAGGTCTTGCGGCTGGCCGCGAAGAGCACCGGGAAGCCGAGGTCGACGAGTGCGCCGAGGTTGGCACTCAGGTTCCAGTTGTGTTCCGCGGTCTTCGCGAACCCGAGACCCGGATCGAGCACGATCCGGCTCGGGTCCACTCCGGCCGCCATCGCGTCGTCGGCCCGGGCCCGCAGCTCGTCGCGCACCTCGGCGACCACGTCGGAGTAGACCGCGAGCTTCTGCATGTCCCGGGAGTGTCCACGCCAGTGCATCAGGATCCACGGGCAGCCGGCGGCCGCCGCCACCTGCGCCATCCTCGGGTCGGCGAGCCCGCCGGAGACGTCGTTGATCGCCACTGCGCCGGCCGCGACGGCCGCCTCGGCGACCGCGGCGCGGGACGTATCGATGCTCACCGGTACGCCCTCGGCGAACAAGCGCTCGATCACCGGAACCACCCGGGCGATCTCCGTGGGGGCGTCCACACGGTCCGCTCCGGGGCGGGTCGACTCGCCGCCCACGTCGATGACGTGCGCACCTTCGCGAAAAAGAGTGACGCCGTGGTGAACCGCGGCTTCGAGATCGGTGTATCTCCCCCCGTCAGAGAAGGAGTCCGGCGTCACGTTGAGGACACCCATCACGACCGGGTGATCCCGGTGGAGTAGCTCAGCACCCGTGAGCTGCGCGTCTGTTGGCGAGGTCGGCACCAGAGAAGGGTACGGGTCAGCGGTGATTCGAACAGGTGTACGATCCCACGTGACTCGTATTCATCCACTCCTTCACCTTGGGTAACGAAACGGGCGCTTGTTGCTCGCAAGTACGAGCCGTACTCTTCGGATCTGGGCATCATGAAGGAACCGAAGAGAGCAGACGAGCATGGCAGTGCCCGAAGGGCTCACTCGACGCGGTGAGTCAGAGGTAGCACGATATGGGCGTTGCCTGAGGGCTTCACAACTGCAGCGTGTCCGCACCCCCCATACCGGACACGGGGAGGTTTACCGATGATCGCCACCGAGCTCGCCGGACAGGTCGCCATCCTGGCGGCAGACCCCAAGGGCATCAACACCGAAGGCATCGTCACTTTCTTCGCGAGCAACATCGCACCGATCCTGCTCGCGGTCCTCGGCGTGATCTTCATCGGCCGGGCCAGTCGTGGCGAGATCTCCAAGGTCGTCACCAGCTCCGCCATCGCCATCGTGGGCCTGGCGTTCATCGCCGGTGCCGCGACACTCTTCTTCGTCGGCGAGTTCCTGATCAAAATGATCTTCAACTGAGATGCGGCTCAGGACCGACGACGACATCTACCGGGCCCGCCTGGTCTACCTGGGCCCGCCCGGATACACCCTGCCCGTGCATCTGCCGTACGCGCAGTACGGGATGTTCGTCGTGCTGGTGCCGCTCTTCATGGTCGGCCACTACCTGCTGACGCTCGAGTTCGACCCGTTCCCGGCGTGGGAGATCGCCCTCGCCATGGTCACCACGTCGTACGTGTTCCGGCACGTCGACCCGGACCGGCCGGCCCGTGTCGTCATCCGCACCGCGCTCACCGACTGGCGCCGCACCCGCGAGCCCGCCGTGGAGCAACGCGATCCAAGACTTGTCGCCACTCGCATCCGTGTTCGGGAGGAGTTGGTATGACCAGTTGGGCTGTCGTGCGTCTCGGTGGGGTCCAAGGATGACCGGAACCCCTCCGCACGGGCATCCCCGCGCGGACGCATCTCGCCAGAGCAGGCAGAGTAACGGTGTGCACCCGAACGCCTACTCTTCGCCTGATTCGCTTGACGCCGTCGAGGAGTACGTCACCGCGCCGGCACACGGTGGGGTGGGCGTCTTCCAGTCCCCACAGAACGTACGGACGACACCGGCGGCGGGGACCGACACCACCTTGGACATCGACTCCCCGTTCCTCGATCTCTTCGGGGGCGCGCCCGGTAACCGGAACACCAAGCCCGCACCCGCGGCTCCGCCTGCTCCACCTGCTCCGCCCGTTGCGGAACCGGCCCCCGTGGCGCCGGCTCCGGAGCCCTCCCCCGGATGGAACGGGGCCCCGTTCACCCGCGCGCCGATCGGCCCCAAAGCCGACTACTTCCCGGAACCGACCACCGAGGAGCGCGTGCTCGCCGCCGAGGAGGCCGAGTACGACTCGTGGCCGCCGGCCGCGGCGCCGCTCCCCCCGGTCCCCGACGAGCCCCTCTGGCAGAAGCGGACCGACACCTCGCTGCCCGTCCCGGTACCGGAGAAGGCTCCTGCCCGGCGCACCGAGAAGGCGCCCGCGCCCCGCCGCCCCGACCCCAAACCGGTCAAGGCGAAAGACGCCAAAGAGCCCAAAGCCGTTTCGGTACGCCGTCAGAAACTCAAGTTCAGCGACCGCGACCCGGCGATGGAACTGGCGATCAGCGAGATCGCCGGGCACCTGACGTTCACCCAGAGCACCGTCACCGCGTGGTACCACCTGCCCGAGGTGCGCTGGGCGTTCCGACCCGACGCCGAACGCGAGGCGCTGCTCAGCGCGATCTCCGAGCAGTACGCCGGACTCGCCGGTTTCCGCCTGCACCTGCGCCGCACCACCCGGCCGTTCCCGGCCGACGAATGGGCCCGCACGGTCGACTCGTTCACGCCCAAACCGCTGCCCGACGTGCACGGCGGCACCTCCTGGTCCGACCACCTGGTCGCGGCGCAACGGCACCTGCTGTCGGTGAACCACGCCGAAGGCCAGACGTACCTCGGCGTGACGTTCGCGCGGCGGTCCCTCGGCGACACCTTCTCCGAACGGATCCTGCGCGTCTTCGGCCGGGGCACGTCCGACGGCGAACGGCGCAAGCTCGGGCGTACCGTCGAACAGTTCGACGAAGTGCTCAACGCGTTCGGCATGCGGGGCCGCCGGGTCACCCCGCAGGAACTCGAGTGGCTGCTCTACCGCTCGGTGGCGCTCTGCATGGCCCCGCCCGGCCTGCTCTCCCCCGTCTCCAACGGGCACTGGGAGACCGGTGACCTGCTCGCCCTCACCGAACAGGTGGAGCGCTACCGCACGCCGTACGGCTCGACGGTGAAACTCGTCAACCGGATGTCCGGCGAGGAACGACACGTCGCCGTCCTGTCCGTCGGCCGGATGGAACCGCTGGAGATCCCGGAGAAGCACGAGCCGTGGATGCACTTCCACGAGCGCCTGCCCTGGCCGATGGAACTCTCGTCCCGGATCGACATCCTCGGCTCGAACAGTTCCTTCAACAACCTCGAACACCGGCTCCGCATGATCCGGTCCCAGCAGCTCGACTACGCCGAACACGGCATCGACGCGCCCCCCGAGTTGGAGCGCCTCGCCAAGCGGGCCCTGGTGATCGGCGACGAGATGACCACCGGCCTGCCCACCGACTCGGCCCGCGCCCACGGCTGGCACCGGATCGCGGTCGGCGGCGCCACCCGCGAGGAATGCCTGGAACGGGCCCGGCGGCTCATCCAGCTGTACTCCCGGGAACTCCGCATCTCCCTGCAACACCCGAAGAACCAGGACCAACTGGCCCGGGAATTCATCCCCGGCGAGCCGATCGCCAACACCGGATACGTACGCCGGATGCCGGTCAAGCTGCTCGCGGCGGCCGTCCCCCAGGCGGCGTCCACGGTCGGCGACCGGCGCGGCGACCTGATCGGGCGGACCGCGGGCACCTGCCGGCGCCCCGTCTTCCTCGACCTGCACTTCCCGATGGAGGTGCGGGAACGCTCCGGACTCGGCGTGTTCGTCGCCGAACCCGGAGGCGGCAAGTCGACCCTGATGGGTGCACTCGGCTACCTCAACGCCCGCCGCGGCGTCCAGGTGACCCTGCTCGACCCGTCCGGGCCCCTCGCCCGGCTGTGCCAGATGCCGGAACTCCGGCCGTACTCGCGGGTACTGAACCTGACCGGCTCCGAACAGGGGACGCTGGCGCCGTACGCGCTGATCCCCACCCCGGTCCGGTCCGAGTTCACGACCGGCCCCGCCGGCGACCGGGAATACGAGATCGCAGTCTCCAACGCGCGGGCCGAACGCCGCATGCTCGTCCAGGACATCTGCTCGATGCTGGTGCCGCCGCAGGTCGCCAAGGAGGCCTCCACGGCCACCCTGCTCCGGCACGCGGTCCGACAGGTCCCGGCGGAGGAGACGTCCACGCTGGACGACGTCGTGCGTACCCTCCAGAACCTCGACAACGACGAGGGCAAAGAACTCGCCAACCTGCTCCTCGACACCGCCGAGATGCCGCTCGCACTGCTGTTCTTCGGGCACCCGCCGCCCCACCTGCTCGGCGCCGACTCGGCGCTCACCGTCATCACCATGGCCGGCCTGCGCCTCCCCGACCTCAAAATCGAGCGGGAATACTGGTCGGCCGAAGAATCACTGGCGCTGCCGATGCTGCACACCGCACACCGGCTCGCCGTCCGCCGCTGCTACGGCGGCTCCATGTCGTCCCGCAAAATGGTCGGCCTCGACGAGGCCCACTTCATGGAGGGCTGGCGTTCCGGGCGTTCATTCCTGGTACGCCTCGCCCGCGACTCCCGGAAGTGGAACCTCGCGGCGCTGGTCGCCTCGCAGAACCCGCGCGACATCCTCGGCCTCGACGTGCAGAACCTCGTCTCCACCGTCTTCGTCGGCCGTATCGCCGAAGACCAGGAGATCGCCTCCGAGGCACTCCGGCTCCTGCGAGTCCCGGTGCACGACGGGTACGAGGCGACCCTGGCGTCCCTCTCCCAGGTCGACACCTCGTCCCAGAACCGTCTGGGCTTCCGGGAATTCGTGATGCGGGACGTGGACGGGCGGGTCCAGAAGGTAAGAGTCGACGTGTCGTACGTCGACGGGCTCCTTGAACATCTGGACACGACACCGGGGGTGCCGCCGCCGGCGGTCGTACCGCTCCCGTCCGACCTGGAGGTTTGAGATGGTGAGGCGGGGGCTGGCACTGATCACGACGATGTTCGTGGTGGTCGTGGGGTCGATCGTCTGGGCGGTGGCGGCACCGCAGGGCGCGTTCGCGGCGCCGGCGCGCGCCCCCGGCGGCCTATGCAGCACCGAGGAGTGGTCCCAGGACATCCCAGGCTGCGTAAAACGCCTAGCAGCGGTCAGCAGCACACGGGCCCAATGCCTCGATCTCCCGGCGCCTAGTACTCCGGATTCAGGACTAGCGGGATGGTTCGCGGAACGGCCGTCTTCCTCCACTAAGCCTGGCCCTCAAGGCATCTATAGCAGATACGGCTACGCCGGATACAGCTATACAACTTACGACCTAGACAGCGCCTGTGCGGCAACTATCGTCGATACGGACCATAAGGTCGAGACGACCATAGCCAACGGCGAATTCATGATCGCAACAGCGATCATCGGAGCTTCTAACGCCCTTCGCGAACGCGCCTGGGACCCTCAGGAACTTTGGGGCTGGTCTGACCCCCTCGTCCAGCAGGCCACAACAGCGGTATACGAAAAAGTATTCACAGTATTCGGCACTATCACCTTAGCAATCATTGGCCTGTATCTAATTTGGCGCTCACGTCAGGCAGAGATGGGAGCAGCCACTACCACCGTCGGTTGGGCTATCCTAATCATGGTGGCGGTCACTGCAATCGCAGCCTGGCCTGTAAAATCCGCAAGCATTGCCGACCAGAGTCTCATAACAACGTTAAATGTTGTTCATGACGCCGTGGGACCAAGGCCTGCCGATGGCGATGCCAGCGCGGGCTGCAAACTGGGCAATCCCGATGCTTGCAAGGATAACCGGCCGCCCGCCGTCCGCGCGAGCGACACTGCCGCCGAAACCATGCTCTACAGGAATTGGCTGCGCGGAATTCTTGGATCAGCCGATAGCGAAACGGCTCAAAAGTACGGTCGCGCCCTCTATGACGCACGGTCACTAACCTGGGCTGAAGCACAGAGAATCCGAGAAAATCCCGACACTCGCTATGCGACATTGCAGGCCAAAGGCGATCAATGGCGAAAGGTCGCTGAACAGATCAAGAGCGAAGACCCTGAAGCCTACGAGTATCTTCAGGGCGTTAATGGAATGGAACGCATCGGGGCTGGTTTTATCGCAGTCCTCGCCGCAGCCCTCTTTGCCATGTTTGATCTGACTGCTTCGATCCTTGTTCTGCTTGGTTTCTTGATTTTTCGATGGGCCGTTATCGCTGCGCCTATTCTTGGCACGATTGGGTTGCTTCGGCCGGCCAGTGCTGGGATTCGGCGGCTGGGGAACGCGGTGGTGGCCGCGGTGTTCAATATTGCGATCTTTGGCACCGGCGCCGCGATCTACCTGTTCGCCGTTGATCTGATCATGAATACGGCCAGCCTGGCGGGCTGGTTGCAGGTGGTGCTGGTGTGGCTCACCGGCGTGGTCGGGTGGCTGCTCCTCCGGCCCTACCGGCGGATCACGCAGCTCGGCGGCAAGGACGGTGCGGCGGCGATCGCTTCCGGCGGGTCCTGGCATCGCCGGTTCTTCCGGGACATGCGGGAAGCGGCCAAGCTCGAAGTCGCCGAGGGCGGCGGCACGCGGGAGCCGACCTTCGGCAAGGACGGGCGGACCGTTTACGTCGAGCAGCGTTCGCTCCGGCCCGAGGCCCGGCTCGAGGACCCGGCCCACTCGTCCCGCCGTGAGATCGAGACCGTCGCCGCCCCCACGGCGTCGAGCCGTCCGGACGGCAACGAATCGGTGCGGGACGACGCCCCGGCCCGCAAGGAGCAGGCGGCTCCGACTCGTACAAGAGGCCGGTCTGAATGGTCCGAACCGGACGCCGGTGAACGCCCGACGTCATATGCGATCTACCGGCCCGAGACGGGTTCCACGACACAGGAGCCGGCTAGCCCCCGGGTGCGCTCCGAGGCCAGGTGAGGGACGTGCCAAAACTCCTCGAACGCGGCCTGACCGGACTGTTCCGGTCCCGGTGGGGCATCGGTCTCGTGCTGATCGTCCTGGTCTTCCTGGTGGTCGGCATCGGACGGCTGTTCTCGGACGGGAGCACCAGCCCGTCGCTAGGCGCGGGTAGTCCCGCGCCGGCGATCAGCGCCGACCCGGCCGAGGACGACAGTGTCGTCTCCAGCGTGACCCCGCCGACCCCGAAGACCAGCCCGGGTGGGGCACAGCCGGAGCAGGTCGCGTACGCGTTCGCGTCGGCCTGGGTGAACCACCAGGACGTCAGTGCCGAGAAGTGGCTGGACCGGCTACTGCCCAATGCCACGAAGAACCTGGCCGGGCAGTTGAGCGGCGTCGATCCGGCGGGTGTGCCGGCCGAACGGGTGATCGGCCGTCCGAGCCTCGCGGCGGTCAACAATTCGATGGTCAACGCTGTCGTCACGATGAACTCCGGCAAGCTCACCCTGCGGCTGGTCGCGCCCGACGGGCTCTGGCTGGTCGATGGCATCGACTGGGAAACGGCGTGAGAGTCCCCCGGCCGCGCAAGATCGTTCTGCTGGTCTCGCTGGTGGTGACCCTGGCCCTGCTCTGCTGCGGGGGCAGTGTCACCCTCATCGTCCTCGGCAGCATCTCCGACGAGAACCCCGCGATGCTGACCTCCGCGACGGGCTGCGGGGAGAACGGTCCGGTCGACCCCGATGCGAAGCTGCCCGAGTTGAGTTCCTACGGCGCGGCGCAGATGCGCAACGCCGCGGTCATCATCAACGTCGGCGCGGAACTGCAGATGCCGCCCCGGGCGTGGGTGATCGCGGTGGCGACCGCCATGCAGGAGTCCCGGCTGTCCAACCTCGGGCATCTCGGTGCGAAGAACGACCACGACTCGCTCGGCCTTTTCCAACAGCGTCCGAGTTCCGGATGGGGCACCCCGGACCAGGTCCAGGATCCGGTGTACGCGAGCACGAAGTTCTACAAGAAACTGAAGACCGTCGACGGCTGGCAGACGATGTCGCTGACCCGGGCGGCGCAGGCCGTGCAGATCAGCGCCTACCCGGACGCGTACGCCAAGCATGAGCCGATCGCCACCCAGATCGTCAACACGCTGGCGGACGGCGCGGCGAACGCGGCAGGTGATTCGGTAGCCATGGTCTGCGCGGCCGGCAGTCAGGTCGCCGCGTCCGGGTGGACGATCCCGCTGAAGGCGCCCGTCGGCTCCGCGTTCCGCAGCCCGGAACGCCCCAACCACCAGGGTGTCGACCTGAGCGTCGGCAGGTACACACCGATCGCCGCGGTGGCCAGCGGTGTCGTCTCGGTGGTCAAATGCGACGAGGACTTCCGCGGCCGGAAGACCTGCAACTCGGACGGATACCCTGGTAAGGGCGGCTGCGGGTGGATGGTGGAGATCCTGCACGCCGGCAATGTGATGACCCGTTACTGTCACATGGTGCAACGGCCTTTCGTCCGCGAGAACCAGCAGGTCGCCGCCGGCGAGATCATCGGCCGGGTCGGGACGAGTGGCAACTCGTCCGGCCCGCACCTGCATTTCGAGGTCCACCTGAACAACGACCGGTCCAGCACGGGCGCGATCAACCCGGTGCAGTTCATGCGCGAGCAGGGCGCGGCGTTGGGGAACGAAGGATGATGCGCGGATCGGTGCCGGACCCGTTCGCGGGGCACGAGGCGTGGGCTACGGAGTCGCCGCGTCCCATCGTGCCGGTGCCCGCCTCGATGAGCGGGTCGATGCGAGGTCGGCGGGTTCTCATCGGTCTGCCCGGTCACGGTTGGCGAGCCGATCTGCGCGCTGACGAGAAGGTAGTCCAGGGCAGCCGCACCTATGTGCCGGTCATTCCGGAGGCGGAATGGTATCGCGCGGAAGCCGAGCAGACCGAGGTGTTCGCCCCCTTGGTTCCGCTGGAGAGGGTCTGGGTCGAGGACTACGGCGTTTCCCTGGGGCCTTCCGGAATGGGCGACGAGGCGTCACTTCTCGTCTCCCTGGACGAGCCGCCACGGCGCAATCCGATAGCGGCCCTGGACGCTAAATCCTTGACCGGTCGTCGCGTAGTCGAAATGACCAGCGGCACAGATGAGCGCCGCGACCTACGGGCGGTAACTGAACTTCATACCAGCGATGACGGCAGCATCTGCGTACGCGTCACGACCGAGCTGGAGTGGTACCGCTGGGCCTGGGCAGGCAAAACCCCCCGAACCCTAGAAATCCCCGCCAACACCCTATGGGCCGAATAGCCCTATAGCCTTTCAGAAGAGCAGACTCTCCAACCATCGTCATCAACGACCCCAAACGACCACGAGTCAGAAATTTGCTCACTGCCGTCTGAAATAGATTTTGTTAAGTCAACATCTACCGTACCGATATTCCCATTGGTTGAAACCTTGAGATCCTCCCAGGCAACCTGAATACTTATGGAGTATTGAGATTCCCGGCTGATAATATCATTCTTATATTCAGAAATCTGAGAAAGATCTCCACCGGATTCGCATGCGTAAAGAGCAACCTGAGCCTCGTCACGGTTGACGAGATATGCGCGTAGGAAGTTATCTACTACGGCGTCGGGGGCGGTTCGCTTGATCTCGGTGGACTGGTCGTAGATCAGGAAGATGGCTCCTGCTCCGCCCAGGCAGAGCAACGCGGTGATGCCGCCGGTCAGGGCCAGCAGCAAGCGCGCTCGGCGGCTCTTCAACCGGCCCCGCCGCAGGCCCGCCATTCCCGGCTCGGACGTCACCACCGACTCAGCCCCTTCCCGACTCTCCCCACTCACGACACTAGTTCGTCCCGGTCAGATCTCGAGTGTCAGGAAGTCCGCCCGGAACCCCCAGTGCCGCTGAATCTCCACTATGGCCTCTTTGACCACGGCCAGGTCCTCCGACGGGACCGCCGAGCCGTCGTCCCAGTGTGGCGTCGCCGTCAGGTAGAAGCCGCAGCTCTCCATCCCCCGGTCCACCGGCAGGGTCATGCCGTGTCCCGCGTATTCCACGCGCATCGTCTCGCGGTCGACGCTGCGCAGGGTCACACCGGTGTCGGTGCGGGCCGCTTGGCTGCGGATGTCGTGGACGCCCATGCCACCTCCGTCCGGACTCACGAGAATCGGACCACGCGATACGCGAACCACCCGCCACGCGGACCACAGACCGCGGACCACAGACCGCGGACCGCGGACCACCCGACAAGTGGATCACCGGCGTGCCGACTGCCTGAACCGCGAAGTCCAGCACGGCCGAGACCGAGACCCCGCGACCGCCGGACGTCAGCGCACCGGCCGTTGGACCGCCGGCCATTGGACCGCCGGACATCAGGGCTCCGGGCATCAGGCCGCCGGGCATCAGGCCGCCGGGTCGATCACCGTCATCGCCGTGACCTCCTGGTTGCGGTCCAGCGCCTTGCGTTCGATCTCGTTCCAGATGCTGTCTGTTCGTGGGTTGTGCGTCCAGGCGGTGACCTGGCCGCTGGCGGATTCGGCATACCGTTCGGAGAGCCGTCCCCAGATGTCGCGGGCGTGGGTGGTGCGGACCGGTGAGTCCTCCTTGAAGAGCCGCATGTCGTCGAAGACGCGCCCGCCCGGCGTCTGCTCCAACGTTACCGACCGGATGCCGTCCGTGTTCGCCTCAGCATAGAGACGCATGCGGATGCCGTCTGCGGTGCGTCCGGAGTAGAACGTCGCGCCGTCCGCCGGGCTGCGGACGTCCGCCTGTTCCACCTCGCGCATCAGCCGGTGGAATGCCGAGTTCTGGCCGAAGTGCCGGGCCAGGTTCTCGGCGCCTTCGGCGGCGGCCCGGCCGCCCGCGGTCTGCAACAGGCCGGCGGCGCGGGTGAACGTCTGGGCGATCTCACCTTCCACCGTCTGCAGGGACCGGTGGACGATCTCGCGGCAGGCGAGCCTGGTGCCGGCGACGAAGACCGGGATCTCGGCGAGGGTGACGCCGGCCGTTGCGAACGCGGTCGCCGTCGCCTGGCCCACCTGGAACGCCAGGACGGTCAACTGGGCGATGAACGCGGTCTTGGCGGCCACGGTCACGCCGGCCATGGCGATCAGCCCGGCGCCGATCATCTCGGCGGCGAGGGCCGAGTCGGTCAGGTGCCGGCCGGGCCCGTCCGCGCCGTTCCACCAGCGTTCGAAGGCTTCGACGGAGGCGCCTTCGTTCTCCGTCCACACCCGCCGGGCCGCACTGTCGGCCTGGGTGGCGTGGGCGCGCAGGCGGGCGGCGTGCTCGATCCAGGCGCGTCCGTCGGCGTAGAGACGGTCCTCGTCGGCCTCCGGCCAGCTGAGGCCGATCCAGCTCAGCGGTTCGACGAGTTCCGGCGGCAACGTGATGGTCATGCCCACCCTCCTTTCCGGGGCTCGGCGCATGGGGTCGACGACGGGTGAGGGGCACAGGGTTGACGACAGGTGAAGGGCACGGGGTCAACGACGGGTGAACGGACTGCCTGTGAGGGTGGATACCGCCGAAACACGCTTCGAGTTCACCCCGACACGTTCGGTGTCACCACTGGCACGAAAGTGGCACCGGGTACGCAACGCGGCGCGTGGTCGGGTCTGGGATAGGTTTTATCCGCGGACAGGAGGTGGTAGCAGTGGCGGATTCAGCTCTGCGGGTCCGGCAGGCCGCTGCTCTGCACCGGCAGGCGGTGGCGACGGCGGATGCGGCCTCTGTCGCGCTGGAGGCGTTCGCTCCGACCGTTGCCGACCCGCGCGGACAGCATCGGCTCGCCGAACGGTTGCGGGTGGCGGCTGCCCAGTTGGCGCCCGGGTGGCTCGGCGCGCCGCTGGAGGCGTTGTCGCCGGCGACGCCGCTCAACAACATGACCATGCCGGGGTTCGTGCGGCTCGGGGTGGCGCAGCCGCTCGACGACGTCCGGTTCCCGGCGATCGTCCCGCTGCTCGGCACCGGTCATCTGACGATCGACGCGACGGCCACCGATCCTCGGGTGTTCGGCCTGTTGCGGGCTCTGCTGCTGCGGTTGTTCGCGGCCGCCCCGGCGGGTTCGTTGTTGATGCGCACGGTGGACGGGATCGGCGGCGGCGCGGTGTTCGCCCCGTTCGAGGAGTTGTCCGACGCCGGTCTGATGTCGCCGCCGGCGGTCGACCGGCAGGGTCTGCGTGACGTGCTGTCCGAGGCGGAGAAATGGCTGCGCCCGGTGCGCGCCGGGACGCCCGCCCGGCGGGCTCAGCGGGACCGGACGATGCTGGTGGTGATCGCCAGCCTGCCGGAGCTGACCGAGGGTGAGGAGTTGCGCCGGATCGCGGCGCTGGCCCAGCAGGGACCGGATTCCGGCCTGCATCTGATCGTGGCCGGCTGGCCGCCTCCGCCGTTGACCGCGGAGACCACGCAGGCGCCGCTGCCGCGGACCACGTCGGTCTCGGTCCGTAATCCGTATGCGATCGTCGGCGATCCGCCGGGTGGCACGTTCGGGTCGGAGCCTGCGGCGACGTGGCTGAACGCGCCGGTGTTCCTCGACGACGAGCCGCCGCCGCATCTGATCGCCGCGGTCTGCCAGGAGCTGGCCGCGGATTCCGCCGAGGCGTCCCGGGTGACGTTCACCGATCTGCTGCCGGACGCCGCCGAGGAGTTGTGGTCCGGGGACGCGGCGGCCGGGGTGGAGACGGTGGTCGGGCATCACGGTGACGTGCCGCTGGTGTTGCGGTTCAACGACTTGACGCCGCACTGGATGGTGGGCGGCCGGTCCGGTGCCGGCAAGACCGCGTTCCTGATCAACGTGCTCTATGGGCTCGGTGCCCGGTACGGGCCGGATCAGCTCGCCCTCTACCTGCTCGACTTCAAGGAGGGCGTCTCGTTCGCCGAGTTCGTGCCGACGCAGCGCGACCGCACCTGGTTGCCGCACGCGCGGGCGGTCGGTGTCGAGTCGGACCGGGAGTACGGCCTGGCCGTCCTGCGCGAGCTGGACGCCGAGATGGGCCGCCGCTCGATGGCGTACAAGAGGGCGGGTGTCTCCCGGTTCGCGGATCTGCGCGCGGTGGCGGCCGAGGAGGGGCGCGGTGGCCCGTTGCCCCGGATCCTCTGCGTCATCGACGAGTTCCAGGTGCTGCTGGCCGGGAACGACCCGATGGCCGCGGAGGCGGTGGCACTGCTCGAGTCGCTGGCCCGCAAGGGCCGCTCCTACGGGATACATCTGGTGCTGGCCAGCCAGACGGTGCTCGGTGTCGAGGCGCTCTACGCGAAACGTGACTCGATCTTCGGACAGTTCCCGGTGCGGATCGCGCTTCCGGGCGGCGGCGACGTGCTGGAGCCGACCAACGACTCGGCGGCGGGGCTGCCGATGGGCAGTGCGGTGGTGAACACCGCCGGTGGTCTGGGCGGTCCGCGGGGTGCGACCCGTGGTCACGAGCGGGTGGTGCGGTTCCCCGATCCGCACGCCGATCAGCGGTTGTTGAGCGATCTGCGGCACCGGTTGTGGGGCGCCCGCCAGCCGGAGGCACAGCCACCCCGGATCTTCGCGGGTTACGCGCATCAGCATCTGGCCGACGATCCGACGTTCCGTGCGGCGCTGGCCGGCCGGTCGTCGCGCCCGACGGCTCTGGTGGGCCGTGTGATCGACGTAGGGCTCTCCACCGCCTCCTTCCCCCTGGACTCCTCACCCGGGCGGCATCTGGCCGTCCTGGGCTCGCAGAGGGCCGGGGCGGACGTGCTGGACGCGGCGGCCCGCAGTGTGGCCGCGTGTCACGCGCCGCGCAGCACCCGGTTCGTGATCGCCTCGCTGGTCGCCGAGAGTGACGCGCTGGCCGAGGCGCTGGCCGCCGAGATCCGCCACCGGCAGGAGGTGGTCGTGGTGGACGCCGCCGGCCTGGCCGCCGAGCTGGACCCGGAACGTCCCGGCTACCGGGTGGTGTTCGGGATGGACGCCGCGCCGGCCGGGTCGCTGACCGGGCTGCGTCAGCTGCTCCGGGAGGGTCCGGCCCGCGGCTCGCACCTGTTGTCGTGGTGGCGGGGTGTGCGCCGCTTCGGCGAGGAGACCGGCGGCAGCATGGGCCGGGAGGACGTCGCCGGCCTGCTGTTCCTGAACGTGCCGCAGTCGGACGTGACGTTGATGTTGGGGCGCCCGGTGGACTGGCACCCGCGGGAGAACCGGGCGCTGCTGCACGACCGGCATGCCGACCGCACGGTGACCGTGGTTCCGTTCGTCCAGCCGGAGAGTGACGTCCCGTGACCAGACAGGGCAGGATGACCCCCGGAAGTGACGTCCCGTGACCGAACAGGCCGAACAGCGGGGCGTCGTGCCGGCGCAGGCGGCGCCACCGGCCGACGGCCCGTGGGCGGAGTACCTCGCCGCCGCCCGGGAGCTGGACGCGGTGCGCCGGGCGGCGAGTTCGGCGGCGGGCGAGCATGCCGCCACCGTCGCGGCCGCACGGCAGGAGCTTTCCGCGGTACGCGCACGGCTCGCTCCCCAGCGGGCCAGATTCGTGCGTGACGTAGGCGTACCCGAACATGATCTTTTTCCGCAGGCTGTCGATCAGGTCTCGGCTGACGCGGCGGTGGCCGGTGGACCGGCTGCCGTGCTGGCCGCGCTGCAGCAGGCCCGGCTCACCGCGGACGCCGCGGATCACGCCTTCATCGGTCCGCTGCCGTCCGGTGCGTCCCGGCCGTGGATGCGCAACCTGGTGATCTACGGGCCGTTCGCGGCGGTGGTGCTGCTGGTGCAGGTGGTGCTGTTCCTGCTCGTCGGTTCGCCGCCGGATTACGCGCTGGTGTGCGGCCTGAGCCTGCCGCTGCTGGCGTTCGGGCTGGGGTGGGCGACGATCGGTTTCGTGTACGGGGACGAGACCGTGCCCAGCGGTGAGGGTGTGCCGGTGGATCGCACGCCGGTGATGGGCGCCGTGGTGTGCCTGGTCCCGGTGCTGCTGACGTGTATGGGCCAGGGCCTGCAGAGCCTGTTCAGCTGAGAGGACACCCGATGGCGAACGTCGAAGAGGTCAAGGCGAGTGTCGCCGCGTCGGTGGACGGTGCCGGGCGCGCGGTGACCGGCATCCAGGGCGTCGCCGAGCAGCTGGATCAGTCGCTGGCGTTGCTGCGGATGACCGCGGTGGGGTCGTTCCACCCGGCGGCCGCGGCCGCCATCGCCCACCTGGAGCAGGCACGGACCAGGCTGGACGAGGCGACGCAGCTGGCCCGGGCCGCGATGGACTCGGCGAACCAGTTCCGGAGCATGATCTAGGTATCGGTCAGCGGGCGTTGATGAGCGCCATCGCCTCGGCGCGGACCTTGCCGTCGCTCTGGAAGGCACCGCGGACCGCGGAGGTGACGGTGCGGGCGCCGACCTTGCGGATGCCGCGCATCTCCATGCAGAGGTGCTCGCATTCGAGGACGACGATGGCGCCGCGGGCACCGAGTTTCGCCATCAGCAGGTCGGCGATCTGTGAGGTGAGGCGTTCCTGCACCTGTGGCCGGCGGGCGAAGACCTCGACGAGCCGGGCGAGCTTGGACAGTCCGGTGATCCGGCCGTCGACGCCCGGGATGTAGCCGATGTGGGCCACGCCCTTGAACGGCAGCAGGTGGTGTTCGCACATGCTCTGCACCTCGATGTCGCGGACCAGGACGAGTTCCTCGTGGTCCGCCTCGAAGGTGGTGGTGAGCACGGTGGCCGGGTCGACCCGCAGGCCGGCGAAGAGTTCGGCGTAGGCGCGGGCCACCCGGGAGGGGGTGCGCTGCAGGCCGTCGCGGTCCGGGTCCTCGCCGATGGCGAGGAGGATCTCCCGGACCGCCTTCTCGATCCGCCCGAGGTCGACGGCCTGCTCGACCGGCGTACCGGTGAGCTTGCCGTCGACCAGCCGGGCGGCGAGGTAGTCGAGTTCGTCGTGCGTGCTGATCAGTTACTGCCTTCCGCACCGTTGGCGCTGGGGTTCTGGCCGACCGCGATCTGACCGTCCGCCTCGGCCTGCGCCTTCAGCTTCTCCCGCTCGGCGGGGGTGAGCACCGGCGGCGCCTCGGACGGCAGGCGCTTGCCGAAGCCGTTGAAGGGCGACATCGGCGGGCGCTTCTGCACCCGGGCGCAGATCCGGTTCATGTCCTCCTGCGTGATGGTCTCCTTCTCGATCAGCTCGAGGACCATCGTGTCGAGGACGTCCCGGTATTCCACCAGGATCTCCCAGGCCTCGTCGTGGGCCAGCTCGATCAGGGCGCGGACCTCGGCGTCGATGTCGGCCGCGACCGAATCGGAGTACGCCTTGTCGTGCCCCATGCTGCGTCCCATGAACGGCTCGTCGCCGGTGGTGCCGTACTTGACGGCGCCCAGCTTCGAGCTCATGCCGTACTGGGTGACCATGGCCTTGGCCAGTCCGGTCGCCTTTTCGATGTCGTTGCCGGCACCGGTGGTGGGCTCGTGGAAGACGAGCTCCTCGGCGGCCCGGCCACCCAGCGCGTACGCCAAGGTGTCGATCATCTCGGCGCGGGTCTGGGTGTACTTGTCCTCGGTCGGCAGGACCAGCGTGTGGCCGAGCGAACGTCCACGCGGAAGGATCGTCACCTTGTGCACCGGGGCGGAGTGCGGCAGCGCGTACGCCACCAGCGCGTGTCCACCCTCGTGGTACGCCGTGATCTTCTTTTCCTTGTCGGACATCGCCCGGGTGCGGCGCTCGGGACCGGCGATGACCCGGTCGATCGCCTCCTCGAGGAACTCGTTGGAGATCGCCCGCTTCTCGTTCCGGGCGGTCAGCAGCGCAGCCTCGTTGATCACGTTGGCCAGGTCGGCGCCGGAGAAACCGGGCGTCCGGCGGGCCACCGAGGCGAGGTCGACGTCGGGCGTGAACGGCTTGCCCTTGGCGTGCACCCGCAGGATGGCCTTGCGACCCTCCATGTCCGGGTTGTCCACCGGGATCTGCCGGTCGAACCGGCCCGGGCGCAGCAGCGCCGGGTCGAGGATGTCCGGCCGGTTGGTGGCCGCGATCAGGATCACGCCGCCCTTGGTGTCGAAGCCGTCCATCTCGACGAGCAGCTGGTTGAGCGTCTGCTCGCGCTCGTCGTGACCGCCGCCCATGCCGGCGCCGCGGTGCCGGCCGACCGCGTCGATCTCGTCGACGAAGACGATCGCCGGCGCGTTCGACTTGGCCTGTTCGAAGAGGTCGCGGACCCGGCTCGCGCCGACACCCACGAACATCTCGACGAAGTCCGAACCCGAGATGGAGTAGAACGGCACACCGGCCTCACCGGCGACCGCCCGGGCCAGCAGCGTCTTACCGGTACCCGGAGAGCCGAAGAGCAGCACGCCCTTCGGGATCTTGGCGCCGAGAGCCTGGTACTTGGCCGGGTTCTGCAGGAAGTCCTTGATCTCGTGCAGCTCCTGGACCGCCTCGTCGGCGCCCGCCACGTCGGCGAACGTCGTCTTCGGCGTGTCCTTGGTGATCATCTTCGCTTTGGACTTGCCGAAGTTGAGCACCCGCGAGCCGCCGCCCTGCATCTGCGACATGAACAGCAGCAGCAGGACCACGAGGATCGCGATCGGAAGCAGGTTGATCAGCAGGCTGAGGAGGATGTTGTCGCCGGAGACCTGAGCGTCGATCGTGCCGGTGACCCGGCCCGCACTCTTGGCCTGGACGACGTCCTCCCAGATGGAGGAGGTCACCTCATACGGATACTGGGTCTCGATCTTGTCAGTCGTCTTGCCGTCGAACCGTTCCGAGGTCTCGAGGTCGATCTGGAGCGTCTGCTCCTTGTCCTTCTGGACGACCTGCTTGATCCCGGGCTGGTTCAGACGCTCAAGAGCGACCGAGGTATCTACCCTCTGGTAGCTGGGACCACTGGTGAAGAATGAGCTCAGCGCGACTACGCCGATGATCACCAGAATGATCCAGACCACCGGGCGGCGGAAGAAACGCGTACGTTCCATACTGTTGTCGGGCGCCAAGCGCCCGGACCCTCCTGATCGGCGTCCTGGTCACCTCAACGTCGCCGCCCCACCGGCGGCTGCCGGGTTCGGATACCCCGCGTCGTGGCGGTGAATCATTTTCCGGCCCCTCCGGCGCTCGTGACACCACGCCATCGGTCACTCGACCGTACACCGTAGGTGCCGTTTGCGAACCCGTGAGCCCGTAGGGCGAACTCCCCGTACCCCCATGGAAAGCAGGGCGGTTCAGGTGCAAAACCGCCCATAACCACCTTTACTGTGAACACGCTGGGAAAGCGGTTCAGCTACGGGCGTACACCTCGGGCTTGAGAACCCCGACGTACGGCAACTCCCGGTAACGCTCGGCGAAGTCCAGGCCGTAACCGACCACGAACTCGCTGGGGATGTCGAAACCCACGTACTTGACCGGGACCTGGACCTTCACCGCGTCCGGCTTACGGAAGAGCGCGACCACCTCGAGGCTCGCCGGCTGCCGCGACTCCAGGTACTTCATCAGCCAGGAGAGGGTCAGACCGGAATCCACGATGTCCTCGACGACCAGGACGTGGCGACCGGCGATGTCCCGGTCCAGATCCTTGAGGATGCGCACCACGCCGGAGGACGTCGTCCCCTGCCCGTAGGAGGAGACCGCCATGAACTCCATCTCGGTGGAGGGTCCATGCCGGCCCAGCGAACGGGCGAAATCGGCCATGAACATGACCGCGCCCTTCAGCACACAGACCAGAAGGATGCTGTCGGCAGCATCGGCGTGGTCCGCCGAAACCTGCTTCGCCAGCTCGTCGGTCTTCTCCCGGATCTGTTGCTCCGAGATGATCACGTGGTCGATGTCGGCGTCGTACCAAGAGCCAGCAGCCATGAGGTAAGCCTGCCGCATGGAGGTTACCGATCGTCGAACGGGGCCGGTTTCCGATCAGGAAACCTCACTTGATATGGGCCGGAACCACCCGTACGAGGTCATCGCAACGGCGCGCCACGACGATCCCGGCCGGCAGGTGAACAGGGCCCTGACCATGCCATTCGGACACCAGGGCGGTCATCGCCACCACATGTTTGTAGGCCAGCGCGCCACCGGGGGCACCGAGCTCCCGGGCCCAGCTGTGCAGTACCCGGCCGCGTACAGCGGGTGACAACGCGGTGAGTGACGGGATCGACAGCCCGGCCGCCGATCGCGACGCCTCCAGGGCCGTCACAGCCAGCTCGTCGAGGGCCGTGGTGTCCGCGGCCACCAGGGCCGCCGTCCGGGCCAGGTTGGCCAGCACCGCCGGTCCCAGGGCGGCGACCAGCGCCGGCAGCGCCGAAGCACGGACCCGCGACCGCGCGTACGCCGGATCGGTGTTGTGCGGGTCCTCCCAGGGCGCCAGGCCCAGAGCGGCACACGCCTTACGGGTGTCGGCCCGGGCCACGTCGAGCATCGGCCGCCGCAGCAGGTCCCGCCGCGCCGGCATCCCGGCCAGCCCCCGCGGGCCGGCACCGCGCGCCAGCGCCAGCAGCACCGTCTCCGCCTGGTCGTCGCGGGTGTGCCCGAGCAGGACCGCAGCCGCACCCAGCTCGGATGCGGCCGACCCCAGCGCCGTGTACCGCGCGGTGCGGGCCGCCGCCTCCGGGCCACCGGGCAGGCCGGCCACCGACACCGTCTCGATCCGCACCGGATCGAACCCGGCACCGCGGGCCCACGCGGCCACCGACCGGGCCCGCCGATCGGAACCCTCCTGCAAGCCGTGATCGACCGTCACCAGACCGGCCCGGCCACGCAGGAAACGAGTCGCCGAGGCGAGCGCCAGCGAATCCGCGCCACCCGAACACGCCACCAGCACCAGCGCGTCAGCCGGAAGGTCGGCCAGGCCACGGCGCACGGCGGTGCGCACGGCGGCGACCGGAGGAGGAATCCGGGCCACTGTCAGGCGATCCCGGGGCGGGGACCGTGCACTCGCGTCACCCACGCGTCCGGGTCGCCGATCTCCTCCAGCCGGGGCAGCGTCAACGGCGAGTCGAAGATCTTGTTGAAGCCGGCCATCCCGGCCCGCTCCACCACGCCGTGCACGAACTTGCGGCCCTCCGCGTACTGCCGCATCTTGACCTCGACGCCGAGGAGACGCCGGATCGCCTTCTCCACCGGGCTGCCGCTCTCACGGCGCCGGTTGAACTTGGCCCGGATCTCGTCCACCGACGGGATGACCGCAGGCCCCACGCCGTCCATCACGAACTCGGCGTGCCCCTCGAGCAGGGTCATCAGCGCGGTCAGCCGGTCGAGCACGGCACGCTGGCCGGGAGTCTGCACGATGTCGAGAACGGAGACCCGGCTCTCCGGGTCGCGGACCGCGTCGGAGATCGTCGACACGCTGCGGCGCAGACGCTCCAGAATGTGCTCGCTGCCCTGCGAGGCGTCCACGAACGCCTGCACCTCGCCGAGGAAGTAACCGCGCATCCACGGCACCGCGGTGAACTGGGTCCGGTGCGTCACCTCGTGCAGGCAGACCCACAGCCGGAAATCCCGCGGGTCGGCGTTGATCCGGCGCTCCACCTCGACGATGTTCGGCGCGTTCAGCAACAGCTGACCCGGCTCGCCGGAGAACACCTCGTACTGCCCGAGGACCCGGCCCGACATGTACGCCAGAATGGTGCCCGCCTGCACCCCGGTCACCCGGGAGCCGATCGCGTCGGCGAGCGCACCCGGCGTGTTGTCCCCGGTCAGGCGGCTGACCAGCGGGCTGATCACCTGCCGCAGGCCGGCGATGTTCACCTTCGCCCAGTCGCGGCGGTCGACCACCCGCACCGGCGGGACCTCGGTCTGCGAGGCCAGGCCGGTGTAACTCGCCACGTGCCCGGCGGCCTCGTCGGTCAATGCCCGCAGGTCGGCCACCACCCGGGTGGCCTCGTCGAGAGAGACCGCCGGTCCGGATTTCGACAGCGCGCCCGCGGTCGCGGCGGCCAGATCCCAGTCAACGAACTGCGCCATGCAGCCCACCGTACCCGCGTGACGCACCCGCCGTACTCCGGTGAAACCCCCGGATCAGGTCAGCAACCGCAGGCCACCAACCGGGCCGCCACCCTGTCCAGCGCCGACTTGGCGGTCTGCGCGTCCGGCCCGCCCTTGGCCATTATCGCGAAGGCGAGCACCCGCCCGTCCTTGGTGACCAGCACCCCGGCCAGGGTGTTCACGCCGCTCAGTGTGCCGGTCTTGGCCCGTACGACACCCTGCGCGCTCTGGTTCGGGGCCGGCGTCACGAACCGGGACCGCAACGTGCCGGACCAGCCCGCCACCGGCAGACCGTTGAACAGGTTGGTGAGCGCGGCGTTCTGCCCGCCGGCCGCCAGCCCCAACGCCTGCACCAGCGCGTTCGGGCTGATCGTGTTCTTCGCGGAGAGGCCGCTGGCGTCGTACAGGTAGACCTCGTTCGCGGGCAGGCCCAACTCGACCAGCTTGTCGTTCATCGCGTCCGCGGTGCCCTCGAAACTCGCCGGCTTGCCCGCGGCCAGCGCCACCTGCCGGCCGATCGCCTCGGCCAACACGTTGTCGCTCATCTGCAGCATCCACTCGATGACCTGCACCAGCGGCGGCGACTCGACCTTGCCCAGCTCGGTGCCGGGAGTCACCGTGGAGGCGCTCTCCGGCCCCGCCGAGACGGTCGGTGCCGCCGCCGACGCCGCCGGATCCCCGGCCGCCTGCGGTGCGACACCCTCGCTGACCTGCGACGTCGGCACACCGAGCAGCTTCGCGAACTCCCGGCCCGCGGAGAGCGCCGGATCCGAGTACCGCGGATCACCGCCGTACTCGTTGTGCACCGGACTGACCCGGCCCGCGTTGGTCATCAGCGACTGGATCCGGGCCACCTGGCCGTCGCCGATGTCCCCGGAACCCCAGCCGGTCGCGGTCTCGGTGCCGGTGAACAGCGAGATGTCCACGAGCACCTTCGTCGGCGCGGTACCACCCAGCGCCTCCTTCACCTGCTCGGCGAGCTCGTCCAGCCGCGCCGCGCCGGGGAACAGCGACTTGGCGCCCACCGACAACGAGGCGTCACCCCCACCGATGATCACCACTTCGCCCGGGTTCGCCCCGGCCACCACCCGGGTCTCCAGCCGGTAGGCCGGGCCCCGCGCGGACAGCGCCGTCAGCGCGGTCAGCAGCTTCGTCGTCGACGCCGGCGTGATCATGGTTTCCGCGTTCTTCGCGTAGATCACCGACTCGGTCGCCACATCCATCACCGAGACGTTCACCTCGGAACCGAGCGCACCCGCACTGACCAGCGGATCCAGCGCCGCCTTGATCGCCGCACCGTCCGGGGCCGCGCCGTCGGCGGTGGCCGCGGCCAGCACCGGCGTGGGCGTGGGGTCGGGCGTGAGCGACGGGCTGGGCGAGGTGGTCGCCTCGGCGCCGAGCCATCCGGCGACCGGCCCGGGCCGCACCACGAAGCCCACTGCCGCCACCGCGGCCAGGAGGACCACGACCGCAGAGACCAACATCAGCTTCGTACGCGGACCGCGCCCGCCCGCAGCCACCGGCCCGTCGCCGGTTCCCGGTCCGGCAGCGTTCCCACCGGCCCCCGCCGACGAGTAGGTCCCGGGCGCCGACGACCGGGCTCCCCCTACCGGGGCCGAGGCCCGCCCGTAGGTGTTCCCGCCCTGCGCAGTCCCCGGCGTCTCCTGAGCAGTGCCGGTCCCGCCCCTGCCGTCGCCCTCACCTGAGGCGGCGAACGGCGGGCGCTCCCAGGGGTTACCGGCCGGCTTGGCCGGTTCCCCCGCGAACGGCCCGGGATCCACGACCGACGTCGCGTTCCACGGTCCGCCGGCGCCCGGCCCGCTGGGCGGATACTCCCCCGGTCCGTCGGGCGAATACGCCCCTGGTTTGTGGGACGCGTCCTCGCCTGGCCTGTTGGGCGCGTTTTGCGTGTTTTCCTGACCGGCGAACGGCAAGCTCGCCCGCCCGGAACCCGCCTGGGGAAACTCGGACGGCCCGGCAGGCGGCACGGTAGCCCGTCCCGGCGCGGTAGGCGACGCCCCGGAAGCCGCAGATGCCCCGAATGCCGCGGACGCACCGGACGCACCGGACGGAGGAATCGTGGCGCGACCGGGCGTACTCGGAGCCTGACCTGCCTGACTTAGCTGGTTTGGCTGACCCGGCTGGTTCGGCTGACCCGGCTGACCGAGGTGGCTTGGCTGAGTCGGCTGGCCCGGAGGCGCAACCGTGGCACGCCCCGGCGTGGTCGGCTGGCCGAACTGACTCGGCTGGCCCGCGGGCGTCACGGTGGCACGGCCGGGTGTGGTCGGCGACGAACCGAACTGGCCAGGCCGGCCCGCGGGCGGCACGGTGGCACGCCCCGGCGTGGTCGGCGAGCCGTACTGGCCCGGCCGAGCAGCCTGACCGTGCTGACCGGGCTGACCGTATTGGCCGGGCTGAGCAGGCTGACCGTGCTGACCGGGCTGACCGTATTGGCCGGGCTGAGCAGGCTGACCATATTGGCCGGGCTGACCAGACTGGGCAGGCTGAGCGGGCTGACCATATTGGCCGGGCTGAGCGGGCTGACCAGGTTGGGCAGGCTGAGTGGGCGGGGTACCCGGCGTGGGCGACGTAGGCCGCACGGGCATGGGCACACTCGCCCGGCCCGGGAAGGACTGCTGAGGAGCACTCTGCTCAGGCACTGCAGGAGATGTCGGCGCAGGCGGTGCACTCGCAGGCGGCGGCACGAACGGAATGCTCGCCCGGCCCGGCGCGGAGGGCCGAGCCACGGGCGGCGGAGTCGTCACCGGAGGCTGCGGGGTTTGCGGTTGCGTACCCGGGGACTGCGGGCTTTGGGCAGCCGGAGACTGCGCGGCTGAGGACCACGCGGATGGGGCCTGCGGGGCCTGCGGGGCCTGCGGGGCCTGCGACTGCGGAGTCTGGGTGACCTGGGACTGCGGTGACGGTGAGCCGGGAGGCTGGGTTACCGGCGGAGTTGCGACCAGAGGCTGAGCCTGTGCCGACTGAGAACCCTGAGTCGGCTGAGGAGGCTGGGCCGGCTGAGGCTGAGCAGGGGAAGGCTGTCCAGCAGGCGACCATGTGACCGAAGGCCGGGCCGATGAGGTCTCGGGCGCCGCCTGCGGAGCGGTCGAGGGCTGGGCGGTCAGGGGCTGAGTCACCGGAGGCCGGCCCGCGGAGGGCTGGGCTCCGGGTGCCGGCGTGACCGGAGGCTGCGTGACCGAGGGCTGCGTAACCGGGGGCTGCGTGACCGGCGGCTGCGTGACCGGCGGCTGCGTGACCGGCGGCCGAGCGGGCGCGGACTGCGGCTGCGTGACTGAGGGCTGAGCGGTCGGGGACTGCGCAGACGGTGGTTGCGTGGCCGAGGGCTGCTCAGGGGCAGGCGGCGTGACCGGCGGTTGCGTGGGCACGGGCTGCGCGGGCGCGGATGGGACGGAGATGGGTCGGGTCGTGGACTCGGTGGTCCTGGGTGTGACCTGGATCGGTTGAGTCACCGGCGGCTGAGACCGACCGGCCTGCGACCCGGCTGACGTCTGTGCGGGGGACGGAGCTGACGACCGAGCCGGCGGCGGAGAAGTGACGGGGGGCTGCGCCGATCCGGAGGTCGGAGTCGCGGCTGGAGCCGACGTGGGGGCCGGGGTAGGCGCTCCCGGTGGGAACGCAGGTGAAGCAGGGGCTGGCGTTGGAGTCGGGGCTACGGGTGAGGCCGCAGCGGGACTCACGGTCGGCGCGGGACTCACGGTAGGAGCGGGACTCGAGGCCGCAGCGGAACTCACCACAGGGGCGGGACTCGGGGCCGCAGCAGGGGCCGGGCCCGGAGCCTGCACGACATTCGGAGCCTGCGCGGCGCTCGGAGCCTGCGCGGCACCCAGAGCCGGAGGTGGGTTCGCGGGTGCCGCCGGAGCGGGACTCGTGGCCGGACCCGGAACCGGAGACGGTGCCTCGGGGGCGTCGGCGCTGCCGGTCGCGACACCTGGGGCTTGCGCCGGCGTGAAGCCGGGGGTCTGCGCGGGTGCGGGGCTTTGCGCGGGTGCGGGGCTCTGCGTGGGTGCGGGGCTCTGCGTGGGTGCGGGGCTCTGCGTAGGCGTGAAGCCGGGGGGCGGCGCCGGAGTGGAGCTCTGCGTCGACGCGGAGCCTGAAGCCTGCCCCGGTGCGGAGCCTGGGGCGGCGCCGGGTGCGGGGGTGGTGTGGCCTGGGACGCCGGGGATGGATGACGGCAGACCGGACTGGCCGGACGGCCGAATACTCTCTTCGGGCCCGGTTTGCGAACTCGACACGCCCGGTCGGTCCGAGTTGTCGTGTGAATCTTCCCTCGTCATACGCCCCTCCTCGCCCGTGGCGTCAGACTTAGGGGAGACTAGCGACATCCGGCACACCGTCGCGCGCGGATCCTGCGGGCCTGCTCCATGCCCGTTCCCCCCGCCGACGGACCGGACTATTCAAGCGGGCAAGCAAAAGGGGAGCGAAATATGGATTTCGACGTTCTGGTTGAGATCCCCAAGGGGCAGCGCAACAAGTACGAGGTGGACCACAAGACCGGTCGCATCCGGCTGGACCGGACCCTCTTCACAGCGACACAGTATCCCGCGGACTACGGCTACATCGAGGGCACCCTCGGCCAGGACGGCGACCCGCTGGACGCGCTGGTGCTCATCCAGGAGCCGACGTTCCCGGGTTGCCTGGTCCGGGCCCGCGCCATCGGCATGTACCGGATGACCGACGAGAAGGGCCGCGACGACAAGGTCCTCTGCGTGCCGTTCGAGGACCCGCGTCAGGAGCACCTGCGCGACATCCACCACCTGGGCGAGTTCGACCGGATGGAGATCCAGCACTTCTTCACGGTCTACAAGGACCTGGAGCCGGGCAAGTCCGTCGAGGGCGCCACCTGGACCGGCCGTATCGAGGCCGAGGCTGAGATCCGCGCTTCCTTCAAGCGCGCCGAGGCCGCTGAGGCCGAGGGAGAGCACTGACGGACCGCTCCCACCGCACCGCTGACGACCGCACCTGCGGGGCTTCCACGCCTCGCAGGTGCGGTCGTTTGCGGTGCGGGCCGTCCCGGGATTCAGGATCGGCGGCCCGGATCACACCTGGCGCAACGAAACGGCGCCCGGGACATCGCCTGATGGTGGCGCCCCGCACTCGAACGACGTCACCCAGTGACGGATATCACTCATGACGGCGTACGGGGCCGGGCGTTTCAGAGGCCGGAGACCGCCGTGTAGACACCGGTGACCGCGCACGCCGCCGGAATGATCGTGATCATGACGAGCGCGTCCAGGACGTCGGCGGTCCGGGACAGGTGGGCGGGGGCCGGGCGGCCGGCCCGGGTCACGCCGATCGCGACGATCCCCAGGGCCACCGTGGTCAGCGCGCCGGTTGCCGGCAGGACCGGCAGTGCGGTGAGCAGCTCGGCCAGGCCGGCGGTGAGGGCGGCCAGTCCGGCCAGGCCGCCGGCGAGCAGGGGCACCCGGTGCCGGACGGCGGCGAACAACCGGGCGCGGAGCAGCAGCCCGGCCGCGCCGAGACCGATCATGACCCGGGTGGCCGGGGTCGCGGCCGCGGCCAGCACGGTGAACGCCGCCGCGGCGACCAGGGCGTGTCCGGCCAGCATGCCCGCGAGCAGGTCGTCGGCACGGGCGACGGCGGCCAGGACCGCCGCGTGGTCGAGCCGGCTGCGGGCGGCACGGGCCGCACGGACCTCCGCAAGACGTTCGTCCGCGATGCCAGCCGGAGGGTCCGGCAGATCCGGGAAGTCGGAGAAGTCCGGCCCGGGTGACGGGTCCAGGAGTGGACCCAACCGGGCGGACTGCACGGCGAGACGCGGCGACGCGACGATTCCGCAGGTCAGGACGGCGAGCAGGACGGCCGCACCGCCGGACACCGTGGTCACCGGATCGGTCAGGGCACCCACGACACCGAGCAGCCCGGCGGTGGCTCCCGCGGTGAAGAGCCGGATCCCGGCACCCACCCCGAGGCCGGCGGCCGCCGCGGCGAACACGGTCGCGACCGCCCCGGCGAGCAACTCCGCACCGCCCAGCCAGGGGAAGGCGACCGGAGCCCCGGGCGGATCGGACGCGGAGACCAGCAGGGCGGCTCCGGCGAACGCGTAGGGCAGCGCGGATCCGCCGAGGGCCACGGCCACGGTGCTCTGCGCGTACACCCGGGATGTGATCGTCGCGATCAGCGCGAGAAGCGTGGCCAGGCCCAGGCCCACCGCGCCGGCGCTCTCCCGCGGACCGGCGGTGGTCAGCGTGCCCAGTCCGAGGGCAAGGGGCAGGGCCGCGGCGATGATCGTGGTCGTGCGGGTGGCGGACGGCGTCCAGATCCCGCCGAGGCGCCGGGCACCGTCGGCGACCGCTTCGGCCGGGTCGTCGTGGTCGGGTTCCGGCCAGTCGGCATCCGCGGGGACGAGGTGGAGCACGTCGCCGTCGCGTACCCCCTGAGCCTGTAAAGGGTGACCGGTGGCGAGCGCGACCCCGTCGGCGCGCCGGAGCACCCACCCGCCGTGTTTCTCGCCCTCGTCGGCGAGGTCCGCGCCGAGTTCGTGGAGCAGGTCCGGCAGGAGTTCGGCCAGGGGCGCATGGTCGGGCAGCGCGACGTCGGCGCGGTGCTGCGCGGCCCGGACGGTGACACGGGCCAGACCGGCATTCACCAGGACATTCCTCCCCGCACGCCTAGGGAATCGACTGCCTTCTATCTAGCATGGATCCCGTGGGAACGGTGCCCGTGAAACGGTCCGCGCGACGGCCCGCGCCGACGATGCCGGCCGGGGAGATCGTCGTCGATCCACCGCCGGCCCTCGCCCGGCATCCGGCGGGACTGCAGCAGTGGCTGATGGCGCTGCCGATGCTGGGTGGCACCGTGGCGATGGCGATGATGATGGGCCAGGGCCGCGCCGGACCGTGGTCCTATCTGATCGGTGGCCTGTTCGGGATCTCGTCGATCGCCGTGCTCGCCACCTCGTTCAGCGCCGGTGGTGGCCCGCGCCGGGCCGAGGCCGCCGCCGCCCGGCGCGGATACCTGCGCTATCTCGCCGGACTTCGCCGCCGGATCCGGGAGACCGCACGGCGGCAGCGGGCCGGGCTGCGATACCGCCACCCGGACCCGGAGCAGCTCTGGTCCACCGTGGCGAGCCACCGTCTCTGGGAACGCCGCCCCTCCGATCCGGACTTCGCGGTGATCCGGATCGGAACCGGTCCGCAGATGCTCGCCACTTTGCTGATCGCCCCGCCGGACCGGCCGGCCGCGGAACGGGAACCGGTCACCACGAGCGCGCTGCGGCGGCTGCTGGACGCCTCCGCGGTGGTGCCGGACCTGCCGGTGGCGGTGTCGTTGCGGGCGTTCACCCGGGTGCTGCTCCACGGCCCGGGAGCGGCCGACCTGGTCCGGGCGGTGCTGCTCCAGCTGGCCGTGTTCCACGCGCCGGACGAACTGGTCGTCGCCGTCTGCGCGGCGCCCGACGACCGGGACCGGTGGGAGTGGGTGAAGTGGCTGCCGCACGCGCTGCACCCGTCCCGGACCGACGCCCTCGGGCCGCTCCGGCTGGTCGCCGACAGCGATCCGGAACTCGGGACGCTGCTCGGCGAGGTGCTCACCGGCCGGTCCCGGTTCCGGGCCGACGGGACCGGCACCGCACTGCCGCACGTGGTGATCGTCCGGGACGGCATGCCGGCGGAACCGGCCACCGACGGTCCGGACGGGGTGACCGTGCTGGACCTGCGAACGGCCCCGCCCCGGACGCCGGAACCCGGGACGCTGCTGCTCACCGTGGGTACGGACGGCGCGCTGACCACCGCGACGGCCGGGACGGTGACCGAGGACGGGCGGGCGGACGCCCTGTCGGTGGCGCAGGCCGAAGCCGTCGCTCGCAGGCTCGCACCACGGCGCCCGGTCGGCTCGGCCGATGCGGGCGGCCGGCCCGCGACCACCGACACCGGCCTGATCGAGCTGCTCGGGACCACCGACCCGGCGTCGCGCCCGGAACGGGACCGGCTGCGGGTGCCGATCGGCGCCACCGTCGACGGGACACCCGTCGAGCTGGACCTGAAGGAATCCGCCGAGGACGGGATGGGACCGCACGGCCTGATCGTCGGCGCCACCGGCTCGGGCAAGTCGGAACTGCTGCGCACCCTCGTGCTGGCGCTCGCCACCACACACTCCCCGGCGACGCTCAACCTGGTGCTGGTCGACTTCAAGGGCGGGCCCACCTTCGCCGGGATGGACCGGCTGCCGCACACCGCCGCACTGATCACCAACCTCGAGGACGCGCTGCCCCTGGTCGACCGGATGGCCGACGCGATCGAGGGCGAACTGACCCGGCGGCAGGAACTGCTGCGGCGGACCGGGAACCATGCGGGGCTGCGGGACTACGAACGGGCCCGGGCCGCCGGGACGGAACTGCCACCGCTGCCGTCCCTGCTGATCGTCTGCGACGAATTCTCCGAACTGCTGCAGCGCAAACCCGAGTTCATCGAGCTGTTCCTGCAGATCGGGCGGCTCGGGCGGTCGCTCGGCGTACACCTGCTGCTGGCCAGTCAACGGCTGGAGGACGGGCGGCTGCGCGGACTGGACACGCACCTGTCGTACCGGATCGGGCTGCGGACGTTCTCCGCCCTGGAGTCGCGGGTGGTGCTCGGGGTGCCGGACGCGTACGAGCTGCCCCGCTCCCCCGGCCACGGCTACCTGAAGTCCGGCACCGAGGAGCCCACCCGGTTCCGGGCCGCGTACGTCTCCGCCCCGCTGCGCCGCACCCCGGAACCGGCCACCGCCGACAGCCGGACGGTGCTGCACTGGACGACCCGGCAGGTTCCGGTCCTGGCACTGCCGGCCCGGCCGCTCACCGAGGAGACCGACGAGACCCTGGCCGACGTGCTGATCGCCCGGCTGGCCGGACAGGGACCGCCGGCCCACCGGATCTGGCTGCCACCGCTGGACCGTCCGCCCACACTGGACGACCTGCTCGGGCCGGTCGCGCCGGCACCCGGGCGCGGACTGACCACCGTGGACGCGTCGCTGCACGGCGCTCTGCGGGTGCCGGCCGCCCTCGTCGACAAACCCCGTGACCAGCGGCGGGATCCGCTGTGGCTGCGTCTCGGCGGGGCCGGTGGGCACATCGCCGTGGTCGGCGGCCCGCGCAGCGGCAAGTCCACCGCGATCCGGACGCTGATCTGCGGGCTGGCGCTCACCCACACCCCGGCCGAGGCGCACGTCTACTGCCTCGACTTCGGCGGTGGCGGACTCGCGGCGCTGCGCGACCTGCCGCACGTGGGCGGGGTGTTCGGGCGGCTGGAGGCGGAGGGCGTACGCCGGACGATCGGCGAGATGACCACCCTGATCACCGGGCGCGAAGCCGGGGGCGGGCAGCCGCGGGCCGACGTGTTCCTGGTGGTGGACGGGTGGTCGACGCTGCGCAACGACTTCGACGAGTGCGAGACGGCGGTCGTCGACCTGGCCACCCGCGGGCTCGCGTACGGGCTGCACCTGGTGGCCACGGCCGCCCGCTGGACGGACTTCCGGCCGGCCGTGCGGGACCTGTTCGGCTCCCGTCTGGAGCTGCGTCTCGGTGACCCGGCGGACTCGGTGGTCGGCCGGCGGGCCGCGCAGAGCGTGCCGGAACAGCGGCCGGGCCGCGGGGTGGTGGAGCATCCGGTCGACCGGGACAAGGGGCTGCACCTTCTCACGGCGCTGCCCGAGGTGACGTCGGAGGCGGGGACCGATGGTCTGGTCGGGGCGGTCGCGAAGGCCTGGGCCGGCCCGGTGGCCCCGCGGGTGCGGTTGTTGCCGGCGGTGGTCGCGTACCCCGACATCGACCCGGACCGGCCCGACGGCCTGCGCCTTCCGCTGGGTCTCGCGGAGACCGACCTCCGGCCGGTGACGATCGATTTCGCCGCCGACCCGCATTTCCTGCTCTTCGGTGACGCCGAGTGCGGCAAGTCCTCCTTCCTGCGCACCCTGGCGGCCACCGTGACCCGCCGTTTCCCGCCCGAGCGGGCCCGGCTGATCGTGATCGACTACCGGCGTTCCCTGATCGATCTTCCGGAGACCGAACATCGCATCGGGTACGCCGCACAGGCCTCCGCCGCCGAGGAACTGATGGTGTCGGTGGCCGGGTACATGCAGCGCCGCCGTCCCGGACCGGACCTGACCGCGCGGCAGTTGCGGGACCGTTCCTGGTGGACCGGGCCCGAGTTGTTCGTGCTCGTCGACGACTACGACCTGGTGGCGGCCGGCCCGGTGAACCCGCTGATCCCGCTGCTCGAGCATCTGCCGCACGCCCGCGACGTCGGCCTGCACCTGGTGCTCACCCATCGGGCCGGTGGCGCCGCCCGTGCCCTGTACGACCCGGTCGTCCAGCGGCTGCGCGAACTCTCCACACCGGGCCTGGTGATGTCCGGCTCACCCGAGGAGGGTGCGCTGCTCGGCACAGTCCGGCCCGGCACCCTCCCACCAGGACGTGGCCGCCTGGTCACCCGCCGTGAGGGAACGCGGCTGATCCAACTCGCCTGCCCGCCGCCCGTACCGGAATCCGAAAAATCAACAGACGCTGAGTGCGATTAGCCACAATCACACGCAGCAGCACGCCATCTCTGGGGAGTACCCTCCCTCCATCGACTGACGATCGACTGACGCCCGACGTCCGAGAATGGCGACCTGACCGTGTGCTGTGCTGACGAAACCATCCGGTCCCCGCGGCCGCGATGTCGCGCACCCCGCGACGGTGCCGGTTGCTGACCTCCGCCCGGCGGCTGACCGCCGCGACCCTGGCCGGCCTGGTCGCCCTCGTTCCCGCGGCCGCCCCCGCCACCGCCGAGCCCGGCTTCACCAATGACAGTTCGGTCCGCGGCGACCAGTGGCAACTGCGGACCCTCGACCTCGAGGACGCCTGGCTCTACGCCGACGGCACCGGCGTGACCGTCGCCGTCATCGACTCCGGTGTGGACGCCCACCATCCCGACCTGGAGGGCCAGGTCCTGACCGGCGTCGACCTGGTCGACGAGGACGCCGCGACCGTCACCGACCCGGTCGGCCACGGCACCACGGTCTCGGCCATCATCGCCGGGCGGGGCGACGACGACTCGGGTGTGGTCGGCATCGCGCCCAAGGCCAGGATCCTGCCGGTCCGGGTGCTCGACGAGGAGAACCGCTACGACGACGCGCTGATCGTGGCGCGCGGCCTGCGCTGGGCGGTCGACCACGGCGCGCGGGTGGTCAACCTGTCGCTCGGTGGCAGCGGGTCCAGCCCCACCCTGGCCGCCGCCATCGACTACGCGTTCGCCAAGGACGTCGTGGTGGTCGCCTGCACCGGCAACGCCAGCGCCTCGTCGACCGAGTCCAACGCCGGGGTGTGGTACCCGGCCCGGGAACCCGGCGTGGTCGCCGTCTCCGGGATGGAACGCGACGGCGAGACCCTCTGGTCCGGTTCGATCACCGGGCAGGAGACCGTCATCTCGGCGCCGGCCACCCAGCTCGTCGGCGCCCGCCCCGGTGGGTACTGGCGGGTGCAGGGCACCAGTTTCGCCGCCCCGATGGTCACCGCCACCGCGGCGCTGATCCGGTCCCGGTGGCCGGACATGCCGGCCGGCGAGGTGATCAACCGGCTGATCCGGACCGCCGATGACAAGGGCGCCCCCGGCCGGGACGCCGACTTCGGGTTCGGCATGGTCGATCCGGTCGCGGCGCTCACCGCCGACGTGCCGGCCGTGCTGAACAACCCGCTGGACAACACCCCGCCGGTGGGCGTCGCCAAGTTCGGCAGCGCGCCGGCCTCCGGACAGGCCCAGTCGGCGCCGGAGCAGAGCGGCGTCCCGGGCTCACCGGTGCGGGAGCAGGCGATCAGTGGCGGGCAGGCCGCGCCGGCGTTGTCCGCGGCGTCCACCGGCGGGCATCACAGCCGGTGGATCGCGATCCTGCTGTTCGTCGTGTCGGCGGTCGCCGCCGCGGTGACGATCCGCCGTTTCGCCGCGGCGACCGGCTGAATCACTCGGCCGGTCCCGGTCAGGCGCACTCGCCGGTGCGCACACCCTTGGTGTTCTGCTTGCCGGCCGCGGCCACCGGCGCCGCCTCGTCCGCGGTCAGTGCGAACCCGACGTTCTTGTCGTCCGCCGCCGCCGCGAAGATGACACCCAGCACGTCGCCACCCGGATCGATCAGCGGACCGCCCGAGTTGCCGCTGCGGACCAGCGACTTGATCGTGTAGATCTCCCGGGTCACGTCACCCGACTCGTAGATGTCCGGCCCGGTGATCTCGCTGACGTCGCGGACCCGGGCGGACTGCGCGTTGTACGGGCCGTCCTGCGGATAGCCCAGCACGATCGCGTTGGCCCCGGACACCGCCTCCTTCGCCACGAACGGCATCACCGGGGCGCGCAGTCCGGGGACGTAGAGGACGGCCAGGTCACGCTTCGGGTCGTACACCACCACGGTCGCCTCCAGCTGGCCGTTGGAGGTCTCGACGACCACCTCACGGGTGCCGGCGACGACGTGCGCGTTGGTCATCACGCGTTCGGAGGCGTACACGAAACCGGTGCCCTCGATCCGGCGTGAGCAGCTCGGGGCGGCGCCCAGGATCTTCAGCACCGACTTCTTCGACTCCTGCACCACCTTGGAGTTCTTCAACGCCGGGTCCGGCTCGGGCACCTCCTTGGCCTCGGTGCGGGCCAGGCCGCCGAACACGTCCGGGAACCCGTTGGTGTCCAGGGTGTCGCGCAGCTCGGAGGAGAGCGCCTGCGCCTGGGCCGGCATCAGCTCGTTGATCCCGCCGAGGATCGCGCTGCTGCGGACCTCCCGGTTGAGCCAGAGGAACGGGCTGGATCCCAGCGGCACCGCGACCAGCCAGGCGGCGAGCATCACGGCGACCACCGAGACGAGCGCCCCGCCGGCGTCGTCCATGTGCTGCAGCGGCCGGCTGAAGATGCTGCGGCGCAGGTTGGTGCCGAGCCAGCCGGCCAGGGTCTGCCCGAGGATCGCCAGCACCAGGATGACCGCGAGGGCCACCACCAGGCGGATCGAACCCTCGGCGAACTGCTGGGCGAGCAGCGGTCCCAGTTGCAGGCCGATCAGCACGCCGCTGAAGAAACCGCCGAGCGAGAGGGCCCCGATGACGAAACCCTGGCGGTATCCGCTGATCGCGAAGAGCAGCATCAGCACGATCAGGAAGACATCGACCACGGGCACTCACTTAGCGTAGAAGTCAGAAGCACGTCACGGCACCACCTCGTCGGGTGCTCCGCCACGGGCCGCCGGCACGGGTGCCGCGGCGTCGGGCAGTTCGACGATGCGGGCGGGCTCCCACGGACGCGACCATCCGGCCATGTCGAGCAGCGTCGCGATCACCCCCGCGGTGAAGCCCCAGACGAGCAGTCCCCGCACCTGGAAGGCGGGACCGATCCAGCCGCTGGGGTGTCGCACCCGGATACGGTTCGCGGGGTCGGCCAGTTCACTGACCGGCAGACGGGCGACGTGGGCGACCTCGGTGGCCTGCCGCGGATGCACCGGGTGCGGCGCCCGCCACCAGGCCAGCACGGGCCGGACGACGAAGCCGCTGACCGGGATCCACAACTCCGGCAGCAGGGCGAGCACCTCGGCGCTGGACCGGTCGAGGCCGACCTCCTCCTCCGCCTCGCGCAGCGCGGTGTCGGTGGCGTCGGTGTCGTCCGGGTCGGTGGCGCCGCCCGGGAAGGCCGGCTGTCCGGCGTGGTTGCGCATCGTCGCGGCACGCTGCAGGACCAGCAGGTCGGGGCCACCGGGGGTGTCCGCGGCCGGCTCGCTCTCACCGATCAGCACGAGCACGGCGCTGGCCCGGCCGCCGGTGCCGTTCGGGCGGCGCAGGCTGGTGAAGTCCTCGGTCCGGCACTGGCCGACCCGGGTGAGCAGCGGTTCGAAGAGGTCCGGCAGGCCGTCCGGCCGGGGCAGGACGTGGCCGCGGGTCATTGGCGCACCGTCACGCCGGTGTGCTCCTGGACGAGGCCGATCAGCGTGGGCACGTCGAGGGCGGTGCCGCGGTGGACGTGGGTCTTGCCCTCGGGTGACACGAAGACGGTCACCGGGAGAGTGGACTGCCCGAGGGCGGCGAGGAGTTTCTGCCCCGAGTCATAGAAGGTCGGGAAATTTACGTTGAAATCGGTTGCAAACGATGCGGCAGCGTCGCGGCGATCCCCCACGTCGACGCCGACGACCGTCAACTCCCCCGCGGTCCGGTCGGCCAGGCCCTGGATGACCGGGAGTTCCTCACGGCAGGGCCCGCACCAGGAGGCCCACAGGTTGATCACGGCGGGGGCGGGCAGGCCGCTCAGGTCGATCTCTTGACCGCCGGTGAAGCACGGGAGGGACAGATCCGGTAGATCCGATTTCTCGGAGACCGCCGCCGGACATGCCGCGAACGGTGACGGTGTCTCCGGCTCCTCGGCCGTGGCCGTGCACCCGGCCAGCACCATGGTGCTCACGACGACGGCGGCGAGCCTCCTCACGCTTCCTCCGGGGCCAGGACCGCCGCCACCGGCACCAACTCGGGATCCACCCCGGCGGCCACCGCCAGGTCCCGGGCCCGCGGACCCTTCAACAGTTTCGCCGCCGCGGCCGCCTCGGTCGGGCCGGTCCCGTACGACGGGCAGGCCGACGCGAGCGTGCAGGCCCCGCAGGCCGGTTTCAGCGCGTGACAGACCCGCCGGCCGTGGAAGATCACCCGGTGCGACAGCATCGTCCAGTCGCGTTTCTCGATCAGCTCGGCGACCAGGAACTCGATCTTCACCGGGTCTTTCTCGTCGACCCAGCCGAACCGGTTGGTCAGCCGCCGGAAGTGGGTGTCGACGGTGATGCCCGGAACGTCGAAGGCGTTGCCCAGGATCACGTTGGCCGTCTTGCGCCCGATCCCGGGCAGCGCGACCAGTTCCTCGAGTCGTCGCGGCAGTTGACCGTCGTGCCGGTCCAGCAGCGCCTGACCCAGCTTGATCAGTGAGTCGGTCTTGGCCCGGAAGAAGCCGGTCGGCCGGAGCAGCGTCTCCATCTCGGAGCGGTCGGCCGCGGCGTAGTCGGCGGCCGACCGGTATCGGCGGAACAGCTCGGGGGTGACCTGATTGACCCGCACGTCGGTGGTCTGCGCGGACAGGACCGTGGCGACGGCCAGCTCGAGCGGAGTGGTGAAGTCGAGCTCGCAGTGCGCGTCCGGATGGGTCTCGGCGAGCACCCGCGCCATCCGGCGGGCCCGGCGTTTGCGTCCGATCAGTGTCTCGGTCTTTCCACGCGGAGACGCTGTACGGGGTCGGGTCACCGGTAAAGAGTACGACGACCGGTCGACATCATCGGTCACGCGGAGCGCTTGATGACCCCGTCGTCACCGATCGTCGCAGCGGTGTCACCGAAGTCGTCGGCCGAGAGCCGGGCGACCATCTTGCGGCCCTGCTCCTTCTTGTCGCGAGTGGGCACTCCGGCGTCGTTCAGATAGGTGGACGCGAACGAACCCCCGGCGAACGCGCCCTCGCGGGTCAGCGAGACCTGCAGCACCCCGGCGTACTTCAGGTCGCCGTTGCGGGACAGCGTCCGGCCGCCGCCGGCGAAGTTCCCCAGGCTGTACGCGATGAGTTTCCCCTGGTAGAACTCCATGCCCCGGAGCACGTGCGGCCCGTGGCCGACGACCAGGTCGGCACCGGCGTCGACGACCGTGTGGCTGAACTCGATCGGGTCGCCCCGGTTCTCCCCGAAGAAGAGTTCGCTCCCCGGTTTCACGTGGGTCCGGTCCGCCCCTTCGGCGCCCATGTGCACCTGGACGACGACCAGATCCGCCTCACCTGCGGCACGTTTCACGACGGCCGCCGCAGCGGGAAGATCGTTGACGTTGTTCGCTCCCGCGTACGGGGAGAAGCCGATCACCGCGACCTTGATCCCCTTGACGTCCACGACGGTGATCTCGTCCTCGGCCCCGGTGTGTTCGAGACCCTGGCCCTCGAGCGCCTCGATGGTGTTGGCGTAACCCTTCGGGCCGAAGTCCTTGGAGTGGTTGTTCGCCGTGTTGAGCAGCTGGAAACCGGCGTCCTTGAGGTGCGCCGCGTAGGCCGGTGGCGCCCGGAAGGCGAAGCAGTTGGCCCGGGCCGGCGTGCCGCACTTGGAGGTGCCGGTGTCCTCGGTGATCGGCTGCTCGAGGTTGCCCATCACCAGGTCGGCGGCGAGGGAGTCGCGAACGGAGTCGAAGAATCCGTCGCCGTCATCGGCCGGAAGCCGGTTCGGCGCACTGCCCATGATGATGTCGCCGGTCGCCGACAGCGTGATCGACTCGACAGCCGCGGATTCGGCGATCGGTTTTCCACTGGCCGTCGCGGCCGTTTTCTCCGGTGCCGCCCATTGCGCGTCGGTCTTGGTGTTCCGCTTCAGCAGGACCATTCCCGCCAAACCGGCACCGACCAGCACAGAAAGGACAATCGTGATGGAAAGGATGGGCCGCTTGAAATTGCTCCGGCGATGGGAAGGGGGGTGCGAATTCATCGACCGGGACGATACCGTCGGCGAGCAAGCGGGATCGACCGACGAAAGGCCTGTCCTGATATGCCCGTACCGCTGAATTGTCACCAGCGGTCACGGCAAATCTGGTTACCGTCCGGTATCTGGATCAAGGGGTGGCCGCCCGTTTCCCGCCCGCGTGCGCCTAGACTGATCGAGCGCAGACGTTGCGCGTTTCGGAGGTGCGGCGATGGATGAGGTACTGGCTCGCAGCGGAATCTTCCAGGGAGTAGACCCGGAAGCTGCGGAGGCACTCGCCAAGGAGATGGACACGATCGAAGTCCGCAAGGGCGACGTGGTCTTCAACGAGGGCGAGGCCGGGGACAGCCTGTACATCGTGCTCTCCGGCAAGATCAAGCTCGGGCGCCGGGCGGCTGATGGACGGCAGAACCTCGTCTCCATCATGGGCCCGTCGGACATGCTCGGCGAGCTGTCGCTCTTCGACCCCGGCCCGCGGACGGCCACCGCCACCGCGGTGACCGACACCCGGCTGGCCCGGTTGAAGAAGTCGTCGTTGCGGCCCTGGCTGAACAACCGGCCGGAGATCGCCGAGCAGCTGCTGCGGGTGCTCGCCCGCAGGCTGCGCCGGACCAACGACGCGCTCGCTGACCTGATCTTCACGGACGTGCCCGGCCGGGTGGCGAAGAACCTGCTGCAGATGGCCGGCCGGTTCGGCACCCGGGACGGCGGTGTCCTGCGGGTCACCCACGACCTGACCCAGGAGGAGCTCGCCCAGCTCGTCGGGGCCTCCCGCGAGACGGTGAACAAGGCACTCGCCGACTTCGCCTCGCGGGCCTGGCTGCGCCTCGACGGCAAGAGCGTCATCATCCTGGATCCGGAGCGGCTGGCGCGGCGCGCCCGCGTCTGACCTCCGCCACCGCGCGCATAGGGGCTGTCCATTCGGACAGCCCCTTAAATGTGCTTGATCCACTCTTCTGTGCGACCGCACCCGGTAGACGGGTCCGTGTCGCACCCGCACAGCCGCTCGTTACGGAGGTGGCCGAGAGGCACCGGCGTGACAGGGAAGGGCGCGGCTTTGAACGCAGGCAGGGGCGTAGCGGGCACGGCAGAGGCGGTTCGGCCATGACCGTGCTCGACACCGCGCTGGACCCGCGCGATCCCGCGTATCTGGAGGGGCGCAGCACCACCCTGCAACGGCTCTCCGAGCTGGAGGCGGTGCTCGACGAGGCACGGGCCGGCGGCGGCGAGAAGTGGGTGACCCGGCATCACGCCCGGGGGAAACTGTTACCCCGAGAGCGTATCGAGATGCTGCTCGACCAGGACAGCCCGTTCCTCGAGCTGTCGCCGGTCGCGGCCCGCGGCTCGGAGTTCCCGGTCGGCGCCAGCGTGGTCACCGGCATCGGCGTGATCGAGGGCGTCGAGTGCGTGGTGATCGCGAACGATCCGACGGTCGACGGCGGGGCGGTCAACCCCTACACGGCTCGCAAGATCCGGCGGGCGGCGCGGATCGCCACCGTCAACCGGCTGCCGCTGGTCGACCTGGTCGAGTCCGAGGGCGCCGCGATCAGCGCCGGGATCGCCGGGGAGCTGAGCCGGCTCACCGCCGACCGGGTGCCGACGATCTGCGTGGTCTTCGGCATCACCACCGGGGACGCGGCCTACCTGCCGGCCCTCTCCGACTACACGATCATGGTGCGCGGGCACGCCAAGGTGCTCACCATCCACCCGCAGCCGATCCGCGGGGCCGCCAACGGGCACCCGGGCGTCGAGGTCCGCGGCACCCCGGTGGTCCCGGCCGGGCTCTCCGGTCCGGCCGACCAGCTCGCCGAGGACGAACGCGACGGCCTGCGGCTGGCGCGGCAGTGCGTCCGCCGGCTCAACTGGCGCAAGCAGGGGCCGCCGCCGCGCGACCAGCGCCCGGTGCCGCCCCGCTTCGACGTCGAGGGCCTGCTCACCCTGGCCGCCGTCGACCCGGCCGCATTCGAGCCCCGGGAGGTGCTCGCCCGGATCCTCGACGACAGCGACTTCGACGAGTTCAAACCCGGTCAGGGCGGCGCGCTGGTGGCCGGCTGGGGTGAACTGCACGGCTATCCGCTCGGCGTGCTGGCCACCCCCGGACCCTCGGGGTCGGCGTCCGACGCCCAGAAGGCGGTGCATTTCCTGCATCTCGCCAACGCGACCGCCACCCCGGTGCTCTTCCTGCAGCATGCCGGCGCACCACGGGACGAGGAGGCGGACGCGCGTACCACCGCGCCACTGGTGCACGCGGTCGCCAAGTCCGCCGTGCCGCACCTGGTCCTCACCGTCGGGAACGCGGAGAACCGGGTGGACCGTACCGACGAGCCCCGCTTCACCTTCAGCTGGCCCGCCCCGGGCCACACCCCGGCTGACGACGGCGTCATCGACCCCCGCGACACCCGAACTGTCCTCGGCCTCTGTCTCTCCGCGGTGCACAGCGCGGCCGTGGAGGGCGCCGGGCACGTCGGCGTGTTCCGACCCTGAAAGGGAGAGCAGTGATCCGACGACTTCTGGTGGCCGACCGGGGAGAAGTCGCCCGCCGGGTGTTCGCCACCTGCCGGCTGGTCGGCATCGAGACGGTAGCCGTCTACTCCGACGTCGATTCCCACGCTCCGCACGTCACCGAGGCCGACTACGCGGTCCACCTGCCCGGGAACACGCCGGCGGCGACGTACCTGCAGACCGCGGCCCTGATCGGGGCCGCTCAGCGCTCCGGGGCCAACGCGCTGCACCCGGGCACCGGCATGCTCGCCGAGGACCCGGACTTCGCCGCCGCGGTGGTCGAGGCCGGACTGATCTGGGTCGGTCCGCCGGCCGCCACGCTGCGCACGCTCACCTGCAAGACCGAGGCGAAGAAGCTGGTCGCCGAGGCCGACGTGCCGGTGCTGCCGACCTTCACCAGCCCGGAGGAGGTGCCTGGGTTTCCGGTCCTGATCAAACCGTCGAGCGGCACCGGTGGGGCCGGGATGCGGGTGGTGCGGGACGCCGCCGCTCTGGTCGAGGCCATCGCCTCGACACGCCGCGAGATCGGCGGCGAGGTCTTCTGCGAGCCCTACGTGAGCAATGTCCGGCACATCGAGGTCCCGGTCCTGGCCGACGTCCAGGGCGCGGTGGTGCCGTTCGGCGAGCGGGAGTGCTCGGTGCAGCGCCGCTACCAGAAGATCGTCGAGGAGACCCCGTCACCGGCCGTCGACCCGGGGCTGCGCGAGGAGCTGTGCCGGGCGGCGATCGTCGCGGTCCGCGCCCTCGGCTACGTCGGCGCCGGCGCGGTCGAGTTCCTCCTCGACGCGAACGGCGGCTTCTGGTTCCTCGAGCTCACCCCGACGCTGCAGGCCGACCACGCGGTCACCGAGTGCGTGTCCGGATACGACCTGGTTCGGCTGCAGCTGCTGGTGGCCGAGGGCGGCAGCCTGCCGATGCCCGGTCCGCCGCCGATCCGCGGGCACGCCATCGAGGTGCGGGTCTGTGCCGAGGACCCGGCCTACGCCTGGCTGCCGGCCGCCGGGACCCTGCACCGGTTCGCCGTGCCGGACGTGGCCGGATCGTTCCGCCCGCTACCCCAGCCCGGTCTGCGGCTGGACGCCGGGGTGACCGACGGCTCGGTCGTCGGCATGCACCACGACCCGATGCTGGCCAAGCTGATCGCCTGGGCGCCCAGCCGCCAGGAGGCCGCCCGGATGCTGGCGTCCGCGCTGGCCCGGGCCCAGCTGCACGGCGTGGTCTCGAACCGGGACCTGCTGGTCCGGGTGCTGCGGCACCACTCGTTCCGGGCGGGCGACGTGGACACCGGTTTCCTCGATCAGCATCCCGAGGTGTTCGCGCCGCTGCTCTCGTCGGTCGACGCGGTCCGCCTCTCCTGCCTGGCCGCCGCCCTGGCCGGTGCCGCCGCACGCCGCGCCTCGGCGCCGGTCCTGGCCTCGCTCCCGTCCGGCTGGCGCAACGTCCCCTCCGGCTCGCAGACCGCCGTCTACGACGGCCCGACCGGGCCGGTCGAGGTCGGTTACCGGATGAACCGCCACGGCGGACTCGCCGGATGGTGGGTCCGGGCCGTCGACCCGGAGGAACTCGACCTGGCCGGTCTCGGTCAGGCGCCGGTCGACGAACACCCGCCGATCGTGGTCGTCCAGGCGAGCGGCGAGCGGGTGGTGCTCAACGTGCAGGGCATCCGTCTGACCGTTCTCGTACACCGGGTGGGTGACGTCTCCTACGTGGACAGCCCGGAGGGGTCGGTCGCCCTCCGGGAGATCTCCCGCTTCCCGCTGCCCGCACCGGAGGCCTCCGAGAGCTCCCTGATCGCGCCGCTGCCGGGTGCCGTCCGCCGGGTCCTGGTCGTGCCCGGCCAGCGGGTCCGGGCCGGGGAGCTGCTGCTCACCCTGGAGGCGATGAAGCTGGAGCATCCGGTGCACGCGCCGTCCGCCGGCGTGGTGGCGTCCCTGCCGGTCCATCCCGGCACCGAGGTGGACACCGGCGAGCTGCTGGCCGTCCTGGAACCCGAGTAGCCCACCGCCGGCCGGTTCCGGTAGTGGTGGGTCACTCTGCCTCTCGGGTACGCGTCATCCACGGCACCCTGGCCCGCGGCGGGCCGCCTCTGCCCACTTCCGGCCGTCCCCGGCCGCCGGCTCATGTGCCCCGGTTCAGCTGAACCAGCGGCTGAAGAAGCCCTTCCGGCTCGTCGGGTTGTGCACCGTCGGGGTGTCGTCCTCGCGGGTCGGGGTGCTCGGCACGATCGGGCGGGGCCGCGGCGGCACGAACGTCGACGGGGTCGTCGAGCGGTAGACCGCGGGCTGCTGTGGCGTCTCCGGGTCGAGCTGGAGGTTGTTGAGCAGGTCGCGGAGTTCCTCGGCGGACGGGCGGCCGTTCGGGTCGTTGTCCATGCCGTAGCGCAGGATCGCGGTCAGGCCCTCCGGGACACCGGGCAGGTCCGGGATCGGGTGGTTGAAGAGGTCCATCAGGGTGATCAGGCTGGGGCTGCGGTCGGTCGCCCACCGGGGTGGTCGGCCGTGCATGACCGCGTAGAGGCTGGCGCACAGCGCATAGATGTCGGCGGCCCCGGACGGCGCGTCGTGGCGAAACGTCTCGGGCGGGGCGTACGCCGGGGTGAGGACCTCGAGGGTGACCGAGGAGTCGCGCATCTCGCCGAGCACCGCGAGACCGAAGTCGGCGAGCACCGCGGAATTGAACTCGGAGTAGAGGATGTTCGCCGGTTTGACGTCGCGGTGCAGCACCCCGTTGGCGTGCGAGTGCACCAGCGCGTCGGCGATCTTGATGCCGACGTCGCGGGCCTCGACCGGGCCGAGCGGGGAGACGCGCATGCGGTCGAGGTAGGACCCGTCGCACAGCTCCATGATCAGGTAGGGGTGCTGGTCGACCGTGACGCCGACGTCGAAGAGGTCGACGACGTGCGGGTGGGACGACATGCGCCCGGCGGCGCGCGCCTCACGCAGGAAGCGGGCCTGGTCCCGGGGGCTGTCCAGGGTCCGGTTCTCCACCTTGATGGCGACTTCTCGCCCGACGGAGTCCTGGGTGGCTCGATAGACGGTGGCGTAACCACCACGCGCCATAACCGACAAACCGGACATGCCTGGCACGTAAGGTACCGGCAAGGCGCCAGGCGGAGTCTCCGTCACATCAAAGAAAATACGCCAGCCGGATTCACGATCATCCTGGCACGTCAGACGCGTAGGCGACAGTTTCCTCCGGAGTCGGCCCGAACCCGGCCAGGAGCAGGGTGTCCTGCAGTTCCTCGGCCGCCGCACGCTCACTCGACTGCTCCGTCGAGTGGGCGAGCCGGACCGCCTCCTCCGCCGCCGCCCGCGCCTCGTCGCACCGGTCCGCCGCGGCCAGCACCCGGGCCCGGACCATCGCCGCGACCACACTGCTGCGGACGTCCTCCGCGGAGGCCTCACCAGCACGTTCGATCCAGGTCAGCGCCGACTCCACCCGCCCCTCGGCGAGCAACGCGGACGCGTACACCGCAAGAGCGTGCCGCCGCGAGAAGAGCAGCGACGGCGTCGACGTGTCACTCGCGATCGGTGCCAGCAGGCCGATCGCGGTCGCCGCATCGCCGGCCCGGGTCCGCGCCTCGGCCAGCAGCACCCGCGGCCCGACCTGCGCCGGAGCCAGCGGATTGTGCGGCTCGACCGCGGTCATCACCCGCCGTGCGTCGGCCTCCGCGGTCTCCAGGTCGCCGAGCTGCATCGCCACGAACCCGCGGAGCGTGCCGGCCATCCCGAGCAACAGCGGGTGGCCGGTGCGATCGGCGTACTCGAGAGCATCGGTGAGTAGGTCGAAAGCGTGATCCAACTCACCGAGACCGCGGGCGATCGCACCCCGGACCACCAGGGCGAGACCACGCCCCCAGTCGTCGGCGACCTCGTTGAACTCCCGGTACGCCCGGCGCGCCTGCCCGTCCGCCGCACCCAGATCGCCCAGCTCGGCGGCGGCGTACGCCTCGACCACCCGCAGGGTGCCGACCGCCCAGCCCTCACCGACCCGGTCCCCGAACGGCAGGAAGATCCGGGCCAGCCGGCGGGCCTCCTGCAGACGGCCGGCCAGCAGCCGGGCGAACGCCGTGGTGCCGCGCAGCCAGGCCCGGCCGACCGGATCACCCAGCTCGGCGAAGAGACGGGCGGCCCGGCCCAGCACCGCGTCGGTGCCGGCGAAGTCACCCCGGGTGGTGGTCACCCAGGCCAGGTTCTGCAGCGCCCAGGCCTGCCCGTGCCGGTCCCCGGCGGCCAGCGTCACCTGGTACGCCGCGGCGAACCGGCTGCTCGCCTGGCTGAGTTTGCCGGCCAGGAAGTCGGCCATGCCGAGGCGGCGCATCGCGTTGGCCCGCTCCGGCAGCAGCTGCGCCTCGGTGGCCACCTCGAGCGCCTCCTGCCAGGCGCTGACCGCGCGTCCCTGGTCGCCGAGAGCCTCGTAGGCCCGGCCGACCACGATCATCGACTCGGCGCGGCACACCGGGTCGTCCTGGGCGCTCACGGTGATCTTCTCGCCGTACGCCAGCGCCTCCTCGGCCCGGCCCAGGCGCAGCAGCGCACGGGCGTGCACCAGCTGATCGGGCAGCGGAAGGCCGTCGCGGGCCAGGGTGGTGGCGCGTTCCGCGTACTCGATGGCGGCGGCCGGTTCGATGTTGGCCAGCGCCCGGCGCGCCATCCGGCCCAGTGCCGCCACGGCCAGCGGCGCGACCTCACGGGCCGTCGCGTCCGGGCGCAGCCGCACCGCATCGGCCAGTTCCACCGCGCACTCGGCGTGGGTGGCGATGAACGCGTCCCGCTCGTTGTCGGTCAGGTTGAGCCGGACCGCGCCGTCATGACCGTTCCGGACCGTCTCCGGCGCGGCCCAGGAGGCGAGGTACGCGTGCCGCTCCGCCAGGTCCGCCTTGCCGAGGTTCGCATACGCCGCCTCGCGCATCAGCGGCGTGCTGAACTGGAACCCGCCCCGGGCCCGGTGCAGCATGCGCCGTTGCAGCAGTTCGTCGACCGCCCGTTCGAGCGGCTCGGTGACGCCCTCGTTGCTGGCCCGCCGCTCGTGCAGCGCCTCCAGCACCCCGCTGGGCACCGTCGTGCCGGCCACCGAGGCGTCGCGCAGCACCGACCGGGGTTCCGCCGGGAGCGCGTCGATGCGGGCCGCCAGGACGGCGGCGAGGTCACGGGAGAGCAACTGGCTGCCGAGTGATCCGGCGGCGAGCTGCCAGCGGCCGGCCGCGTCGGCGCCGACCGCCGGGGTCAGCGCGCCCCGCTCCATCAGCAGGGTGACCATCTCGACCAGGTAGAACGGGTTGCCCTGGGCGGTGGCGAGCAGCCGGTCGACGTCCTGCTGCGGCAGTTTCCCGCCGTTGAGATACGACGTGAGCAGCCGGGACGCGTCGGCCCCCCGCAGCGGCGGCAGGGTGTGCACCTCGGCGTCGGCGACCCGGGTCAGCGCGCCCGCGGTGCGCACCAGCTCGGGGCGGCCGAGCAGCAGCACCATGACCGCGCCCTCGAGCCGGGACAGGGTGCTGCCGAGCGCGTCGACGGTGGTGGCCGTGGCGTCGTGCAGGTCGTCCACGATCAGCAGCATCGGCGCCTCGACGGCGAGCGCGTTGAGCAGGTCGGCGACGGCGATCGAGATGGCCTCCGCGTCGACCCGTTTGGCGCTCGGCGGCCAGTCGGCGGGGGCGGCCGGGCCGACCGGGTTGGCCGGGGCGTCGCCGTAGCCGAGCAGGGCGAGCAGCCGGTCCAGGTCGATCTGGGCGCCGAGCCGGCCGGCCAGTTTGCGCAGGCGTTCCTCGACGACCGGTCGGCCGACCGTGGCGGTCAGGTCCTTGGGCAGGCCGGCCGCCTTGCGGACCAGGTCGGCCAGGGGTGCGTACCGGCGCCGTTCGCCGAAGGCGCGGCAGCGCACCCGCAGGACGCGGGCGCCGTGCCCGGCATACGGCCCGGTGCCGGGTTCGAACCCGGCGGCCAGGCGCTTGACCTCGCCGGCGAACCGGGACTTGCCGATGCCGGCCTCGGCGGTCATCACCATCACCCGGGGATTGCCCGAGTCGATCACCTCGGCGAGCCGGCCGGAGACCCGGCCCAGCTCGGTCTCGCGGCCCACGAACGGCGCCTCGTCGCCCAGACCGGACCGGGTGCCGGGGGCGTCGTGCAGGCCGAGCAGCTCGTAGGTGGGCACCGGCTCGCGCTTGCCCTTGAGCCGCAGCGGCCGCAGCTGCCGCCAGGACGCCACGTGCCGGGTGCCGGCGCTGGTCCGCTCGCCGGCGTAGACCGCGCCGACCGCGGAGGCGTCGGCCAGCCGGGCGGCGGTGTTCACCGTGTCGCCGATGACCGTGTATTCGATGCCGGCCTGCATGCCGGCGACCACCTCGCCGGTGTTGAGGCCGACGCGCAGGCCCAGCGGGGCGCCGCCGCCGCGCTCGTCGTCGAGCACCCGGCGGACCGCACGCTGCATGCTCAGCGCCGCGCGGACGGCCCGTTCGGCGTCGTCCTCGTGGGCCACCGGGGCGCCGAAGACCGCCATGATCCCGTCGCCGGTGAGCTTGTCGACGTGCCCGCCGAAGGTCTTCACCGCGCCGGCCAGGGCGGCCAGGACCCGGTCGGTGACCGCACCGACCCGTTCCGGGTCGAGGTCCTCCGACCAGGAGGTGAAGTCGGAGAGGTCGCCGAAGAGCACGGTGACGATCCGGCGCTCCGCGGCGGGCAGCGACGCCGCAGCCGGGAGGGCCGCACCGCAGTGGTGGCAGAAGCGGGCGCCGGGAACCGCGACGGTCCCGCACACAGGGCAGGTCACGGCCGGTCCAACCGGCCGGGACCGGTCGCTGATTCCCGATCACGGGCGCGCAGGTAGTCGAGTTGGGCGGCGGCCGACCACTCGGCCGCGAACCGCACGCCCGGATCGATGTCCGGATAGACCAGGTCGACGACCGCGGCCGGGGTGTCCGCACCGGCCGCCATCGCGGCCTCGACCTGGGCCAGCCGTTCCCGGCGATGCCCGAGATAGAAGTGGGCGCGCTCCGCGGTGTCGTCGCGGGCCGGTCCGTGGCCGGGCAGCATCAGCACTCCCGGGTACGCCGTGAGCAGTTCCAGACTGCCCAGATAGTCCCGCAGGTCGCCATCGGGACGGGCCACCACTGTCGTGCCCCGGCCCAGGATGGTGTCGCCGGTGAACATCACGCGGTCGTCCTCATGCTCGACGAGAAAACACACCGAATCACTCGTGTGTCCCGGAGTCTTCAGGACCTGTATTTCCAAACCGTTCCCGGTGAGCGGCCGGCCGGCGTCCAGGGCGTCACCGGCGAGGACCGGAATCCCGCCGAGGAGTTCGGCCAGCCGGGCCGCGCCCTCCACATGATCGTGATGACCGTGCGTGATCAGGATGTGGCCGACCGGGCCGTGCTCGGCGATCCGGCGCAGATGGCCCTCGTCAAGCGGTCCGGGATCGATCACGGCGGCGACCGGCTCTCCCGGCACCCGCAGAATCCAGGTGTTGGTGCCGTCCAGTGTCATCGGACCCGGATTGGGCGCACGCAGCAGCGTCACCCAACCCGGCAGCCTGTCGACGTCCACCGACTCAGGCTCAGCACCCCCCATGACCCGAATCGTACGTCGGTCCGTGGGCGATGGCCGAGACACGATGTCCGTTCCCGTCACCTTCGGTCACCAAAAGCGGCCGAATCACCGCAAGATCACGCCACTTCGGCGATGACCTCGACCTCCACCGGGGCACCCAGCGGCAGCTCGGCCACGCCGACCGCGCTGCGCGCGTGCCGGCCCTGCTCGCCGAGGACCTCACCGAACAGGTTCGACGCTCCGTTGATCACGGCCGGCTGACCGGTGAAGCCCGGTGCCGACGCGACGAACCCGGTCACCTTGACGATCTTGACGACCCGGCCCAGGCCGACGAGCGCGTCGATCGCGGCGAGCGCGTTCAGCGCGCAGATCCGGGCCAGGTCGGTGCCCTGCTCGGCGGTGACCTCGGCGCCGACCTTGCCGGTCAGCTGCAGCTTGCCGTCGACCATCGGCAGCTGGCCGGAGACGTAGACATGGTTGCCGGACTGGACGGCCGGCACGTAGGACGCCAGCGGCGGAACGACCGTCGGCAGCGTCAGGCCCAGCTCGGCGAGCTTGGCGAACGCGTCCACGCCACCCTCGCCGGCGACCGGCGTCGGGGCGGTCACGGCTTGGGCCGCTTCAGGTAGGCCACGAGCTGCTCGGGGTTGGGTCCGGGAACGACCTGGACGAGCTCCCAGCCGTCCTCGCCCCAGTTGTCGAGGATCTGCTTGGTCGCGTGGACCAGCAGGGGCACGGTCACGTACTCCCACTTCTGCATGCCTGAGCTCTCCTTATCCGTTCGGTTATCGGCACAGCTTAGGGCTCGGGAGACCGGGCGTTTGGTTAGGCTGAGCGAGAGAATGTACGCAAAGTGCACATGCCATAACGGAGGGCGACTTGACGCATATTGCGCGACATCGGGAGCGGGGCCACCCGGAACCGCTGCCGTCGCCTGAACCCGAGCCGCCGATGCCGTTCCCGCCCGGCGAGCCGATCCCGGCGCCGGAGCCACCGCACACCCTGCTCACCACCACGGTCGAGCATCCGGTCCTCACCGCCGACACGGTCGTCCAGCCCACGGTCGGCGGCGGGTTCCCGGCGTACCCGGTGGTCGATCCCACCGAAGTGATCTCGCACACCCCGCCGGCCTGGCCCGTGCACCACGGCACACCCGGCCAGCCGGATCCGATCTGGGCCGGGCCACCGGCCGAACGGCGCGACTCCAACCGGCGCTCGACCGTGTACCTGACGCTGGCGTTCGCCGCCACGCTGCTGCTCTGCGGGGGTGGGGCGGTCTCGGCGTACCTGCTGGTGCGCGACTCGGAGACCGGCGGCGCACCGGATCCGGCGACCGCGGTCAACCGGTTCCTCACCGCCGTCTACACGCAACAGGACCCGACCGCCGCGCGGGATCTGGTCTGCGGCAAGTCCCGGGACGAGTCGAAACTCGCCACCCGGGTGCAGCAGATCAGCGCGTACGCGCACGCGCACGACGGCGCGGTGTTCCGCTGGGACGAGCCGGTACTGGCCCGCGGCAACGAGGAGAAGGCCGAGCTCACGGTCCGGGTGGTGATGTCGACGGCGGACGAGCGCACGGCCGCGCAGAGCCTCGAGGTCACGGTCATCCGGAAGACCGGCTGGCTGGTGTGCGAGGTGTCCGGCTGACCACGGGCCGTACCGTGGGTACATGGGCGAACACCGGAACTGGCCGGAGCGGCTGCACGTGGTGACCGGCAAGGGCGGCACCGGCAAGACAAGCGTCGCCGCCGCCCTGGCCCTGGGCCTGGCCGCCGGCGGCCGGCGCACCCTGCTCGTCGAGGTGGAGGGGCGGCAGGGCATCGCCCAGCTGTTCGGCCTCGACCCGTTGCCGTACGCGGAGAAGCGGGTGGCCACCACCACCGGCGGCGGCGAGGTCCGGGCGCTTGCCGTCGACCCCGAGGAGGCCCTCCTCGAATACCTGGACATGTTCTACAAGCTCGGCGCGGCCGGCCGGGCGCTGCGCAAGGTCGGCGCCATCGACTTCGCCACCACGATCGCACCCGGTCTGCGCGACGTCCTGCTCACCGGCAAGGTCAAGGAGGCGACCACCCGGTCGCACGACGGCCGCCGGGTGTACGACGCGGTGGTGCTGGACGCCCCGCCGACCGGGCGGGTGGGCCGGTTCCTCAACGTCACCGAGGAGACCGCCCGGCTGGTCAAGGTCGGTCCGATCAAGACGCAGAGCGAGAGCGTCGCCGCCCTGCTGCGCTCGCCGATGACCGCGGTGCACGTGGTCACGCTGCTCGAGGAGATGCCGGTCCAGGAGAGCCTGGACGCGATCGGCGAGCTGACCGCACTGCAGATCCCGGTCGGCCGGGTGCTGGTCAACAGCGCCCGCCCGCCCCTGCTGCCGGCCGGCCGGGTCACCAAGGCGGAGATCAAGCGGGGCCTGGTGGCGGCCGGCCTGCCCGCCGCGGCGGCCACGGTGTCCCAGCTCGCCGCCGAGGCGCAGGCCCATCTGACACGCCGGGAGCTGGAGCAGTCGCTGCGGATGGAGCTCACCGAGCTGGGCCGTCCGGTCGTCGAGCTGCCGCTTCTTCCGGACGGTGTGGACCGTGCCGGGCTGGAACAGCTCGCCACCCACTTGATGCGGGCTTGATCAGGCGGATCCCGGATCTAGCGAACTACCCTGGATTGGTGGCTATGAGCGCTCCCCGCCTCACCGTTCCGAGCTTGAACGTCGACGGGCTCCTCGCCGATCCGGCGATCCGCATCGTGGTCTGCTGCGGGGCCGGCGGGGTCGGCAAGACCACCACCGCCGCGGCGCTCGGCCTGCGCGCGGCCGAGGTGCACGGCCGCCGGACCGTGGTGCTCACCATCGACCCGGCCCGCCGGCTGGCGCAGTCGATGGGGCTCACCGAGCTGGACAACACCCCGCGCCAGGTCAAGGGCATCGACGCCGGGCAGACCGGCGGTGAGCTGCACGCCATGATGCTCGACATGAAGCGCACCTTCGACGAGGTGGTCGAGCAGCACACCACCCCGAAACGCGCGCAGGAGATCTTCGCGAACCCGTTCTACCAGGCCATGAGCTCGACCTTCGCCGGCACGCAGGAGTACATGGCGATGGAGAAGCTGGGCCAGCTGCGGGCCGGTGACGAGTGGGACCTGATCGTGGTCGACACCCCGCCGTCGCGGTCCGCGCTCGACTTCCTGGACGCACCGGCCCGGCTGTCGCGGTTCCTCGACGGGCGCATGCTGCGGATGCTGCTGGCCCCGGCCCGGTCCGGCGGGCGGAGCATGTTCAGCCTGGTCACCGCGTCGTTCGGGCTGTTCTCCCGAGCCGTGCAGAAGATCCTCGGCGCCCAGTTGCTGACCGACCTGTCGGGCTTCGTCGCGGCGCTGGACTCGATGTTCGGCGGGTTCCGGCAGCGCGCCGATCAGACGTACCGGATCCTGCAGGACCCGCAGACCGCGTTCCTGCTGATCGCGGCCCCGGAACGGGACGCGGTCCGGGAGGCGGCCTACTTCGCCGAGCGCCTGGTGTCGGAGCGGATGCCGCTGGCCGGCCTGGTGGTCAACCGGATGCACGAGACAGCTCTCGACGGGTTCTCGGTGGCCGAGGCCGAGGAGGCGATCGAGCGGCTGACCGCCGAGGGCGGCCACGAGACCGCGGTCGACGTGCTGCGGATCCATGCCTCGCTGGTCCGGCAGGCCCAGCGGGAGACCCGGGTGGCGGCCGGTTTCACCGAGGCGTTCCCCACGGTGCCGGCCACCTCGGTCGCGGCGCAGCCCGCCGACGTGCACGACGTCGACGGGCTGCGGACGATCGGAGCTCTTCTGGCGTGATCAGCTCTCGGCGCCCGCTCAGCGGGTGGAGACGAGCACCTTGTCGGCGCCCTTCTCCCGCAGCGCGGCCTCGAACATCTTCCGCCAGCTCGCCACGTGCGGGTGCCGGCGCAGCAGAGCCCGCCGTTCCCGTTCCGTCATGCCTCCCCAGACGCCGAACTCGATGCGGTTGTCCAGGGCGTCGGCGAGGCATTCGTAGCGGACCGGGCAACTGCGGCAGATCCTCTTCGCCACGTTCTGCTCGGCTCCCTGCACGAACAACGCGTCAGGGTCGCCACTCTGACACGCCGCCATGCTGGGCCAGTCGCTGATCATCCCCATTGGTAAACGTCCCCCCTAGCTTTCACCCCCGAACGTCCCGCGGCCTCCGTGTCCCCCATGCCGCGCTGACGCCTGTGCGATGTCTCGCCGGACCATCATGCTCCGTAGTTGGGCGATTACGCAACGTTGTCCCTCAAATACGTATGGCCCGGTAGTTCCGGGCATAGCGGACGGCCGGGTCTGACTGAACGGGGGTACCTTTGGTGCAGATGGGGGAAAACCCTCCGCCGCTTGGGGTGACAGGGCACACTCGGATCGGGCAACGACGACCTTCTCGCCGGGCGGTCGCGTGCCTCGTTCGCGTACCCTGCTCGGGTGACCTCCTGGCTTCGCAGACGCGATCACAACATCTTCACGAACGCGACCTCGCTATTAGTGTGTGGCCTGCTGGCCGGCGTCGTCGTGGCCGCCGCGGCCTTCCCCGCCGCGGCGATGACCGGCCTGGCGGCCAAGGCCGGTGGACAGACCTTCGCCAACCTGCCCAGTGAGCTGAAAGACTTCAGCTCACCGCAGATCACGCGGATCTACGCGTCCGACGGTCGCACCCAGATCTCGCTGTTCTACGACGAGTTCCGCAGCGATGTCCCGCTGAAGGACATCTCGGTGAACATGCAGAACGCGATCATCGCGGCCGAGGACCGCAAGTTCTCCGAGCACAACGGCGTCGACCTCAAAGGCGTCGCCCGTGCCTTCGTGAGCAACAACCAGGGCGGCGCCCAGCAGGGCGCCTCCACCCTGACCATGCAGTACGTGCGGATGTCGCTGGCCTACTCGGCGACCAACCCGCGCGAGGTGATCGAGGCGACGAAGGACAGCCCGAAGCGCAAGATCACCGAGATGAAGTACGCCCTCCAGGTCGAGAAGCAGCTCTCCAAGGAGCAGATCCTCGAGCGTTACCTGAACATCGCGCCCTTCGGCAACCAGGCGTACGGCGTCTACGCCGCCAGCCAGGTCTACTTCAACAAGAAGCCGAAGGACCTGAGCATCGCCGAGGCCGCCATGCTCGCCGGCATGGTGAAGGCTCCGAGCAGCTTCAACCCGACCGTTCCGTCGGGCCACGAGCAGATCACCGCCCGCCGGGACAACTACATCATCCCCGGCATGGTCACCATGGGCGCGATCACGCAGGCGCAGGCCGACGAGGCCAAGAAGGAGAAGGTCCCGACCAAGGCGAAGAGCCTGGGCAACGGCTGCGCCTGGGTCGCCAAGAACCACTGGGGCTTCTTCTGCGACTACTTCTACCGCTGGTGGCTCAGCCAGGACGCCTTCGGCGCGACGTCGTACGACCGGGAGCGCCGGCTGAAGAGCGGCGGCTACAAGGTGGTCACCACGCTCGACCTGAAGGGCCAGGCCGGGGCGCGCAAGGAGATCACCGAGCGGCAGAAGGACACCGAGAAGAACGCGCTGCTGATCGCCGGTGTCGAGCCGGGCAGCGGCAAGGTCCGGATGCTCGCCACCAACCGCAAATACAAGCTCGACGACGCGGACGACCCGCAGAACAAGATCTCGTCAGACCCGAAGAAGGCGGCGAAGGGCGTCCGGGGCACCTACCCGAACACCACGAACCCGCTGCTGAGCGGTGGCGGCGACATCACCGGTTACCAGGCCGGATCGGTGTTCAAGATCTTCCCGATCATCGCGGGCCTGGAGGCGGGTCTGCCACTCGGCTACACGATCAACGCGCAGAAGACCTACAAGTCCGGCTACATCATTCAGCAGGGCTCGAAGGCCGCCTGCCCGGGAACGCACTTCTACTGCCCGCAGAACTCCGGCGGCGGCGGTGCGGGCGTCTACACCATGTGGTCCGCGTTCGCGAAGTCGATCAACACGTACTTCATCCCGCTCCAGGAACGGGTCGGCACCGACAAGGTCGTCGCGGTCGCCAAGCGCTTCGGCGTGCAGTTCCGTGAGGAGAAGGACGCGTACCGCGCCACCGAGGAGGGCGGCGTCAAGCAGTGGGGCGCGTTCTCGCTGGGCGTCATGGCGTCCACCCCGCTCGACATGGCGAACGCGTACGCAACCCTCGCCGGTGACGGCATGTACTGCGAGCCCACCCCGGTCGAGCAGATCACCACGAAGGACAACGAGAAGCTCGCCGTCGGCAAGCCGCACTGCATCCGGGCCACCACCAAGGACGTCGCCCGCGCCGCCCTGGACGCCGCCCGCTGCCCGGTCGGCGACTCGGCCCAGCTCGGCGCCTGCAACGGCGCGACGGCCGGCCCGACCCGCGGCATCGTGGGGCACCCGGTGTTCGGCAAGTCCGGCACCACCGACGGGGACAAGACCGCGTCGCTGATCGTCGGCACCACCAAGATCGTCGTGGCGGGCTACATGGTCAACCCGGACTACCCGGACCACAAGGACCACATGTCCCACCCGATCATCAACCCGACCGTGCAGTACACCGTTGCGAACTACATGAAGGGCAAGGACAAGCAGCAGTTCAAGAAGCCCAGCTCGAAGATCGCGAACGGTGAGCAGAAGTCCATCCCGGACGTCACCTGCGACTCGATCTCCTCGGCCAAGAACCGCCTGAAGGACGCCGGCTTCGACGTCTCCACCGGTTCCGAGGTCGAGTCGGACTGCCCGGCCGGCACCGCGGCGGGCACCAACCCGTCCGGCCGGACGATCAAGAACGGCGCCGTGGTGATCGAGGTCAGCAGCGGCAAGCCGGAGAAGGCCGACAAGCCCGACGACAACGATCAGCAGGGCGGCGGCGAACAGCCGGGCGGCCGGTAGCACCAGCCAGGACACCGGGAACGGGCGGGAGAGCTGATCTCCCGCCCGTTTCTCGTCGCGGCCGGCACCGCGTACCCCGGGAAGGTCTTGATCCGGGGTTTCTCAAGCCAGACGGCGGCGCACCTCGGCAGCCACCCGGCCGCCCTCCGCACGCCCCGCCACCGCGGCCTGAGCCGCCTTCATCGCCGGGCCCATCTGCGCCTTGGCGGTGAACCCGCCGGCCGCGAGCGCCTCCGCAACGATCTCGCCGATCTCGTCGTCGGTGAGCTGCTTCGGCAGATAACGGTCGAGGATCTCGCGCTCGGCCGTCTCCTTCGCCGCCTGCTCCGCCCGGCCCGCGTCGGCGAACGCCGTCGCCGCCTCCCGGCGCTTCTTCGCCTCCTTGGTCAGCACGGCCAGCACCTCGTCGTCGGAGAGCTCCCGGGCCTCGTCCCCGGCGACCTCGGCCGTCCGCACGGCGGACAGCGCCATCCGCAGCGTCGAGGTGGTCAGCTCGTCACGGGCCTTCATCGCGGTGTGCAGCTCGTCGTTCAGGCGGTCTTTCAACGTTCCCATGGACGGAGAAACTACCCTTGCGGGCATGCGCAAGCGCTCCCTTATTTCCGCCGCTGCCGCTCTGACCGCCATCGGCGGCGCGACCTTCGCCTACGCCTCATTGATCGAGCGCAACATGTTCACGCTCCGGCGCTTCGACGTCCCGGTGCTCGAACCGGACGCCGAACCGTTGCGCATCCTGCACATCTCGGACCTGCACATGATGCCCGAGCAGCGCCGCAAGCAGGACTGGGTGGCCGCGCTCAGCGGCGCCGACCCGGACCTGGTCGTGGTGACCGGCGACAACATGGCCTCACCCTGGGCGGTCCCGGGCGTGTTGCGGGCCCTCGACCCGCTGCTCGGCCTGCCCGGCGCGTTCGTCTTCGGCTCCAACGACTACCGCGGGCCGGTCTGGAAGAACCCCCTGCAGTACCTGCTGCCCGACCGGGAGTACGTGCAGGGCGCCGAACTGCCCGCCGAGGAACTCCGCGACGCGTTCGTCCAGGCCGGCTGGGCCGACCTCAACAACGCCCGGACCATCCTCAAAGCCGGCGGCCGCTCCATCGAACTGGCCGGCGTCGACGACCCGCACATCGAACGCGACGACTACGCCACCGTGGCCGGCCCGATCAGCGACGGCGCCGACCTGCACCTCGGCGTCACCCACACGCCCGCCTCCCGGGTCCTGGACGCGATGGCGGCCGACGGCTTCGCCCTCCTCCTCGCCGGTCACACCCACGGCGGTCAGGTGTGCGTGCCCGGCTACGGCGCCCTCACCACCAACTGCGACCTGCCCCAGGCGATGGCCAAAGGCCTGCACCGGTGGCCCGGCACCGACTCGTGGCTCCACGTCTCTGCGGGATTGGGCACACATCCCACCGCACCCATCCGCTTCGCCTGCCGGCCGGAGGCCTCACTCCTGACTCTGATACCTCGCTGACCTGGAGTTTTGCGTTTTTGGGGTACCGATTTCCATGGGGGCGGGAAGGTCGGCTAGTATTTACCTCGCAGCTCGGGGTGTGGCGCAGCTTGGTAGCGCGCTTCGTTCGGGACGAAGAGGCCGTGGGTTCAAATCCCGCCACCCCGACCAGGTTGCAGTGCAGGTGAGGGCCGGTCTCCGGAAACGGAGAACCGGCCCTGACTTGTTTCCGGGGTTGATCGGCCCTGACCTTGCTTCCGCCCGAGTCGGCCGTCTCCTGATAGGCGGACGAACTCGAACGGGCGAGCAAAGGAAAGCCGCCGCTTCGTGTCGAAGCGGCGGCCAGTAAATACCTACTTGTCAGGCTTATCGTGTAAACCGGCGGTTTGCGCCTTGTGGGCGGTTCCCGTCGACACGGCCGTTCACCAGGCCGATTTGACGCTGGACGGTCACTGTCGGTCGTTCACCGGCACGGTCGCTGTCGGTCTTTCCGCCGACACGGTCGCTGTCGGTCTTTCCACCGACACGGTCACTGCCGGTCTTTCACCGGCACGGTCGCTGTCGCGCGTCCGGCGGCGAAGGGATGCCGTGCCACCGCCCGTACGGCGATCGGAGCGCGAACCGCGCCACACGGCGGACCGTTCCGAGCGGCGATCAGAGCGCGAGCTGCGCCCGGGCCGGTACGCCGGCCACCACCGGGCCCACGGTGCGGGGTGCGGCCTGCTGAGGGACCGCGTAAGGGCCCAGCATCGACTCGACGGCGGGAGCCACCGGCGGGCGGTCACCCACCTGCATCAGGCGTGTGGCACGGGCGAGTGAGCCCGTCTCGCCGTCGCGGAAACCTTCCCGGTATCCACGCTCGTACCGCTCGCCGCGGCCGAGAGCGCGACCAAGAGCAAAACACGAGGAGCCGGCCAGGGCGAGTAGGAAGAGCATCGCGAAGGGTGTCACTGGTCTGTCCTTCCGGGCGCGAGCCACTAATTAGGCGAAAACTACCCCAAACAGACATAGGATGCGGTATCGGAGAGATCAAGTACGCCAACGGGTGACGACGAGGGGCGGCGTGTTCCCGTCACGGACGGCCTGACAAGCTTGAACCTTGTGACTGACTCCATCGACCTCGCCCGCCGGGTCCGCAGCGTGAGCCGTCTGACCGGCGAGTTCACCCTCCGCTCCGGCCGGACCGCCACCGAATACTTCGACAAGTACCAGTTCGAGGCCGACCCGGTCCTCCTCGACGAACTGGCAGAGCGACTCGCCATCCTCATCCCCGAGGGCACCGAGGTCCTCGCCGGACTCGAGATGGGCGGCATCGCGGTCGTCACCGCTCTCGCCCGGCACGCCAAGCTTCCCACCGCCTTCGTCCGCAAGCAGGCGAAGCAGTACGGCACGGCCCGCCTGGCCGAGGGTGCCGAGGTGGCCGGCCGCCGCGTGCTGGTCGTCGAGGACGTGGTGACCTCCGGTGGCCAGGTCGTCCTGTCCACCAACGACCTGCGCAAGCTTGGTGCACACGTGGACCACGCGGTCTGCGTGATCGACCGCCAGGAGGGTGGTGCGCAGGCGCTGGCCGCCGAGGGCATCACCCTGCGCCCGCTGCTGACCCGCGCCGACCTGGACGCGGCCGCGGAGTAACCGACCGCCGCAAACGATGGCGAGCGCCGGCCGGGCATTCTGCGGTCGGCGCTCGACGCTTTCCAGGCGGCTTCCAGGCGACGGTGACGGTGACCGGCGCCCGGAGAGCGAGCATCACCTGAAGAACGGGCCTTGTCCGAGAACGAGCGCTGTCCGAACGGCGGTCACCGCGACGAGCGGGAATCAGTCGAGGCTGTACCCCGGCGGGGAGCCGACGGGCGCGCCACGGCCTGGAGCGGGCAGACGGCCGCGCCACGCCGCAGCCACGAGAGGTGTGGTTCGGTTCGGGCGGTTCGGCGCGTACAAGAAGAAGTGCAAGAGAAAGAAGCTGAGCTCAGGAATCGCGGGTCTCCGCACGGACCCAATCCAGGTACGCCGGATTGCCGGCCAGGATGGGCAGGGCGAAGACGCAGGGCACGTCGTAGGGGTGTTCGGCCTCGGCACGGGCCACGATCGCCGGGACCAGGTCGAGGCGGGTGTGCAGGGCGACCCGGGACTCCGGATCGTCCTGGACGGCGCCGTCCCAGCGGTAGAGGGAACGGATCGCCGTGATCTGCTGCCCGCAGGCGGCCAGGCGGTCGGTGACCAGGGAACGGGTGAAGGCGGCCAGCCACTCCGGGTCGGCGGCCGTGATCACCACCTCGCAGACGTCCGGCATCTCGCTCATTTCCCGAACTCGGCGGCGATCAACTCGGCCACCTGGACCGTGTTCAGGGCCGCGCCCTTGCGCATGTTGTCACCGGTGACGAAGAAGGACAGGGCGCGCGGATCGTCCATCGCCCGGCGGATGCGGCCCACCCACGACGGGTCGGTGCCGACCGCGTCGATCGGCATCGGGAACTCGTCGGACTCCGGGTCGTCGACGACGATCACGCCGGGGGCGTTGCGCAGCACCTGACGGGCGCCGTCGGCGGTCACCTCGGCGGCGAAGACGGCGTGCACGGCGATGGAGTGGCCGGTCACCACGGGGACCCGGACGCAGGTGGCGGATACCTTCAACGCGGGCAGGCCGAGGATCTTGCGGGATTCGTTGCGGAGTTTCAGCTCCTCGGAGGACCAGCCGAGGGCGGACAGCTGCCCGGACCAGGGGACCACGTTGAGGGCGAGCGGCGCCGGGAACGGCCCGAGGTCGTCGCCGACGGCCTGCCGGACGTTGCCGGGGCGGGAGCCGAGCATCCGGTCGCCGGCGACCTTGGTGAGCTGGTCGTGCAGGGTGTCCACGCCGACCTGGCCGGCGCCGGAGGCGGACTGGTAGGAGGCCAGGACGAGTTCGCGCAGACCGTACTCGTAGTGCAGCGGGGCCACCGCCATGATCATCGTGGCGGTGGTGCAGTTGGCGCTGGACACGATGCCGCGCGGGCGGTGCCGGGCCACCTCACGGTTGGCCTCGGGCACCACCAGGGGTACGTCCGGTTCCATCCGGAAGGCGGCGGAGTTGTCCACCACGACGACGCCCCGCTCGACGGCGATCGGCGCCCACCGGGCGGACACCTCGTCGGGCAGGTCGAACATCGCCACGTCGACGCCGTCGAAGGCCTCCGGGGTCAGCTCGCCCACGGTCAGCTGCTCGCTGCGACAGGTCAGCATCCGGCCGGCCGAGCGGGCGGATGCGAGGAGCCGGATCTCGCCCCAGACGTTGCGCCGGGACGAGAGCAATTCCAGCATGACGGAACCGACGGAGCCGCTGGCTCCGACGACGGCGAGCGTGGGCTTCGCCATCGGCCGCTTTACCGGCCGGTGCCGCCGTAGACCACGGCCTCCTCGTCGCTGCCGAGCTCGAAGTGGTCGTGCACGGCTCGGACCGCGGTGTCGAGGTCGGTGTCGCGGCAGACCACCGAGACCCGGATCTCCGAGGTGGAGATCATCTCGATGTTGACGCCGGCCGCGCCGATGCAGGCGAAGAAGCCCGCGGCGACCCCCGGGTGCGACCGCATGCCGGCGCCGATCAGCGAGACCTTGCCGACGTGGTCGTCGAAGAGCAGGCTCTTGAACTTGATCTGGTCCTTGATCTTGTCCAGCGCGGCCATCGCGTTCGGCCCGTCGGCCTTGGGCAGCGTGAACGAGATGTCGGTGCGGCCGGTGCCCTCGGTCGAGATGTTCTGCACGATCATGTCGATGTTGATCTCGGCCTGGGCGACCGTCTCGAAGATCCGGCCGGCCGAGCCGGGCTCGTCGGGCACACCGACGATCGTGATCTTCGCTTCGCTGCGGTCGTGGGCGACCCCGGTGATCAGTGCTTGCTCCACGTCGAGGTCCTCCATCGAGCCGGTGACGAGCGTGCCTTCTTTGTTCGAGTACGACGAGCGTACGTGGATCGGCACCTTGAAGCGCCGCGCGTACTCCACGCATCGCAACATCAGCACCTTCGCCCCACCGGCCGCCAGCTCGAGCATCTCCTCGTAGGTGATCTGCTTGATGTGCTTGGCGTTGGGGACGATCCGCGGGTCGGCGGTGAACACGCCGTCCACGTCGGTGTAGATCTCGCAGACGTCGGCGTGCAGGGCCGCCGCCAGCGCGACAGCCGTGGTGTCCGAACCTCCGCGGCCCAGCGTGGTGATGTCCTTGGTGTCCTGGGAGACGCCCTGGAACCCGGCGACGATCGCGATCGCGCCCTCGTCCAGCGCGGTGCGCAGGCGGCCGGGCGTCACGTCGATGATCCGGGCCTTGCCGTGCGCCGAGGTGGTCAGCACGCCGGCCTGCGACCCGGTGTAGGACCGCGCCTCGTAACCCAGGTTGTGGATCGCCATGGCGAGCAGCGCCATCGAGATCCGCTCGCCCGAGGTGAGCAGCATGTCCAGCTCGCGGCCGGGCGGCAGCGGGCTGACCTGGTTGGCCAGGTCCATCAACTCGTCGGTGGTGTCACCCATCGCCGAGACCACGACGACCACGTCGTCACCGGCCTTACGGGCGGCCACAATGCGCTCCGCGACGCGCTTGATGCGCTCGGCGGTAGCCACCGACGAGCCACCGTATTTCTGCACCACAAGAGCCACGGCGAAACCAATCCTCCGGCTACACGTCGCCACCACCCTAGCCGCGCATCCGCGCCGCCTCGACATGCGATCCCAGAATCCGGCCTGCCACGCGCGACACGCCGGGTCCGACGGAGTGGTGCCGCGCGGCTTCCCGGGCCGCGGGACGAGAATGTCGCGATGCGCCTTGCTTCCGAGACCCGACGCGGTTTGTCCGTGTTGACCGTCGTCACGTTCCTCGCCCTGGGCCCGGCCGGGTGCGGCGGGGACGCGCCGGAGGCCGCGCCTGCCTCGGCCATCCCGGTCACCTCCACCGCGCCACCGAGTTCCGACGCCCGCAGCGCGCTGGCCGGGCTGGCCGCCCTGGGCCTGGACCGCCGGTACGCCGCCCTCTACCGCCTCGACGTCGGCGACGGCGCCCCGCGCGACGTGGTCGCGACCGTGGCGACCGACGGCAGCTGGCGGGTCGACATCCCGCGGGGCGCGCAGGCCGGCACCGCGGACGTGTCGGTGGTCCGCACCGCCGCCGGCGTCTACGTGTGCTCGCTGCCGTCGGTGACCAACCCGGTGACCTCCAGCTGTGTCCGGGTCGCCGAGAAGGGCGAGAAGGTGCCCCGCCGGTACGACCCGAAGGTGCAGCGCCTGTTCCGCCAGTGGCTGACCGTCTTCACCGACCGGCAGTCCGCACTCGCCGTCACCGCGGTGCAGCCGCTGGAGGGCGCCCAGGGCTCCTGCTTCTCGGTCGACTCGGTCTCGGCGTCGCTGGACGCGCCGGTCGACGTCGGCGTCTACTGCTACTCGGCGGACGGGCTGCTCACCGCGGCCCGGGTGGAGTACGGAGTGCTCACTCTGGTCAGTCAGGTCGCCGGGCCGGCCACGGTGCAGCTGCCGGGTGTGGAGGTGAGCGGTGAGCCGCTGGGCACGACCAGCCCGTCGCCGGCGCCGCAGCCGTCGTACAGTCTGGCGCCGCCGGCCTGACTTCCCACGATCCGGGCGAATGGTTCGCCACCCGGAAGTGGATCACGTAACGTGTGGGGCGACATGTGGCGCGCGTTCCTTCTCCTTCGCTGCCGCGACGAGGCCTCATCCCAGGCCGGCACCTCGTCGCGGAGTTGATGCACGCCGCCTGCTCGTCTTTTCTTCGACAGGAGCAGTCACATGTCCACCGACAACCCCTTCGCGACTCAGCGCGCCAGCGCCATGCCGTTCCAGCGCTACGAGGCGTACAACAAGCAGTTCGCGGTGCCGCTGACCGACCGGCAGTGGCCGGCGAAGGTCGTCGAGACGGCCCCCCGCTGGTGTGCGGTCGACCTGCGTGACGGCAACCAGGCGCTGATCGACCCGATGTCCCCGGAACGCAAGCGGCGCATGTTCATGCTGCTGGTGAAGATGGGTTACAAGGAGATCGAGGTCGGGTTCCCGGCCGCCAGCCAGACCGACTACGACTTCGTCCGCCAGCTCATCGAGCAGGACCTGATCCCGGACGACGTCACCATCCAGGTCCTGGTGCAGTGCCGCGAGCACCTGATCGACCGGACGTTCGAGTCGATCCGCGGGGCCAAGCGCGCGATCGTGCACTTCTACAACTCGACCTCGACGCTGCAGCGGCGCGTGGTGTTCGGCCTGGACAAGGACGGCATCACCGACATCGCCACCACCGGCGCCCGGCTCTGCCAGAAGTACGCCGAGATCCACACCCCGGACACCGAGATCTTCTACGAGTACTCGCCCGAGTCGTACACCGGCACCGAGCTGGAGTACGCGCTGGAGATCTGCTCCGCGGTCATCGACGTGATCGACCCGACCCCGGCCCGTCCGCTGATCATCAACCTGCCGGCCACGGTCGAGATGGCCACGCCGAACGTCTACGCCGACTCCATCGAGTGGATGCACCGCCACCTGCCGCGCCGGGACAGCGTCATCCTCAGCCTGCACCCGCACAACGACCGCGGCACCGCGGTGGCCGCCGCCGAGCTGGGTCTGCTGGCCGGCGCCGACCGCATCGAGGGCTGCCTGTTCGGCAACGGCGAGCGCACCGGCAACGTCGACCTGGTGACCCTGGGCCTCAACCTGTTCTCCCAGGGCATCGACCCGCAGGTGGACTTCTCCGACATCGACGAGATCAAGCGCACCGTGGAGTACTGCAACCAGCTGCCGGTGCACGAGCGGCACCCGTACGCCGGTGACCTGGTCTACACCGCGTTCTCCGGCTCGCACCAGGACGCGATCAAGAAGGGTTTCGCGGCGCTGCAGGCCGACGCGGACGCCGCCGGCACCCCGATCGAGGCGTTCACCTGGGGCGTGCCGTACCTGCCGATCGACCCCAAGGACGTGGGCCGCACCTACGAGGCGGTCATCCGGGTCAACTCGCAGTCCGGCAAGGGCGGCGTGGCGTACATCATGAAGGAGGAGCACAAGCTGGAGATGCCGCGCCGGCTGCAGATCGAGTTCTCCGGCGTCGTGCAGCACCACACCGACGAGGAGGGCGGCGAGGTCGGCCCGCAGCAGATGTGGGACATCTTCGCCGGCGAATACCTGGTCGAGCACCAGACCCGGACCGCCTTCACCGTCGAGAACTACAGCACGGCCACGGTGGACGGCAAGGTCGAGATCGACGTCGAGGTGTTCCACCGCGGGGTACGCCGTCCGCTGGTCGGTGTCGGCAACGGTCCGATCGCCGCGTTCGTGCAGGCCGTCGAGCCGCTGGGGATCAAGGCGCGGGTGCTCGACTACAACGAGCACGCGATGACCTCGGGCGGCGACGCGCAGGCCGCGGCGTACGTCGAGGTGGAGGTCGGCGACCGCACCGTCTGGGGTGTCGGCATCGACTCCAACATCGTCAGTGCGTCCATCAAAGCGGTGACCAGCGCGGTCAACCGCGCGAGCTGAGCTTCACCCCCTCGCGTGCCGCGATCTGCGGCGCGCGAGGGTCGCACTTACTCTGGGGTACGTGTCCCCTCGCGCAACTCCCTGGTTCCTGTTCGCCACCACCGCCGTTCTGCTGACCGGCTGCGACGTGGTCGTCGCCGACGACCCGGCCGCCTCGCCCGGTTCCGGTTCCACCGGCTCCGTCTCCGCCTCCGAGTCCGCCGCCCAGTTGGAGAAGCTGACCGTGGCCGCGGCCGGCTCGATGAAGGGCTACAGCCGGGAGAAGTTCCCGCACTGGCGGAGCGCCGGCAAGAACTGCGACGTCCGTGACACCGTGCTGGAACGCGACGGTGAGAACGTCAAGCTCGACGGTTGCAACGTCGTCGGCGGCACGTGGAAGAGCTTCTACGACGACAAGGTGCTCGACGAGCCGCTCAAAGCCGACATCGACCACATGGTGCCGCTGGCCAACGCCTGGCGCTCCGGCGCCGACAAGTGGGACAACGACAAGCGCGGCGACTTCGCCAACGACCTGGAGCGGCCGCAGCTGTTCGCGGTGTCGGCCACTTCCAACCGGTCCAAGGGTGACCAGGACCCGTCGACGTGGAAGCCGCCGGCGGAGTCGTCGTGGTGCGTCTACGCCAAGGACTGGATCACCGTGAAGTCCCACTGGGAGCTGACGGTCACGACGGCGGAGAAGGCCACTCTCACCGACATGCTGGAAAACTGCGACTGAGCGGGGATTTTCCTCGTTGTCCTCGGGGTAACCGCCGATGGGGTCCACCATCGGCGGAGGCCTACCGTCACTAAGGAGTCCGATGACCGAGGACACGCAGAGCCGGACCACCGACATCGTCCCCGGACCGGGTGGGGTGATGACGGACGAGGTCGGCGTGGTGACCGGCGAGTTGACGTTGCGCAGTGAGCTCGCCGGCGCCGACTACACCCTGCGGGTGCAGTACAAGGAGGCCGAGGAGTGGTACGTCGTGACCGGCGGCAAGGCCACCCTGTCCGACCCGGCCGATCTGGACGCCGTGCACGGACTGGCGGTCGGCCTGCTGAACCGGCCGGAAGGCTAACCCTCCCTTTACGCCGGCGTCCATAGGATCCCCCTGTCGCGGACACGCGGCATTCACGGGGAGGACCACCACCATGAAGCGCATCAACTGGCTGCCCGCGCTCGGAGCGGCTGCCGCCGGCACGCTCGCCCTCGCGGCGTTCGCGGCGCCCGCACAGGCCGCCACCACCGGTAAGGCCCACATGCCTCAGGACGGCTGGGTCAACTACATCGCCGCCTGGGGCCAGAAGAACAACGTCGTCGTCACCCGGTCCGGCAACACGATCATCATCGACGACGTGGTGAAGATCCGGGCCGGTAAGGGCTGCGTCGCGGTCAAGGGCGACAAGACCAAGGTCAAGTGCAAGTCCAAGGGTGAGCCCACGAAGATCCGGGTGCACCTGCGCGACAAGAACGACAAGCTGGTCAACAAGACCGACGTCGGCAGCCGGATCGACGCCGGCAACGGCAACGACCACATCACCCTGGGCGGGGGCGACGACGCCGTCTGGGCCGGGCACGGTTCGGACACCGTCTACGCCGGCGGCGGGAACGACACGATCTACGGCGACGGCTTCAACGCCGGCGAGAACCGGGGCGGCAAGCCCGGCAACGACGTCCTCAACGGCGGGGCGGGCGACGACCAGATCCACGGTGACGGCGGCAACGACAAGATCCGTGGCAACGCCGGGCGGGACAGCCTGGACGGCGGCGAGGGCAAGGACGACTGCGCACCGTCCAAGGCGGACACCGCCGCCCTCTGCGAGGCCTGATTCATCGAGCGCCACCAGGGCTGCCGACCGTTTCGTCCGGTCGGCAGCCTCATCATTCGCGTGAAGTTCAGATCCCTAACACTGATTTGACACCCGTACGCATAGCGTCCGGCCCATCGAGGTCGGGCATCGGTGTCCGGCTATCCGCCTTCGGGGGAATCAATGGCACGGTCACCATGGCTCGGGCGAGCCGGGATCACCCTGCTCGTCACCGCATCGGCCGGTGTTCTGACGGCCGCCCCGGCGCAGGCCGCTTCCACCGGCACTGCGACGTCGACCAGCACGGGTGTCACCTTCAAGGCCGCCTCCGGCAAGGTCAACAAGGTCACCCTCAGCATCTCCGGAAAGACGGTCACCATCGATGACCGCGTCGCCCTCAAAGCCGGAAAAGGCTGCAAACAAGTCAAGGGCGACAAAACCCGAGTCACCTGTACGCTCCTGAGCACCGCCTACCAGCCGATCCGGGTCCACCTCGGCGACCGGGACGACACGGTCGTCAACAAGTCCGGTGCCGGCATGTTCGCGTACGGCGGCTCCGGCAAGGACACCCTGACCGGCGGCACCGGCGGTGACGAGCTCTACGGCGAGTCGGGCGCGGACCGGATCCACGGCGACGGCGAGCACGACTACCTGGACGGCGGCACCGGCAACGACGTGCTGTACGGCGACGGCGGCTGGGACATCCTGTGGGGCGGCGGCGGCGACGACACCCTGTGGGGCGGCGCCGACGACGACCAGATGGCCGGGTCCACCGGCGACGACAGGATGCACGGCGACATCGGGAACGACGACATGTCCGGCGGCTCCGGCGCGGACACTCTCCGGGGCGACTCCGGCGACGACTACCTGAGCCCGGGCACCGGTGCGGACGTCATCCGCGGCGGCTCGGGCACCGACATGGTCTCCTACAGCGGCCACACGAAGCCGGTGACCGTCAACCTGGACGGCAGGAAGAACGACGGCGCCAAGGGCGAGGGCGACACCGTCGCCACCGATGTGGAGAACATCTACGGCGGTGAGGGCGACGACCACCTCACCGGCGACGGCCGGGCCAACCGGATCGTCGGCTGGTGGGGCGACGACGTCATCCGCGGCGGCGCCGGCAACGACGACATCGACGGTGACGTGGGCGCGGACCTGCTCTACGGTCAGGCCGGCGACGACCGGCTCGCCGGCACCGACGGCGAGGCCTGGGGCCAGCCGGACCTGCTGGACGGCGGCGCCGACACCGATTACTGCCACCTGCAGGACAACGACCGGCAGGCCGACTGCGAACAGGTGGTCCAAGGCTGATGGCACGTTCAACTCTGCTCGTCCGGGCCGGAGCGGTCCTGCTGGCCGCCTCCTCGGCCGGTCTCCTGGCCGCCACGCCCGCCCAGGCGGCGTCGGCCGGGAAGGCCCGGGTCGACGGCGCTGTCGTCCGGTTCATCGCGGCACAGGGCCAGACCAACAAGGTCACCTTCACCCGTTCCGGCCGGACCGTCACCATCGACGACCGGGTGCGGATCACGCCGGGCGCCGGCTGCACGGCGGTCAAGGGCGACAGCACCAAGGTCCGGTGCACGCTTCCCACGCTGACCGGTGCGGCGCTGACCGCGCTGCTGCGTGACCGGGACGACACGCTGGTCAACAAGACCGACATCGGCATCGACGGGATCGGCGGGGCGGGCCGGGATCGGCTGACCGGCGGGCCCGGCGACGACTACCTCAACGGCGACACCGGCGCGGACCGGATCGACGGTGGCGGAGGTGCCGACCGGCTGTACGGCGGCAACGGCGACGACCTGATCTACGGGCGGGCCGGTGACGACTTCATCGACGGCGGCCACGGCAACGACACCGCCTGGGGTGGCGCCGGCAACGACCTGCTGCGCGGCACCGGCGACCGGGACCGGCTGCACGGCGGCGCGGGCGCCGACGTGCTCTACGGCCACTCCGGCCGGGACGAGCTGTGGGGCGACGCCGGTGACGACACGATCCACGCCGGTACCGCGATCGACGTCGTCCGCGGCGGCGCCGGACGGGACTCCTGCTTCGTCGAGGCGAAGGACCGCACGACCGGCTGCGAACAGATCACACGTGAGAAGTAACGGGGACATGACACCACGCGTACACACGTCCTGGCTCGTCCGGGCCGGAGCGGTCCTGCTGACCACCGCCGCGGCCGGGCTGCTGACCGGCACGCCCGCCGAGGCCGCCTCCACCGGGTCCGCGAAGACCGACGGCAACGTCGTCACCTTCACCGCGGGCAAGGGCAAGACCAACAAGGTCACCATCACCCGCTCCGGCACGACCTTCACCATCGACGACCGGGTGAAGGTCAAGGCCGGTAAGGGCTGCAAGGCGGTCAAGGGCGACAGCACCAGGGTCAAGTGCAAGGTCAACGCGCTGAACCTCGGCGAGCCGCACGTGGTGAAGCTCGGCGACGGCAACGACACGCTGGTCAACAAGTCCGGCCAGTACCTGAGGGCGTACGGCGGGACGGGCCGGGACAAGCTGACCGGCGGTTCCTCCCGGGACTGGCTGTACGGCGAGTCCGGCAACGACGTGCTGTACGGCCAGGGCGCCGCCGACGAGTTGCACGGCGGCACCGGCGCCGACCAGCTGCACGGCGGTACGCACATGGACCTGCTGTACGGCGAGTCCGGCGACGACGTGCTGTGGGGTGGCCGCGACGACGACCAGATGTTCGGCGGCACCGGCGCGGACGAGTTCCACGGCGAATCCGGCCGCTTCGACACGGTCCGCTACGACGACCGGACCGTACCCGTCATCGTCTCGATCGGTGGCCGTAAGGGCGACGACGGCGCGAAGGGCGAGCACGACACCGTCCACACCGACGTGGAGGACATCCGCGGCGGCACGGGCGACGACCGGCTGACCGGCGGCACCGCGTCCGACCACCTTTACGGCGGGGACGGCGACGACATCATCCGCGGTGGTGACAACGACGACGGCCTGATCGGTGGCCCCGGCCGGGACAGGATCTACGGCGAGGCCGGCAACGACCAGCTCCTGGGCTTCGATGCCGGGAACTCGAGGGATCCGGACCTGCTGGACGGAGGCGTCGGGGGCGACTACTGCGCGTTCCAGGAGACGGTCGACACGGTCGTGAACTGCGAATACGCAGATCCCTACTGAGCATTCGGAAAGAACGACACATGACACCGCGCGTACGCACCTCCTGGCTCGTCCGGGCCGGAGCGATCCTGCTGGCCACGACCGCGGCCGGGCTGCTGGCCGGCACTCCCGCGAAGGCCGCCTCCACCGGGTCCGTGAAGTCCGTCGGCAACGTCGTCACCTTCACCGCGGGCAAGGGCCAGACCAACGGGGTCACCATCACCCGTTCCGGCACGACCATCACCGTCGACGACCGGGTGAAGGTCAAGGCCGGTAAGGGCTGCACGGCGGTCAAGGGCGACAGCACGAAGGCCAAGTGCAGGATCACCAAGTCGGGCCGCGACCCGGACCTGATCGTCCACCTGGGCGACCGCAGCGACACCCTGGTCAACAAGACCGACATCTCCATGACCGCGTACGGCGGTTCCGGCAAGGACAAGCTGACCGGCGGGTCCACCACCGACCGGCTGCACGGGCAGGGCGGCGCGGACCGGCTGTTCGGCAAGAGCGGCGACGACTGGCTGTACGGCGGCACCGGAAACGACGAACTGCATGGCGGCAGCATGGAGGACATCCTGATGGCCGGGCCGGGCAACGACACGTTGTGGGGCGACGGCCACAAGGACATGTTGGACGGCGGGACCGGCGCGGACGAGATCCACGGCGGCACCGGCGCCGACACCGTCCGGTACTGGGGCCGGACGGCCGCGGTCTCCGTCTCCCTCGACGGCAGGAAGCGTGACGACGGCCAGGCCGGCGAGCACGACACCGTGCACCGCGACGTCGAGAACGTCGTCGGCGGTGACGGCGACGACCGGATCACCGGCGACAGCGGGAACAACCACATCCAGTCCGGGGCCGGTGACGACGTCATCCACGCCGGGGCGGGCGACGACTACATCAACGGCGGTGACGGCGAGGACCGGATGTACGGCGAGGCCGGTGACGACAGTCTCTACGCCGCGGACGGCGACCTCAAGGGGAAGCCCGACCTGGTCGACGGCGGCACCGGGCGCGACGACTGCTACTTCAAGCCCACCGTGGACACCGTGGTGAGCTGCGAGATCGAGTATCACTACTGACCGGCAACGCCGCGGACAACATCATCGCAGGTAACGGGGGCGATGATGTGGTCCGCGGCGGAGCCGGCGACACCTGCTATGCGGTGGGCGACGACAGCGCGGTGAACTGCGAGCTGGTCGAGCAGTCCGCACGAATCGGATAGGAAATATGACACTCTCACCATGGTTCCGGCGGACCGGGGCGGTCCTGCTCACCACGGCTGCGGCCGGGGTGCTGCTGGCCACGCCCGCCGAGGCCGCCTCCACCGGGTCCGCGAAGTCCAACGGCACGGTCGTCACCTTCACGGCAGGCAAGGGCAAGACCGACAAGGTGGTCATCACCCTCTCCGGCAAGACCTTCACCATCGACGACCGGGTGAAGATCAAGGCCGGCAAGGGGTGCAAGGCCGTCAAGGGCGACAGCACCAAGGTCAAATGCAAGATCACCGGGTACGCGGACGAGGCGTCCCTCGTCGTCGACCTCGGCGACGGCAACGACTCCGTGAACAACAAGACCCACACCGAGATGACCGCCCACGGCGGCACCGGCAAGGACAAGCTGTACGGCGGCACCAACGAGGACAAGCTGTACGGCGACTCCGGCGCGGACCAGCTCTACGGCCGGGGCGACGAGGACCAGCTGTACGGCGGGTCGGGCAACGACCTGCTGTACGGCGGGGGACACACCGACTTCCTGCACGGCGGCACCGGCAACGACCAGCTGTGGGGCGGCGGCAGCTGGGACACGATGAACGGTGGGCCAGGCGCGGACGAGTTCCACGGCGGGACCGGCACCTACGACGGCGTCTCCTACAGCGAGCGGACCAAGGCGGTCTACGCCGACAACGACGGCCGGAAGCGTGACGACGGCGAGGCCGGCGAGCACGACACCATCTTCCCCGACGTCGAGCGCATCATGGGCGGAGCGGGCCCCGACCGGCTGACCGGCGGTCCCGGGAACGACTATCTCGACGGCAACGGCGGCGACGACGTCCTCCGTGGCGGCGCCGGCAACGACCACCTGTTCGGCGGGGGCGGCGAGGACGAGATGTACGGCGATGCCGGCATCGACGAACTGCTCGCCACCGACTCGACGGTCGAGGGTGAGCCGGACCTGCTGAACGGCGGCGCCGACAACGACAACTGCCTGTACCAGCCCAAGCTCGACACCCTGGTGGACTGCGAGTGGCTGTACGAGTACTGATCAGGTCATTTCTCATCGGGGAGAGGAGAACCATGTCGTTGTCACCCTGGTTCGCACGGACCGGAATCACCCTGCTCGCCACCGCGTCGGTCGGCGCCCTGTCGGTCGCACCCGCACAGGCGGCGTCGACCGGCACGGCCAAGAGCAACGGCGTCACCGTCTCTTTCACCGCCGGTGCCGGTAAGGCCAACAAGGTGGTCATCACGCGGTCCGGCAGCACGGTCACCATCGACGACCGCGTGAGGATCAAGCCGGGCAAGGACTGCAAGGCGGTCAAGGGCGACAGCACCAAGGTCAAGTGCAAGATCAAGGTGTCCGAGTTCAACCGTCTGATGGTCAAGCTCGGGGACCGCGACGACTCGGTGGTCAACGACACCGCCATCCCGATGACCGCCCTCGGCGGCACCGGCAAGGACCGGCTGATCGGCGGCTCGAACGCCGACTGGTTCCTCGGCGACTCCGGCCGCGACTACCTCGACGGCCGCGGCGGCTCCGACAACCTTGCCGGGAACACCGGCGACGACGAGATCCACGGGGGTGCCGGCAACGACTCCCTGGACGGCGACTCCGGCGCGGACAGGCTGTACGGCGAGGCCGGCAACGACTCGGTCCAGGGTGGCACCGGCAAGGACAGGCTGTGGGGCGGTGCCGGTGACGACAACCTGGACGGGGCCACCGGAGCCGACCTGATCAACGGTGGTGCCGGCCGGGACACGGTGAACTACCTGGGACGCACCAAGCCGGTCACCGTCGACCTGGACGGGCAGACCGGGGACGACGGCGAGGCCGGCGAGAAGGACACCGTCGGCGCCGACGTGGAGGACATCCTCGGCGGCAGCGGCGCGGACCGTCTCACCGGCAACGCCGCGAACAACCGCATCCAGGGCTGGTACGGCGACGACGTGATCCGCGGCGGCGGCGGCAACGACGTCCTGCTGGGTGAGAACGGCCGGGACCGGATCTACGGCGACGCCGGCGACGACCAGCTCGACGGCACCACGGTCCACGGCGCGGATGTTCCGGACACGCTGGACGGCGGCGCCGGCCAGGACACCTGCGTCGTCCGGCCCGAGGACACCCAGGGGAACTGCGAGCGTTGATGCCGGTGGCTACGGTCGGCCGGGTGCGTCTGACCCGTCTGGCCGTAGCCACCGTCCTGACCCTCCCGCTGGGCGTCACCACCGCGTCCGCGGGCCCGGGGCCGGACCCGCTGCCGATCTCGGTGACCACGGTGCTTCCCGCTCCGGCTCTGGCGCTGCCGGATCCACGGGAGGCGTTCCCGCTGGTACCCGACACCGTGATCGTCGCGTCCGGTCCGGCCGCCACGGTGGCCGGGCAGCTCGCCACGGCGTTCCGCCCGGCCACCGGGTTCGCCCTGCCGGTGGTCCCGGACGCTCAGCCGGGAGCGATCACGGTGCGGCTCACCGGGGGTGACAGCGCCGAGGGCTACCGGCTGGACATCGGTGACGACGGTGTCGAGCTGAGCGCCGATCGAGCAGCCGGGCTGTTCTACGGGGTCCAGACACTGCGGCAACTGCTCCCGCCGGAGATCGACGCGGCGACACCCCAGGACCGGGACTGGGTGATCCCGGGCGGCCACATCGTCGACGCCCCGCGGTTCGCGTATCGGGGCGCGATGCTCGACCTGGCCCGGCACTTCCACACGCCGGACGAGATCCGCCGGTACATCGACCAGATCAGCCGCTTCAAGGTCAACCACCTGCACCTGCACCTGGCCGACGACCAGGGCTGGCGGATTCAGATCGACAGCCGGCCCCGGCTCACGGCGGTCGGCGGCGCACCGGGTACCGGCGTCCGCGGGATCGGCGGCGGCTACCTGACCAAGGACGACTACCGGACCCTGGTCGCGTACGCCGCCGACCGCCACGTGACCATCGTCCCGGAGATCGACATGCCGGGGCACGTCAACGCGGCGCAGGTGGCGTACCCCGAACTGACCTGCGACGGGGTGGCGCCCCGCCCCCGCACCGACATCCGGGTCGGCTACAGCTCACTCTGCATCGGCACCGACGCCACCCGCCGGTTCGTCACCGACGTGGTCCGCGAACTGGCCGCGATGACACCGGGGCCCTACCTGCACATCGGCGGCGACGAGGCACACTCCACCGCGCACGCCGACTACCTGGCCTTCGAGGAGTGGCTGCTGCCGCTGGTCGCCGAGTACGGCAAGATCCCGTTCGGCTGGCAGGAGATCGCCCAGACCCCGGCGGCACGTGACGCGGTCGTCCAGTACTGGAACCACGAGGGTGATCCCGGGCCGACCGTCGCGTCCGGGGCGCAGGTGGTGCTCTCCCCCGCCGACAAGACCTACCTCGACATGCAGTACGACCTGCTCACCCCGGGTGGACTGCACTGGGCCGGCACGATCGAGGTCGACGAGGCGTACGACTGGGATCCGGCGGGACTGCTTCACGGCGTACCCGAGGACCGGGTCTTGGGGGTTGAGGCCCCGCTCTGGTCGGAGACCCTGACCGATCTGGCCGACATCGAGTTCCAGGCGTTCCCGCGGCTGCCGGCGATCGCCGAGCTGGGTTGGTCACCGCGGGCGACGCACGACTGGGAGTCGTTCCGGGCCCGTCTCGGCGCCTACGGACCGCGCTGGAAACAGCAGAACGTGCGCTTCTACGAATCTCCCCAGATTCATTGGTCGTGACGATTCGGCTTCACACCGACTTCACGGATCGCGTTCTAATTTGGACGAACGACCACGGGGAATCGAACACGGGGGAAACAAGAAATGTCTGAGACAAGTGCGCGCTGGACGTCCCGCATCGGCCTGACCGTTCTCGCCACCGCGGCGCTCGGGATGTTCGCGGTTCCGGCCCAGGCCGCGTCGGCCGGAGTCGTCCAGATCGGCTGGGACCCGAACGTTCAGGACGTCGCGGTCGTCCAGTACAAGGCTGCCAAGGGCAAGGCCAACACCGTCGTGATCAGCTTGAGCGGCCGGAACATCGTCGTCGACGACAAGCACCCGATCAAGGCGGGCAAGGGCTGCACGGCGGTCAAGGGCGACAAGACCAAGGTCACGTGCGGCGCCGGCGAGTACCTCCAGAAGGTCCAGGTCCACACCTACGACCGCAACGACAGGATCACCAACAACACCCGCCTGGCGCTGGTCGCCCACGGCGGCGCCGGAAACGACACGATCACCGGCGGGAGCAGCGCGGACTCCCTGTACGGCGGGGCCGGCAAGGACACGATCCACGGCCGGGGCGGCGCCGACTACGTGGTCGGCGACTCCGGTGACGACAAGCTCTACGGTGACGCCGGCAACGACGAACTGTACGGCGACACGGGCAGCGACACGCTCCACGGCGGCGCCGGCACCGACGCGCTGAGCGGCGACCAGGGCAAGGACAAGCTCTACGGCGGCGCCGGCAACGACTACCTGACCGGTGAGGACTGGAAGGGCGCCAAGACCAGGGACCTGCTCGCCGGTGACGCCGGCAGCGACTGGTGTCACGCCGACGCCAAGGACGTCAAGCGCAGCTGCGAGAGCTGAGATCCGACAGGGAACAGCGAGCTGACGCGAAATTCACCCGGCGTCATCCCATGCGGACCCGGAACCATGGAAATCAATTCTCACAGGGCAGAGGAAATGTCCGCAACGACGTCGAGCGGAACTGCGAGCGCTGATCAGTAATGGAAAACGGGGGCCGCTGATGCGGCCCCCGTTTCGTCATGCCTTCGTTGCCACCGGCCGCCGACCGGCCACCGCCTCGTCGTCGACCACCGGGAAGTGGCAGGCGGTCAGGTGCGAGGACGGGTCGTCAAGGCGCTGCGTCAGCGGCGGCTCCTCGGTCGCGCAGATGTCCTGTGCCTTCCAGCAGCGGGTCCGGAACCGGCAACCGGACGGCGGGTTGATCGGGCTCGGCACGTCGCCGGTGAGCAGCACCCGCTCCCGCTGCGCCTTGTCCCGCCGGCGCGGGTCGGGCACCGGCACCGCCGACATCAGGGCGACGGTGTACGGGTGCCGCGGGTTGTTGTACAGGTCGTCCCGGTCGGCGATCTCCACGACCTTGCCCAGGTACATCACGGCGACCCGGTCGGAGATGTGCTTGACCACCGACAGGTCGTGCGCGATGAACACGTACGTCAGGTCGAACTCGTTCTGCAGGTCTTCCAGCAGGTTGACGACCTGCGCCTGGATCGACACGTCGAGGGCCGAGACCGGCTCGTCGGCGACGATCATCTTCGGGCGCAGGGCGAGGGTCCGCGCGATGCCGATGCGCTGACGCTGACCGCCGGAGAACTCGTGCGGGTATCGGTTGTAGTGCTCCGGGTTCAGGCCCACCAGCTTCAGCAGGTCCTGGACGGCCCGCTTGATGCCGTGCTCGGTCTTGACGTTCTGGATCCGGAGCGGCGCACCGACGATCGTGCCGACGGTGTGCCGCGGGTTCAGCGACGAGAACGGGTCCTGGAAGATCATCTGCATGTCCCGGCGGAGCGGGCGCAGTTTCCCCTGGCTCAGGTGCGCGATGTCGCGACCCTCGAACTCGATCGACCCGCCGGTCGGTTCCAGCAGACGGGTCAGCAGACGGCCGGTGGTGGACTTGCCACAACCGGACTCGCCGACCAGGCCGAGGGTCTCCCCCTTGTAGACGCTGAAGTCGACGCCGTCGACCGCGCGCACCGCTCCGACCTTGCGGCGCAGCAGGCCCTTGGTGATCGGGAAGTGCTTCTCCAGACCTTTGACGGAGAGCAACGCTTCCTTACTCATGGGGCCTCCAACTTCGGTTTGACCTCTTCCGCCCAGATGCGCTGCCGCTCCTCGGTGGGCAGGTGGCATCGGACCAGGTGGTTACTGCCGCCGGCACGGGCCAGCTCGGGCACGACGGTGGCGCCGAGGCCGCCGGTGCGGTCCTCGAAGGCGCAGCGCGGGCTGAACGAGCAGCCCTGCGGCAGGTTGATCAGCGAGGGCGGGGAGCCGGGGATCGGCACGAGCCGCTCCTGGGTGGCGCGGTCCATCCGGGGCATCGATCCGAGCAGACCCCAGGTGTACGGGTGCTCCGGCTGATCGAAGATCGTGGTGGCGGACGCGTACTCGATGCACCGCCCGCCGTACATGACCAGCACCTCGTCGGCGAGTTCCGCCACCACACCGAGGTCGTGGGTGATCACGATCAGCGCGGAGTTGAACTCGGCCTGCAGGTCGTGCATCAGGTCCATGATCTGGGCCTGCACGGTGACGTCCAGTGCGGTGGTCGGTTCGTCCGCGATCAGCAGCTGCGGGTCGTTGACCAGAGCCATCGCGATCATGGCGCGCTGCCGCATGCCGCCGGAGAACTGGTGCGGGTAGTCGTCGACCCGGCGATCCGGCTGCGGGATGCCGACGCGTCCCAACATGTCGACCGCGTGCTTGCGGGCGACCTTCTTCGAGACGTTGTGGTGCACCCGGTACGCCTCGACGATCTGGGCGCCGACCGTGTAGTACGGGTGCATCGCGGAGAGCGGGTCCTGGAAGATCATCGCCAGCTTGTTGCCGCGCAGCTTCCGGACCGTCTCCCGGTCGGCCGAGACGATCTCGTCGCCGTCCAGCCAGATCTCGCCGGAGATCTGCGAGTTCCGGTGGTTGTAGATGCCCATGATGCCGAGGCTGGTCACCGACTTGCCGGAGCCGGACTCGCCGACGATGCCGAGGGTCTTGCCGCGCTCGAGCTTGAAGTTCAGCCCGTCGACGCTGCGCACCACGCCGTCGTCGGTCGGGAAGTGAATCTTGAGGTCCTTGACCTCGAGGAAAGCCTGCCCTTCCGGCATCAGCCCAGCCTCACTCTCGGGTCGACGACCGCGTAGAACAGGTCCACGATCAGGTTGGCGACGACGACGAAGAACGCCGCCATCAGGGTCACGCCGAGCACTTTCGGCAGGTCGTTGTTGGTGATCGCGTCGACCGCGTACTTGCCGAGGCCGGGCAGCGAGAACACCTGCTCGGTGAGGACCGCGCCGCCGAGCAGCAGACCGAAGTCCAGACCGAAGATGGTCAGGATCGGCGTGAGTGCGGCGCGCAGACCGTGCTTGACGGTGACGTCCCTCTCCCGCAGGCCCTTGGCCCGGGCGGTACGGATGTAGTCCTCACCCATCGTCTCCAGCATGCCGGCACGGGTCAGTCGCGCGTACTGGGCGGAGAACTGCAGGGCGAGCACGATCCACGGCAGCAGCAGGGCGTAGAACCACTCGCCGGGATTCTCCAGGAACGGCGTGTACGTGCCGCCGGGGGCGGTCCAGCCGAGCGTGTAGCTGAACAGCAGCAGGCCGATCATGCCGGTGAAGAAGATCGGCAGCGAGACGCCGGCCAGCGAGAAGGTCATCGCGGCGCGGTCCAGGAACGAGCCCCGGCGCAGCGCGGACAGCGTGCCGATGGAGAGGCCGAGCAGCATCCAGAGGATGGCGGCGCCGATCGCCAGCGACAGGGTCACCGGCAGCCGGTCGATCAGCTCGGGCCAGACGGCGTTGTGCGTGATGAACGAGTATCCGAAGCACGGCGCGGCGCAGTGCTCGACGGAGGCGCCCAGGTCGTAGTCGGCGCCCACGAAGATCGCCTTGACCCAGCTGCCGTACTGCACCCAGATCGGGTCGTAGAAACCGAGCTTCTCGGCGATGAGGTGGACCGTCTCCGGCGTGGCGGCACGGCCCACGTAGCGGGTCGCCAGGGTCTCCGGCGTACCGCCCAACAGGCGCGGAACCATGTAGAAAATCGAGAATGTAGCGGCGCTGATGATGAAGAGCAGCACGACTGCCGCAAAAAGACGCCTGATGATGTACGTGATCACAGAGTCCGGCTGGGACGGCCGGCCCGGGTCGCCCCGGACCGGCCGCCTGCTGCCTTCACCTACCTATCGAAGGTGGTCGTGAAAGGGTGGAAAAACTACGCGACACCGAGCGAGAGGTAGTCGTACATGCTGAACGCCTCGCTGACGAACACGTTGGAGAGGCGCTTCGGGCGGATGATCAGGCTCTTCGCCACGATGCCCGGGAAGATCACCGCTTCCTCCATGACCCGCTTGTCGATCGCGGCCCAGGCGGCCTCACGCTTGGCGGCGTCGGTCTCGGCGATCGCGGCGTCGAGCATGGTGTCGACCTCGGGGATCCGCACGCTGGTGTTGGACGAGCCACCGGTCTCCCGGATGACCCGGCTGTCCACGATCTGCGAGAGGAAGCCGAAACCGTCGTTCCAGTCCGCGCCCCAGCCGTTGACGACCAGGCCGAGGTTGTTGCTCTTCACGTAGCCCGGGTTGCCGGCGTACTGCGAGAAGTAGTCACCCTGCGGGAACGGCTTCAGCGTGAGCTGGATGCCGACCTTGCCCAGCGACTGCTGCAGCGACTCGGCGGCCGCCTTCTCCTTCGGGCGCTCGGCCCGGTAGGAGATGTTGGTGGCGAAGCCGTTCGGCTGGCCACAGGCGGTCAGCGCCTCCTTGGCCTTGGCCGCGTCACCGGTGTTGTCGGCGCCGGCCGAGTACAGGTCGACCTTCGCGGCACCCGGGATCTGCGGGGGCAGGACCGAGGTGGCGATCTCGCCGCCGGCCAGCGGGCCGCCGTAAGCGGTCTGGTAGCCGACGCGGTCCGCGGCGTACTCGACGGCCTTGCGGCAGTCGATGTTGTCGAACGGCGCCACGGTCGGGTTGATCGACGTGTACCAGAGGCGGGCCAGCGTCGGGTTGTCCGTCTGAGCCTTCAGGGCCGGGTCGCCGACCACGCGGCCGAGGGCGGCCGGCTGCACACCGGTACCGGTGATGTCGATGTCCAGGTCGCCCGAGAGCAGCCGGTTGTCGATGTCGTCGGCGTTGACGTTCAGCTGGACCTCGTACGCGTCCGGCAGCGCCTTGCGGAACGGGTCGGTCGCCTGGTCCCACTGGTCGTTACGGACCAGCTTGAAGTCCTTGCCGAGGTTGTTCGTCTCGAACTTGTAGGGGCCCGTGGAGATCACGTGCTCCTTGTACTTCGCGCCGGTGTCCTTGGCCTCCGGAACCGGGGCCGTCTGCGGGAGCGCCGCGATGTAGTCGAAACCACCGAACGCCGACTTCAGGTGGAAGACGATCGTCTGGTCGTCCGGCGTGGTGATCGCCGAATCGGTGTTGACGCCCTTGGACTTGTACGGGCCCTTGTAGCCCTCCGGCAGGTTGAGGAAGCCCTCGAAGTACGCCGGTCCGCTCGGGAACGTCTCCTTGTCCGTGGAGCGGAGCACCGCGTACTTCACGTCCTTCGACGTGACCTCGGTGCCGTCCTCGAACTTGACGCCCTTGCGGATCTTGTACGTCCAGGTCTTGCCGCCGTCGCTCGGCGTACCCATGCCCTCGGCCAGGTCGGGGGTCAGCTCGTTGCCCTCGGGACCCGGAACCGGGTTGAAGGTGAGCAGGCCACGGGCGTACAGGCGGAGGAAGTTCCACGAGTAGCCGTAGTAGGTCTCGCCCGGGTCGAGGCTGTCCCAGTCGCCGGCGTTCGCCAGCTTGATGGTGCCGCCCTTCTTCTCCGAGGCGTTGAACACCTTGGTCAGAGCGGCGTTGAACTCGGCCTTGGCGCCCGAGCCGCTGCTCGAATCAGAATCGCTCCCACCGCACGCGGCGGCGGAGAGCGTGAGCGCGAGTGCGGCCGTACCGGCCACCAGCGCCCTCGTCTTGCGCATCACTTGAAGCAACCTCCCTGGTGGAACGGTTCACTACGAACCGCACGGCTGGACGGAAAAGCTTTCGGCGTCACGTCAGCGCCGCCCCTTGGGATCGAGCGCGTCACGCAGGCCGTCGCCGAAGAGGTTGAAAGCGAGCACGGTGATGAAGATGGCCATGCCCGGGAAGAACATGAAGTGCCAGATCGTGTAGAAGCGGGCGGCCTCGGAGAGCATGCCGCCCCAGCTCGCCGTCGGCGGGCGGATGCCGACGCCGAGGAAGGAGAGGGCCGCCTCGAAGAGGATGTTCGTCGGGATCAGCAGCGTCGCGTAGACCAGGATCGGGGCCACCAGGTTCGGCAGCATCTCCTTGAAGATCACGTACGGCCCGCGGGCGCCGAGGCTGCGCGCCGCGTCGATGAATTCCCGCTCCCGCAGCGACAGGGTCTGGCCCCGCACGATACGGCCGATGTACGGCCAGGAGAAGAAGCCGATGATGAAGATCAGCAGTGCGATCCGCAGCGCGTCGCCGGAGAGGCCGAAGGCCGAGTCCGGGATGACGCCGGCCAGCGCGATCGAGAAGACGAGCAGCGGGAACGCCAGGAAGACGTCCATGGCGCGGCTGATCAGCGAGTCGACCCAGCCACCGAAGTAGCCGGCGACCACGCCGAGCGTCGCCCCGATCACGACGGACAGCAGCGTCGCCAGGAAGGCGATCAGCAGCGAGATCCGGGCGCCGTAGACGATCCGGCTGAAGATGTCACGACCGTTCTGCGGCTCGACGCCGAACAGGTGGTCGCCACTGATGCCGGTGCCGCCCTTGGGGGCCAGCGTGTTGACGTCGATCAGATCCTGGTGGAAGTCGTTCGGCGGCGAGCCGAAGAGCTTCACGATCAGGGGCGCGAAGATCGCGACCAGGATCAGGAAGATGACGACGTAGCCACCGGTCATCGCCACGCGATCCCGTTTCAGACGGGTCCACGCGATGCGCCCCAGGGAGCGACCCTCGATCGCCTTGCCGGGAACAGGCCCCGCTGCTGGGTCCGGTGCCACCGGAACCTGGTCCGAGACCGTGCCGGGTCCAACGACCATGGAGTTGCCGTCCCTCTCCCGGGCCGCCGCGCTCCGAGAGTCCACAACCAGCGCGCAGGGGTCACACCGGAGTCCCCGAGCAATGGCGATGGCCCCCGCAGCGAACGGCAACCGATCGGTTGTCGCTATGCCTCGAGTGCCGGCCCTCGCATCGGGACCGAGATCAGGTCACTCTGCGAGGGCACGCGACGACGGGTGTGCCGTCATCGAGAGGAACATTCACCTAGCTCGTGCTCCGGGTCAAGCTTGCGGACCGTACACGGATACTTCCGTGTCTCGCCCGTGATGTGACCGTGACCTACGCACTACGTAAAGGGAAAACACGACATAGGGGGCCCAGAAGGCATCAATTGGGCCCAAAACACTCGCACTGTGTTACCTATGTGTTACAGCTTGTAAATTCATATAGCCCGTCGTCCCTCGAATGCCCGACCGAGAGTGATCTCGTCCGCGTATTCCAGATCCCCGCCGACCGGCAGCCCACTCGCCAGCCGGGTCACCGCGATCCCCATCGGCTTCACCAGCAGACCGAGATAGGTGGCGGTAGCCTCACCCTCCGTGTTCGGATCGGTGGCCAGGATCAGCTCCTTCACCTCACCGGTCCCGAGACGCATCAGCAACTCACGGACCCGCAGGTTGTCCGGCCCGACACCCTCCAGCGGATTGATCGCCCCACCGAGCACGTGGTAGCGACCACGGAACTCACCGGTCCGCTCGATCGCGACGACGTCCTTCGCCTCCTCGACCACACACAACACCTCGTTGGTGCGGCGCGGATCCCGGCAGACCCGGCACAACTCCGACTCCGCCACGTTGAAACAGGTGGTGCAGAAACGGACCAGTTCCTTGACCTTGCGCAGCGCGTCGGCCAGCCTCTTCACATCCACCGGGTCGGCGGACAGGACGTGGAACGCGATCCGCTGAGCCGACTTCGGGCCCACACCCGGAAGCCGGCCCAGCTCGTCGATCAGATCCTGAATGGCGCCTTCATACACGGGATCAGAACCCCGGCAGGTTGAAGCCGCCGGTCGCCGGGCCCATCTTGCGGTCGGCGAGCTCACGCTGCGCCTCAGCGGCGTTGTGGATCGCCGCCAGCACCAGATCCTCAAGCGTCTCGACGTCGTCCGCGTCGACCACCTTCGGGTCGATCTTCACCGACTTGTACTCACCCAGCCCGGTGATCACGACGGTCACCAGGCCACCGCCGGCCGTGCCGGTCAGCTCCTCCTCGGCCAGCTCGGCCTGCGCCTGAGCGACCTGCTGCTGCATCTTCTGCGCCTGCTTCATGATCTGCTGCATGTTCGGCTGTGCACCGGGGCGCATGGCACCGCTCCTCAAACTCGTCATCTCGTCAACGTCACACGGCCGGACACGACCGGCGTCAATCGCCGTCCATCCCCGACCGCCGCCAGCGTAGCCGCCGCCCACTGCCACGACCCGCCAGCGCCGTTCCCTCTCACCCGTCTTACCCGCTACGCGGCCCGGGGAGACCTGAGCGTTCCGCGCACTCTTCTTCCTGTTGTACGAGACCCGGAGTCACCACCTGGTTCATAGGATTCGACCGCTCTCCCTTCTTTGCGGTAGTCCCTACCCGCACAAGGAGAGACGCCGAGCCCCCACTCCGCGCGCTGACGTCCGGCTCCCTCTCACCTCGACACCTTTCGCAGTCAGGTTCTGCGTGGTGATCTCGGGCGTCCAGCGCGCCTATTCACCACGCCACCCGGGGTGTGGTGAACAGGGGCGTCCAGCGCGCCCGAAATCACCACGCGGACGGGCCTCGCACCCTGACCACGAACGTGTCTAGCGGCAGCTCCTGGTGCGCCAACTCCCGGTGGGCGAAGTCGATACCTGGTCGCATCACTACTGTCCCGTCAGGTGGCATTACGCGTGTCCCGTCAGGTGGCACTACGCGTGTCCCGTCAGGTGGCACTACGCGTGTCCCGTCAGGTGGCACTACGCACCGGCCGCGCCGACCGCCGCCGGCGTCCCGCGGCCGGAGCAGCCGTCCGCCCCCGACAGACCCTGCACACCCGCCGAGAAACTCGATGAGCTCCTGAAGAGCAGTGATGCAACCGCCTCTTGACTCCAAGGGGCAGCGGTCGGCGCACCAAGGTCGGCGAACCGAACCGAACCGAACCGCACGGGATGGGACAAGACGGGACGGGACGGGACGGGCCCACCCTGGCGAAGTCCGCTCAGTCGGCGAGGGCCGCCACGCCACGTCACGTGGACCTTGGTGCGCCAACCATCGCGGGCGGCGGTCGACGCACCAAGATCGGCGCACCGAACCGAACCGCACGGGACGGGACAGGACTGGACTGGACGAGACGGGACAGGACGGGACGAGACGGGACGAGACGGGACGGGACGAGACGGGACGAGACGGGCCCACCCTGACGAAGTCCGCTCAGTCGGCGAGGACCGCCACGCCACGTCACGTGGACCTTGGTGCGCCAACCATCGCGGGCGGCGGTCGACGCACCAAGATCGGCGCACCGAACCGAACCGCACGGGACGGGACAGGACAGGACTGGACTGGACGAGACGGGACGAGACGGGACGGGACGAGACGGGCCCACCCTGGCGAAGTCCGCTCAGTCGGCGAGGGCCGCCACGCCACGTCACGTGGACCTTGGTGCGCCAACCATCGCGGGCGGCGGTCGACGCACCAAGATCGCCGAGCCGCGCCGAGCCGCGCGGGGGACGGGGCGGGGTGCGCGGGGCGGGGCGGGGAGGGGTGGGGTGGTGCGGGGTGGTGCGGGGCGGGGTGGGTCCGGCGTGGGGCGAGGCTGGACACCTGTCTGCGTGGTGACTTCGGGCACGCTGACCACCCGAAATCACCACACTGCTGTGGGGCGTGGTGATTTCGGCCGCGCTGAGCGCCCGAAGTCACCACGCAGACAGACCCCGACTGCGAAAGGTGTCCGGAGGACGTCCTCGTGGCCGGTGCAGTGGCCGAAGGCGTCAGACCGGGAAGGCGTAGTGATCTGGTGTCAGCTGGTCCGGAACGGTCAGAGCTCGCCGATCTTCTCGGCCCCGAACGCGTCGCGCAGAAGCTGCATGGCCTGCGCCTCGCCGCTCAGCCGGGCCGTCTTCTCGTCGATCACGTCGTCGGTGGGCTCGTCCCCCGGATCGAAGCCCTGGAAGCCACCGGAGGGCGCCCCGTCGTACTCGGGGTCGTACGGCGCTTCCTCGGTAGGCGTGCCGTCGGACCAGGCGGAACTGCCGGGCGCATTACCGGTGTTCGGTCCCGTCGAATCCGCCGGCCGGCCCGGAGGTGCGTTGCGGGCGTTGGCCAGCGCAGCACGCGCCGCCGAGGCCCCCTGACCGGTTCCACCGCCGACGCCGCCCCCACGGGCAGCCGCCCGGGCAGCCTCCATGGCGGCGGAGCGAACCGGCGCCCCCGGCCCCGCCGCCCCCGACGCAGCGGCAGCAGGTGAGGCCTGTGCAGGCCGTGCCGCCGCAGCAGCCCCCTGAGCCGACCGCGCCACGGCAGCAGCCGCAGCAGCCGGACCACCGGCCGAGCCGGCCCCCGGCGCTGAAGGCGCCCCCGCCGATGCCGATCCCGACACCGGTGCTGCCGACGTCGATGCTGCCAATCCCGACACCGGTGCTGCCGACGCCGATCCCGATGCTGCCGGCGGTGCCGAAGACGGCAGTGCCGAAGACGCTGGCGACATCGAAACGGCCGCTCCGCCGAACGCCGAGCCACCGCCCAACCCCGATGCCGGCCGAGCAGCCGACGACGGCCCCGAGCCTGTCACCGACCCGGAACTCGTTCCGCCCGCCGAACCCGCCCCCACTGCCGAACCGGAATCACCGGTGTCACCAGCTTCGAACCCGGCACCAGCAGCACTGACACCGCCAGAAGCCTCGGAAGCACCGAATGTTCCGGAAGCGTAGGGGTCTTCGTCAGCATCGGAAGCACCCACGGCATGGGAAGTCCCGGCATCGTCGAAGGCCGCAGCCCTGCCACCGATCTCCGAAGACTCGATCGGCTTCGCGAGCCCGGACGCGCCCTTGCCGGAAGCTCCGGTGCCCGGCTTGACCGGTTCGGGCCAGCCGTCGTCATCCACCGGAACAGCCCGCTGCGGGGTGGCACTGTCCGGCCGGACCGGTTCCGGCCAGTCGGAGTCGCCGCCCGCAGAAACAGCGGAAGCACCGCCCGCGGACATGGCGGAAGCACCGCCCGCGGACACAGCGAAGCCGCCGCCCGGCGAAACGCCGGCAACAGCGCTTCCGAACGGGCTGCCCTGAGTCGCACCGGCTCCGAAGCCCTGGCCCGCGAATCGAGCCGCCGACCCTGCCGAAGCGCCGCCGGACCGAGACTGGTCAGGCGCTGAGCGGTCAGGTGCTGAGCGGTCAGATGTCGAATGGTCGGGTGCTGGGCGGGCCGGTACCGGCCAGCCTTCGTCGTCGCTGTCGGCGGCGGGTGCGCGCGGCGAGCGGGACGGGCGGGATTCGGTCCGGCCGGTGTTGTGCTCGGGTGCGGCGGAGGCCGCCTGCCCGGACGTGCGGCCCTCCGGCATCCGGCGGCCCGTCGACTGGTCGCGGGACGGTGCGGTGTTGCGGCCACCGGCGTTGCGGGCGGCCACCGGCGCGTTCGGGTCGACGATCTCGCAGCGGATCTGCCATGAACCGGCGACGACGCTGCTCAACGCCTCGCTGATCTTCTCCCGGAACTCGAGGAAACGCTCCGCATAGCGCGCCGTCGGTGCGGTGAAGACCACCGTGTCACCGTCGAGGTCGCGGATGGCGATACCGCCCTGCTTCATCTTGCTGACCAGGTCCTGCTGCCCGCTGAGGGTCTGCCAGGCGTCACGGACCCGGGCCAGCCGCGATTCGGGCGAACTCGCGGCCTCGACAGGCTCCGGCGGCTCCTCGTCCCACGGCGGCTCGTCGTCGTAGTCACCCGAGGCCTGGGCAACCCCGGCCGGACGACCACCGGCGACCGGATGCCCGTCCTGCTCGCCGGACGCCCCCGAGCCGGCCCCGGAAGAGACCTGCCCGGCAGAGGAGTCCGACCCCGAAGGAGAGGCCGAGCCACCGGAAGAGACCGAAGCGTCGTCGCCCGGAGCACCGCCCCCGGCGACCGGCTCCGCCGAAACGCCGTCGTTCCCCGAAGCCGCCGAGCCGTCCGCCGAACCCGTGGGCGCGCCCGCCGGAGCGGCTGTCGTCATCGCAGGCGCAGCCGGAGACGTAGGCACGGCGGAAGATGCAGGCCGCCCACCCGGAGCCGCAGGACGCCGCGTGCCCGAACCCGAACCCGAGGCGGCAGCCCTGGCCGCAGCCTTCGCAGCAGCCAGTCCACCACCGGCACCACCACCTGGGGCGCCGCCACCACTCGCGACGCCGCCACCACCGGCGGGCAGCCCCGAACCGGCGACCGGCCCAACGCCGGAACCAGCCGCAGCCGCCGGCAGACTCGCTGACGACAGCTCACCGCCACCCCCGGAGGCCGCCGGAAGCACCATCCCCCGCTCCAAGCGGTCCAGCCGCTGAAGCAGAGCGCCCATCGAGTCGTCCGCACCGGGCAGGAGCATGCGGGCCGTGATCAGCTCGAGCAGCAGGCGCGGTGCGGTCGTCCCGCGCATCTCGACCAGGCCGGTGTGCACGATGTCGGCGCAGCGGGACAGCATCGCCGGGCCCATCCGGGAGGCCTGCGAGGTCATCGCCTCGAGCTGGTCGGCCGGGCCGTCGATCAGCCCTTTGGCGACCGCGTCCGGCACCTGCTGCAGGACGATCAGGTCACGGAGGCGTTCCAGCAGGTCGGAGGCGAAGCGGCGGGGGTCGTGGCCGGCCTCGGCGACCCGGTCGATCGCGGCGTAGGCGCCGGCGCCGTCGGCCGCCGCCAGCGCGTCGCACATCTCGTCGATCAGGGCGACGTCGGTGACGCCGAGCAGGGCGACCGCCCGCGGGTAGCTCACGCCGTCGTCGCCGGCACCGGCGATCAACTGGTCGAGGACCGACAGGGTGTCCCGGGCGCTGCCCCCGCCGGCCCGCACCACCAGCGGGAACACCGCCGGGTCGACGTGCACGCCCTCGGCTTCGGTGAGCTGCTGCAGGTAGGGACGCAGCACCGCGGGCGGGATCAGCCGGAACGGGTAGTGGTGGGTGCGCGAGCGGATGGTACCGAGGACCTTGTCGGGCTCGGTGGTGGCGAAGATGAACTTCACGAAGTCGGGCGGCTCCTCGACCAGCTTGAGGAGCGCGTTGAAGCCGGCCGACGAGACCATGTGCGCCTCGTCGATCACGTAGATCTTGTAGCGGCTGTTCGCCGGCGCGAAGAACGCCTTCTCGCGCAGTTCGCGGGCGTCGTCGACACCACCGTGGCTGGCCGCGTCGATCTCGATGACGTCGATCGATCCGGCGCCGTCGGTGGCCAGCGACTTGCAGGAGCCGCACACGCCGCATGGGTCGGGCGTGGGACCCTGCTCACAGTTGAGCGAGCGCGCCAGGATCCGGGCGCTCGAGGTCTTGCCGCAGCCGCGGGGGCCGGAGAAGAGGTAGGCGTGGTTGAGCCGCCCGCTGCGCAGCGCCTGCGACAGCGGTTCGGTCACGTGTTCCTGACCGATGACCTCGGCGAACGTGCGCGGCCTGTATTTCCGGTAGAGCGCGAGTGCCACTCCGACCCCTCTCAACGACCGCGCCATTGTCCGCCGGGGGTACGACAAGAACCAACACTGTCCCGCTGCCGTGGACCCGCGCCGGAACGCAAAGGACCCCTCGTGCACCCGTCAGAGCCCGCTTATCCTTGCTGCCTTCCGGCCCTGGGGAGGTTCACGAGATACACGCCGCACGAGGGGCTGCCCGCCACCTTACCCTCTCCGAGATCAGCCCCCGAGTGGGACCCCCGTGCGTGAGCTAACGTACGAAGGTCTGTACTCTGGCCCACGGAGGATTCGCCTAGTGGCCTAGGGCGCACGCTTGGAAAGCGTGTTGGGGGAAACCCCTCACGAGTTCGAATCTCGTATCCTCCGCCAGCAACACGAGTGAGGCCGGACCCCCAGGGTCCGGCCTTCTTGCTGTGTCCGCCACCTTCGCCGCGGTGGCAATCTTGGTCCTACCGCAAGTAGCATCCTGCTATGAAGATTAGCGTCAGCCTCCCTGAGGAGGATGTCAGGTTCCTCGACGAGCAGGGGACGAACCGGTCGGCAACCCTTCACGAGGCCGTCGCCCTTCTGCGTGACCGGCAACTCGCCGATCAGTACGCGGCGGCGTTCTCCGAATGGCACGACTCACCTGACGCCGAGCTGTGGGATGCCACGACCGCCGACGGACCCTTGTCATGAAGTGGGGCGACATCGTGCGAGTCGATCTGAACCCCGTGGTCGGCAGCGAGGCCGACAAGGTTCGGCCCGCGGTGGTCGTCAGTAACGACGGCGCCAACCAGGCGGCGGAGCGGTGGGGGCGCGGCGTCGTCACGGTCGCACCGATCACCTCGAACGTCAGTAAGGTCTATCCGTTCCAGGTGCTGATCGCCGCCGATCACGATATGACAGGCCTCTCGACCGAGTCCAAGATTCAGGTGGAACAGATCCGGGCTGTCGACGTCGCGCGCATCGGGCGGCAGCTCGGGCGCCTTCCGAACAGCCTGCACGAACCACTCCGCGACGCCTTGGCCCTGCATCTCGGCCTGAAGAGCAGCAGAGCCTTCTGACAGCGAGTCACTACCACCTTCGGGTTCGCGTGCGGTGAGCGGGTGGGCACCGGCAGCGAGAAAGCCCGGGACTATTCTCGGTCACGAAAACAGTGCGGGCGAGGGCCGGCTCCTGATCGGAGCCGGCCCTCGCCTTCTGTGTCGGTGCGGTGCGCTACTTCTTCTTGACCGTCACGGTCGCGCTGACCGCCTTGCCGTCGGTGTGGCCGGTGCGCCTGGCGATCACGGTCACCGTCAGCTTCTTGCCGGACCAGGCCTTCTTCAGGGTCAGCGTGGACGTGCGGGCGACGACCTTGCCGGCGACCCTCCACTCGTACGCGTAAGAGGTCGCCGAGGGCGACCAGGCACCCACCGAGACCTTCACCTTCTTGCCCACCTTGACCGTGCCGGTGATCTTCGGCTTCTTGGTCGCGGCCGGCGCGATGCCGTAGGCCACCGTCGTCGCGGCCGAGGCCACGGCGGAGGATCCACGGTTGGTGCGCTTGGCGGTCACGGTCACCCCGAGGCGCTTGCCGCGCTGGGCGGCGGGGATGGCGTACGCCGCCCCGGTAGCCCCCTTGATGGCCGCGCCGTTCGACGTCCACTGGTAGGTGTAGGACGTCGCCGCCGGGGTCCAGGTGCCGGTGACCGCCTTCACGGTGGCGCCGACCCGGACGGTCCCGCTGATCGTCGGCGCCTTGGTCGAACGCAGCAGTGCGGCCGAGACGCGGACCGCGCCCTTCAGCGTCGCCGTGGTGCCCCGCAGGCCGGACGTGACCGTGACGTCCCAGGTTCCCGCCTGCGCCTCGGTGATGTCGGCTTCGACGGTGAGCGCGGTGCGGAAGTTGTTGACGTTCCGGACCACCGCGGTGATCGGCTTCTGGCCGGCGCGGGTCAGGACGACCCGGTCGGCCGGGTCGAAGGAGGTGCCCACGAAGTACAGCGGCACCGGGTTGTCGTTGATCGTGTCCGGCTGGTCGACCATCGTCACGCTGAACGGCTCGTCGGCGCACGGCTGGTATTCGCAGGTGGTGGTCGCCCGGAACGGGATCGTCGCGGTGCTCGCGCCGGCGGTGATCAGCAGCAGGCCGTACCCGGACTGGTTGTCGATGCCGCAGGCCCGGTCGCAGGGCAGCGGAGAGCTGTCCGTGCTGTCGGTGGCCTTGAGGTAGTACGTCTCCGGGAGCTCGCTGCCGCCTCCGGTGTTGGTGGCGGTCAGCGCGAACCGGTGGGTCGGCTCGTTGAGCGGCACCGCCGCGCAGTACGCCGTCCGGCTCGCGTCGAGCGTCCCGGTGAACGGCCCGAATCCGCCGGGCGCTCCGGTGAGCTGGCGGGTGCAGGCTTCGGCGGGCTGGTCCGGGGTGCCCAGGTTCCAGGTGTTCAGCCGGTATCCGCCGACCGCGCCGGCCGGCATGATCACCTGGTAGGAGCTGGATCCGGTGACCCGGCATGGGGTGCTGGTGCATTTGAAGGCGCCGGTGCCGTCGGTGACCCAGCCGCCGCCGGAGACCCAGTAGCTGGCTTTCGCCGTGGCCGGGAACCGGTAGCAGGCGAGGTCGTCGGTGGCGGTGCGGGCGCCGGTGGTGGCCGGCCCGCCGAGCGTGGTGCCGACGGTCTGGCAGGCGGCGCCGACGGTCGGCTTGCGGGTGATCCGGAAGGTCGCGTCGTAGCGATTGCTGACCAGCACCGCGGTGTACGCCTTGCCGGCGTCGAAGCGGCACCGGAAGGTCTTGGTGGCGACCCGTGCCGCCACGTCCGACGAGGCGTTGCCGCAGACGATCGTGCCGGCGCTGTCCCGAACTGTCAGGGCGACTCCGGCCCGCGGCGCGACGTCCGTGGTCGTCAGCGTCGCGATGCTGACCATCTCGGAGGTCGCCTGCGCGGAGGCCGGGATGGTGTAGCAGGTGGCGAACCGGTCGGCGCCGAACCGCGGGGTCGCGCCGACGGTGTCGCCGTATCCACCGCGGGGCAGGACCGCGCAGTCGCCGAGCTGGTCCATCCGCTGGACGGCCACGCCGTAGTCGTCGACGCTGCCACCGCCCGCGCCGGCCGTGACCAGCACCCGGTACGGTGCCGGCCCGCTCAGCGTGCAGTTGGTGCCGCTGCAGGCGGCGGCACCGTCGGCGTCGACCACGGCGGTGGTGACCTCGGCGCCGCGGTAGATCCGCCAGGCCGTCAGCACGTTGATCCGTGCGCCGGCCGGTGTGTCGAGTGTCAGGCAGTCCGTCTCGCCCTCAGCGAGCGATCCGCGGTATCCGCCGTCGATCAGGCCCTGGTCGGAGACCGGTGTGCAGTTCGCCGGAATGTCGACCCGGGCGACCGGAGCGGCGGCGGCCTGAGCGGCCGGTATGCCGACCAGGAAACCCGATGTCAAAGCCGCACCGATCCATGCGGCCACTGTGCGTCTCACGACGACTCCCCCGTGCGTGTCCATGTAGCACGGATCTTGTCATCGGAGTCAATGTCCGCCTATTGATGTCCCATGATGCGGGAAGATCCAGGCCGGAGGCGACTACGGACCCGTAACGACCTCACAGGACACTCACAGTTGGGCGGCCGCTATGGCGTCGTCCACCTCAGGAAAAATAGCGAAATAACGGGCTAGACCGACCGTCTCCATCAGCTGCGCCAGGAACGGGCTGGCCGCCGCGAAGCTCAACCAGCCGCCGCGCGCCGCGATCACCTCCTTGCTGGTGATGAACGCGCTCAGCCCGATCGAGTCGCAGAACTTCAGTGCGGTGAGGTCCACGACGATTCTCGGCACCGGGCGCTCCAGCAGGACGTCGAGCTCGCGCTGGAGTTGCGCCGCGGTGTCGGCGTCCAACTCGCCGCGAAGGTGCAGCACGGCGACGTCGGAGCGGTGATCGGTGACTGTGGCCTGCATGGTGATGGCTTCCTACCCGTCGATGGGAACTCAGCCTAGATCCATTATTTCGCCACACATCGGACAGAGCGTGCGTCGGGATCATGGACCGCGGGCGCCCGGAAGCACGACGCCGGCGCAGGAATGCACGAGAGAGCCGGACCCGTTCGGGTCCGGCTCTCTCGTAAGGCTGGCCGAGACAGTCAAGCAGGAACGGCGCAGCCCAGGCTCTTGGCGGGCTCGGTCAGAGCTCGCGCCACCGCCAGCGTGGACCACGCCACGCGTCGGCCAGGATCATCGCGGATGCCCGGCCGGGACACTGTTGCACCTTGGACTTCCCGTCGGGGCCGCCCAACTGTGCCTCGACCTCCCAGCTGACGCCGTCCGTGCGGACGTAGACGTCCCGCCGCTGAAGACGGAGGTCCCCATTCCACCAGTGATGCTCAACTCTCACGTGACAAATCTAGGACACATATCGAAGTATCTGGGTGGGGCGATCCTGTGAAAGTTTCTCGCCGCCCGGTCGGAACCACATTGTCTGATCCGGTGTAATTGGCTCCGGTGACTTGCGCTACACCCTACGTCGCAGGGCCGTCCCCGATCGAGCACTCTCGGTGACCGAGCAATGTGATACCCCCAGGAAACACATACGTTACAAGAGCACCGCTGATCATGGAGAACGACCGAACGGCCGATCCACCGATCGTGCGTGTGGGGGAACCCGCCGAGAAACACGGAGGGTAATCAACGAGCCGAACCGGCCCGGAAAAGCCGGAAGCCCGGTCCTCGACGGACCGGGCTTCCGGTTTGGCGGTGGCGGAGGGATTTGAACCCTCGGAGGGCGTAAACCCTCACACGCTTTCGAGGCGTGCTCCTTAGGCCGCTCGGACACGCCACCGGTACGTACGTTACCTGACGCCGGAGCGCGCTTGACGCCGGGTCACCCATAACCCTGCGCCACCGCGCTGACCTGGCAAGATCGGCGACATGAACTACCGAAACGGAGATCTGGCATGAGCGTGCACATCGGCGGCAAGCCGGGAGACATCGCCGAGCGGGTGCTTCTGCCCGGTGACCCGATGCGGGCGAAGTGGATCGCCGAGACGTTCCTCGAGGACGCGGTCTGCTACACCGAGGTCCGCGGGATGCTGGGCTTCACCGGCACCTGGCAGGGCGTCCGGGTCTCGGTGCAGGGCTCCGGCATGGGCATGCCGTCGGCCTCCATCTACACCCACGAGCTGATCAACGACTACGGCGTGAAGTCGCTGATCAGAATCGGTTCCTGCGGCGCGCTCGCACCCGACCTGCACCTGGGTGACGTGGTCGCCGCGATCGGCTCCGCGACCGACTCCAACATGAACCGGTCCCGGTTCGACGGCCTGATCGACTACGCCCCGGTGGCCGACTTCGGCCTGCTGCGCACCGCGGTCGAGGCCGCCGAGGCGCAGGGCACCCCGATCCGGGTCGGCCCGATCCTGGCCGCCGACGCCTTCTACACCGACCGCCCCGACCTCTACGACTCGCTGGCCGACTACGGCGTGCTCGCGGTCGAGATGGAGTCCGCCGCGATCTACACGATCGCCGCCCGCTACGGCGCGAAGGCCCTGACCGTCCTCACCGTCAGCGACCACATCAAGCGTGGCGAGGCGATGGATTCGGCACAGCGCGAGAAGGGCTTCAGCAACATGGTCAAGATCGGTCTCGCGACCGCCATCGCTTAAGTCCTCCGGGGTACGGCCGGACCACCTCGCCCGCACGGGCCGAGGTGGTCCACCGCGCTCTCAGCGGAAGAAGTCCCGCAACTGCCGCGCGCACTCGGACTCCAGTACGCCGGCGTACACCTCGGGCCGGTGGTTGAGCCGGTTGTCGCGCACCACGTCCCACAGCGAGCCCACCGCGCCCGTCTTCGGCTCCCAGGCGCCGAAGACCACGACGGCGATCCGGGCCAGCACGATCGCCCCGGCACACATCGTGCACGGCTCCAGCGTCACGACGAGCGTGCAGCCCTCCAGACGCCACGTGCCGAGCCGTTCCGCCGCCCGGCGCAGCGCCAGCACCTCGGCGTGCGCGGTGGGGTCACCGGTGAGTTCCCGTTCGTTCCCGGCCGCCGCGATCTCGGCGCCGTCCGGCCCGAGCACGATCGCCCCGACCGGGACGTCCTCCGGCGAGGAGGACGCGACGGACATCGCCCGCCGCATCCATTCCTCGTGTCGCACGCGACGGTTCACGCCTCGCGCAACTCCTCCATCTCGTCACCACAGCCGATCCTCTGGCAGATCTCGGCGGTGATGTCGGACGGCAGCATGCCCTCCATGCCGCACAGGGCCAGCAGGCGCTGCGCGGTCACCCCCAGATCGGCAAGCAGCTCGGCGTCACCGACCGGGTCGGCGTCCGGATCGACCGGGGTGCCGTTGTCCTCGTCGTCGGTGGTGGCCAGGTCGTCCACACCGAGCGCCGGGTTCTCCACCTCACCCAGCAGCACCGCACCGATCCGCGACTCCTCCGCGTAGGCGGAGTCCGAACCGAAGACCCTCAGGTCCTCGCCCTCGTCCAGGCGAAGGATCGCAAGGTACTCGTCATCGCTCTCGACGAACAGCAACGCGAGATCCGCGTCCGCCTCGGTGTCCCGCAATGCGTCCACGACCTCGTCGATGTCCGCCAGGCCCGAAAGCTCCAGCTCCGACGCCGTCCAACCGCTCTTGCCCCGGGCGACGGCGGCAGCGAAAATCGACACGATTCCCCCAACACGACTCTTGTTCCTCAGCGCCTGACGGTAGCGGGTGGCGCGGCGGGCGCATCGCGCCACGCCTTGAGGGAGGTCAAGTCAGTTGGCGGGGCGACGCCGCGTGGCGATCAGCTCACGCAACCGCATGCCGTGCACCCGCTGGAAGGGGTTGGAATCACGCACCGACTTGGCGTGGGCGAGAGCCGCCAGCAGCTCCAGCCGGCGGCGGCAGCGTTCCGGGTCGAGCCGGTACGGCGAGGGGGCCATGGTGCCGAGCGTGAAGGAGTCGTGCGGCTTTCGTCAAGGGTCGATGAGCGCGCCGCTTCACCACAGCGGGAAGTCGTACGTCCCGATCCAGCGCAGGGCCACGAACACCATCGCCAGGGACAGGCCGAAACCGCTGGCCACGGCGATGCCGACGGCCACCCCGCGATCGCCGAGCAGGCTCAGGACCACGGCCACCAGCCAGGCGCTCGCGGCGGCGCCGATCGTCCACCACGCGTACGACATGAGGGAGCCGCCGAGGGCGCCGAAGAGGACGAACCAGGCCGTGGTGCCGGCCAGCCCGGCGAGCACCGGCAGGGCCGTCACCCGGTGCACCTCGCGGTAGACCGGGCGCGGTGGCGGCACGGCGAACGGCGCGGACTGCGGAAGCGGCCGCTGCGGTGGCGGGAGGTAACCCGCCGGCGGGGCGGCCGTCGTCCAGGGGCCCTGCTGCCCGTCGGCCATCCGTCGCCCCTCTCCGCCGTTCACACGGCCGGTCTCGCGTCCCTCGATGCAGCGTAGCCACACCGGCGCCGTCGTGGCGCCGGCCGGTGAGGATCGTCGCGAGGTCGGCGGACCGTCCCGGGTTCTGTCAGGATGGCGCGGTGCGATTCCTCCGTACCCTCTCCGGCCTGACCGCCGCGGCTGTCTGCCTGACCGCCTGCGGCTCCTCCGGCGGTGCGGTCTCCACGGCCTCCACGCCGCTGTTCGTGCAGCCCTCGGGGAGCACCCCGGCCTCGGCCCCGGCGGCCGGATCGGCCGCCGTGCCCGCGCCGAGCGCCACCACCGCCGACCCGGCCACCTCCTCCGCCCCGCCGAGCACGTCCCCGGCGCCGCCGGCGACCACCGAGGTGAAGTACGTCTTCCCGGTGGACGCGTCGAACGTGGATTTCCACACCACCCACTCGAAGTACCCGGCGACCGACATCTTCGTCGACTGCGGTGAGCGTTTCGTCGCCACCACCAGCGGCGTGGTTCTGGAGACGAGCCGCGCGGACAACTACGTCGAGGGCAGCGCCGACGGTCCGAACAACGGTGGTCTGTCGGTCTCGATCCTCGGTGACGACGGCGTGCGTTACTACGGCTCGCACCTGAGCAAGGTGCAGTCCGGCATCGAGGCGGGCGTCCGGGTGACCGCCGGCCAGCTGCTCGGCAGGAGCGGCAAGACCGGCAACGCCAACAACGTCTGCCACGTGCACTACGGCATCTCGCCGCCGTGCGCGAAGACCGGCGACTGGAAGGTGCGGCGCGGGGTGATCTGGCCGGCGACGTTCCTCAAGTCGTGGCGCAACGGCGGCCGGAAGAGCCCGGTCGCGACCGTCGCCGCCTGGGAGAAGAAGAACGACTGCAAGGCGTGACGATGCGGACAGCAGTGATCGGTCTCGGTCTCATCGGCGGCTCGCTGCTGCGGGCCTCCGCGGCGGCCGGCCACGAGACGACCGGCTTCGACGTGGACCCGGCGACCCGGGAGGCGGCCCGCGCGGCCGGTCACCGGGTCGCCGAGACGGTGGGCGCGGCGGTCGAGGGCGCCGACGTGACTGTTGTGGGCGTACCCCTCACGGTGTTGCACGAGGTGCTGCCGGAGCTTGCCGGGCACGACGGCCTGGTGACCGATGTGACCTCGGTGAAGGGCCCGGTGCGGGACCTGATGGCGAAACACGGGATCCGCCGGTTCGTGGGTGGGCACCCGATGGCCGGCAAGGAGACCTCGGGGTTCGCCGCGTCCGATCCTGATCTGTTCACCGGGTGTGCCTGGGTGCTCTGCCTGGAGCCGCACGGCACCGACCTGGGCGACTGGCTGACGCTGGCCCGGCTGTTCACCGGGATGGGCGCGCGGGTGGTGCCGGTGACCGCCGACGAGCACGACGACGCGGTGGCCGGCATCAGTCATGTGCCACACCTGGTGGCTGCGGCGCTGGCCGCGCCGATCGCGGCGGATCCGCTGGCCGGCGCGCTCGCGGCGGGTTCCTTCCGGGACGGCACCCGGGTGGCGGCGACGCGCGCCGCACTGACCGCGGCGATGTGCGGGGGCAACGCGAGCGCGGTGCATCGACGACTGCGATCGATCATCGACGACCTCACCGCGATGGCGGACGCGCTGTCGACCGGCGATCCGGTGTCGGCCCTGATCCCGCACCTGGAGCCGGGCGAGCGGGCCCGCAAGGCGTGGCCGGCCGCACCGGGCCGTCCGGAGACCGTCGTGACCGAGATCGAGCCGCTGCTGGCGCTCGGACGGTCCGGCGGATGGGTGACATCGGTGGGCGACGGCGACGTTCTCGCCCTGCGGCCGGAAAGTGGCCGCAATCGCTCCTAGCGTGGTGTGCAGACACCCACGAAGGAGCCCGTCATGCCTGGTCAGGTCCGTCCCGTCACCGATGAGCAGGATGGTCTGCTCGCCTACCTCGCCCAGATGCGCTACGTGCTGCGGCTGACCGCTTTCGGACTCACGCCGGAGCAGCTGCGAGCCACCCCGTCGGCCAGCACGCTCAGCGTCGCCGGGCTGATCAAGCACTGCGCGGCGACCGAGGAGAGCTGGATGACCACCGTGCGCGGCGAGGCGCAGCCGGTGGACTACGCGGCCTACGCCGCGAACTTCGTGATGGCCGAGGACGAGACGATCGAGGAGATCCTTTCCGGGTACGACCGGATCGCCGCCGAGACCGAGAAGACCGTCACCGGGCTGGCCGATCTCGATCACCCGGTGCCGATCGACCACTCGGTGCCGTGGAACCCGCGGGACGCCGACTTCTGGTCCCTGCGGTGGGTGCTGCTGCACCTGATCCAGGAGACCGCACGGCACACCGGGCACGCCGACGTCATCCGGGAGACCGTCGACGGGGCCTCCGCGTACCCGCTGATGGCGGCCGCCGAGGGGTGGCCGGAGACCGCCTGGCTCAAGCCCTGGACGAAGTCCTAGAGCTTCTCGCCGTGGTCGAGCCGGATCACCCGCCGGTCGGTGACGATCGCGGTCACCAGGTCGTGCGGGGTGACGTCGAACGCCGGGTTCACCGCCTCGCTCCACGCGGTGACCTCGGCCGAACCACGGTCCTCGATCTCCACGTCCGCGCCGGTGGCGGTCGCGACGTCGACCGTCGACTCCGGCGCGACCACGATGAACGGGATGCCGGCACGACGGGCGCCGAGAGCGTGCGAGTACGACCCGATCTTGTTGATCACGTCGCCGTCGGCGCAGATCCGGTCGGCGCCCAGGATCACCGCGTCCACCTCGCCGCGGGCCATCAGGAACGGGCCGGCCGAGTCCACCGCCACCCGGTGCTCGACGCCCCAGCTGCTCAGCTCCCAGGAGGTGAGCCGGGCGCCCTGCAGCAGCGGCCGGGTCTCGCTGGCGATCACCCCGCCCAGCCGGCCCCGCCGGTGCAGCTCGCCGACCACCCCGAGGGCGGTGCCGACGGTCACCGCGGCCAGCGCGCCGGTGTTGCAGTGGGTCAGCAGCCGGGCCCGCTCCCCGCACAGCTCGGTCACCAGATCCGCGCCGCGGGCCGCCATCGCCTCGGAGGCGGCGATCTCGGAGTCCCGGATCGCGCACGCCTCGGCCAGCACCGCGTCCGGTCCCTGCCCGAGCCGGCCCGCGGCACGCCGGGCGCCACCGGCCAGGTTGACCGCGGTCGGCCGGGCGTTCTCGATCCGGTGGACGGCCGCCTCGAGCGCGGCCGGGTCGTCGGCGTGGATCCGGGCCGCCAGGGCGACCCCGAAGGCCCCGGCCACACCGAGCGCGGGAGCACCCCGGACCGCCAGCGACTGGATGGCCGCGATCAGCTCCCCCACCGTGTGCAGCCGGAGAATCCGCAGTTCACCGGGGAGGGCCGTCTGATCGATGATCTCGACGGCCCCGTTCACCCAATCGATCGTCCGCATCCGACGACAGTAATGCCGGCCCTAGGCGTTCGCGCGCTCGTTGATCCGGTTCAGGACCTTCTCGAAGATGTCCCGGCTGTCCCCGATCGTGTCGCTGGTCCAGCGCTCCTTGAGGGTCAGCGAGGTGCCGTCGTGCAGGCTCAGCACCACGTTCATCGGCACCGTCTTGACGATCTGTGCGGCCGCCACGTCCTCGTACGCCACGAAGCGGTAGTGCGCGGCCAGCCGCTCCGGCCCGGCCGCGACCAGCGCCGCCACCCGCTTCTCGCCCTCGTTGGTGTCCTTCGGGGCCGGCACCAGCACCATGCCGCGGGTCAGCAGGATCAGGTCGGTCTCGTCGTCGCCGGCCCGCACGTTGGGCAGCGCGCCGATCACGTCCGCGCCGCTCGCGGTGGCCTTGGTCTCGACCACCCGGGCCGCCGCGACCTCGATGCCGGCCTCGGCCAGTTTCGCCCGGGCCTCACCGAGCGTCTCCGGGGCGACCGCCAGCTTCGCGATCGGGCTGTAGTCGACCGGCTCGCCGGCCGCGTCGACCAGCCGGGCCGGCTCGGACCACGAGTGCTTCCAGACGGCCGCGCCGGAACGTACCGCGGCCAGCTCGAACAGGTCGTCGAGCACGGCGGCGAACCGGGTGGCCGCCTCCTCGCGGCTCACGTTCGGGGCGAACTCGGCGGCCAGCTCACCGAGACGGCCGGCCTCGACCAGGCCGAGCACCTCGGCGAGTCCGGCCTCCGGGACCCCCAGCCGGCGGGCGGCCGCACGGAACACCCGGTCGGCACGGCGCTGACCGATCGCGATCAGTGAGGCGGCGGTGAAGTCGGGCCAGGACAGGACGGTACGCGTACCGAAGTCGATGACCTCGCTCTGCAGTTCCAGGGCGGCGCCGCCGAGCTGGGGCAGCAGCACCGAGGCGGGACGGCCGTCGGTCGGGTGTTCGGAGGCCGGTGCGGCCCGCATGGCGGCGATCCGCTCGCCGGGCGCCGGGTGCGAGTCCCAGCGGGACGTCTCCGAGTCCGGTTCCTCGTCGCGCAACTCCGCCAGTTCCTCGGTACGGGCGGCGTACAGCCGGCCGAACCCGCCGAAGATGTCGTCCGGGGCGTACCCGATCTCCCACCCGTACGCGACGTAGTTTCCGAAGTAGAAGTTCCAGGCGGAGGCGACGACCGGCAGGTCCCGCATGGTGCTGACGGCGGCGTCGACACCGGCGACCCGGACCGACGCGAGGTCCGCCTCGAGTTCCTGGCGACGGCCGACGGCGTTGCTCACCAGCAGATACAGGTAGCCGTACCCCTTGAAGACCCAGCCGAAGACGTTCCACTTCCCGACCCGGCTGAGGGTCTCGTGCATGGCGAGCCGCCCGCGGTAGGCGATCTCCGCCATCCGGGTGTGCGACCCGGAGTAGTGGCCGAGCTCGTGGGCGAGCACCGAGCGCATCTGGTCGACGGTGAACGTCTGGAGCAGCGGCATGCCGATGTAGAGGCGGCGGGTCCCGGCGATCAGGCCGAGCAGCCTGGTGTCCTCGCTGACCGCCGCGTTGACCTCGGGGACCAGCCGGATCTCGTCCGGGGCTCGGGTGCCGGCCTCGTCGGCCATCTCCCGGACCGTGGCCCACAGCTCGGGCGCCTGCTCGGGGGTGAGGATCAGGCCGTGCGGCTCGTCGGGCCGGGCCCGGAGCGCCCGCCAGAGTCCGGCCGCGATCGCGCCGACCGCGCCGAGCAGGATCCAGCTGAACTTGGCGGCGGCGAGGCCGCTGAAGTGGCCCCAGATCCAGAGGACGCCGAGCAGGGCGGCGGCGAACTGGACGAGGCCGAGTACGTAGAAACCGACGAGCATCACGACGGACAAACCGGCGCGCATGGCCGTAGACATATTCTTTTCTCCCCGTTGACCTGCCCGAAGAGCCCGGACAGCGGTGGGAAGATACCGGCCTCGATATACACCCAGCAAGATCCTTTCGGGGCCATAAGGTGGCAGGTATGACGTCGCGTGACCCGGTCGCCGATCTGCGGCGCATCGCGTTCCTGTTGGAGCGGGCGAACGAGGCCACCTACCGGGTCCGGGCGTTCCGGTCGGCGGCCGCCACCGTGGCGGCCACCCCGCCGGAGGACCTGCGGGCCCGGGCCGAGGCCGGCACGCTGGCGAAACTGCCGGGGGTGGGTGACGTGACCGCCCGCTGCGTCACCGAGTCGCTGGCCGGTGAGGAGCCGGTCTACCTGCGCCGGATCAGCGCCACCGCGGGCACCGACCTGCCCGCCGCGGCCGCCGCGCTGCGGTCCGCCCTGCGCGGCGACTGCCACGTGCACTCGGACTGGTCCGACGGCGGCTCGCCGATCGAGGAGATGGCGCTGGCCGCCGCCGACCTCGGCCACGAGTGGTTCGTGCTCACCGACCACTCACCGAAACTCACCGTGGCCCGCGGCCTGACCGCGGACCGGCTGCGCCGTCAGCTCGACCACGTGGCCGCGCTCAACGAGGCGCTGCCGGACGGCTTCCGCATCCTCACCGGGATCGAGGTGGACATCCTCGAGGACGGTTCGCTGGATCAGGAGGACGAGCTGCTGGCCCGGCTCGACCTGGTGGTCGGCTCGGTGCACAGCAGGCTGCGCGACGACTCGCCGCGGATGACCCGGCGGATGCTCACCGCGATCGCCGACCCGCACCTGGACGTGCTCGGCCACATGACCGGCCGCAAGGTCGCCACCACCGGCGAGGGCGACGCCGCGCACGGGAAGTCGCGGACCCGCCCGCCGAGCACGTTCGACCTGGACCGGGTGGTCACCGCCTGCCGGGAACACGACAAGGCCATCGAGATCAACTCCCGGCCGGACCGGCTGGACCCGCCGAAACGGATGCTCACCGTGGCGGTGGAGGCCGGCTGCCGGTTCAGCATCGACACCGACGCGCACGCCCCGGGTCAGCTGGACTGGCTGGGCAACGGGTGCGAGCGGGCCGCGCTGTGCGGTGTGCCGGCCGAGCGCGTGGTCAACACCTGGACGGCCGAGCAGCTGCTCTCCTGGACCGGTTCGCACGCCTGAAACCGGCGGTTACCGGACGCTCTCGTCCCGTAGGGTCGGCGAGGTGGGAAGAATTGACGAACTCGCCGATCGATACGTGGACGAGTGGGCCGAGCTCAACCCGACGGGCGCGACCGCCGTGGGCATCGCCGGCCACGACGACAAGACCGACGACCTCTCGCCGGAGGGCTACGCCGCCCAGGCCGAGCTGGTCCGCCGCACCATCAACGACCTGGACACCGTCGATCCGGTGGACGAGCCGGAGAACGTCGCCAAGGAGGCGATGCTCGAGCGCCTCGGCCTGGAGCTGACCCGTTACGACACCGGCTACGCGGCCACCGACGTCAACGTCATCACCAGTGGGCTGCACGGCCTGCGGATGACGTTCGACGTGATGCCGACCGAGGGCGAGGAGGCGGTCGCCAACATCGCGGCCCGGCTCAACGCCTTCCCGACCGCCCTGGAGCAGTACCGCCGGACCCTGCTGGAGGGCGCCGACAAGGGCCTGATCAGCGCCCGGGCCCAGCTCCTGGCGGTGGCCGAGCAGTGCGAGGCGTGGACCGACCCGACCCGGGACGGTTTCTTCCAGGGCCTGGCGAGCCGGCTCCGGGCGACCGGCGCGCTCGCCACCGAGCTGCAGCACGGTGCGGCCGCCGCCACCGCCGCCACCGCCGCGTTCGGGGTCTTCCTCCGGGAGGAGCTGGCCCCGCGGGGACGTGACAAGGAGGCGGCCGGGCCGGAGCGGTACGCGCTCGGCTCGCAGTACTTCCTCGGCGCCAAGGTGGACCAGCTGGAGACGTACCTCTGGGGCTTCGACGAGCTGGACCGGCTGGAACGCGAGATGCGCGCCGTGTCGGCGGTGATCGCCGGGAAGGGCGCCACCGTGGACGAGGCGGTCGCCGTCCTGGACGCCGACCCGGCCCGCAACATCGGCAGCAAGGAGGAGTTCCGGGACTGGATGCAGGCGCTGTCCGACCGGGCGATCTCCGAGCTGAACGGGACGCACTTCGACATCGAGCCGCCGGCCCAGAAACTGGAGTGCTGTCTCACGCCGACCAGCGACGGCGCGATCTACTACACCGGGCCGAGCGAGGACTTCTCCCGTCCGGGCCGGATGTGGTGGGCGGTGCCGGAGGGGCAGGCATCCTTCTCCACCTGGCGCGAGGTCACCACCGTCTACCACGAGGGTGTCCCGGGTCACCATCTGCAGGTCAGCCAGGCGTTGCTGCGGGCCGACTCGCTCAACCGCTGGCAGCGCCTGCTGTGCTGGTGTTCGGGACACGGCGAGGGCTGGGCGCTCTACGCCGAGCGGCTGATGGACGATCTGGGTTACCTCACCGATCCGGGTGACCGGCTCGGCATGCTCGACGCCCAGGCGCTCCGCGCGTGCCGGGTGATCGTCGACATCGGCATGCATCTGGAGCTGGAGATCCCGCGGGACAACCCGTTCGGCTTTCACCCGGGTGAGCGGTGGACGCCGCAGCTGGGCTGGGACTTCCTCCGGGCGCACACCCGCCAGCCGGAGGAGGTGCTGCGCTTCGAGTGGAAGCGGTACCTGGGGTGGCCGGGGCAGGCGCCGTCGTACAAGGTCGGCGAGCGGATCTGGCTGCAGGCCCGGGACGAGGCAAAGCGCCGTAAAGGCAGTGATTTCAACCTCAAATCGTTCCACCGCGATGCTCTGGACCTCGGGTCACTCGGGCTCGATCCGCTCCGAAAGGCACTGGCCAGGATTTGAGTCATTAGGGCCTCTCCGTATCCAAAACGGGACGGAGAGGCCCTCGTTTGCGTATGGGATCAACTACTCACAGTCATTTGTAACGCGAGCGCGAGTAGAGCAGCACTTACTGTGAAAGTCGAGTATCCGAGACGTAACAAATCCGAAGTAGAAGTCATATTCACGTCCTGCCTGCGGTCCGGATACGATCTGCCCGGCGCGCGTCACTTTGTTCTTGGAACCCGCCTGGACAGGAGCTTCACCCCGTCTCAGCGGTTGCTACAGCCAAGTGGGCGACGTCGCGTATCCACCGATCAGCCGAGCGAACTCTGACCCTTGGAAAGGGGTTTTCTGAGGTTTTCTCGGATAGATTGACCCAGATCGGTGCGCCCTCATGGCTACCGTCGGTAGCCACCATAGGCCCATCGCGTGTGCATGGCGGAGGACTAAAGCAATGTCAGTCTCGGTGTCCAGCCGGCGAAACCGTTTACGCTCCAGCCTCGCGGCGGTGCTGACGGTCCTCGTCCTGCTGCCGACCGCAGCCCTGTTCCTGCGAGTCCTGAGCGACAACTCGGAACAGCGGGACGAGACCCTGCTCCAGCAGCAGGGCGTGGAATACCTGACCGCCCTCTCACCGCTGGTCAGCGCGCTCGCCGAGTCCCAGGCGTCGTCGCTGCAGGGCGTCAAGGATGTGCCGCAGTCAGTGACGGCAGCCACCGCCCGCGTGACCGAGGTCGACGCGCGACTCGGTGACGTCCTCGGCACCACCCAGCGCTGGACCGGCCTGAAGGACAAGATCGGCCGGCTGCCGAGCGTCACCGGCGACGCCGCCGCGATCTACCAGGCCCACCAAGAGGTCACCGACCTGACCCTCGAGCTCTTCACCGCGCTCCGGCAGCGGTCGCAGCTCAACCAGGTCTCGCAGAACGACCTCTGGTATCTCCAGGAGGCCGCCACGGTTAACCTGCCGGAGGCCGTGACCTGGGCCAGCCGCATGAGTGACCTCGCGAACATGGCCGCCAACGCCAAGAAGGCGCAGAAGCCCGCACTGAACATCGCCGGCGCCACCGCCGTGCAGAACGTGGAGAGCGCCGTCAACGCGCTGACCGAGAACCTGCAGGCCGCCGCCGCCGACACCGAGAGCGCCACCCTCAGCGGCAGCCTGGTCAGTAACCTCGACTCCTTCCGCCGGGGCATCGAGGCCGCCAACCGCGGTGTCTCCGTCGCCGGCGTTCCGAACGCCGCCGCCCTGGCGACCGCGCAGGTCACCCTGCAAAAGGCCCTCGACGCGCTCAGCAACGTCGTCTACGGCGAGATGAAGAACCTGTACGACGACCGTCTCGACAGCGATGACTACCGCCGCATCGAAGCCTGGGGCCTGTTCGTGCTCGCGCTGGCCCTGATGGCCGCCGGCATCTACTGGGGCCGCGGCCGCGGTGCCGCGCCCGCCACCACCACCGGCGAGACCGGCCGCGAGGTGTCCGTCCAGAGCGACGCTGGCAACGGCTCCACCTACGGCGGCAACAGCCCCAACCCGTACGACCAGCCGAACTACGGCGAGGCCTCCGGCTACGGTGACGTCAACCGGCGGGAGCGTTCCAGTGCTCTTCGGTAAGTTCCGCATCCTGGGCAAGCTGGCCCTGCTGGTGCTGGTGCCCCTTCTCGGGGTCGTCGGCCTCAGTGTCCCGGTCATCTACGAGCGCGCCAACGCGGCGCGCATCGCCCAGGAGACCTCCGACACGGTCCAGTTGGCCACCCAGGTGAGTTCGGCCCTGATCCAGCTCCAGGAGGAGCGGCTCCTCTCGGTCGGCTACCGCCTCGGCCTCGTCGAGCAGCCCGTGCTCGTGGTGCAGAGCGCCGAGACCGCCGACGCGATCGCGATCCTCGACCGCACCGAGGGTCTCTCGCTCGAGATGCGCCGGGCCGTCAACATCGCCACCCGCCTCGACAGCACCCGGCAGAACGTGCTCAACGGCACGGTCACCCCGGTGCAGATCGTCGACCAGTTCACCAGCGTGGTCACCCCGCTGATCGACGGTCTGGGCCTGTCCACCAGCGCCGACCTGTCGACCGGCGTCGGCCGCCAGGTCTTCGCGCTCGAGCAGGCCATGCGCTCCGACGACCTGATCAGCCAGGCGTCCGGCTACCTGGCCATCGCGGCCACCGCCAAACCCGGCTCGCAGGACGCCGACCTGCTGCTCAACCAGTTCAACGCGACGTTCGCCGAGATCTCCTCGATCATTGCGTCGTCGAAGGTCTTCTTCACCGACGCGCAGTACAAGCTCTACCTGAACACCCAGGAAGCGTTCTCGTTCCGCATCGGCTCGAAGTTCATCACCGCCCTGCAGAGCAACCCGTCGACGGCGATCGCCACGCTCAACGTCGAGACGCTGTTCCCCTCCCTGCAGTCCGTCACGGTCCTCGGCTCGTTCGTCGAGAAGCGCGTGGCGAAGGACGTGGACGTCACCGTCACCGCCAACCGTGACAGCGCCATCCAACAGGCGCTGCTCATCGGTGGTGGCGCACTGCTGCTGCTGATCCTGGTGGTCACGCTCAGCATCTTCATGGCCCGCGCGGTCGCCCGGCCGCTGCGCCGTCTGACCGTCTCCGCCGACCGCATCGCCCGCGCCGCCGAGGCCGAGCTCGAGCGGGTGGCCGACGACGAGCAGGAAGCCGCCGTCCGCCCGATCCGCCTCGACCCGGTCGACGTGGAGGCCCAGGACGAGATCGGTGACCTGGCCCGCGCGTTCGACCGCGTACAGACCACCGCCGCCCGGCTGGTGGAACGCCAGGTGCTCGGCCGCCGAAACGTCGCCCAGATGTTCGGGCACGTCGGACGGCGTACCCAGAACCTGGTCGGCCGTCAGCTGTCCCTGATCGACGGCCTGGAGCGCCGCGAGACCGACAGCGACCGTCTCCGCGAGCTCTACCGACTGGACCACATGTCCAGCCGTCTGCGCCGGAACGCGTCCGCGCTCGTCGTGCTCTCCGGTGCCGCCGGCGCCAACGAGCACATGGCTCCGCTGCCGCTCTCCGACGTCGTCCGTCTCGCCCTGGGTGAGATCGAGGACTACACCCGTGTCGAGGTGGACATCCCGGAGGACATCGTCGTGGTGCCGGCCGTCCTGGCCGACCTGACGCTGCTCCTGGCCGAGCTGCTGGAGAACGCCACCACGTTCTCCCCGCCGCACACCAACGTCACGGTCAGCGCCGACGAACTGCGCGGCGGCGCCCGCCTCGCGATCATCGACCACGGCCTGGGTCTGGCACCCGAACGTCTGGCCGAGGAGAACGCCCGTCTGACCCGTCGTGAGCGACTCGACCTGGCCCCCACCGAGGTGCTCGGTCTGTTCGTGGTCGGCCGGCTCGCCCGCCGGCACGGCATCGAGGTCACCCTCACCGACACCCCGGACGGCGGTCTGACCGCCTGGATCGACCTCAACCCGTCGCACATGATCGCCCGCACGGAGAGCCTGGCCCCGGTGCCGGCCATCCAGACCGCGCACACCGCGGCCGCCGCGGTGCAGGCGCCCCCGGCGATGCCGGCCCCCGCCGAGATGCCGCAGATCCAGGCGCCGGAGTACGGCATGCGCCCGGTCTCGGCACAGCCGGCGATGGCCCCGGCCTACTCGGCGGCCCTGCGCGGCAACACCACCGAGGTCGCTATCGCCAGCTCGGCGGTCCGCTCGGTGCCCGGCAGCCAGCAGCCGTTCGACCCGAACAAGCTGAGCCGGGCGACCCACACGCTGGAGTCGTCGAACTCGTGGAACGCGTTCGGTGGCGGTGGCAGGGAGACCGCGGACCCGTACGCGGGACAGCCGGTCTACGATGCGGAACCGGTCTACTCGCCCGGCCCCGCATATCAGGAGCCGGTCTACACCACCGGTTCCGGCCTTCCGGAGCAGGCGCCCTCGTTCGACATGGGCACCCCGGTGGCGGGCCGGGTTCCGGCAGCGTTGCCGGAACTCCCCTCCGCCGCACCGGCCGGTCCGGTCTGGAGCCACGAACAACAGGCTGTTCAGCCGGCGTGGGGCCAGACACCGGCCGCACCGGCGGCATGGAACACCCCGTCGGCCCCCACTCCCTCCGAGGCGATCCCGATTCCGCACCAGCGTTCCGGCGACGACTTCACTGCACAGCCTCCGGCTGTGGAGCAGCCCGCCGCCACCCCACCCTCGCAGCGCAACGGCGCCGCGCCGCTGCGCCGGCGGGTGCCGGGCAGTCAGCTGCCCCAGGAGACCGCGCCGCAGCAGCACGCCAAGGCGCCGACCCAGGACGACGCCCTCGCGGCCCGCGCCGCCTTCGACGCGTTCGAGGCCGGCGTCAGCAAGGCCCAGTGGGACGTCGCGGAGACCAGCGCCACCATGCCGGCTCCGATGCTCGGCCGTCCCGACTGGGAGCAGCCGGCCATCGGCGGCCCGCAGTGGGACACCCCCGCGCCGAGCTCTCCGGCGCCCGCTCCGCAGTGGAACACTCCGGCACCGAGCTCCCCGGTTCCGGCTCCGCAGTGGAACACCCCGGCGCCGGCCGCTTCCTCGTGGGACGCTCCGGCATCGAACGGCGGCGTCCAGTGGAACGTGCCGTCGGCGGCCGCCGCGGCGCCCGCTGCCGCCGCTCCTCCGGCGCCCCCGGCTCCGCCCGGTGCTCCCGCCGGTCTCACCCGTCGTGTGCCCGGCGCCTCGCTGCCGAACGACGAGCCCTACCGCCCCACTCCACCGCCGGCCCCGGCTCAGCTGGACCCGGATGCCGCCCGAGCCCTGATGGATCAGTTCGAGTACGGCGTCGCACTCGCACTGAATGAAAGCCAGCCACAACACGAGGGACAACCGCGATGACTTCCCCTTACCCCCCCGCGCAAAGTCAGCTCAGTGCTGAAGCCAAGACCTTCAACTGGCTGCTGGACTCCTTCACCTCCGGTACCGCGGGCGTGATCGAGGCCATCGCGGTCTCCTCGGACGGTCTGCTGATGGCCATGTCCGCGATCAAGGACCGGCCGAACGCCGAGCGCCTCGCGGCCGTGGTCTCCGGCCTGACCAGCCTCTCCGGTGGCGCTGCCAGCTGGTACCGCCTGGGCGCCCTGAACCGCGTCATCATCGACATGGCGGACGGCTACCTGCTGGTCACGGCGATCAGCGCGGGTTCGGTGCTCGGCGTGATCGCCGACCGCTCGGCCAACCTCGGCACCCTGGCGTACGAGATGACGCTGTTCGCCACGCGTGCCGGCGGTGCTCTCAGCCCGCGCCTCATCGCCGAGCTCAAGAACGCCGTTCAGCAATGACCTACCCGGACCCCGACGACCCGGTAGCTCCGGCGCGCCCCGGAGTCCGGCCCTTCCTGCAATCCGGTCCGCAGCAGCCCTCGTCCGGCGGCTACACCCCCACCGGGGAACAGCCGCCGGTCGAGACGCAGGCCAACAGTTTTTTGCGCCCGTTCGTCATCACGTCCGGGCGGACCGATGGAGGCGACCCCGACATCGGTATGGAAACTCAGGTGACGATGGTGCACGGTGCGCCACCGTCGCGGCTATCTCCGGAAACCAGGGCGATCGTGTCCCTCTGCGAGGACAGTCCGATCTCTGTGGCCGAGATCTCCGCTCGCTTGCGCCTTCATCTGGGCGTCTGCCGAATCCTCGTCGGTGACCTTCGGGCCGCCGGCCAACTGGATGTCCACGTGCTGGACAACGACACACCTGACCCCGAGACCATCATGCGAGTGATCCGTGGACTTCGATCCATCAGCTAACCGCGTCGTCGGTAGCGCGCGCGTACAAGGCAGCGCGCCCAAGAAGGCTCCGGTCCCCGTCAAGATCATCGTGGCGGGCGGATTCGGCGTGGGCAAGACCACCACGGTCGGTGCCATCTCCGAGATCTCGCCCCTCACCACGGAAGCCGAGATGACCTCGGAGTCCGTCGGCATCGACAACCCCGGTCAGGCGACCATGAAGACCGGAACCACGGTCGCGATGGACTTCGGCGTTCTGACCATCGACCAGACGTTGAAGCTCTACATTTTCGGTACGCCGGGGCAGACCCGGTTCGCCTTCATGTGGGACGACCTGGTGAAGGGTGCCCTCGGCGCCCTGGTTGTGGTAGATACCAACCGAATAGACGACTGCTATCCGGCGGTCGACTACTTCGAGCGGGCTGGGCTTCCGTTCGTCGTCGGTATCAACACCTTCAACGGGCAGATGAACTACAGCGTCGACGAGGTTCGGTGGGCGCTGGCGGTTCGTGAGGACGTGCCGGTCATCTCGTTCGACGCCCGTTTCCGGGCGTCGGTGCGGGATGCCCTGCTGATCGTCCTGGACCAGGCACTCGACAAGGCGATCCGGATGAAGTCGTAGGAGGGTGTCGACCGGTCGCCCGGTCACGGTTCCCAAATCCCGTCCGGGGAGGGACAGTGAAAGACCGGGCGACCGCGTGAGGAAGAGGACGGTGACGTGCGAGGCGGACTGGACGACGCGCTCGACAAGCTCGCCCGGCGGGACGAGCTCCGGCGCCGCGCCACCGGAGACGGCAGCAGCACCCCGCCGGCGGTGACCGAGTTGGTCGAGGCGATCGCGGGTGTGGTCGCCCGTCATCCGAGCCTGAACGTCACGGTCGGCGTCGAGGGCGCCGGTGATCCGACTCTGCTGCACTTCGCCTTCGCCGACGGCGTGGTGCAGGTGAATGCCGACCACGCGGTCGCGGCACGGGCCGACGATGTCCCGCCGCCGCACGCCGACTTCGTGATCGACGTGGAGGAGCCGGAGGAGCCACCGGTCGCGTACGGCCCGCGGGGCCACCAGGACGATCAGGACCGGTTCGGCCCGACCGCGGATTACGACTATCCCGATCCGCCCACTGCCGAGAGCCCGTTCGTGGCGCCGGCGGCCCAGGCGCAGCACACCGGTGAACGCCCGTTCGTGGCGCCACCGGCCAACTGGCCCCGGCGCCCGGAGCCGTCCGCGACGCAGCCCGGTCAGCCGATCACGCCGGACCGGGTGCCGGGCGAGACGACCCGGGAGGATCTCGCGGCCCGCCTGGCGCAGGCTCGCGAGTCCGCACCGAACCCGTTCGCGGCCGCCGCCCCGCCGCCTCCGCCGACGACTCCGGCGGCGTTCAAGCCGCAGCCACCGCCGGCCTACATCGAACGCCCGGGTCCGGCGTCGCCCTACGCGGCGCCCGCTTCGGCACCGCCGTTCCCGACCGCGCACGCCGAACCGCAGCACACCGATGCGACGGGCGGCTTCGAGCAGTTGCGGGAGCCGATCCCGCTGCAGGTGGAGCGCCCGGAGGAGACCGAGATGGCGGCCCGCCGGCTGGCCGCTCTGCTCCGCAGCAATCCCAGCCTTCTGGACAACCCGCCCGAATAGCGACACCAGCACCGACAGGCCCCGGCCGCTTCCCGCGAGCCGGGGTTTCTCATGCCCGGAGTCATCACCCGATTACTCAGGGTGTCGGCATGAGCGATAACCCCACCGCAACCGTGAGGTCACTCTCCGCAGCATTCTCCGGCGGCGGGCCGAGGCCGCGAACCGAACCCCACGCGCCCGGTTTTGGACCCATTTGCCCTGCCTGAGATGTCTGGGTTCGCCCTTTTGGCCGGTCTCGCTCTCCGTTCGGGGATCACCTCTTGAGTGACGCTCGGTAGTTCCCTAATGTCCTATTACGTCCGAGGGAACGGGGGCCACCCGCCCCTCAGATCTCACGAACAGTGACCAGGGCAGAGGAGGCGACATTGACGGCGTCACAGGGCTGGCTCTTCGCGGTTGCGGGCTACGCGCTGCTGCTGGCCTGGCCGCTCTCCACGGTGGTCCTGGTCTGGTTCGGCGTCCGCTACGTCGGCACCCACCGCGCCAAGGTCGTCAACCGGGCGGTGGCCGGCGGCGACGCCCGCCCCGAGCACTTCTGGGTCATCGTCCCGGCCCTCAACGAGGAGGCCGTGGTCGCCAACACGGTCAGCGCGGCGCTCGGCCTGCACGGCCCGGCCGGCACCCTGGCCCGGGTCCTGGTCGTCGACGACGGCTCCGACGACCGCACTCCCGAGGTCCTCGCCGCCATCGACCACCCGCGGCTGCACATCATGCGGCGGGAGCTGCCCGAGGCCCGGCAGGGCAAGGGTGAGGCGCTGAACGCGGCGTACCGGCACATCAGCATGCTGACCGCGCAGGCCGGCGTCAGCCCCGAGCGCGTGGTCATCGGCATCATCGACGGCGACGGTCAGGGCAGCGAGAACATCCTGATCGAGGTCTCCCGCCTGATGCGGGACAGCAACGTCGGTGCGGTGCAGGTGCAGGTCCGGATCCGGAACCGCAACAAGATCCTCGGCGCGGTGCAGGATCTGGAGTTCGGCGCGATCGTCGACGCCTGCCAGAACCTGCGCGACGTGCTGGACACCGTCGGCCTCGGCGGCAACGGCCAGTTCAGCCGGCTCTCCACCCTCCAGTCACTGGGCACCGCCCCCTGGTCCAGCTGCCTGGTCGAGGACATGGAGCTGGGCCTGCGGATGCACCTGGACGGCGTCTCGATCCGCTACACCTCCCGGTCGAGCGTCACCCAGCAGGCGGTCGTCGACGTCCGCCGGCTCACCCGGCAGCGCACCCGCTGGGCGCAGGGCAACATGCAGTGCGCCCGGTACCTCGGCACGCTGTTCAGCTCGCCGCGGATCGCCCGGTCCGCGCTGATGGAGATCATGCATTACCTGCTCTCCCCCTGGGCCAACGCGATCGTCACCATCCTGCTGATGATCATGTTCGGGTCCGGCGCGCTGGGCCTGGCGATCGGCCACCCGGTGCTGTTCCTGCCGACCTGGGCCGCTCTCGCCGAGAGCATCGTCATCTGGGCGGTGGTCACCACCATCCCCGGCCTGATCTGGGCGATGGTCCACAAGTACAAGCGTGGCGACGAGGCCATGCCGCGCATGATGGTCGCCGCTCTGGCGTACCCCGCCTTCCTGGTCCTGGGTCTGGCCGCCACCTACCGCGCTCTGGGCCGTCAGGCCAGCGGCCGGCAGGGCTGGGCCAAGACCGAACGGCTCGCCGAGGAGCCGCTGGCAGCGCTCCCCACTGCTGCCTGATCCGAAATATCCCCTTAAATCCCCCGCTCCCCCTGCAGAAGGCTGGTCCCCCTTGTCCCTGCACGAGAACAACGACACCCTGCGCGAGAACAACCACACCCTGCGCGAGGTCCACCTGATCGGCGGCACCCGCCCGGAGGCCGTCAAGCTCGCCCCCGTCGCCATCGCCATGCGGGAGGCCGGCCTGCTCCAGCCGGTCCTGCTCGCCAGCGGCCAGCACCCCACGATGGTCACCCAGGCGCTCGCCGCCTTCGGCCTCACCCCCGACATCACCCTGCAGATCGACCGCGGCACCGGCGGCCAGGCCGAGCTGCTCACCGCGATGATCCGCGAGCTCGACGAACTCTGGTCGGTACGCACCCCCGCCGCCGTGATCGTCCAGGGCGACACCACCACCAGCCTGGCCGGCGCCCTGGCCGCGTTCTGGCGGCGCATCCCGGTCGTCCACCTGGAGGCCGGCCTGCGCTCCGGTGACCTCGAGTCACCGTTCCCCGAGGAGGGCAACCGCCGCCTGGTCGCCCAGGTCGCCGCCCTGCACCTGGCCCCGACACCACTCGCCGCGATGAACCTGCTGGACGAGAAGATCACCCCGTCCGACGTGCTGATCACCGGTAACACCGTGGTCGACGCCGCGCTGACGATGGCCGGCCGCAAGCTGCCCTTCGATAACGCCGCCGTGGCCGCCGCCCGGGCCGGCAGCACCAACCGGCTGGTCCTGGTCACCGCGCACCGCCGGGAGTCGTGGGGACAGCCGCTGGACCGGATCCTCACCGCCGTCAAGGAACTGATCGAGACCTACCCGGACATCGACGTGATCCTGCCGAGCCACCCGAACCCGGCGGTCCGCGCCCAGGTCGACGCCGCCCTCGCCGGGGTCGAGCGGGTGACGGTCACCGACCCGCTGCCCTACCCGGACCTGGCACGACTGCTGTCCGAGGCGTACCTGGTGCTCACCGACTCGGGCGGCATCCAGGAGGAGGCCCCGTCGTTCGGCGTGCCGGCACTCGTGCTGCGCGACGTCACCGAACGGGTCGAGTCGCTGGAGGCGGGCTGCGCCAAACTGGTCGGCTCGGACACCGGGCGGATCGTCGAGGAGGCGTCCGTGCTGCTGGACAGCCGGGTCCGCCGCGATGCGATGACCGCCGGCGGCAACCCGTACGGCGATGGTCTCGCCGCCCGGCGCACCGCCCAGGCCACCGCCGCTCTGCTGGGTCTCGCCGCCGTGCCCGACGCGATGCCCGTCCTGACCTCGACCGTCCTCACCTCCGGAGCCGTGGCCTGATGCGCGACAACATCGTCACCCGCCGTGCCGTGCTCGCCGGCGCGGGCGCCGCTGTCACCGCCACCGCGATCGGTCTGAGCACCGTCGAGGCGGACGCCGCCGTCCCGAAGGTCACCACCGCCGCGGCCACCAGTACCACGAAGACCGGCAAGGCCGCCCCCGGCGCCGGTGCGGCGAAGACCCTCGTCCTGTACGACACCACCGGCGACTACGGCTGGCTGGGCGAGGTCTACGCGACCCAGACCGCGAACCTGGCCTCGCACTTCGGCACGTGGACGGCGGCGCCGGTCTCCGGTTACCGGGCCGGCGACCTGAACGCGTACACCGCGGTGATCTATCTGGGTTCGACCTACGACGAGCCGCTGCCGGCCGCGTTCCTGACCGACGTGACCACCACGACCAAGTCGGTGACCTGGGTCTACAACAACATCTGGCAGCTCGCCAAGCAGGACGGGTTCGCCGCGAAGTACGGCTTCACCAGCGGGCTGTTCGACTTCGCCCAGGTCGGCGAGGTCACCTACAAGGGACGGTCGCTGACCCGCGGCTCGGAGAACAACTCCGGCATCATGAACCTGACGATCAGCGACGCCGCGAAGGTCACCACGGTGGCGACCGCGACCCGCGCCGACGGCACCACCTTCCCGTGGGCGGTGACCTCGGGCAACCTGACCTACGTCGGGGAGATCCCGTTCTCGTACGTCACGCACGACGACCGCTACCTGGTCTTCGCCGACCTGCTCTTCACCGTGCTGGGCAGCACCGCCGGCGAGCGGCACCGGGCGCTGGTCCGGATCGAGGACGTCGGACCGGACTCGGACCCGGACGAGCTGCGCGCCATCGCCGACTACCTGTCGTCGGTGAAGGTGCCGTTCAGCGTCGCCGTCTACCCGCGGTACCGGGACCCGAAGGGTGCGCAGAACGACGGCAAGGCCCAGGATTACACGCTGCTGAAGAAGCCGAAGGTCATCGCGGCGCTGAAGTACATGCAGTCCAAGGGCGGCACGCTGCTGATGCACGGCTACACCCACCAGTACGGTTCGGTGGCGAACCCCTACGACGGGGTCAGCGCGAACGACTTCGAGTTCTTCACCGCGCACGTGGACGACGCCGACCGGGTCGTCTACGACGGTCCGGTGGACGGTGACTCGGTCGCGTGGGCCACCTCGCGGATGCTCGCCTCGGGGGCGCTCTTCGTCGCCGCGGGTCTCGGCTCGCCGAAGATCTTCGAGTTCCCGCACTACGCCGCCAGCCCGGCCGACTACCAGGCGGTCCACGCGCTGTTCGGCAAGCGTTACGACCGTGGCCTGTACTTCCCCGGGGTGCTCACCGGCGCCAAATACGACTACACCCGCCAGTTCGGACAGTTCTTCCCCTACACCGTCCGGGACGTCTACGGCTCGGTCGTCGTGCCGGAGAACGTCGGCAACGTGGAGCCGACGGCGTACAACACGCACCCGGTGCGCCTGCCGTCCGACATCATCGCCTCGGCCGAGCGCAACCTGGTCGTGCGGGACGGTGTGGCGAGCTGCTTCTACCACTCGTACCTGGGCACCGATTACCTCAAGGAGCTCGTCACCGGCCTCACCAAGGTCGGTTACACCTTCGTGAGTGCCGATTCGATGCTCAACGGCTGATCCACCGCTTGAGAGGAACCCCCGTGAATGTGGTCGACTTCTGGATCCGGTCCTGGACCAGCGACGATCTGCCGGCCGCCCGCAGACTCCTGACGTCCGGCGCCGAAGCCGAGTGGAACTTCGACGCCCCGGTCGACGACGAGGAGCTGCTGCAGGTCCTGCACCGGATCGCCGCATTCGCGGACAAGGTCACCGTGGTGGCGCGTACCGATGCGATCGACGGCTCGGCCCTGGTCTACGACCTGGACGCGCCGTTCGGCACCGCCCGGATGGTGGAGTTCCTCGCGGTCGAGGACGACCGGATCCAGGAGGTGCGGCACGTCTACGACGTGACCGCGATCGACCGCTACTTCCCGGGTCTTTACAGCAACTGACGACGATCGCTCCAGGCGCGCCGGTCACTCTCTCCTTCAGGGGTACGAGTGACCGGCGTTCCCCGTCGGGGCATGAAACGTCAGTCGTGCCGTGGACCGTGCGGAAGTACCCGGCCGAACAGCGCGAACAGGGCCGCCCAGTGGCGCAGTTCGGCCTCCGGGTGGTGCATCGCGGTGTCCGACATGGTGAAGCCGTGCGGGGCGCCCTCGTACAGCTCCGACGTGTACGTGACGCCGGCCGCCTCCAGGGCCGCCTCGAGCGCCTTGACGTTCTCCGGTGTCATCGACCCGTCGTTGTCGGCGTGCGCGAAGTACACCTCGGCGGTGATCGAGCCGACGCCCAGGTGCGGGCTGTCCGGCCGGTCGGTGACGACGTGCCCGGCGTGGAAACTGGCCAGCACCGCGAACCGCTGCGGGTTGCTCGCGACCGCGACCAGGGCGTTCCGGCCTCCCATGCAGTACCCGAGGATGCCCGCCCGGACCGGTTCCACACCCTCCTGGGCCGCGAGGAAGTCCAGGTAGGCGGCGGTGTCCGCGGCCACCCGGGACGGCGTGAGGCTCTGCATCATCGGGCCGAGCCGGCCGAAAACGGCGCCGCGCCGCTCCACGTCGGTCAGGTCCTCGGGCTGCACCAGCGGGCTGCGGGCGTCCCGGTAGAAGAGGTTGGGGACCAGGACGGCGTACCCGCGTTCGGCGATCCGGTCGGCCATCTCCTTGATCCGTGGCCGGATGCCGAACGCATCCATGAACAGCAGCACCGGTGGGTACAGCCCCGGGGCCGCGGGCTTCACGAAGTACGCGTCGGCGGTGCCGTCGGCGGTCGGGACGTCGATGTCGATCTGCTGCATGGTCGCACCTCTCGCACCATTGGTCGTGATCGTGGGGACCGTAACACCGAGACGGAGCAAAACCGCAGGAACGTCGTATCCTGTGGCACATGGCCCCCCGGCTACGCGCGGATGCCCGGCGCAACCGTGTCGCTCTCCTCGCTGCCGCCCGTGAAGTCTTCGCCGAGCACGGACTCGACGCGTCGCTCGACGAGATCGCGCGGCGGGCCGGCGTCGGCAACGCCACCCTCTACCGCCGGTTCCCCAGCCGGCGGCATCTGATCGCCGAGGTCTTCGCGAGTCACCTGACCGCCGCGGTACGCCTCGCCGACCAGGCCGTCGAGCATCCCGACCCGTGGGCCGCGTTCGTCGGCTACCTGACCCGGATCTGCGAGCTGCAGGCCACCGACCGTGGCCTGGCGGAGCTGCTGGTCACCACCGCCTTCGACGACGACGAGCGGCTGGCCGTGCTGCGCGCGGCCGCCCAGCGGCGGTCGGTGGACGTGCTGACCCGGGCCCAGCGGGCCGGCCGGCTGCGCGCGGACTTCACCCGCAACGACATGTCGCTGCTGATGATGGCGAACGCCGGGGTGGCCCAGCACGCCGGCGATCCGCAGGCCTGGCGCCGGCAGCTGGCGCTCGTGATCGGCGGGCTCGCCGCCCGATGATTTTAAAGATCTTTAAGGCAACGACCCGGACTCCTTAAGCCGCCCGGTCGCAGAATCGACTCCCGTCGGAGTCCTTCGCGATCGGAGTTCCACCATGCAACGCAGCCCCCTGCGGCTCGCCATCTACGCCACGGCCGCGGTGCTCGCGGTCGGCGGCGGTATCGGCGCTGCGGTCGCCGCCACCGGGCCGGGCGGCACCGGAACCCTGACCGCGTCGTTCGCCAAGGACAGTGACTGGGGCACCGGCTACCAGGCCCAGTACACGATCACGAACGGCACCTCGGCGGCGGTCGAGGGCTGGAAGGTCGCGTTCGCGCTGCCGTCGAGCGCGAAGCTGGGCAGCTTCTGGGACACCAAGATCACGACGGCCGGCGGGGTGCAGACCGCGGAGGGCGCCGCCTGGAACAGCACCATCCCGGCCGGCGGCACCCTGTCGTTCGGTTTCATCGTCGCCGGCAGCGGCGACCCGACCAACTGCACGATCAACGGCGCGCCCTGCTCCGGCGGCACGGCGGTCACCACCGCCCCCACCGCGACCACCAGCCCGGCCGCTTCCCCCTCGAAGACCGCCACCACCGCGCCGACCGCCACCAGGACCACCACGGCCGCACCGGCACCGACCGCGACCAAGACGGCCACCGCCGCCCCGACGACCTCGGCACCCACCACCAAGGCCGGCGACGTGCTGGTCGCGCCCTATGTGGACATGGGTCTGCTGTCCAACGGCGCGACCACGCTCTCCTCGCTGACCAAGGGCGGCAACGTCACGTCGGCCAGCCTCGGCTTCGTCACCGGCGCCGGCTGCAAGGCGAGCTGGTTCGGCGCGTTCGACCCGCGCACCAAGGAGTTCGGCGGGCAGATCGACGCGATCCGGGCGGCCGGCGGCGACGTCAAGGTCTCCTTCGGCGGCGCGACCGGCGTCGAACTGGCGTCGGCGTGCACCAGCGTGAGCGCGCTGCAGGCCGAGTACCAGGCCGTCGTGGACGCCTACCAGCTCGAGTACATCGACCTGGACATCGAGGGCGCGGCCGTCGCCGACGGCACCTCGATCGCCCGCCGGTCCACCGCCCTGGCCGCCCTGCAGAAGGCGAACCCGGGCCTGAAGATCTCGCTGACCCTCCCGGTTCTGCCCGAGGGCCTGACCGCCGACGGCCTGAACGTGGTCACGTCGGCCAAGAACGCCGGTGTCGACGTCGACCTGGTCAACATCATGGCGATGGACTACGGACGGGCCGGCCAGGACTACGGCGACCTCGCCATCCAGGCCGTGAAATCCACCAAGGACCAGATCAAGTCGGTGTACGGGAACAGCGACGCGGCCGCCTTCGCCATGGTCGGCGTGACCCCGATGCTGGGCGTGAACGACGACAACGGGGTGTTCGGTCTGAGCGACGCCCGTGACCTGGTCGCTTTCGCCAACCAGAACCACCTCGGCATGGTCTCGGCCTGGGAGTTCCACCGCGACTTCAACGCCTGCACCGGCGCGCTCTTCCAGTGCACCAACGTCAGCCAGTCGTCGCTCGAGTTCACCAAGATCCTGGCGGGCTTCAAGGGCTGACCGGTGTGTTGACTTCAGGCGCGTAGGGCGCCCGAACTCAACACACGGCTCTGACCGACGCCACCGAGACAACGGCCCCGGGAGATTCTCCCGGGGCCGTTCGCCGTCACCACCCCAGTCAGGGCGTGTTGAATTGGGGCGCTGTAGACGCCCGAAGTCACCACACCCATCAGGGCGTGTTGAATTGGGGCGCTGTAGACGCCCGAAGTCACCACACCCATCGGGGTGTGTTGAATTGGGGCGCCGTAGACGCCCAAAATCACCACACCAGTCGGGGTGTGTTGAACTGGGGCGCTGTGGACGCCCGAAGTCACCACACCCATCGGGGTGTGTTGAACTGGGGCGCCGTAGACGCCCAAAATCACCACACCCATCAGGGCGTGTTGAACTGGGGCGCCGTGGACGCCCGAAGTCACCACACCGGTCGGGGTGTGTTGAATTGGGGCGCTGTGGACGCCCGAAGTCACCACGGTGGTTGGGGAGGTTAGTCGGCGAAGCCTCTGCCGGCCTGGGCGAGCAGGTCGGCCGCCAGGGTCCAGTGGTGGGTGCCGGCCGGATGCTCCAGCCAGGCGTTCAGGGCGATCCGCAGCGCGGCCAGGAAGGTCGCGGTCAGCAGCTTCGCGCGTACCCCCAAAGGATCTGCGGTCTGACCCACCCGGAGCGTGACCTCGGCGGAGATCTCCTGTTCCAGGACGGCGAAGACCTGCATCTGGGGCGAGGCCAGCGACGGGTGCCGGCGGATCAGGCGGCGCCGCGAGATCCACTCCGGGTCGAGGTCACCGAGCTGGTCGTAGAACTCCTTCGCGGCCGCGGTCAGCGCGGTCCACGGCGCCTCGTCCGCCGGACGGGCGTGCAGCATCCCGGCGAGCAGCCGCATCCGCTGGTAGTCGCCGTAGAAGAGCGCCTCCTCCTTGTTCGCGAAGTAGTTCGAGAACGTCCGGCGGGAGACACCCGCCTCGTCGGCGATGGCTTCGACGGTGACCTTCTCCGGGCCGTGCTCCAGTGCCAGGCGTAACGACGCGTCGTGCAGTGCCTGGCGGGTCGCGGCCTTCTTGCGCTCGCGGAGGCCGGTCTCGGTGGTCGGCGCGCTCATGACATGAGACTACCGGCGTGTGATTCAGTTCCCAATGAGAAAACTTGCGCAATGGGCAAGCCAGGCAGATAGTTGTATGCAGCAAGCATCGCGAGGAGGAACCGGTGTCCGACCAGGAGCTGATGGGCGCAATGCACGAGGTACTCAAAGCGTTCCGACTGGTCAAGCAACGCCCGATACCGACCGCCGACGGGCTTCCGGTCGGATCCCTCGGCGTGCTCGCCGCGATCCGCAAACGGGAGCACTGCCACATGAAGGAGCTGGCCGTCGAACACGCGCTCGACCCGTCCACGATCAGCCGAGCCGTCGCCGGCCTGGTCCGCGCCGGCCTGGTGGCCCGGGTCGCCGACCCCGCCGACGGTCGCGCCAGCACGCTGCACCTCACCGAGCAGGGCAACACCGTGCTCGACGGCACCCACGCCCACTACGAACAACGGCTGGCCGCAGCGCTGCACGACTGGACGCCGGACGAGATCGCCGTCTTCACCGCCTCGCTGAACCGCTTCGCCCACGACTTGATCGCCCAGGAAAACCCCACGCCCAGCTTGGAGGCCGCGCGATGAGCGCCCCAACCACGACCAGCGCCGGGCCCGCGCCGATGACACACCGCGAGATTCTGGAAGCCCTCTCCGGCCTCCTGCTCGTGTTGTTCGTCGCGATGGCCAGCTCGACGATCGTCTCCACCGCACTGCCGAAGATCATCGGTGACCTGAACGGCAGCCAGACCCAGTACACCTGGGTGGTGACCGCGACCCTTCTCACGGCCACCGCCACCACCCCGATCTGGGGCAAGCTCTCCGACCTCTACAGCAAGAAGCTGCTGGTCCAGATCGCCATCGTGGTCTTCGTGATCGGCTCGCTGATCGCCGGCTTCACCCAGAACACCGAGCAGCTGATCGCCGCCCGCGCGTTCCAGGGCCTCGGCATGGGCGGCGTGCAGGCGCTCGTCCAGGTCGCCATCGCCGCGATGATCCCGCCGCGGGAACGCGGACGCTACAACGGCTACCTCGGTGGCGTGATGGCCCTCTCCACCGTCGCCGGCCCGCTGCTCGGCGGCCTGATCGTGGACACCTCGTGGCTCGGCTGGCGGTGGTGCTTCTTCATCGGCGCGCCGTTCGCCGTGATCGCCCTGGCCCTGCTGCAGAAGACCCTGCACCTGCCGGTGATGCGCCGCGAGAACGTGAAGATCGACTACCTCGGTGCCGCCCTGATCGCCGCCGGCGTCAGCGTGATCCTGATCTGGATCTCCTTCGTCGACGACTCGTTCGCCTGGATCTCCTGGCAGACCCTCGCCATGGTCGGCGGCGGCCTGGTGCTGCTCGCCCTCGCCGTCTGGGTCGAGTCCCGGGTCGACGAGCCGGTGGTGCCCCTGCCGATCGTCCGTCAGCGCACCACCGCCCTGGCCATCATCGCCAGCCTCGCGGTCGGCATGGCCATGTTCGGCGGCGCGGTCTTCCTCGGCCAGTACTTCCAGATCGGCCGCGGATACAGCCCGACCCAGGCCGGTCTGCTGATGATCCCGATGATGTTCGGCATCCTGGTCTCGTCGACCATCTCCGGCCGCATGATCACCAAGACCGGCAAGATCAAGCCGCACGTGGTGATCGGCACGATCGTCCTGGTCATCGGATTCGCCGGGCTCTCCCTCCTCGACCACGACACCTCGCTCTGGTACATCGGGGCGGCGATGGCCGTCGTCGGCGTGGGCGTCGGCATGTCGATGCAGAACCTGGTCCTCGCGGTGCAGAACACCGTCTCGCTCAAGGACATCGGCGCGGCCAGCTCGACGGTCGCCTTCTTCCGCTCCCTCGGCGGCACCATCGGCGTCTCGGTCCTCGGCGCGGTCCTCGCCCGCCGGGTCTCCGACTCGATGACCGAACAGCTCACCGCGGCCGGCTACCCGGCCGGCAGCACCGGCGGCACCAGCAGCCTCAACCTGAGCAGCCTGCCCGAGGCGGTGCAGCACATGGTGCGGGTCGCGTACGGCGACGCCACCGGCCACATCTTCCTGATCTCGGTGGGCGTCGCGGTGATCGGCGTGATCGCGGCCTTCGCGATGAAGCCGACGATGCTCCGCTCGACCGTCGACCTCGCCCCGGCGAAAGCCAACGGCAAGGAACCGGCCCTCAGCAAGTAATCGCAGGTGAAAAGCGGTGCCCGGGTCCGGGGGGACCCGGGCGCCGCCGTGCATGTCGCTTCTCTCACTCCGCTACGACTGGGACAGGCCGGTCACCCAGAGCTAACCTCAGGAAACTGAGCGCTGATCTCTGGTTTCCCTCAGGGTGACATCGGCACTACCGATGGTCGCCTTCGTAGGGCTTGTGCGCAGGGTGGGGGAGAACCGTTGGATGGGTGTGTGATCGCCGCCGAGGCACTCGCCGCTGCCCTCCTCGACGTCGAGGACCAGCGATCCTGGGACGCCCGGGCCGAGATCGCCCGCGCCCTCGACTTCGAGCGGGAAGCCCAACGGCTCGGCGACGACCTGCTCGTCGCGCGGGCCCGGCTGCACCAGGCCAACATGCGGATGCGCTCCGGCGACATCGCCGGCGCCGCCGAACAGATCTGGCAGGTGTACGAGTGGGCCACCGACCACGGCGCCCGGACCCTGCTGTCGCGCACCCACCTGGTCTGGTCCTACATCCACCAGCACCTCGGCGACGCCGAACAAGCACTGGAACACGCGGTCCTCGCGGTCGAACTCCTCGACGACGACGCCACCACGCACATGCAGATCTGGCACCGCACCAAACTCGCCGACTGCCTGTGGGCGGCCGGCTCGATGGACGCCGCCCGGATCCGCTACGAACAGGCCGAGGAACTCGCGGTCCAGGCCGGCTCGCCGGTGCTGCTCTGCCTGCTGAACAACCGCGCCTACACCGAATACGACACCGGCAACCAGCACTTCGCCGAAGAGGTCGCCGAACGCCTGCAATGCCTGGCGGTCGACTTCGACATCGAACTCGAACCGGAATACCTCGACACCATCGGCGCCATCCAGATCGGCAACGGACGGTTCGAGGCGGCCGAGGAGACGATGCGGCTCTGCATCCAGCGGCACGCCTCCGGCAAGTACGACGACGCCGACGCCCTCGGCGGCTACCTGCTCACCCTCGCCCAGGCACAGCGCGGCATGGGCGCGTACGAGCGGGCACAGCAGAGCCTCGACTCGTCCCGCGAACTGTGCCTCGAACGGGAACTCGGCGAGCTGCTGGTCCGCGTCCACCAGGAGCAGGCCGAACTGTACGGCGCCCGCGGCATGTACGCCGAGGCGTTCGCCATGCACAAGGAGTTCTTCGCGGCGTACCAGAATCTGCACTCGCTGCAGCGGGAGGCCCGCGCCCGCACCCGGCAGGCGATGTTCGAGACGACCGAGGCCCGGCAGGAGGCGGAACTCTTCCGCGAGCAGGCCCGCCGCGACCCGCTGACCGGCCTGCACAACCGCCGCTACGTCGACGAACGCCTCCCCGGCATGATCGACGGGGAGTCGCCGCTCACCGTCGCGCTCGTCGACCTGGACCACTTCAAGCAGATCAACGACCGCCTCTCGCACGACACCGGCGACCAGGTGCTGGTCCGGGTGGCGGAGTTGCTGGAGAGCGGCCTCGACGAGGTGTGCCCGGACGGGTTCGCCGCCCGGATGGGTGGCGAGGAGTTCCTGCTGGTGCTCCCGGGGACGTCGGTGGCCCGGGCGACGGTGCTGCTCGACGACATCAGGCGCGCGATCGGCGGCCACGACTGGCGGGGCATCACCCGGAACCTTCCGGTGACCGTCAGCATCGGCGTCGCCGGGTCCGGTGAGGTTCCCAGCCGCACCCAGTCCGCCCTTCTGTCCACAGCGGACAGTTATCTGTACGCTGCGAAGCATGCCGGGCGGGACCGCGTCGTGTCGGCCGCCGACCACCACGGCGGCCCCCGAGGTTACGCCGGGCACGCCTCGGCAGCCTGACATCCGGACGTCGAGGCACAGACCGGTCGAACGCGGCCGCTAGTCTGGGTCAGGTCGAGACGCGAGGAGGCCGACGTGGCAGGTTCGGAGACTCCCCCACCCGGGGTCAACATCAACGTTCCGCATTCGGCTCGCATCTACGACTACTGGCTCGGCGGCAAGGACAACTTCAACATCGACCGCCAGGTCGGCGAAGCCATGATCCAGGCGATCCCGAGCCTGCGTTACATGGCCGGGGAGAACCGGAAGTTCGTCCACCGGGCCGCCCGCGACATCGTCGCCAAAGAGGGAATCACCCAGTTCCTCGACATCGGCACCGGCATCCCCACTCGGCCCAACCTGCACGAGATCGCCCAGGGCGTCGACCCGAGCACCCGTGTGGTCTATGTGGACAACGACCCGATCGTGCTGGTCCACGCCCGCGCCCTGATGCGCAGCACCGCCGAGGGCCGCAGCGAGTACATCTCGGCGGACATCCGCGACGTCAGTTCGATCCTGAACGAGCCGGCCCTCCTCGACACGCTCGACCTGACCAAGCCGGTCGGCCTCACCCTGATCGCCATCCTGATGCTGCTCGCCGACGAGGACGACCCGTGGGGCAAGGTCGACGCCCTGCGCGACGCCCTGCCGTCCGGCAGTTGCCTGGCGATCACCCACCCGACCGGCGATTTCAACCGCGCCGAGATGGACGCGGCGGTCACCGCGGCGAACGCCGGCGGCCTCACCCTGGTCGACCGCGGCAAGGACGACGTCGCCCGTTTCTTCGGCGACTGGGAGATGCTCGACCCCGGGCTGGTCCCGGTCTCGGCGTGGCGCCCCGAGGACCCGTCGGTCGACCCGAAGGCCGCCTATTACTGGGCAGGCGTCGCCCGAAAGCCCTGAGCACCTGCTCAGCACTGTCGTCGGTGACTCCGGCGGCCCTTCGCGGGCCGGTCTGCCCGGCGGCGCCCATGACGGACAGGCCATTCAGTGACGTGCTTGGCGGCCCCGTCTCACGGACCGCTCCGGCTCGCCCCATGCCCGGCTCGCCGGCGCACGCTGTGTCGCCTCGACTCGACTCGCTCCGGTCGGGTGCCCGCCGTTCATCATGCGTCCAGCATGGACCCTGCCCCAAGGGACGACTCAAGGCCCGAACCGCGCTACGGCCAGGGAGATCGCACGAACCTCGCGGCACCGGCCAGTCGGAGACGGCCGAAATTTGCCAGGTGACGGCCGTTGACTCGTACCGCTGAAAGAGCTGAAAGAGATCACTCACCCGGACCACACGCGGGACGGACCGGCTCCGCCTGGGTGTCGGCGGAACCGGTCCGTGTGCCCCCGGGAAGGTCTGACGGTGTGACCGGGTGGGCGGCTCAGCACGGGGAACCAAGCCGCCCACCCGGCGTCACACGTGCGTGTGCAGCGCCCGGAGACGCGGCCTTTTGCACGCTGGGGGGACCGGCACGCAGCCGGCGCGGATCAGCATCTCCCGGATCGCACCCTCGCGACCGGACAGATCGATCACTACGCCGCGCACGCCCAGCCAGGTATCGCCGTCGTGGGGGACCGGTTTTGCCCAGTTGACCTCGAGGAGGCGCAGGCGGACCGGTCCGATGCCGTAGCAGTAGTCGGACTCCGCGAACTCGAATATCGGGAAGCGGTGGCCGCTGGGGCGCAACCGCTCGCTGCGAACACGCGGTGCGGACGTCATCCATCTGGCGCGGGTCGCCGGATGTTCGGCAGGTCGCTGCCCCTGGCAGCGAACGAGCTCAATCACGCGCGTCGGACTCACCCTCCTCGGCAGTCGGCCGGGGGGCGTGAAACCCTCGCGGCCGGCTCAGCGCATACCTGACCCCACCGAAACGGTGCGAGATCGCGCTGGCTCGGGTGGATGCCGCGAACACGTCGTCCGCTATCGGCTCGTCCCGGAAGACCAGCGCCGGGTTGCCCCGGCACAGGCCTTCGAACGCGTCGGAGGCACTCGGATCGGAATGTTCCGGGCCGATGTTGGACATCGACATACTCGTCACCTCTCGCTCTGTCGCCCCCGCCAGGGAACCTCGCGCCGAGGCCGCAGACGTCGCTCCGCGACCGACCCATCACCCAAAGATGTCACCCTCCGTGACCTTCTTTGGGGTAGTACGTGCGTTATCATGCTCAGAATCACGTGACTACGCAAGGCCAGATGCACGTGCATTTGCATCTTCGCCCCTAAGAAGGCACGTGGGGAACCATCGAACCCTGGATCGATCGGCGATCCGGGGCATAGCAAGGGAGCTTGGAATGGCCTACGTGGTCAACGGCATGCCTGCCGGCCAACTTCAGGGCGTTACCTGGCAGAAGAGCGGTCGCAGCAACCCGAGCGGCAACTGCGTCGAGTGCGCCGTCCTGCCAGACGGTGACGTCGCGGTCCGAAACTCCCGGGACCCCGAGGGTGCTGCACTGATCTACACGCGTGCCGAGATCGTGGCGTTCCTCGGCGGTGTCCGCGACGGGGACTTCGACAACCTCGTCGCCTGACACGCATCACCGACCACGACGATCCGGCCTTCCGGGGCCGGATCGTCCGCAAGGCCTACTAGCTGGGATTTCCCACTTCCAGCAGCAACTTGCCGAGGATCTCCGTCGTGTGGTTCGGCGGCTCGGCGTCGATGCAGACGCGCTCCATCGCCATCGCGTAGTGGTCGACGTCCTCGCGCTTGTCCAGGTAGATGGCACTGGTGAGCTGCTCCACGTAGACCACGTCCGGGAGCTCGGGCTCAGGGAAACGCAGAATCGCGAACGGCCCGCCGGCTGCGGCATGGCCGCCCGCCTGGAACGGGATGATCTGCAGGCGGACGCTCGGCAGCTTGGCCGCCTCGATCAGGGCCTCGATCTGCGCCCGCATCACCTCGACGCCGCCGATCGGGCGGCGCAGCACGGCCTCGTCGATCACCGCCCAGAGCTGCGGACCACCCGCTCGGGTGAGTATCTGCTGCCGCTGACGGCGCACGTCGACCCGCCGGTTGATCTCGTCGGAGCTCGCGCCGGCGTGTCCCAGCATGATGACGGCCCGGGCATACTCCGGCGTCTGCAGAAGACCGGGAACAAACTGGATCTCGTACGTGCGGATCAGCGAGCTGGCCGCCTCGAGCCCCAGGTAGGCCTGGAACCAGTTGGGCAGGACGTCACCGAAGTGCTGCCACCAGCCAGGATTGTTCGCCTGGCGGGCGAGCGCGATCAGCGCGTCGCGTTCGGCGCTGTCGGCCACGCCGTACATGGTCAAGAGATCGGAGACGTCGCGTTCCTTGAAGCTGACGCGACCGAGCTCCATCCGGCTGATCTTCGACCCGGAAGCACGGATCTCGTATCCCGCGGCCTCCCGGGTGATCCCTCTCGACTCCCGCAGCTTCCGAAGCTGAGAGCCGAGCAGGATACGAAGCACGGTGGGGCCGCCGCCCGGCGCCTCCTCCTGCGTACCCGCGCTCACCTGACTCCTCGTCGCTGCCTCGTGACTGCAACTTGCAGCCTCACGCATCCTAGAGCGGAGATCGTCCGCCAGGAAACCAGCTCAAGCTTACCGGCCCAGTGTCGACGCGCGTTTGCGCGACGCAAATGCACGTGCATCCGGCCTTGCGAACGCACTGGATGACGAGCATGATAGCTGACAGACACGTACCAACTGATAACGCAGAGTGTCGAAAAGTTCGGCCGCTCGGCCGATGTGTTCCCAGTTGGTGTTGCCCGACGCCCGCCTCGAAGCCCCCTGGAGGCAAACGCATGTCGAAACTGGTGGAAACCACCTTCCCGTCCCTCACCCCGGCACAGCGCGACTCGGACGACGTCGCCCCGCCGGAGAGCTACCGCCCCGCCGACCCGGTGTGGGTCTACCGGGACGGCTGGCGGGCCGGCGTCATCGAGGCGGCATCCCCCCGCGCGGTGACGGTCACCTACCTTCCCCGCCGCCACCGTGGGACGGGCGTGGACACCTTCACCGCCCCCTACGTGACCTCGCGCGGCGACATGGACCCCACGCTCGACCACCGGGGCCTCTACCTGGTGCAGCGGAGCCCGCTGGCATGACCGGCGCCGTCACGGTCTCGGCGATCGTGGGCCTGCTCAGCCTCTTCGCCGGAGTCGCCCTCGGGTGGTATCTCCGTCGCACCAACGACTGGTGCCCGACGTGCGGCGAGCAGCTCACCTGCGGGGCGTGCACGGTGAGTGTGGACTGGCGGGAGCACTCGACCTCCGGCTCCGGACGCTGACGCCGGATCCGCTCCCGCACCGTGCCCGCGACGGCACGCAGAAACAGTGCGGAGATGACCACCCAGCGCAACACCGGGGGAAGATCCCGGATCGGGTCATGGGCCCACCGGCTGAGGATGCCACCGGGGCGCTCCTTCATGTGACGAGCTCATGCGCGAAGTTGTGTAGCTTTACATCCATGACAGCGGCCCCTCTGACCTGCAAGGAGCGCGACGCCGCGCTCCTGCGGGCCTTCGAGTTCCTCGGCCGCCGCTGGAACGCCGCGGTGCTCGGCAAACTCCAGGACCGCCCGGCCGGCTTCCGTGAGCTGTCACGGGCCATCGACGGCATCAGCGACTCGGTGCTCTCCAACCGGCTGTCCTCGCTGACAAGCGCCGGCCTGATCGTCCGATCCGTCGACGAGGGCCCACCGGTGTCCGTTTCCTACCAGCTGACCGAGGCGGGCCGTGCCCTGATGCCGGCCCTCGGGCACATCGCCGTCTGGGCCGACGAGCACCTTCCCTGATTCCCGTCCCGACCGTGATCGTGTTCACGCGCCCGGGTCATGGCTTTCTGCGCGAAAGTCGCTAGCTTTTTAGAAGTGGATACTCTTTCTGAAGCGGGCCTGACCCGGCCGCAGCTCGACGCCGCCGCCCGCGCCCTCCTCTTCACCGAGGCCCGGACGACCTCCCACTTCGCGTCGACGCCGGTCAGCGACGCGGAACTCGCCGAAATCTGGGACCTGGCGAAATGGCCGCCCACCCAGGCGAACCTGCAGCCGCTCCGGGTGCTCTACGTGCGTACCGCCGAAGGAAAAGCCCGCCTGATCCCGCACCTCAACGAAGGCAACCGGGCCAAGTCGGAGAGCGCCCCCGTCGTCGCGGTCCTCGCCCTGGACACCCGGTTCCACGAGTTCGTCCCGGAGGTCTTCCCACACGCCCCCGGCCTCAAGGACGTCTTCGAAGGCGACCTGGCCATGCGCCTGCAGGCCGGCACGTTCAGCGCGGCCCTGCAGGCCGGATACTTCATCATCGCGGCCCGCTCCATCGGCCTCGTCGCCGGCCCGATGACCGGATTCGACAAGGACGCGGTGGACGCCGACTTCTTCCCCGACGGACGCTACAAGTCCCTCGCGGTGGTCAACCTCGGCCACCCCGGCGACAACCCGTGGAAGGACCGCCTGCCGCGCCTCTCCGCCGACACCACGGTCCAATGGGCCTGATCTATTGATTTCCCCGGGCCCGGCGGTTTTCCACCGGGCCCTTTCGGGGTACGCCGCACAGCATGCGAATCGCGCTTGTGTGGACGGCCGCACCCCTGATGCTCCTGTACGGCGGCTGGATCGGGGTGCTGGGCGGAGCCCTGATCGCCCTCTACGGCGCCCACCTGCTGGCGGTGCGGCGCTCATCCTTCGCCTTCAGCTCTTGACCCGCATCAACTCCAGCGCTCCCCGGTGAGCCGCTCGTAGACCTCGACGTACCGGTTACGGGTGGCTTCGACCACCTCGTCCGGGATCTCCGGTCCGGGCGCGGTCCGGTCCCAGTCGCTGAGCTGCGACGACCAGTCCCGCAGGAACTGCTTGTCCAGGTACCGCGGCACGCTGCCCGGCGCCCACTCCGCGGCGTCCCAGAACCGTGACGAGTCCGGCGTGAGAATCTCGTCGCCGAGGGTCAGCCGCTTGTCCGCGTTGAACCCGACCTCGATCTTCGTGTCCGCGACGATGATGCCCTTGTCCGCGGCGATCTCCGACCCACGCCGGTACACCTCGAGCGTGACCCGGCGCAGTTCCTCGGCCAGCTCCTTGCCGACCCGCTCAACGGTCTGCTCGAACGTCAGCGGCTCGTCGTGACCACCCCCGACCGGCTCCTTGGTCGACGGCGTGAAGATCGGCTCGGGCAGCTTCGACGACTCGACCAGCCCCGGCGGCAGCGCGACCCCGGAGACCTCGCCCTCCCGGTTGTAGTCCTTGAGCCCCGACCCGGCCAGGTAACCCCGAGCGATGCACTCGACCATGACCATCTCGAGCCGTTCGACCCGGATGCCCCGCCCCTGGAACTCGGCCGGCACGTCGGTAGCCGAGATGACGTGGTTGGGGACGATGTCAGCGAGCTGCTCGAACCACCAGAGCGACAGCTGGGTGAGAATCTTGCCCTTGTCCGGGATCGGCGTGGGCAGGATGACGTCATAGATCGAGATCCGGTCGGAGGCGACGAGCAGCAGATCATCGCCGTCGGCGTAGACGTCCCGAACCTTGCCGGAGTGCAGAAGCTCCACGTGTTCCCCTAGGTCATGGCAGGTGGCGTGTTGCTTCACGCTATCTAACAGCGGTCAGGGCATGGGTCAGTCACTCCCTGAATGGAACGGCCACAGCCTGCACCTTTCGCCGGAGGCCTCCGGCCGAGGGCTGTGCCCCCCCCAGGTGGTGAGGCGATCCCCATCAAGGATGGCCAAACGCATAGTCTGGGGACAAGGTTGCATCAAGCTACGTTGCCTCCACCATTGGTCTACCAAGGTCGGTGAAGAGTGCTTCTTCGCGATTATCTCGTGGCTGTCGCCGAAGGATACGACTACCACGATGGCTTCGACACGGCTCAGCAACGCCTGCTGGCAAGGGCATCGACAGAGTTGCAAGACTATGGACCGGCGGATTTTGTCATCAAGGCCAGTGGAGGCCAGCCTCCACTGGGTGCCACCCTCACGCCATGGATCGGATTCTTCGATCCGGATGAGTCAGTAACCCCCATGGACGGCCTATACGTCGTCTGGATCCTCGACGCCACCGGGCAAAACTGGACTCTTCGCCTAAACATGGGCACAGAGAAACGTGGCCAGAACGTTCCGGCCGCGTATCAAGCGGGCACGGGATCGGGAAAGGAACAACAGCTCCTGGCCGCGCTTCGTGCTGAAGCCGATGCCATCAGGGGCGCGCTCCCCCATCGCATCGCCGAAGCGTGGGATAGCGCCGTGGCGCTGCACAGCACCGCTCGGCGGCAACGGCGTTACGAGGCCGCGACCATCCTGGCCCAGTCATACCCGGTCAGCAACCTCCCGAGCGACTCCATCCTCGAGGCTGATCTCCGCTCGATGTGCATCGCTCTCCAAGAGGCCGCCCAGGTGAAACGGCGCCTAGCGATCTTGGCACCGGGAACGATCTCCACCAGTAGCTCGACACTGGCGGACTCCAGCGCACGCGAGCTCGTATTCGATCCGGGAGTCGACAAAGTCTCGACAAAACTTCTACCCGAGCGTTCTATCACCCGAACCCCACGCCATGAAGATGGACTACGGCGATACGGTCTATGGCTGCAGAGCCGAGGATTCAGCCCTGCCACCAATGTTCATCCTCGGGACTTCATCATCCCCGGCACCCCCGAGTGGCTCGGCGAGTACAAAGTCGTCTACGGAAGCAACGTGGCCCGCGCAACCCGAGAGGCACACAGTCAACTCAAAGAGTATCGGCACTTTATCTATCCCCGCACCAATCCGCGACCAGGGATGGTGGCGGTTTTCAGCGACTCGGTCACCGACGAGCGGGTGACATGGCTTAATGCCGAGGGAATCGCCGTCGTCTGGAACAGAGACCATGAGTGGCATGGGTGTGCGATCGCTAGAAAAGCCGGACTGGGAAGTTAGCTAGCTAAATCACTCGATCGGGCATCAATCCTGCTTCCGGCTAACATGGTCGAGGCCAACGGTTCCTGCCCCGAGACGAGGACGCCCATGGCAACAAACTCCACCACACCCAGCACTGCGGCTGTAACCCTCCGCATCGAAAACAGCTACGAACTCTATGCGGATTCCACGACCACGGTGACCACAACGGTCCCGCTGCCCGTACCGCCCGTCGATACCGACGAGCGAACCGACTGGGAGTGGAACCACATCCACCGCCACACCGGCGTGGGCAACATCAACGGAAAATCCTGGTACGACGTGGAAGTCATCGATTCTAGCGATCCCGCGTTACTGGGCATGACTTTCGAGTTCGGCTACTAGGCGCGCTTCTCGAGCATCTTAGGAATGCGGCCAACGGGAGCACAAATGCCATTTGTGGCACGATAGCTATTGGCATAAAGGGCCACAGTGGACCTTTATTAGACCCACAAGGCGCTAACAAAAAAGCACCCACACCCTCCGAAGCAGCGTTCGCCTTAAGAAATCCGCCGCGGAGGGCCGGGATTCCACACATATGTTAGATAATTCAACTACTGCTTCGTGAGATCATTTTCTCGTCGATCTCCCTGAAGCCCTTTAAGATAATGTAGACCGCTTTCCATTCGGCCTGCGGGTCCAGGGTCGGGTCACCCGGAGGGATTTCACCTCCGGGCTCCCCCGGAACGGAGCGTGACAGTCTCCCGTCACTCCGCTCTTACCACCCTGGCCGTCATCAGAGGGTTACGGGCCCAGGCCCAGTGCGCGAAGTAGCGCGGGTGCTGCGTGATGAGGCATTCCCACACGATCCGCGCCTTGTGGCGTGGTCGTAGCCCGGGATCTCGTTCGACTTCGTATCCACCGTGACCTGGGCGATGACGATGCCGGTGCTGGTGTCCAACGCGGATAGCAGATGCGTTTGACGGCCGTCGGCCAGCCGGGCACCCCGCAGCGTCTTGCCGTCGACGGCGATCACGGTCCGGTAGCGGCGCGGCCGGCCGGCGACCGGCGCCGGTGCCAAGACCCTGCTGACCAGAGCGTCGTCGAGGCGGGTCAGCAGCCGCCACACCGTCGTGCCGACCGGCACGCCCCGGTCGAACCCGAGCCGCTGCTGATCCGGCTTGTCCAGGTCGTACAGCCAGTCGGCGATCGCCGCGAACGAGGTAGCGCCGGCCAGGACCGCGCAGACCGCGACGGCCAGCAACGCTGCCAGGAGATAGCGAACCCCGCGAGGGTTACGCGGGTCCGGGACCATACTCACAGCAGCCAGGAGCCCGCCGCGTTCACCGTCAGTGACCGGCGGTGATGGCGTGTCGATGCCAGGGGTTTTCACAGTCAGTACGGAGATCAGAGATGATGCCATCGGCGGGTGGAGTCCTCGGTGGTCGTGCAGCGTGAAGAACTCCATGATCACCTTGAGGGCTTCACCCGCTCCATCCGCCTCCATATAGGCCGATCACTCGACATCATCCCAGCTCAGAGCCTCCAGCCGCGAGAATGCAACGGCCCTGGTGTCGCCCGCCCTGATGGCCTTCCATCGCCGACTAGTCCCGTCCATCGGCGGGACGCGCGGCGGAGTGAGGGATACGGGACGACGATCGTCGAGCCCACCATGCAAGGCGAGATTCACGGACACCTGTACACGCAGTGCTGACGAAGGGCCGCTGGGAGCTAGTAAAAGAGCTGAGCCGTCGCGGCCAGGAAGCCGCGACGGCTCAGAACTAAACTAGTTGAGGGCCCAGACTAGTCTAGACGGGATCAGGAACCTGGGGATAGATCATGATTCCAGCCTTGTTGGGCTTACCTTCAAGCTTTGTAATACTGATCTTACCGGAAGCCAAAATTTTCACGAACGGCTTCGGCAGCGGATCGTCAGTCCGGAACGCGTTCCATGCGGTGATTAAAAAATAGAGATGTTCCGAGATCCGCAGCTGGTCGCGGCTCTTTTTCGCCTCGTTTTCGCGGAGATAGAACTGCTTGACTGGATCATCATCGCCATCAAACTCGATGTTATCCAACTTGGAGAAGAATCGAACAGTGTCGTCCATGTCGATGCTTCCGAGAAGGAGAGTGGCGAAGCTTGTCAGGCCAAGCGACATCAGATCGTTCACCTGATTCCACTGGCGAGCCATGGCGACCGCACCGGTGATGGAGAGTGCACCTTCAGGTAGCTTTTTCTGCTCGTCTACCCAGCTAGTGATTTCACTGTTGGTTACCTTACGGGCGCCGTTGACGCCTCGCCGAACTGGCCTGTGATGTCCTTCCGACCACAGGATGGCAGTCCTGGCCGCAGACGCCACTGCTGGATGATTAGTATCCACGCGGCCAGACAGCTTTAGTGCGTCAGCTCCAGTCCGAGCCGCGCTCGTGTCAATGACTTCCTGAACCGACGCCGGAACATTGCGAGCAACGAACAACCACATCGAGGTGCCGGATTCGATGATGGCGTGCAGACGGTGCTGCCCGTCGATCAGCTTACCCTTGGTGTCGAATGCAATTGACATGTGACTCGCCTGCCAGCGGCCGGCCTTCATGTCACTCGCCTGCGAGAGGTAGTGCGCCTTCCGGAGATTCCGGTTGGACTGGTTCTTGCCAAGATACTGTTCCGCTTTTTCCGGATCGATGAGCTCTAGCTCCATCGAAATTTCCGGCTTAACGGGTTCAGAAACAAGCGTCACTGTTCATCCGTTCCGCCCGACTCGGGGCGTTTTGCGATGCCTTTAGCAACCGACTGAAGCAGGCGAATCTGCCTACTTCCGTAGAACGCTACACCATTGCCATAGCTGCAGAAATATCCGACCAGGCATTTTTTGGAGGCACAGCAGCCAGTTCGGCAGCCATGCCGTCATCCCGAGATCGTCGAATCGGTTACCTCGGAGCGCGGCTCTCGCTCCGGCTGAGTTACCTATGGCACGACCGTAGAACGCACGTGCCGAATGGCAAATCAGGATCGCGACCTAGCCACAGCTACGAGCGACCCACCGGCAGACCACCCTTCACATGACCGATTCGAAGGACTAAAACTCCGCGTATCGGCGCTTGCTGCAACCTACGGGGTTGCGTCGCGGGCCGGGAGGACAAACGTTCCCCGGCCCGGCACGGTAGCCACCAGGCCTCGCTCGCGGAGAAGATCTACGGCCTTTCGGGCGGTGCCACGGGCGATGCCGAACTCCTGCTGCATGGTGGCTTCGCTGGGGATCGGCCGGTTCGGGGGCAACTCTCCGCCAGCAATACGGGCGGCGATCACGTCTGCCACCTGCACGTATACGGGAGTCATGCCGTCGTGGTCGATCATGGCACCGACGTTAGACGCACGCACTCGATCATGCTCGCTCGTGTACCAGTTTGAACGTCCCTGGACGGGCATGGACGGGCTAGCTATAGTCGGAGAGGACAGCGCGGCAGGATGAGCAATTCCGGCTCGTGGTCAAAGGCGAGGGCCCGGAGCAAGTGATGTTTGCTTCGGGCCCTCGCCTTCATTCTCCGCGAGACATGGCAAAGGCGGGCCCCCACGGCCGCCTTTGTCATGGTGCGGGTCAGCTGTTCAGGAGCTTCAGCATCTGCTGGACCTGGTCGGCTCGGGACTGCTTCACGCGTTCGGCGTATGCCTTGGCCTGGTCGTTGGCGCCCTTGTCGAGTTCGAGGTCGGCGAACTCGACGGCGTTGTGCTGGTGGGCCAGGAACAGGTTGAGGAACGCGGTCTCGAAGTTCGCCTTCTTCACCGTCTTCAGGGACGCGATCTCTTCATCGCCGGTGCTGGGCATGCCTCCGTGATCGGCGTGCAGGCTCACCCGCTCGTCCAGGGTCGTGGGCTTGTCCCAGGACGTCAGCCAGTTCTTCATCATGGCTGTCTCGTCGGACTGGGTGGCCTGGACCGCCTTCGCCAAGTCGACTACCTCCTGGCGGGAGGCTCGGTCGATGGCGATGTCGACCATCTGCAGGGCCTGATCCTGGTTGTCGATCAGCATCTGCAGGAACATCACGTCGGTGTCGTTGTACGTGTCGCCGGCGGTGATGTCGGCGGCGGCCTTGACGTTCTGGGTCTGCACCGGGGTGGACGACTTCTCCACGGCCGTGCCGCAGGCGCCCAGGAACAGCGGCACTGTCAGGGCCAGGGCTACCAGGCGGCGGTTCACAGCGGCAGCCACAGCGCGAGGGTCCAGATCGACGGCTCCCAGCTGCGGATCGACGAGTGGCCCTGCCGGCACTGGTAAGAAACACCCTCATAAGTCACTACATCGCCTGTTTTGTAGGACACGCCGGGCGCCCATTCCGAACCCCCGGAAGCAGGAGGAGCAGTAGTGGTGGCCGTAGCGGTGGCCGTCGGAGCAACCGTCGTCGGCGCCGTGGTCGGAGCCTTGGTGGCCGGCGCGGACGAAGCAGCCGGCGCGGACGAGGCAGCCGGCGCCGAGGTGGTGGGCGCGGACGTGGGCGTGGAGCCGCCGCCCGTACCGCCGATGTTGACGTCCACGCAGTTGTAGAAGGCGTTCACCGTGTCGCCGATGTTCCAGACTGCCAGCACCGTCTTCTTTCCGGAGAAGGCGCTCAGGTCGACCTTGTGCGAGACCGTCGCCTCGGGGATCTGGTTCTTGTCGTCGAACGAGGCCACCTCCTTGCCGTCCACGTAGTACACCCAGGTGGCGGTGCGGTGGCGGGCGGTCAGCACCCAGTTGAAGGTGACGGAGCTGCCGACCGTGGTGGCCGGCCAGTTGCGTGACTCGTCGTTGAGGACCGGGAAGGCGCCGTTGCCGCCGTTGCACTCCTTGGAGCCCTTAGGCGCTTCGACGCTCTGCGGCTCGAACTGGATGCCGCCGCAGTCGGTGACCGTGCCGGCGGCGCAGAGGGCCTGCCTGCTCGGCGGGGTCGAGACGTAACCGTGGGCCGAGGCGGGCGACGCGGCCACGGCCAGGCTGGAGGCGACCATTCCCAGGGTTGCCAGCGGATAGGCGATCTTCCTGCGCATGTCTGCTCTCCAAACTGTTCGGCCTTGCGATTACCAGGCAGAACATTAGGGAGGGCTGCCATAAGGGAGCCTTAAAGAGACCGGAAAAGCCTATGAAACCGGGGCCGCGTGCAGCAGGAACCCGACCCGGGCACCGCCGAGTGGGCTGCGGGCGACGACCAGCTGTCCCTGCAGTGTGTCGGCGGCGCGGCGGACGATGTCCAGGCCCAGACCGGTCGAACCGGCGCCACTGAAACCCCTGGTCACGGCAGCGTCGGGGTCGGGGATGCCGGGGCCGGCGTCGTCCACGAGCAGTCCGCTGGCGGAGACCATCACCCGGAACGCCACGCCTTCGTCGGTGTGGGAGAAGACGTTGCCGAGCATCGCGTCGACCACCAGGATCAGGTCGCTGCGGGACATCGGGAGCATCACCGGCTCGTTGCCGCCGATCACCTCCCACGGCCGTTCCTGATCCTCGGCGAGCACCGACCAGAAGGCCAGCCGGTCGGCGAGCACCTCGACCAGGTCGGACTTCTCGGCGCTGCGGGCCTCGGTGCCCAGCCGGGCGCCCGTGATGATCGCCTCCAGCTCCTCGTCGAGCAGGTCGCAGGCCTGACGCATCCGGTCGGCGATCGGGCCGGGCGGGATCGCCTCGGCGTCCAGGCGCAGACCTGTCAGCGGCGTACGCAATCGGTGGGAGAGGTCCGCGGCGAGTTCGCGTTCCCGGTCCAGGAGCCGGCGCATGTCTTCGGCCATGGTGTTGAAGGCGGTCGCCGCGTCGCGGAGTTCGCGCGGGCCGGTCGGGGTGAGGCGTCCGCTCAGGTCGCCGCCGCCTAGTCGGCGGCTGGCCTCGGCGAGTTGCCGGGTGGAGCGCACCAGTTGGCTGCCGAGCCGGTCGGCGAAGAGGGTCGAGCCGGCGACCAGCACGATCGCCAGGCCGCCGAGGGCGAGCCAGGCGGTCCAGACCCCGCGGTGGAGATCGTCGGTGGGGACGAAGACCTCGACGATGACGGTACGCCCGTCCGTGAGCACCGTCGGCTGGAGGTAGGCGATCCCGCCCGTGGTGTCCGCGGTGCCGGACCGGCCCTCCCGCGCGGCCCGGGCGATCATCTCGGTCCCCGAGGAGGAGGTGGCCAGGTGGGATGTGCCGATCGGGACGATGCCGGGCAGGTGCACGGCGAGCCGGCCGGCGCTGCCCGCGGAGGTGCTGGCCACCGCTTCGGTGAGGGCGAGCATGTCGCTGTTGACGCCGAGCACGGTCACCATGGCGGTGGCCTGCTGGCGCGCGTCGGAGATGGCCTGGTCGTGGGCGATCTGCCGGGTGGCGACGGCGAGCGGCACCAGGAAGGCGAGTGCCACCATCGAGGTGATCGCCAGCGCCAGCCGGTTCAGCGCCCACCTCACTGCGGATCGACCATCATGACGCCGACTCCTCGGACGGTGTGCAGGAAGCGGGGTTTGGCGGCGGTCTCCCCGAGCTTGCGGCGCAGCCAGGAGATGTGCACGTCGATGGTCTGTTCTTCGCCGATGCGGGCCTGCTGCCAGACCTGGTTCATCAGTTCCCGTCGGCTGATCACCTGGCCGACGCGTTCGGCGAGGTACGCCAGCACGTCGAATTCGCGGCGGGTGAGTTGCAGCGGTTCGCCGTTGAGTTCGACGCGGCGCTGCCGGGGGCGGATCACCAGCTCGCCCACCGTGATCGCGTTCGGCTGCTGTTCGGTGACGGTACGCGCCCGGCGCAGCACCGCCGAGATCCTGGCGAGGATGTGCCCGCCGGAGAACGGCTTGGTCACGTAGTCGTCGGCGCCGGCGCTGAGCAGGGCGATGATGTCCGACTCCGATCGGCGGGCGGTCGCCACGATCACCGGCACGTCGGAGACGGTCCGCATCATCCGCAGCGCGTCGGTGCCGTCGATGTCGGGCAGCCCGAGGTCGAGGATCACCAGGTCGGGCCGTTCCTGGGTGACGATCCGCAAGGCGGCGGCGGCTTGGCCGACCGGGCGTACGACATGTCCCGCATCGGTCAGCGCCCGCGTCAACGCGGCCGTGATGATGCGGTCGTCCTCGACCAACAGGATCATCGCCATGGCGCACAGGATAGGCGGTGGTGAGAGGATGGCCTCGTGCGATCTTCGAGGTGGCTCCCGGTGGCGGGCTGGTGTGTGGCCACCGCGACCAGCATCGTGCTGTCGTCGGTGGCGTTGTCGCCGGTGCTCGGTGCGGCCCGGGCGGAGGAGGGCGCGCTTCCCGATCTGGGTGCGCTGCCGGCCGCCGAGGTGGCGGTGACGACCACGACGTCCGCACCGGTGCGGACGCCGGAGAAGACGACGCCCCCCGCGGAGGAGCCGTCGAAGAGCCCGGCCGCGAAGCCGTCCCGGACAAGCCCGAAGCCATCCCCGTCGAAGAGCAGCAAAGCGCCCGAGGCCATCATCGAGGACGGCTGGACCGTCACTACCGGTGAAGACGGCGTGAAGACGTACGTCCGGTCGTTCAAGTGCGACGGCGGTCAGGTCGTCATCAAGATGACCAGTGAGGGCAAGGTCTTCCTGGTCACGGCCACGCCGGCGGATGGCTACACGGTGCAGAAGACCGGTTCCGACGTGAACATGGCGATCTATTTCACCTCGTCCGACAAGAACTTCATCGTTCACGCTCAGTGGTTCAACAACGCCCCGTTCGTGGAGATCAGCCAGATCGGGGCCTGACCCGCGTACCCGGGAGAAAGCCGCACAAGGGTTTTCCCCGATTCGGTGATGCCCGTCGATGCTTAACGTCTCTGCTCAAGTCACCAGGTGTGACCCGCCGTCCACGGACGGTTGAGCACCTGCCCGTCACCCCCGCGGGCAGGAGAGGAGCACGTGTGAAATCCCGTACCCCAGTCGTCATCGCTGTGACCGCCGCGACCGCGGTGGCTTCGGCGATGGTGGCGATCGCCGGACCGGCGACCGCCAAGAAGCCGCTCGACCCGGCCGCAGCACGTGTCGCGGCCGCCGACGCGGCGTCGGCGCTCGTGGCCGACCGCCCGGCGGCACTGCAGGCCAGTGACGGCGAGGCGTTCGTCCAGCACCAGGTGATCACCTCGGAGAACCTGCAGTACGTGCCCTTCGACCGTACCTACAAGGGTCTGCCGGTCATCGGTGGCGACTTCGTCGTGGTCACCGACAACTACGGCCAGGCGAAGTACACGTCGGTGGCCCAGAACGAGCCGATCGGCGCCCTCTCGGTCACCCCGAAGCTGTCCGCCGCCGACTCGGTCGCGATCGCGAAGGCCGAACTCAAGACGGTCAAGAACGTCGAGGGCACCAAGCTTGTCGTGGTCACCACGACCGGTGACCCGACGCTGGCCTGGGAGTCGACCATCAACGGCACCGGCGCCGAGGGCGTCAGCCGGCTGACCGTCGACGTGGACGCGGCCGACGGTTCGGTGCTGCGCACGTACGAGCACGTCACCGACGTGGCCGGCACCGGAACCGGGTGGATCAACGGCGCGGTCAGCCTGGACACCACGCTCTCCGGTTCGACCTACACCATGCGCGACCCGTCGATGACCACGCTGAGCTGCCAGAACGCGACCGGCAACGCGATCTTCAGCGGTACCGACAACGTGTGGGGCAACGGCACCGGCACCAACCGGGAGACCGGCTGTGTCGACGCGTTCTACGTCGCCCAGAAGCAGAAGGCGATGCTGAGCAGCTGGCTCGGGCGTAACGGCTTCAACGGCAGCGGTGGTGGCTGGCCGATTCGAGTCGGGCTGGCCGACCAGAACGCGTACTACGACGGCACCCAGATCCAGATCGGCTACAACACCTCGTCGCAGTGGATCGCCTCCGCCGACGTGGTGGGTCACGAACTGGGTCACGGCATCGACGACACCACGCCGGGCGGCATCTCGAACGGCAACACCCAGGAGTTCGTCGCCGACACCATCGGCGCGGCCACCGAGTGGTACGCGAACAACCCCAACGACGCCCCCGACTACCAGGTCGGCGAGGAGGTCAACCTGGTCGGCAGCGGCCCGATCCGGTACATGTACAACCCGTCGCTGGCCGGCGACGACAACTGCTACTCCAGCAGCACGCCGAGCGACGAGGTGCACGCGGCGGCCGGTCCCGGCAACCACTGGTTCTACCTGCTCGCCGAGGGCACCAACCCGACGAACGGGCAGCCGGCCAGCACCCGGTGCACCGGCTCCGGCGCGATCACCGGCGTCGGCATCCAGACCGCCATCAAGGTCATGTACAACGCGATGCTGATCAAGACGTCCAGCTCGTCGTACCTGAAGTACCGCACCTGGACGCTGACCGCGGCGAAGAACCTGTACCCGAGCGACTGCACGGTCTTCAACACGGTCAAGGCCGCCTGGGACGCGGTGAGCGTGCCGGCCCAGACCGCCGACCCGACCTGCACCGCGTCGACCAGCTCGCCGACCGCGTCGACCTCGCCGTCGACCACCACCTCGCCGAGCACCTGCGCGGCGGTCACCAACGGCACCGCGGTGTCCATCCCGGACGCCGGCTCGGCGGTGTACAGCGACATCGTGATCAGCGGCTGTGCCCGCAGCGCGTCGTCGACCTCGACGGTCGCGGTCAACATCACCCACACCTACCGCGGTGACGTGAAGATCGACCTGGTCGCGCCGGACGGTTCGACGTACGCCCTGAAGGCCTCGTCGAGCAGCGACAGCACCGACAACGTGGTCGCGACCTACACGGCCAACCTGTCCAGCGAGGCCGCCAACGGCACGTGGCGCCTCAAGGTGCAGGACGTCTACTCGGGCGACACCGGAACGATCAACAGCTGGACCCTCACGCTCTGATCGAAAAGCTCTGATCAGGTGGAGAGCGGGGGCGTCGCGCGGGCTCGCGCGGCGCCCCCGGCCGCATTGCGACGACCGACACATCACGGTTCGATCATGGACTCTGCCGTCCGGGGCCGCCCGGCCATAAGGTTCGTGCACGTGCACGCATACAGGGAAAACAGTGCACAGAGGAGGTTCACGGTGGCATACGGCGTCTACGGGGCGACAGCGCCCGGAGTTCTGGCCGACGTGTGGGGCCGGTCGGTGGTGCGGGACGTGGTCCTGACCGCCGGTGCGGCAGTGATGGTCGGCGTCGCCGCCCAGATCGTCATCCCGGTTCCGGGTTCGCCGGTGCCGATCACCGGGCAGACCTTCGCGGTGCTGCTGGCCGGGGCCACGCTCGGCGCGACCCGCGGTGCGGCGGGGATGCTGCTGTACGCCGTGGCCGGCGTCCTCGGTGTCCCCTGGTTCGCCGGTGCCGAGGCCGGATGGCCCGCCGCGACGGGTGGTTACCTTGTCGCGTTCGTGCTGGCCGCGGCGTTGACCGGGCAGCTCGCCGCACTCGGGGCGGACCGTCGGCCCTGGCACACGATCGGCTTGATGACGGCGGGCAGCGCGCTGATCTATCTGATCGGGGTGCCGTGGCTCGCCTTCGCAACGGGCATGGACCTGCCGACGGCCGTGATGAAGGGGCTCACCCCGTACCTCATCGGTGATGTTCTGAAGACGGCGCTGGCGGCGGCCCTGCTGCCCGGTGCCTGGATGTTGGTGAGCCGGCGCGGCGGCGAGGCCGAGCGCCGCTGAGTTGTGCACAGGCTGGGGACACAGCCTGTGGATAACTCGAACACCTGTGCGAACGCGGCTCGGGATGGCAGGATCACCGCATGCCCGAGCTGCGTCCCGCCTATCCCGTCCACACCGAGCGGCTCGCCCTGCGCCCGTTGACCGCCGCGGATGCCCCGGCACTGCACGCCTACCGCAGCATGCCGGACGTCTGCCGGTTCGTCCCCTTCGAGCCGATGACCCCGGACGTGATCGCGGACCGTCTCGCCTCGACCTGGCGGGCCACCGCGCTGACCGGCGAGGGGCAGGGCCTCTGCCTCGGCATCGAGCTGCGGCAGACCGGTGAGCTGGTCGGCGACGTGGTGCTCTTCTATACCAGCCGGGAACACCTGAGCGGCGAGATCGGCTACCTGCTGCACCCCCGGTTCGCCGGGCACGGCTATGCGACCGAGGCGGCCCGGGCGATGCTCCGGCTCGGGTTCGAGCAGATGGGCCTGCGGCGCATCACGGCCCGGCTCGACGAACGCAACGGCCCCTCGGCGGCGGTGGCCCGGCGGCTCGGCATGCGCCAGGAGGCCCGCCTGGTGGAGAACGAGATGTTCAAGGGCGAGTGGACCACCGAACTGCAGTTCGCGCTGCTGTCCCGCGAGTTCACCGGCTGACGCGGGCCCGGCGCGGCAGGCCGATGCGGGTGCGCACCCCGGGTGAGTAATGGACCAGCGGCGCACCTGCCGGATCCGGCAGGCCGGCCGCCGCGGTGAGATCCTGCCGGAGTTCGAGCAGTTCGGCCCGGTGCAGCGGCCAATCCGGATGCCAGACCTCGACGGTGATCAGCCTGCCGCCGACGGTGGTGTAGAGACGCCCGCGGGTGGTCAGGAAATGGTCGAGCTCGCCGAGCTCCGCCTCCGGGAACTCCGCGCCGGTGCGCACCCGGATCCGATACGACGCACCGCGCGGCTCGGCCCGCCGGACACCGCGGTAGTCGATCACGTCGCCGTCGGTGCGCAGCGACATCGCACTCCAGCGGTAGGGCAGGTTGAGTCCGGCCCGGGCCGCGATCACGGCCGGCAGCCGGGCCGCGTCGAGCGAGAAGAAGTAGATGCCGGGTTCACCGTCCGGCCCCCGCACGTACGTGCGCAGATTCGTCTCCGCGAAGGCCGACAACCACGGCAGCTCGGGCAGCCAGGGCGGTCGCACCTCGCGCATCATGAACGGGATCAGGCCCACCCAGACGTCGCTGCCGGCCGTGTCCGGAGTCAGGCCGGCCGGAAGCAGCCGGCGCACCGCCTCGGCGGGATAACGCCAGTGCAGGAACGTCAGCTGCCGCCACTGCTGGATCATCATGGCGGTCCGGACCCGGGGCATCGGCGGCGCGAGCATGGTGATCACCTCGAGCCCATTCTGGCAGCCCGGCACCACCGCCGTGGTGGTCGCCCGATGCTCACCAACCGGACGACCCGTCCCCGGTGTTCCTTCGCACCATGCCGCGGCAAAGGTCAGATGTCGAGGTTCTCCTCGATCCGCTTGAGCTGGTGCCGGGCCAGGGCCAGGTTGGCCCGGTCCTTGTTCAGCGCCAGATAGAGGAACAGTCCCTGCCCGGAGCGCCCGGTCAGGGGACGCAGCAGGTGATATTGCGTATCGAGCGTGACCAGGATGTCCTCGACGCTCTCCCGCAGGCCGAGCATCTCCATCGTGCGGATCTTCGCGCGGATCACCTCGGTGTTCGCGGCGGCGGCCACGGTCAGGTCGAAGATCTTGCTGCCGCCGGCGATCCCCAGCGCCATCCCGCTGCCCCGGTCGACCAGGGCGGCGCCGATCGCACCGTCGATCTGCATCGCGTCCTTCAAGGCCACATCCATGTCCGGCATCCCGGTTCCTCCCACGTCCATCGATCCGATACCGCCGAGAGTGGACGACCGGGCCGGGATGCGGTCGCACACGATGTCCGGCTTGCGGATAACCGACCGTGGGAGTTTCGTTACATGCGGTGCTCAGCTTGCAGACTTCTGCAAGTCGGCAACTGCGAGATCTTTCAAGAGCCGACCGTGGGTGTACGCGTAACCGCACCGACCCGACGCCGTTGGTTGGTAGAGGACCCACCCGTTCATCGGTCCATCGGCGTACGAGGCGGAGGGAACGCTGTGTCAGTGCCGCTGTACCAGGCGAAGGCCGAGATGTTCCGCACCCTGGGCCATCCGGTCCGCATCCGGGTGCTGGAACTGCTCCAGGACGGCCCGAAACCGGTGCGCGACCTCCTCGCCGAAATCGACGTCGAAGCGTCGAACCTGTCGCAGCAGCTCGCCGTCCTGCGCCGGGCCGGCATCGTGGCCTCGTTCCGCGACGGCGCCCTGGTGATGTACGCGCTCAGCACCCCGGACGTCGCCGACCTGCTCGCCGCGGGCCGGCGCATCCTCGGCGCGGTCCTCACCGACCGCGACGGACTACTGGTGGAACTCCGCGCGCAGCGACGCTGACAACCGTCTCTAATACTGCGGACAGCATTCGCCGAGGCGGCACTCAGCATCCGGCAGAAGACTCCCGATCATGGTGAAGGTCCTGTACATCGCCGGATGGGGTCGCAGCGGGACGACCATCGTCGACAATATCCTCAACTCGCACCAGACCGTCTTCTCCACCGGCGAACTGTTCTACCTGTGGCGGCGCGGGCTGATGCAGAAACGCAAATGCGGCTGCGGCGACCAGTTCACCCGCTGCGCCCTGTGGCGGGAGATCCTGCACGTGGCATGGGGCGACCGGCAGCCCGACCTGCGGCACCTGACCGACCTGCAGCAACGGGTCACCCGGGTACGCCACACCGGTGCCCTGCTGAGCGGCCCGCTCTCCGACGAGGCCGACGAGTACCGGCGCGTGCTCACCCGCCTCTACCACGCGATCGCCGAGGTCACCGGCGCCGAACTGATCGTCGACTCGTCCAAGGTCCCGTCCGGTGCCGCGCTGCTGCCGCAGATGCGCGACATCGAGCCGTACCTGCTGCACATGGTCCGCGATCCACGGGCGGTGACGTATTCGTGGATGAGCACCACCCCGCAGCCGGACCGGCGCAAACCCACCACGATGAGCCGGCACCGGCCGGCCGACAGCACCCTGCACTGGCTGGTCTGGAACGCGTACGCGGGACGGCTGGCCCGCACCTACCCGGGCCGTTACCGCCTGCTGCGCTACGAGGACTTCGCCGCCGCCCCGCGCGCGACGGTGGCGGGCCTGCTCGATTTCACCGGTGTGCACGGCGGCACCGACCCGTTCCTCGACGACACGACGGTGCTGCTGGCCGCCAACCACACCGTCTCCGGCAACCCGGGCCGCTTCCGCAGCGGCCCGGTGGAACTGCGCCCCGACGACCGGTGGCGCCGGGACCAGCCGATCGGGCCGCGCCTGACGGTCACCGCACTGGCGTGGCCGATGCTGCACCGATACGGCTACCCGGCGGTGACCGGCCGTCTCAGGGAACAGACGGCGGCGTGACGGTCAGGCCGTGGTCAGCTCGGTCAGATCCCGGAGCAGCTCGGACGCCGCGACCGCGGACAGCGCCGACAACGGCACCCGCCCCCGCCCGTCGGCGCCCCGGCCCGACCCGGTGCCGTCGTGCAGGTAGACGTCGGTGAGTTTCTGTTCGGGGAAGTGCGTGACATCGCCGACCACGATCCCCGGCTCCAGGTCGACGCCGACCTCGAGTCCCGGCGCGATGGTCAGCTCGATCCGCCCCTGGATCCCCGCGTCCTGAGGGCTCTCCCGCTGCCATCCGCGCCGTTCCAGACTCAGCACGCTGGTGGCCGGCACGGTGAGCTGCTCGAACCGGACCAGGTCGGTGCCGGCCGCCTCCTCCGCGGTCAGCGCGAACACCGGCCGCCCGAGCTGCGGGAACGGCTGCAGGATCTCGTAGTCGGCGAAGACCTCCGACCACGCCGCCAGGCTGTCGCCCAGGTGCAGCGGGTGTGGCACCCCCACGAGCGTGCCCGCCGGGATCGTCGCCGGCTCGTCCTCGACGGTGGCGAACGAGGAGTCCTCCGCGACCCGGAAGGACCCGGCCAGCGTGCCGGCCTCGTCGAAGACGCCCCAGACGAGCCGCCGGACGACGTGCCGGACCAGCGGATGCCCGACGAAGAGCCGCTGGAAGTCCTCGCCGGTCCAGCGCCGGGAGCCGACCATCGCCTGCTCCAGCCGCCGGACCAGGTCGGTGGCGATCGTCCGCACGTCTTTCTTCAGCGTGCTGAACGCCTGGTAGGCGGCCGGCGCCAGCTCCGCGTCGTCCCGGGCGCCCGGTTTCGGCAGGGCCTTGAGTCTCTTGCCGGTGCTGTCCAGCACGAACGGCCGGAGCTGCTCGTCGAAGCCCACCACGAACTGCCGCGGACCGTAGTCGAGGCGCAGGCTGCCGTCGGCATCCAGCCCCAGGTCGGGGACGAGACGATCGGCGAGCTCCTCCGAGCTGAGGCCGAGCCCGGCTGCGACCTCGGCCATCCGCTGCTCGGCGGCGCTGCGCAGCCCCTTGAACTTGGCGCGCTGCGCGATGCCGTGCAGGTGCATGAGGGCCACGTCGGTGCCGATGGCCGCCAGCACGTTGACGCCGGCCACCGCACGGGCGTGCCCGCCCTCACCGGGCCAGGCCAGGATCAGCGGGGTCAGGCGCCGGACCGTCTCGTCGTCGCCGAACAGGCCGAGCGCGTCGAGCGCCCAGTTCTCCTTGGCGGTGCCGCCGGTCGACGTCCAGCGGTGGAACACGCCCCACGCGAATTCCGCGAGGCTCGCCGGTTCGCACGCTTCGCGGACGATCTTCACCCCGGGGTACGGGTCGTCGAGCCGCGACACCGACAGGATCGTGACGAGGTGCGCCACCGATGCGGCGGGCAGCACCCCGGATCCGTCGCGCAGGTGGACCGGTGGCAGCAGGTCGGGCAGCGCCCACGCCGGGACGGCCGGTGGTTTCACCGGTAGGACGGACAGCGGATCGGTGGCGAGCAGTGTTTCGACGGCGTCCGCGGCCGCTGTCCCATATGACGAGGCGGCCGCCCGAACCGCAGCGGTCTGCCCGTTGGTGTGGAGGGCGAGCAGTGCCTGTTCGGCCTGGCGGCGGGCGGTGCCGGCCTTGCCCAGCGCCGGTGGCACCAGCGCCCGGGCCGCCTCCGCCGGATGCCGCAGCAGCCACTCCAGCGCGGTGCGCCGCAACGTTTTCAGGCGGGCCAGCCAGTCGGCGGCCAGCACCGCGATCCCGGGCGACGCGAACGGCATCAGCACCGGCGGCACGTCGGTCGCCCCGCCGGTGACCAGGGCGAGGATCGGCGGCAGGGCGTCGGCGCCGAGGCGGGCCGCGATCACCCGCATCCACGGCTCGGTGTACCAGGTCTCCTCGGAGCGCCAGCCCGACACCAGTGGCCGGGCCAGTTCCTCCGGGGCCTCGGTGAAGAATTGGAACGCCTCGAACCAGGAGGCCCGGCCTGCGGCGACACGGTCGGCGACCTGCTTCCAGCTGCGGCCGGGCGGGTCGAACCGGCGGACCGGCGTCTGCAGCCAGGCCTCCCGCTCGCCCGGCAGCCACCGCACGGTGGGCGGATCGTCGCAGGTCAGGCCGGTGATCACGACTGGTTTGGCGGGTTTGCCGGGGTGCAGCCAGGGCGGGTCGACGAGCAGCGGCGGCACCGCGGAGACCGGCGCGACCCGCATGCCCGCCGCGTCGTCGAGGATGCCGCGCACCCGGTCGGCGGCGGCCTCGCTCAGCTCCGGCAGCACCTCGGCGGCCAGCGCGGCGTGGGTGCGGACGAATCCGTGGAGCAGGTCGGCGACCGGGCGGTGTCCGGCCTTCTCGGCGAGGACACGCAGGGCCGGGGCCGGGAACCGGCCGGCCGCGTCGAGCAGCGCGGGTGCCACGTGCCGGACGCCGACGCGGTCCGCCAGCCCGGTCAGCACCTCGTCGCCGGGCAGCTGGACCAGCACGGTGAGCAGCCGGCGCTGCACCTCGACGTAGTGGGTCTGCTGGTCGAACCAGGTGAACAGGGCCGGTGCCGCGGCCGGCCCGATTCCGTCGACCAGGGTGGTCAGCATGGGCATCGAACCGAGGACGTCCCAGGTGCCGGCCAGCGGCGCCAACATCCGGGCATGGTCGACCGTGCTCACCGCGGTGATCAGGGCGGACGCGCGGTAGTCGTCGGTGTCACCGACCGTGGACAGCACGTCCTGCTCGACCCAGTCGGTGCGGCCGGGAACCAGCACCGAGGTGCCGGCCCGCTGGTAGGCGTGGCCGGCGCGGTAGGGCTCGAGGACCGCGACGATCGCGGTGAACTCCTCCTCGGGCAGGGCGGCGAGCGCCGACCGGACCCGCAGCAGAACCTCCACCGGCAGGTCCAGCTGGTAGCCGCTGGGCCGCCGCTCGCCGGGGTGCATGCCGCGGACCCCCGGGCTGTCGTTGCCGGTCAGGACGAACCGGTTGGCCCGGTCGTCGAGGATCAGCGCCATCAGCTGGACGGCCGCCTCCGCGGCGAACCGGGTGCCCCGCTCGGCGATCCACAGATCGGCGAAGACGCCGGCCTCGCCGCGCCGGTGCCAGTGACGGTTGAGGGACGCGGCGACCGCGGCGGCGCCGGCCGGTGGTGCGGCTGGATCGCCGGCGAGCCACGCCAGCCCGGCCGCCCGCAGATCCTCGGGGGTGGTGCCGGACTCCAGAACCGCGCGGACCCGCCCGGGCGCCCGCTCCAGCTCGGCGTCGACGAGCGAGCGGGCCTGTGGGTCGGGAGTGAACGAGCCGGCGCCGGCACTGCCACGACGTGCGTAACGGAACCGCCGCCAGGCGGCCGGGAACACGAAGTCGGGGAAAGTCGGCACTGCTCTCACCTCGTCGTCCGGCGTCATCAGGTGGCGCGAAGATTAGCCGGAGGGTACGACAGAATCGAGCGATGACCGAGAACCCCCGTGAACGTCGCATGCTGGCCATGCGTTCGTGCGAGCGGATCCTCTCCGGGGTACGCCCGGCGACGATGCGTGAGCGCCTCACCGATCTGGCCCGCGGCGGCGACCTCGACGGACTGCCCGACCGCTACGGCAACGGGCCGGTGTCCATCCTGGAGGAACGGGTCGCCGCGCTGCTCGGCATGGAGGCAGCGGTCCTCTTCCCGACCGGCACGATGGCGCAGCAGGTCGCGGTCCGGTACGCGGCCGATCACGGCGGGGTTCCGTCGATCGCCCTGCATCCGCTGGGGCATCAGGAGATGCACGAGGGGCATGCGTACGCGACCCTCTCCGGCCTGCGCGCCGTCCACCCGACCACCGAACCCCGCAACCCGACCGCGGCCGAGATCGCCGAACTGGGCGAGCCGGTCGGGACGGTCGTCGTCGAGCTTCCGTTGCGGGACGCCGGTTTCGTGCTGCCGACCTGGCCGGAGCTGGTCGCGTTGTGCGCGGAGATCCGGTCTGCCGGTGCCCGGGTGCACTTCGACGGCGCCCGGCTCTGGGAGTCCGCGCCGTACCTGGGGCACACCCTGCCGGAGATCGCCGCGCTGGCCGACAGCGTGTACGTGTCGTTCTACAAGAGCGTCGACGGGATCAGTGGCGCGGCGCTGGCCGGCAGCACCGCGCTGGCCGCCTACGCCCGTGACTGGCGGCACCGGTACGGCGGGGACGTCTTCCAGCAGTGGCCGGCCGTCCTGGCCGCGCAGGCCGGGCTGGACCGGGAGCTGCCCCGTTTGCCGGACTACGTGCGGCACGCCCGGATCGTGGCGGCGGCGCTCGCCGAGGTGCCGGGCGCCCGGGTGTTCCCGTCACCGCCGCACACCCACCAGTTCCGGCTCTTCCTGCCGTACCCGGCCCGGGCTCTCGACGATGCCGTGCTGGCCCTGGCCGAGCAGGAGCGGATCTGGTTCGCCGGTGGCTGGCGGGACACCGAGGTCCCGGGGTACGCGATGACCGAGGTCACCGTCACCGAGCATTCCCTGGACTGGACGGCGGCCGATGTCGCCGAGGCCGCCGTCCTGTTCCTGGAAAGGGTCGCCCGCTAGGGGACGGGTCAGAGCTTGCCGGCGCCCGCGCCCGCCTTGACGGTGGCGGCGACGGTCCCGGTCGCGTCCAGGGTCACCGTGTAGGGCGCCTTGGTGAACGTGCCGGTCTTGGTGATCACCGGCTCCGCACCGCCGAAGTCGTTGCCGGAGATGACCGCGGCGCCGTCCTCGTCGGAGTCCTGCGTGGTCCAGACCGGCAGCTTCACGTCGACGAACACGTTGTTCTCCACCAGGCACTGCGAGTTCATCAGGCAGTGGATGCCGCTGGTCTTGGCGTTGGTGAACAGGTTGTTGTACAGGTGCACGGTGCCGAAGCGCAGGCGCGGCAGCCGGGAGGCCACGTTGTCGAACCAGTTGTGGCTGTAGGTGATCCGCAGCTTGCCGGTGTCCTCGGCGGCGTTGTTGTCGCTGTGGCCGAGCAGCGAGCCCTTCGAGTGGTCGTGCAGGTAGTTCCAGGAGACCGTGACGAGGTCGGTGGCGTGCGTCAGGTCGAGCATGCCGTCGTAGAAGTCCTTGTCGTGGCTGGTGTCGTTGAAGAGCTCGTTGTGGTCGATCCAGATGTGGTCCGACTTCTGAACGGCGATCAGGTCGACCGGCGCCACCGCGAACGAGATCTTCAGGTTGCGGACGACGACGTTGCTGGCCTTCTTGATGAAGATGCCCGCTCCGGTCAGTCCGGCGTTGGAGCCGACACCCACGATGGTCTTGTCGGAGGAGACGACGACCTGGTCGCTGCCGTCACCCTTGAGGACCGTGGAGATCTGCAGGATCTTCTTGCCGTCGGACGCCGCCTCGGTGACCAGCTGGTCCAGCGAGGTGATCTTCACGGTGGTGCCGCCGGCGCCGCCGGTCGTGCCCGCGCCGAATCCGATCGGGCTGTTCTCGAAAGTGCCGGCCGAGGTGGCGGGCGTGGAAGCCGAAGCGGACGGAGAAGCCGAGGCGGAGGCGGAGGCCGAAGCAGGGGCCGAGGCAGTGGCAGTGGCAGTGGCGGAGGCTGCGGCCGAGGCGGTGGGAGAGGCCGTGGCGGACGATGAGGCCGAGACCACCACGTCGTCGAACTGCGCGGTTCCGCTGTACGTCTGGAGCCCGATCCGCCCCTTCGCGGACGTGGAGGCCGTCCCGCTCAGGATCGACGCCCCGTTGACCGAGCCGGTGAGCTTGTCGCCCTTGACGGTCAGGCCCAGCGTGTACTCCTTGCCGGACGTGACGGTCAGCGCCGCCTCACCCAGCACGGTCGCGGTGCCGGACTTGACCGACTCCAGGCGGACCTTGTTCGCACCGGTCACCGCCAGCCGGTAGAAGGTGGTGGAGCTGGTGGCCCGGGCGACGATTCCGGCGTACCCGTCGGCGGCGATCGACCGCGGCTCGATCGCGGCCTGGACCGTGTAGTCGGTCCAGTCGGCCGATCCGGCGAACTGCCGGGACAGGGTGGCCCCGGTCTTGGCCTGCTGGAGAGACTTGTCGCCGTCGCCGGCGATCGACCAGGTGCCGCCGGACTTCTCCCAGCCCGCGGTGTCGCCGTCGGAGAAGTCGTCCGAGAAGGAGGGGACCGCAGGGGTGTCGGCGAACGAGGTCGCCGCGAGGCCACCCATGCCGGCGACCACGGCCGCCATTCCGGTCGCGAGGACGACCTTCCTCTTACGGCCGCTCTTCTTCGGTGCGTCTTCCATGGGGTTTCCTTTCGCCGGAACGGACACCCACATGTGGATCACCAGGCCGGAGAGGTTGCCCGCAGTATGCTGTGACGCCGGTCACCTGCTGCGGAGTGCCAACCGCCCCCTTGTCCGACAGGGGGTCGGATGCCTACGCTGCCAGCAGCAGGAAAGCGCTTTCCCGAGGACAGTACGGAGTGACTGCCCGGTAAGGCGACAGGCAGCGAGGAGGAGTCCGCATGGCAGCACGCAGATCGATCGGCATCGTCATCAACGGCGTGACCGGTCGGATGGGATACCGGCAGCACCTGGTCCGTTCCCTGCTCGCCATCCGGGAGGAGGGCGGTGTCCCCCTGCCCGGCGGCGGGCATATCTGGCCCGAGCCGATCCTGGTCGGCCGCGACCCCGACAAGCTGGCCGCCATCGCGGCGCAGCACGGCCTCACCGAGTGGACCACCGACCTGGCCGAGGCGCTCGCCCGCCCGGACGTGGAGATCTACTTCGACTCGCAGGTGACCGCGCAGCGGGAGAAGGCGATCCGTCAGGCGATCGCCGCCGGCAAGCACGTCTACACCGAGAAGCCGCTCGCCGAGAGCTCCGCCGCGTCGCGGGAACTGGCCGAGCTGGCCGCCTCCGCGGGCGTGCGCAACGGCGTCGTGCAGGACAAGCTGTTCCTGCCCGGCCTGCGCAAACTCAAGCGCCTCATCGACGGCGGCTTCTTCGGCCGGATCCTGTCGGTGCGCGGCGAGTTCGGCTACTGGGTGTTCGAGGGCGACTGGCAGGTCGCCCAGCGCCCGTCCTGGAACTACCGGCTCGCCGACGGCGGCGGCATCGTGATGGACATGTTCCCGCACTGGAACTACGTGCTCGAGGAACTGTTCGGCGCGGTCCGCAGCGTGCAGGCGACCACCTCCACACACATCACCGAGCGGGTCGACGAGCGCGGCGAGAAGTACACGGCCGACGCCGACGACGCCGCCTACGCGATCTTCGAGCTGGAGGGCGGCATCGTCGCCCAACTGAACTCGTCCTGGGCGGTCCGGGTCAACCGCGACGAACTGGTCGAGTTCCAGGTCGACGGCACGCATGGCAGCGCCGTGGCCGGCCTGCGTGGCTGCAAGATCCAGCACCGAGCCACCACGCCGAAACCGGTGTGGAACCCGGATCTGCCGCTCACCGGCAAGTCGTTCCGCGACGAATGGTCCGAGGTGCCGGACAACGACGAGTTCGACAACGGCTTCAAGGTGCAGTGGGAGGCCTTCCTGCGGCACGTGGTCGCCGACGAGCCGTTCCACTGGGACTTCGCCTCCGGAGCCCGCGGCGTGCGCCTGGCCGAAGCCGGCCTGCAGTCGGCGCGCGACGGCCGTCGCATCGAGATCGAGAACGCCTGAGATGGCGACCGTCGATCTGCCCGGCGGGCGGACCCTCACCCTCACCTCGCACAACGCGTGGGAGAAACCCACAACCAGAGCACAGACCCGGATCGCGTACGCGGCCGCGCACGTCGTCGCCGACCCCACGGCCGAGAACGCGCCCGGTGCGCCGGCGGTGCTGGACTGGGAGACCACTCTGGCGTTCCGCCACCACCTCTGGTCACACGGACTGGGCGTGGCCGAGGCGATGGACACCGCCCAGCGCGGGATGGGCCTGGACTACACCGCGACCCGGGAACTGATCCGGCGCAGCGCCGCCGAGGCGAAAGCGGCCGGCGGACTGATCGTCGCCGGGGTCGCCACCGACCAGCTGCCGGTCGGGGCCGCGACTCTGGAGCAGGTTCGCGGAGCGTACAAGCAACAGCTGAGTGACGTGGCAGAAGCCGGCGCCAAGCCGGTGTTGATGTGCAGCCGCCACCTGGCGGCGACCGCCCGGGACGCGGCCGACTACCTCGACATCTACCAGGACCTGCTGGCCGAATCGGATCAGCCGGTCGTGCTGCACTGGCTGGGCACCGCCTTCGACCCGGCGCTCGAGGGCTACTGGGGTTCGCCCGATGTGGACAAGGCCACCGAGACGCTGCTGGAGCTGATCGCCGCCAACCCGGCGAAGGTCGACGGCGTCAAGGTGTCGCTGCTCGACGCGGACCACGAGATCCGTCTGCGCCGCCGTCTGCCGGACGGCGTCCGCCTCTACACCGGCGACGACTTCAACTATCCGTCGCTGATCCGCGGCGACGACCAGGGCCACTCGGACGCGCTGCTCGGCATCTTCGCCGCGATCGCCCCGGCGGCCGCGGCCGCGCTGAACGCCCTCGATCGCGGTGATCTGGCCGAATACGATCGGATCTTCGCGCCCACGGTGCCGCTGTCCCGGCACATCTTCAGCAAGCCGACGTTCTACTACAAGACCGGCATCGTCTTCCTGGCCTGGCTGGCCGGCCACCAGAACCACTTCACCATGGTCGGCGGCCTGCAGTCCGGCCGGTCGGTGCCGCACTTCGCCGAACTGATCGAGCTGGCGGACGCCGCGAACCTGCTGCCCGACACCGACCTGGCGGCCCACCGGGCGAACCGCTTCTTCGAGGTGACGGCCGGATGAAACGCTTCTCCTTCAACCAGATCACCGCGAAGTTCTGGGACCTCGAGGACATGGTCGCCGGCTGCGTCGAAGCCGGCGTCGACAAGGTGGCGCTGTGGCGCGAACCGGTCGCCGAATACGGTCTGGACCGCTCCGCCGGCCTGGTCCGCGACGCCGGCCTGACCGTCACGTCGCTCTGCCGCAGCGGCTTCTTCCAGGCCCCCGACTGGTTCGACGACAACCGCCGGGCGATCGACGAGGCACACGCCCTGGACACGAAAGTCCTGGTCCTGGTCTCCGGCGGCCTGCCCGGAGGCTCGAAGGACCTGGCCGGCGCCCGGCAGCACGTCGCCGACGCGATCGGCCGGCTCGTCCCGCACGCGGCGGCCGCCGGCGTCACCCTGGCCGTCGAACCCCTGCACCCGATGTACGCCGCCGACCGCTGCGTGATCAGCACCTGGGACCAGGCCCTGGCCATCGCCGAACAGCACCCCGTCGGCCAGGTCGGCGTCACCGTCGACACCTACCACCTGTGGTGGGACGACACCGTCCTCGACAAGATCGCCCGGGCCGGCGACCGCATCGCGATCTACCAGCTGGCCGACTGGGCCACCCCGCTGCCGGCCGGCGTCCTGACCGGCCGCGCCCTGCCCGGCGACGGCGTCATCGACATGCGCCCGTTCCACGACGCGGTGGCGAAGGCCGGCTACACCGGCCCGATCGAGGTCGAGGTCATGAACGACGCCCTGTGGGAGCGCCCCGGCCGCGAGGTCCTGGCCGCCACCATCGACGGCTACCAGGGCTGCTTCTAGTCGGTTCTCACAGAACTCCGGTTCACGGTCAACGGCGCCCGTGAACCGGCCCTCAACGCCCGTGAACCGGCCCTCAACGCCCGTGAGCCGACCCTCAGGGCGTGGTGACGGTCAGGTCGGCGAGGATCGCCTCGCAACTGCGCAGCACCACGGCGGCAGCCCGCCGCTGCGCCGGGGTTCGGGAGCCCAGCGCCGCCTCCTCGCGCCAGAGTTCGGCGCTGCTTCCGGCCGCCGCCCAGATGTCGTCGACGGTCGCCTCGGTGGGCAGCCCCAGCCGTTCACCCAGGCTGGTGCCCGCGCCGCCGAGCAACCGCAACGCCTCCAGAGCCGTCTCGGCCGGCAGCTCCACCCGGCCGGATCGCAGCGCCGACAGCAACCGCATCTCGGCGTAGTCGTGCGCCCCCGCCATCAGCAGTTCCAACTCGGCCAGCAGCTGGGGTGACGGCGGCAGGAGTTCCGTGCGCAGGATCTGGTCGAGGACGATCAGTGCCGACCGCGCCTTGAGAGCCGCCCGCCGGGCCACGAACAGCTCCCCGATCGAGGCCTGCAGTTCCTTCAGTCCACTGTGTTCGTGCAGCCGGTCGGCGAGTTCGGCGCGGGTGGTGGAGCCGGTCCGGGTGAGGGCGAGCGCGAGCCGGATCCCGCCCAGCCCGAGGCGTCGCAGCAGGGCGATCCGGGCCTGCTGGTCGACGACGGTCAGCGAACCGGCCGCGGTGAACCGGTCGGTCGACAGCAGGAACGGGTCCGCCTCCGCCTTCGGCAGGGCCGCGATCCGGGCGATCACCAGGTATTCGTCGTCGCGCAGGGTGCGGGCGGCATGGCCGATCATCGGGGACACCGCCACCACGTCCTGGCAGAGTGCGCCGATCGCCGGTTCGCGGCGCCGGCGGCGGGCGGCACGCCGGGCCTCCAGCAGCCCGCCGGGGAGCCCGTCGCCGTGGGTGTCCGCCTTGGTCAGGACGACCATCGCGTGCACCGGATGGATCGACGGGCCGCGCAGTCCCCGGCCGGCGCCCAGGAATCTCAGGTCCGTCTCGCCGATGCGTGGCGTGAGCAGCAGGACCGCGTCGGCTTCCGGCAGGATCTGGCCGGGTGGCACCGACGGCGGGGTGTCGATCAGTTCGGTGCGCCGCAGCACGCGGCTCGGCCACTGCACGACGGCCCGGGACATCGCGGTGTCCGCGCCGAGCTGGAGTCCTCCGGGACCGCGAGTGACCGGGACCTCGTAGGGCCGGCCCTGCTCGGGGTGGCACCACGCCCGGGGCTGGGTGCCGTCCCGGTAGGTGACGAACGTGGCCGGATCCACCGGTGCGATCTCCTCGCCGACCAGCGCGTTCACCAACGTCGACCTACCGGTCCGGGCCTCGCCCACGACGGCGAGGCGCAGCGGGCCGGCGAACCTGTCCAGGGTGTGGCGCAGCCGTCCGGCGGCCCGCGGGTGACCGCGGTAGACGTGCGCCGCCTGGGACAGCAGGGCGTGGGCGCGCTGTTCCAGGTCGCCGCCGGTCACGCCCGGGCCCGATCGCTGAGGGCCAGCGCCTGCGTGTTCAGCTCGGTGAGCCGGGCCAGTTCGGTGCGCAGGTTCCGGCCGCGCAGCTCACGGGCGGCCGTGTCCCGGTCCGCGGCGGCCTTGGCGTCCCGCAGCGACTCCATGGCCGCTTCCTGCAGGTCCTCGGTGACGGCGGTGAAGTGGTCGCGGAGGGCTCGCTGCACCCGCCGGACGCTGTCCCGGGCGTCCTTGTTGAGTTTGGTGAAGATGTCGTCGACGTACTGCCGGACCGCGACGCGCGCCTCGGCCTGGCGCCGTTTCAGCAGCGTCTTGCTCTCGTCGCGGACGCTCTTGCCGCCGAACAGCGCGCCGCCGCCGATCGAGATCGGGTTGATCAGCGACATCCCGGCCAGGGTGGTGGCGAGACCGAACATCACGATGCCACCGTACGAGCCGCGTAGCCCGATGAAGAGTTTCTGCCCGGGGGTGAACTCGGCGACCGGCGGTGCGTCCAGTCCGGAGAGACCTGCCAGCGAGTCGCGGCCGACGGTCGGCGCGGCCGGCGGCAACACGTCACCGGCGTCCTCGGGGAACATGTCGGCGGTGCGGCGGGCCATCCACTCGGTCCGCTCGGTCAGCCAGGACATGCTGGTCCGTGCCAGGTCCTGCAGCGACTGCCGCAGCCACGGCTCGAACTCGTCCCAGCTCTTCGCCGGGTCGGCGGTGGTGAAGAACTCGTCCGCCTCGGCGAGCAGCGCCTTCACCCGGTCCCGCAGGTCGTGTTCGATGTCCGACATCAGGTCGGTGACCTCGTCGGAGAGCCGGTTCTGCCAGCGGACCGTGGATTTGCGCAGTTCGTCGAGGCGCCGGTGGGTGGCCTGCAGGTGGGCGACCGTCTCCGAGGAGCCGTCGTCGTCCTGGTTCGCCAGTTCGGCGTGCAGCGGCACCGCGAGTTCCTGGAGCGCCATCCGGCTGAGTGCCCCGGCTGCGGCCCGGGCCAGCCGGTCCGGTTTCGCCTCGACCATCTGTCGCAGGTAGACGATCAGGTCGGTGAACCCGGACTCCTTGTTGAGGGCTTCGTCGCCGGCGCGTACCGCGTGCACCCGCAGCGAGGAGGAGACGGCGGTGACCGCCGCGGCGATGCCGGCCCGGTTCAGTCGCTGCCGGCTCTCCGCCAGGTCGTGACGCCAGTCGGCGGTGTAGTCGGCTTTGGTGAGGACCACGAGCAGGCCGGGGAAGACCTGGCTCAGCGCGGAGACGACACCGAGTTCCGCGTCGCTGAGCTGCCGTCCCGCCTCACAGGTCCAGAGGACGAGGTCGGCGCCGGCCCGGTCGGCGAGGTCCCGCGCCTCGGCCACGGAGTGCAGTGCCGGGCCGTCGATCAGGACGAGTCCCCCGGCCAGCAGGGACCGCGGCACGGCGACGTCGACGTGCACCGGCGCGCCGGCCGGCAGTGTCGCCGCGGCCTCGGCCAGGGACGCGCCCAGTCGTTCCGGGGCGAGTGGGGTGCGGGCCTGCATGCCGACCGCGACGGTCCAGTCGACGGTCGGTGACTCGCGCCGGATCAGGTGTGCCGCCGGAGCGGCGGCATGCCGCACCACGACGGGAAGCGTGGCATCACCGTCCGGCAGGATGCCGCACACCGGCGCGTTGATCAGCGCGTTGACGAGTCGGCTCCGGCCCTGCTGCGCGGTGCCCGTCACCAGCACCCGCAGTTCCGGGTGCAGCAGACGCCCGCGCCGGCGGGTGAGCTGTTCGGCCAGGTCGGGACGGCCGTGGGTGTGGCAGGTGCGGATCACCGCGTCGATGGTGTCCATCCACCACGGATCAGCGCCGGACCCGGCCCCCCGCAGCGGGTCGAGTGCCGATCGTTGACGCGGAGCCAGGGAAGTGGGACCCGTCGGTGCCGTCGTCCCGGCTTCCCAGTTCGTCATCCGTGTCCGTCAGCCTCTCCGCGTGGTACTTGGTCCCCCGCCAGGGACCGTAGTCGCCGCTACATGCTGCCGAACACGCCGGCCGTGCCCGCCGTGTCCGCCTGCTCCGTCTCCGGAACGTCCGTGTCGGTGCCGCCGGACAGCAGGCCGGTGACACCGTGCAACGTGCTGTCGACGCCGGTGACCGCGCCGGTCACGGTGTCGCCCAGACCGTCGACCGCATCGATCGACGTGGTCACGTCGAGGTCCGACTTGACCAACGATCCGACCGAAGAGGTTGCCTCGTTCACCCCGGTGACGTCAAGGAGCCCGGAAGTCGTGGGCAGCAGCGGCGACGAGATGTCGGTCACCGCGTCGAGCGTGCCGCCGACGCTCACGCCCGCACCGCTGTCCCACGGCCCGGCCTCCGTGATCCCCACCGACGTGCTGGTCGCCGACTCGACGACCGGGGTGGTCACCGCGCTGTCCAGGTCGAGGGCCGGGTCGTTGTCGGCCGACAGCCCGCCGACCGACGCCGATGTGCCCACGCCCAGATCGAAGGTGCCGGGCAGGACCGAGACCTGGGTGAGCCCGTCGACGTTCAGGCCGAGGACGGTGGCGTTGACGTTGCTCATCGCGTTGACGTCGACGAGGGTGTCCGGCGTGACCTGGGCGGTGATCGCCTGCAGCTGGGCGACCGCGCCGGCGACGTCGAGGCTCGCCACCCCGGTGGTGAGCCCGTCGATCCCCTCGGCGCCGGTCAGTCCCGAGACCGGGGCGGAGTCGAGCACCAGGGGAAGCACCTGCTGCACGTCGGCCGCGGTGACGTCGCTCAGCCCGGCGTGCTGCAGGGTAGCCTCGGGATCGATTTCGAAGGCCGAGCGGGCCGCCGGGTCATAGATCAGGTTGAGGACGAAGTCCTGCAGGGTGGGTGAGGTCATGGCGAACTCCTTGACGCTGCTGCGCGGATAGAGACCGGACGGCGCGGGCCCGGCGCCGAGTTGAAAGCTACAGCGGTCGCCGCCATCCGGTATCGGGGTCGATTCCCCAACCCCGAACGCCTGGTCATTAGGGGATTAGGGGATCTCCGGTCCGCGATTTTTGGGGGGACGGTTCTCCCCCGCCTTTTGGTACGAACGTGAGGTACCGACATCTGAGGAGATGAACACGTGCCCTACGTGCTGGGAGTTGACATCGGTGTCGGCACTGTCCGAGCGGCGGTCTGCCGGCGTTCCCCCGAGGGGGAGCGTGGCGGCTCGGGGTGGGGGCCGGCCCAGCCGGTCTCCCTGGGTGTCCGTTCGCCGATGGTCGCCTCCGCCCTGCGGATGACCGGTGACGGCACTGTCGTTCCCGCCGAGGTGGGCCAGTACCCGGCCGACGCGGTGGGCGGCTACCTGAACCGGGTCGGCGATCCGCTGCCGATGCACTTCGCCGGCGGCTACTTCCCCGCGCACGGGCTGACCGCCGCGATGGTCCGCTGGGTGGTGGACCGGGTCTGGGAGCTGATGGGTGAGCCGCCGATGCGCGTCGCCGTGGCGCACCCCTCCACCTGGGGCGGCGGCCGTCTGGGGCTGCTGCGGGCCGGGCTGGACGAGGCGGACCTGGCCGGTGCCGTGCTGGTGACCAGGGCCCGGGCCATCGTGGAGTGTCATCAGGCCGCCGGCCGGGCGTCCACCGGCGGCGGGCTGTTCGGCGTGTTCCGGCTGGGCGGCTCCACCGCGGAGGTGGCGCTGGTGGCCCCGCAGCAACCGGGCCGGATGGAGCTGCTCGCCGCGGCGGAACTCAACGACGTCGGCGGTTTCGAGGTCGAGGGCCTGACCCCGGCCGAGGCCCAGTCCGTGCTCCGTCCCACCGTCGATCTCGCGGGTGCTCTGATACGCAGCCGAGGACATGCTCCCGGCGATCTTTCGGCAATTCTGATCGGCGGCGCGGATGGCACCGTATGTACCTACGTGTCCGATCTTCTCAGCGTCGATTTCCCGGTCCCCGTCGTCCGTGACCCCCAGCCCCGGATGACGGTCGCGATCGGTGCGGCGCTGGCCGGGCGGCCGCCGTCCCGCCGGAACCAGCCGGCCGTGGTGGCACCCACCGACGCGTTCGCCGTGCTGCCCGCCGCCCCCGAGCCGATGGAGATCACCCGGGTCCGGGGCACCGCCGGCGAGTGCCCGCCCCGGCCGCCGGTCACCCGCGTCCCGGTGCGGGCGGAGAGCGGATGAGCGCGCCGGTGATGAACGCCCGGTCCGCCGCCGCGGACCTGCTGGCCAGGGTGATCGCCGACCCGTCCGCGCCGGTGCACGCCGTCGTCGTCGCCCCCGGCGGTTACGGCAAGAGCACCCTGCTGCGGCAATTGGCGGACGCCTATCGCGGTGCCGGTGTGCCGGTGGCCGGCCCCTGGCCGTCCCGGGCGCCGGACACCGACCACGTCCTGTTGATCGACGACGCCCACCTGCTCACCCCGGAACACCTCGATGAGGTACGCGACCACGCCGCGCGCCCGGGTGCCCGCGTCGTCGTCGCCCACCGGCCGCACCCACGACGGCCGGAACTGGTGCGGCTGGTCGAGGCGCTGCGCCGGGGCGGACCGGCGATCGCCCTTCCGGCGCTCACCACGGAGCAGGTCGCCGAACGCGTACCGGCCGAGGTCGCCGCCTTCGTCACCGCGCAGACCGCGGGCATTCCGCGATACGTGGCCCGGATCGCCGACGCCCTCGCGGCCGGTCCGCCCGTGCCACCCGGCCCGCCACAGGTCCCGGTTGCGGCGCTGGCACCGTTCGCCGCCGACCTGGACGAGCTCGAGCCACGCGTACGCATGCTGCTGCTCGCCGTCGAGGCCGGCGCCGGCCTCTCCTTCGATCTGATGGCCGCCGTTCTGGAGGACGGCGCCGACGTGGCCGACCTCGTCGACGAGGGCCGCGCCACCGGCATGCTCGCCGCCGACGGCACGCTCGTCCCGCTGGCCCAGCGAGCCATCGCCGTCCTGGGCCCGATCGGTCAGCGCATCGACGTGCGCCAGCGCCTGGCGGCCCGGCAACTGGCCCGCGGCGGCCCGGTGCTGTCCCTGATCCGCCCGCTGTTGCAGGTCGCCACGGGCCCCGGCCTGGTGCCCGGTGCGGCCGGCAGCAGTCTCGGCCCGGTCTACGAGGCCGCCGGTGAGGAGGCGCTCGGCGACGATCCGGCGCTGGCCGCGGAGTTGTTCGAGGCCGCCGCCGGTGCCGGCCGCACCACCGCGGCCCGCCGTGCCCTGGCCATCGCGCTCGCCGGCGACCTGGACCACGCCTCCCGGCTCACCGACCAGGTCCTGTCGGCCGGCACGCCGGAGCAGCGGGCGGAGGCCGCGTACGTGGCGGCCGCGGTCCTGGCGCACCGCGGTCAGACCACTCAGGCGGTGCGGCTCTACGAGTGGGCGGGTTCCGGCGTGGCGGCCGGGTTCGCCGCTGTCGGGCTGGTCGCGACCGGCCGTCTCGCCGAGGCCGAACGTCTCGTCCGCCCGGACGAGACGTCCGCCCGACCGCCGACCTCGCTGAGTGCGGCGGCCACCCTGATGGCCCGCGGTACCGCCGAATCGGTCACCGGTCCGCCGGCCGCCGCACTGTCCACCCTGGTCCAGGCCGCGGCAATGATCATTCCGGCGGGTCCGTCGACGCTGTTGCCGGACAGCCCGGCCGCGGTCGGCGCCCTGGTCGCCATGCACTGCAGCGAACTGGACGTCGCCGAGTCGCTGCTGGTCCGCGCCGAGCGTCACCAGACCGGTGGCGCCCTGCTGGCCGCCCGGCACCGGCTGCTGGGCTCCTGGATCCTGCTGTTGCGCGGCCGGCTGTCCGACGTCGAGCAGCGTCTGCCCGAACCTGGTGGCGTCGCCGCCCCGGAGGGCCGGGACTCCCTGTTCGGCAGTGCGCTCCGGGTCGGCCTTGCCCGCCGCAACGGCGACCTGGTCGGTCTCCGCAGCGCCTGGCCGGACGCCTGTCAGGCCCTGATCGGCCAGCCGGTGGAGTTGTTCAACCTGCTGCCGCTGGGCGAACTGGCGGTGGCCGCGGCCCGGCTCGGTGAGCTTCACCGGGTCGCCGGGCATCTGGCCGAGGCCGACCGGCTCCTCGCCGAGCTAGGCGACCCACCACTCTGGTCGGTCGTTCTGCACTGGTTCCGGTTGCAGGCCGCGATCCTGGCGGACGACCGGGTCACCGCCCGTCAGCACGCCGACCGTCTGGTGGAGTTGCGCGACGCCGGGGCGTACGCCGCGGCCTACGCCGACGCCGCCACGGTCTGGCTTGACGTGCTCGCCGAACGCGCCGACCCGGAGTCGGTGCTGGTCGCGGCGCGCGGGCTGAACCTCGCCGGGCTCGCCTGGGACGCGGCCCGGCTCGCCGGGCAGGCCGCGATCCGCACCTCGGACCGCAAGGCGATGGCCCTGCTGCTGGAGTCCGCCCGCGTCCTGCAAGATCGTGGAGCACGACCCGAGACCAGCGCGGCACCGGTTCGGGCCGCGAACCCCGGCCAGCAACTGCTCAGCGCCCGGGAACGCGAGGTGGGCGCGCTGGTCCTGGCCGGAATGACGTACAAACAGATCGCCGACCGGTTGTACCTGTCGGCGAAGACCGTGGAGCATCACATGGCACGCATCCGGCAGCGACTGGGCTGCGCCGACCGTCACGAGCTGCTCAGCCGGCTTCGCGAGATCATCGGCGACCCGAAGAGCGGCCTGTGAACCGGCGCACCCGGCTGTTCGGCGCCGGACTGCTCGTGGCGTTCTGGGCCGGTGCCGCCGTGCCCGCCGCTCTGGGTGCGGTCGAGGCGAACGCCTTCCGGGCCGCGGCCGAGGAGCGGGAGCAGACCGTCGACGAGGTGATCCTGGCCCTGGAGGCGGAGCGGCGGGTGTCCGTCGCCCACAGCACGGACACCGCGCTGAACGCCCAGCGGGCCGAGACCGACGAGGCGGTCGGACGGCTGCGGCAGGCGGCGTCGGGTCCGGCCACCGACGGGCTGTCGGCCCGGCTGAACGACCTGCCGGCCGTCCGGGCGTCGGTCGACGACGGGGACACCGCGCGCCAGCGGATCGTCACCGCGTACTCCGAGGTGATCAGCGCGTCCTCCCCGGCGGACGTCGTGACCGCGGACGCCGGGATCAGCGCTCTGAGCCGTTCCCGGGAGATCCTGGCCGAGGAGGACGCCCTACTGGCCGCCGCGGCGGCCGCCTCCGCCGGGCCGACTCCGGCCGACCGGACCCGGGTGGCCAGGCTCTCCGGTGCCCGGCGGGCCCTGCTCACCGCCGCGGGCGGGGCCCTGCCCGCCGACGCCACGGAACGCCACCGGCAGTTGTCGGCCGGCACGGCGGCGACCCAGCTGACCCGCTTCGAGGACGCCTTCGCGGCCGACGCCGGCGACGCCCCGGACCCGGCCGTCTGGGCGCCCGCGTTCAACGAGCTCAACACGGCTCTCTGGGACCTGCGGGACAGCGCCGGCGACGAGGTGGTGGCGGCCGCCACGGCCCGCGCGGTGACCGCCACGGTGTGGGCCGGGACGATCGGCGGTGTCGGGTTCATCGCCCTGGCCGGCTGGCTGGTGGTGGCGTTGCGCCGCCGGTCCGCCGAGACCGCGGCCCCGGTGCCGGCCGCCGGCCCGGTCCGCTCCGGGCCACGGCTCGCCGACGAACTGCTGCGCGACCTGGGACGCCGCAACCAGGGCCTGGTCCAGCGGCAGCTGCGCCTGCTCGACGCGATGGCCCGCCGGTCCGGCGACCCGGAGACCCTCGCCGATCTGCGACGGGCCGGGGAGTTCGCGGTCCGGCTCCGGCGCAACGTGGAGAAGGACGTCACCCTCACCGGCGGCACCCCGGAACGCCCCTGGTCACGGCTGGTGGCGGTGGACGAGATCATTCAGGAGGCGGCCGCCGAGATCGCCGATCACGAACGGGTGACGGCCACCGAGGTGGAGTCCGGCTATCTGGCCGGGACCGCGGCGACCGATCTGACCCATCTGCTGGCCGAGTTGATCGAGAACGCGACCACGTTCGCACCGGCCGACTCACCGGTGGTGGTCGCCGGGCAGCACGAGCCCGACGGCTACCTGGTGACCGTCTCGGACATCGGGCCGGGCATGACCGACGACGACCTGGCCACCGGCCACGAGATGATGGCCGCCTCCGAGCCGCCCGGCGCCTGGTGGGGGCTGTGGGCGGCGGGCCGGTTCGCCGACCGGCAGAAGGTCGTCGTCCGCCTCCACAACAACCCTGACGGCGGGCTCACCGCCGCCGTGCTGATCCCGGCGACGGTCGTGACCGGCCGCCCGGACAGCCTGGACACCCGAACCGATCTGCAGGCGGTCACCGAATGACCAGGAAACGCCGCACCCCGGCAGACGTGGTACGCGACACCGCATGGTGGCTGGCCACCGCGTTGCTGACCGGTCCCGCCCCCGAACCGCGCATCCGGGCCGCCGGGGCTCCGGCCCGTCCTCGCCGGGCCGGGCGTCTCCTGCTGGTCGCGGGGGTGCTGGCAGCCGTGTCGATCACGGCGGTGCTGGTCGTGGTCCAGCTGAACCGGCCCGGTCAGGGCGATGTCCAGCCGGATCAGGCGGCAGGCTTGCCGGGTTTCCGGGACGGGACCGGCATCTCCGCGACCTCCGACGCCCAGGCTCCAGCGGCCGGGGCCCCGGCGGTGACCTCGTCGTCGCCGTCACCGTCCGCGTCGGTGTCCGCGAGCGGCGCCGCCTCGTCGGCACCGGCGCCGGCATCACCCTCGTCCGGCGGTGCGGTGCCGAGCAGCGGTACGGCGCCGGAGGCGGTGCCGCTCACCGCCGGGTACACCACCACGCCGTACGTGGCGGGGCTGCTCGGCTACAAGACGCGGGTGGCGGTCGGCAATCCCGGCACGGTGGACCGGACCGGCTGGACGCTCGCCGTGACGATGCCCCGGTCGACGCTGCGGATCGACAACGTCAAGGGTGCGTCGGTGACACAGCAGGGCGCGGTCTGGACGTTCGTGCCGGACCCGGCGAGCGCCGCGGTCACCGCGGGTGGGCAGGTCGAGGTCTCCTTCGACGTGTACGGCGCGACGCTGATCGATGCGGCGCCGTCGGACTGCAGCATCGACGGGGAGCCGTGCACGTCGTCATGACACGAGCAACGGCGGCGTAGGACGGGCCCGGCGGGCGCAGAACGGGCCCGGCGGGCGATCAGCCGAGCGCGTCGGGTGGGCACGAGGCCGGGTATGGCGGATAGGTGTGGCGGAAGTGACTGAAAAGGATCATTCAAGGCGACACCCGTCACAGTTGGGGTAAATGCCCTGGATGCGGCTTTCGGCAGGGATAACTTCGAGAACGTCTCCGGTTCTCCTGTCCGTCCCCCCGCGTCTAGTAGAAGGCTTCCGTTGTTCCGTTCGCTCCTCCAGCACCCGAATCCGATCATCCTCGTCACCATCGGCCTGCTCCTCGGCGCGCTCGTCAGCGCGCTGCTGCGGCGCACCGCCCGGCCCGCGGTCGCCGCCGTCTGGCGGGCCGTGTTCGCCCGGCTGCGGCCGCATGTGCCGAAACGACTGCGGCGGGTGGTCCGGTGGTGTGCTGAACGGGTCGAGCCCGCCACCGTCCGGTCGATCCTGGTCACCGCGGTCGCGGCCGGCGGCGCCTGGTTCGCGGCGGAGACGCTGCACATGGTCGGGCCGGTCACCGCGGCGATCTCCGCGACGCTGTCGGTGCAGATGAGCTCGCACGCCTCGATGCGGGAGGGCGCCCGCCGGCTGATCGGCACACTCGCCGGGATGGCCGTCACCGTCGTCGTGTGGGGGACGTTCGGGCTGAGCCTGTGGACGATCGCGATCATCGCCGGATGCGGTCTCGCCGCCGGGCGGCTGCTGCGCCTCGGGGACAGTTCGGTCACCGTGCCGTTGACCTCGCTGGGCATCCTGGTCGCCGGCAGCACCGTCACCGAGTCCTTCGTGTGGCAGCGGGTCGCCGCGACCGGCCTGGGCATCCTGGTCGGCATGATCCTGTCACCGCTCGTCGGCGGCATGACCCCGCTGGAACGGGCCCGGGAGCGCCTCGCCCACCTCTCCGCCGAGATCGCCCGTCTGCTCGGCAACCTGGGCACCGGGGTCCGCGACGGCTACGACCGGGAGCAGGCCGCCGCGTGGCTGGCCCGGTCCCGGGAACTCGACGAGGACCTGGCCGAGGCCGGCGCCGCCGTCGACGAACTGCTCCGGCAGGCCCGCTGGTCGCTGACCACGCCGGTGGCCCGGGTGGCGCCCCTGCAGCAGACCCTGCGGGCTCTCGAGCACGGGGTGCACCAGGTCAACTCGGTGGCCCGGTCGATGTTCGACGCCGCCGTCACGCCGCGGGCGGCCATGGTGCCGGAGCAGATCGGCTCGGTGCTGACCGCCGCGTCGGAGGCGTTCGCCTTCCACGCGACCGTGGTGGCGGACCGGCAGGCCAACACCGCCCGGGACGCGGAGAACCTGCACAAGCTGCTGGAGACGTTGCGCGAGGAGCGGCAGCGGACCCTGCGGAAGGTACGCACCGAGGTCGACGACACCGGCGTGCTGGTCCTCACCGGTTCGATCATCACGGACGTGGACCGGATGGCCGGCTCCCTCGAGTTGTCCGCGCCCGCGCTCACCGTCGGCGTGCAGGCGCCCGGCCCGGGCATCCCGGCCGTCTCCGAGGTGCTCCCGACCGTCCGTCTGATGCTGAAGAAGAAGGCACTCGCCAAGACCGCCCGTTAGCGGCGCCGTACGCGATCCTGGTGCGGTGACCACCGTCCGAGGGGGGACCCGCACCAGGATCGGCGCAGGGTTCAGGCAGCGGCGGGGGTGCGGTCCTCGGGGAAGATCAGGCCCATCTCGTGGAAGATGCCGCCGTTGAGGCGGAAGGCCAGCTGCGCCTCGGCGACCGCCGTCTCCAGCTCGGCCTCGGAGAACGGCAGGGCGTCCAGCCGCTCGCGGTAACCGGTCTTGTACGCCCGCGCGTCCGGAATGGCCTCGAAGCGGTAGAACATCGTGCCGGCCTGCTCCAGCCCGTACACCCCGGAGAGGGTCCGTCCGATCATCTGGCCGCCACTCAGGTCGCCCAGGTAACGGACGTAGTGGTGGGCGATGAAGTGCGGCCGCGACGTGGAGCAGTGTTCGCGCAGGTGGTCGGTGTAGCGCCGGGTGGCGTCCAGCTGGGCGATCTCGGACTCCCAGCCGGGGCCGTACAGCTGCGCCAGGTCGGCCTCCAGCGCCGGCACCCGGGCCAGCGCGGGGTCGGCGAACGGGCCGGCCACGTCGTCGTCACGCCATCGTTCGGCGGCCTGTTCGAGTACGCGGTAGATGTGCAGGTATTGCGCGGTGAGTTGGGCGAATCCGGCGATCGGCACCGTGCCGGAGGCCAGCCGGGTGATGAACGTCCTGGTCTCGGCCTCGCGGTGCTCAACCATCGTGGCCCGGCGGATGCGGGCGGCGAATCCGGTCATGTCGGCTCGTCCTTCCTGATCAACGGTGTGGCGGGGAGGCGGCACGACACCGATGTCGTGTTCATCGTCCTCATGAAGTGGTGACGGTGTCCAGACCCGCGGCCCGCTTGCGGCGGACTTTCCGGGCGTATCGGAAGGCCAGGGCGAGCAGCGCCACACCGAGCAGCGCGACCAGAGCCCACGGCCAGGCCCAGACACCGGTGGCACGGGTCACGGTCGGCAGCTTCTGGTCGAAGCTGGCCGGCACGACGTCGACCTGCGCGGCGAGTCGCACGGTCGGCTGCACCCCGAGGATCTTCTCGGTGATGGTCACGGAACCGCCGGGCAGCAGTTCCGGAAGTTCCAGGTCTTCGGTACGCGCCAGCTCCCAGCCGAGCGGCCCGACGACGCGGACCGAGCCGGCGCCGGTGAGACGCAGGTTCCCGGTGTTGCGGACGAGATACCGCACGGTCATCACGCCGCCGTCGGCCGGGTTGGCGGCTTGCGCGTACTCCAGGCGTACCGTGTCGATCGCCAACGTGGGCGCGACCGCGCCCGCCACGGTGAGATAGACGCGGGCCGCGACCCGGCGGTCCACCAGCACCTTCTGCCCCTGGGCGTCGACCGATTCCTCGGCGATCGAGGCGACGATGCCACCGGCGTGGTCCCCGGGGGTGGCGTCGGTCGGCACGGTCACCGAGAACGGGATGTCCAGGCGGGTGTTCGCCGGCACGGTGTACGCCCGCGCGCCCAGTGTCACCCAGGAGCCGATGTCGGTGGGCTGTTGCGCGGCCGGCAGCAGCGCGAACGAGCCGTCCTCGGTGTTGTACGCGTCGGTCCCGTATACCGTGAAGGTCAGTTTCCCGGCGGTCAGGTTGGTGACGCCGACGTAGTCGGTGAACGTCTCGCCGGGGGCCGCCCGCGTGATGATGTAGTCCCGCCCGTCCGGCCCTTTCGCCGTCGACGGCTGCACGGACCAGCGCAGGTCGGAGTCCTTGGGCGCGGCCTGGGCCGGTGCCGGTGCGAGGACCAGGAGAAGAACCGCGGCCAGCACGCCTCGGACTTTCATTTCACTCCTTACGATGGGGCCGGGCCGGCCGGGAATCGTTGCGGAATCCCCGGCCGGTTCCCCCACCCGTGGATCAGGCGAGCGTCAGGGTGAGCACGGCGCTGTACTCACCGGCGGCGCTGGACTCGGGAACACCGAGGTTCAGCGTCGCGCCGCAGGTGGAACTGCCCAGGCTGCCGCCGGTCTCGGCGCTGCACAGCGTGCGGCTGGTGCCGAGGCCGGTGCCGGGGGCGACCGGGTCGCCGGCCGACACGGCGTTGGTCACGCCGCCGGCCGCCTTGAGGGTGCTGGTGGTGACCGCTGCGGTCGGTTCCCAGCCCAGGTTGGCCGCGGGGATGTTCCCGCCGCCGGCCGACGTGAAGTCGGTGACCTGGCCGACCAGGTCCCAGCCGGCGTTGGTGCCGCGCAGGTCGCTGACGGTGACGGCGTTCAGGGCGCCGGTCGCGGTCTGGCCGGGCGTCGCCGCGGAGAGCGAGACCGCCGAGCCGGCCGACGTCAGGGTCAGTGCGCCACCGGCGACAGCTGCCTTGATCGTCTGAGCGGCGGAGCCGTTGCCGGTGCCCGGTTCCGTCGGATCCGTGGGGTCCGTCGGATCCGTGGGGTCCGTCGGATCGGTCGGGTCCGTGGGATCGGCCGGGTCGGTCGCCTCGTCGGACGCCGTGGCGTTCACCGGGTCGAGAGCGGTGCCGGCCGAGTAGAAGCCGGCGAACGCGCCGGCCCCGTTCGCGGTCAGCGTGGCGCCCAGGCCGGCGAACGACACGTCGCCGTCGGTGACGGTCGGCGCGGTGGTCACCAGGGTGGCCACCTCGGCCTGGTCGAGGTGCTGCTCGGTGGTCCCGTTGTTGGCGACCAGATCCACGTCGGCCAGTAGCGACCCGGTGCCGTCACCGTTGACGACGAGGGTCGGGTCGGCCAGTGTGATCTCGAACATGTGCGCCGGGTACGAGAAGACGACCGTCCCCTTGTACTTGACCGTGGCCGTGCCCGCCGAGGCGTCGTAGGTGCCACTGGCGGCCGGGAAGTCGAACGTCCCGTCGGCGTTGCGGCTCGCCCCGTCGGTGGTGGCGATCGGCGGGGTCCCGTTTCCGGTGGAGACGTACGCCCGGAACGAGGCCTTGAAACCCCAGTCCAGGCTGCCACCGGCGACGTCGACCGGGGCGGCCGCGGCGGGCGAGGCTCCGGTCAGCACTGTGGCGGCGCCGAGCGCGAGCGCGCCGGCCCAGAGGCCGACCCGATGCGGGCCGTTGATTGTGCCCATGCTCGTTTTCCTTCCGAATAGGGCAGTGCTCGCTAGTACGAGCGAAGTTAGGCTAGCCTCACCTAATCTCGCGATCAAAAGCAAGATCGCATCGGTTTGATTTCGGTGGAGGCGAGGGTGCGCATCGGCCGGAGAGCCACAGTGGTGGCTCTGGCGCTGTTGGTGACGGTCATGACCGGGACTCCCGCGTCGGCCGCGAAACGGCTGTCCGTCTCCAAGACCGAGAACCTGTCCCGCAGCGGGGAGACGGTCACCGTCACCGGCAGCGGCTACAACGTGGAGAAGGGCATCTACGTGGCGTTCTGCCTGGACAACGGGCCGGGCGTGCTGCCGTCCCCGTGCGGGGGCGGCGCCGACATGAGCGGCGGCTCCGGCTCGTCGGTCTGGATCTCGTCGAACCCCCCGTCGTACGGCGAGGACCTGGCCAAGCCGTACGGCAAGAACGGCTCGTTCTCGGTCTCCCTCAAGGTCAGCCAGATGATCGGTGACATCGACTGCGCCGTCCGCGGCTGCGCGATCGTGACCCGGGCTGATCACACCCGGACAGCCGACCGGTCGCAGGACAAACGGGTCTCAGTCCGGTTCGCCCCGGAGAAGACCAGCGGCGGCACCACCACGACGGCCGCCCCGGCCGTCACCGGCAATGCCACCACCAAGGCACCGACCGGGAAACAGACCACGCCGGTCGGGCCGCCCACCGGGAAGCTCGCCACCGCCGCGCCCTCGCTGGAGGCCGCCGCGGTGGAGCAGTTGCAGGTGGCGCAGCCCGCACTGAACCGGACCAGCACCGCGACACCACTAGGCCACTGGTGGGCGATCGGCGGCGCGTTCCTCGTCGGCATCCTCGCCGCGTCCCTCACCGGCCGGGTCCGCCGCCGCAGGCAGGAGAAGACCGCATGAAACGAGCCGCCCTCCTCATCGCGGCCCTGACACTCACCGCCGGCTGCACCTCGGTCAGCGAGATCGGGCCGGAGACCGAACCGGCCGCGGCCGGCGGCGCCTGCGGGGTGACCACGGCGAAACTGGCGGACGAGGACGTCACCCCGCTCTCCCCCGCCCCGGCGCCGCGACTGCCGGTCACCGTGGACTCCGCGGACAAGCGCAAAGTCACCGTCACGAGCGCCGACCGGATCCTCGCCGTCAACCTCTACGGATCACTCGCCGAGATCGTCTTCAGCCTCGGGCTCGGCGACCGGGTGATCGGCCGCGACACCTCCACCACCTTCCCCGCCGCGGCGAAGCTGCCGCTGGTCACACCGCAGGGACACGACCTGTCGGCGGAGGCGGTCCTCGACCTGAACCCGACCGTACTGCTCGCAGACGACACCATCGGGCCGGCCACCGTGCTCGACCAGATCCGCGACGCCGGCATCCCGGTGGTGATCGTCGACGACGAGCAGTCGCTGGAGACCATCCCCGAGCACATCCGGGCCGTCGCGGGCGCACTCGGCGTCCCCGCAGCGGGCGAACAACTGGTCACCCGGGTGCAATCGGAGATCGAGGCGGCCGAGAAGACCGCGCCCGCCCAGGGCGAGCCGCTACGGATCGCGTTCCTCTACGTCCGCGGGACGGCCGGGGTCTTCCTGATCGGCGGCGACGGCGCCGGCTCGGACTCGATGATCGAGGCGATCGGTGCGGTGGACGCCGGCACCGCGGCCGGGCTGAAGAAATTCCGGCCGCTGACCAGCGAAGGCCTGATCAACGCGGCACCGGACGTGATCCTGGTGATGACCGAGGGCCTGAACAGCGTCGACGGGGTGGACGGGCTGCTCGAACTGCCGGGCGTCGCGCAGACCCCGGCCGGGATCAACCGGCGGATCGTGGACATGGACGACGGGATCCTGCTGAACTTCGGCGCGCGGACCGGCAAGGCGGTCGAAGCACTGGCCACGGCGGTCTACGGGCCGTGCCGGTGAGCTCCGCCGTTTCCCGGCGGGAGCCGGCGATCCGATCGACGAGCCACGGGAGGCGCAGCGCGTACCTCATCGTGGGTTTGATCTTTGTTCTGGTGGTGATCTGCCTGGTCGCGGCGGGACGGGGGCAGGTCCCGATCTCCCCCGCCGAAGTGGCCGGTTCGCTGCTGCACCGGATCGGGATCGATCTCGGCCCGCTGCCCTCGGCGGTACAGGGTGAGAACGCGTTGTGGCTGGTCAGGTTCCCGCGGGTGGTGCTCGCGGTGGTGGTCGGCGCGGCACTCGGCTGCGCCGGCGCACTGATGCAGGGCGTCTTCGGCAACCCGCTGGCCGAGCCGGGCGTGGTCGGTGTCTCCGCCGGCGCCGCGGTCGGTGCGGCCGCGGCCATCGTCAGCGGCGTCACCTTCCTCGGGGCCTGGACCACCGCGGGCGCCGCCTTCGCCGGCGGTATGATCACCACCTTGATCGTGTACGCGATGAGCCGCGCCGACGGCCGCACCGAGGTCGTCACGCTGGTCCTGACCGGTGTGGCGGTCAACGCCACGGCGGGCGCGCTGCTCGGTCTGCTGATGTTCCTGACCGACGACGACGGTGTCCGGGCGATCGCCTTCTGGCAGCTGGGCAGTCTCGCGCAGGCCACCTGGGGTGCGGTTTCGATCGCCCTGCCCGGCGCCCTGACCGGCATCGGCGTGGCCCTGCTGCACGCCCGCAAACTCGACCTGCTGGCCCTCGGCGAACGACCGGCCCGGCATCTCGGCGTCGACACCGAACGCCTGCGGATCATCGCCATCGTCGCGACCGCCCTGCTCACCGCGTCGGCGGTGGCGTTCACCGGGATCATCAGCTTCGTCGGGCTGGTCGTGCCGCACCTGATCCGGATGGTCGCCGGGCCGGGACACCGGGTGCTGATCCCGGCGAGCGCACTCGGTGGCGCGGTGGTCGTGGTGACCGGTGACCTGATCGCCCGGACCGCTGTCGATTACCAGGAACTACCGCTCGGGGTGCTGACCGCGGTGGTCGGCGGGCCGGCCTTCTTCTGGCTGCTGCGCCGCACCCGGGCCCGCGCGGGAGGCTGGGGATGAGAGCGACCGGGGTGACCGTCGGTCTGGGCGGGCGGTCCGTCGTGGACGGTGTCGACCTGCACGCCGATCCGGGCGAGGTGGTCGCGCTCGTCGGGCCGAACGGCGCCGGGAAATCGACGCTGCTCGCCGCGCTCGCCGGGGACGTCACGCACGGCGGGCGGGTGGAGATCTCCGGCAAGGGGGTACGCGAATACCGGCCGCTGGAGCTGGCCCGCCTCCGGTCGGTGCTCCCGCAGAAGGCGACGCTCTCGTTCCCGTTCGCCGCGGGTGAGGTGATCGCGATGGGCCGGGCCCCGTGGGCGGGGTGCCCGGAGGCGGCCGACGACGCCGCGGCGATCACGGAGGCGATGCGCCTGACCGACACCGCCACTTTCGCCGAACGACCGTTTCCGCAGCTCTCCGGGGGTGAGCAGGCCCGGGTGGCGCTGGCCCGGGTGCTGGCCCAGCGCACACCCGTGCTGTTGCTCGACGAGCCCACCGCGGCGCTCGACCTGCGGCATCAGGAACTCGTGATGGGCGCGGCCCGGGCACGGGCCTCGGCGGGCGCCGCGGTGATCGTGGTGCTGCACGATCTGGGGCTGGCCGCCGCCTACGCGGACCGGGTCTGTGTGCTGGAGGCCGGGCGGGTCCGGGCCGTCGGCGACCCGGACGAGGTGTTCACCGGCGAACTGCTGAGCGCGGTCTATCAGCATCCGGTCGAGGTGATGCCGCATCCGCGGTCGGGGGCGCCGCTCGTCGTCCCGGTCCGGGAGTTCCGGTCCGGGAATCCAGGTCCGGACCTCCCGGACCGGGACTGAGAACGGCCCGCCGCGGTGTTCCCGCGACGGGCCGTTGCCGGTCTATCCGATTCAGTTCTGCGCCGCGCGGAGAGCCTCGACGCGCTTGAGGCCCTCGGCCACCTTCACACTGCCGGCGCCGACGCTGCTCGCCGAGAAGTCACCCTCCTCGAGCCACTCCTGCGGAACCGCGGTGAGCTCGCAGTTGACCGAGGTGCTTCCCTCCACCGCCAGGCAGATGTCGCCGGCCTCGGCGTGCGCGCCGCCGTCGAGCTTGTCCTTGGCGGTGGTGCTGCCGGTCGGGAGGAAGTCGTCGTCGAGGTCCTCGCCGATCAGGACGTCGTCGCCGGCGTCACCGTACAGCGTGTCGGTGCCGGTGAAGCCCCACACGAGGTCGTCGTCGGTGCCGCCGAAGAGCCGGTCGTTGCCGTCGTCGCCGGAGACGATGTCGAGCCCGGCGTCGCCGAAGACCGTGTCGTTGCCCGGGCCGCCGAGCGCCATGTCGTCGCCCGCACCCGAGTAGAGCTTGTCGTGGCCCTGCTCGCCCAGGAGGATGTCCATGCCGGCGCCGCCGCTGAGCGTGTCGTCGCCGGTGTTGCCCCAGATCTCGTCTTCGCCGGCCTCGCCGTAGATCGTGTCGTTGCCCGCGCCGCCGTCGAAGAGGTCGTCGCCCGCGCCGCCGTAGACCTTGTCGTTGCCGGCGTTGCCGTCGATGTTGTCGTTGCCGGTGCCGCCGTAGAGCACGTCGTTGCCCGCGTTGCCGACGATCCGGTCGTTGCCGGTGCCGCCCTTGAGCGTGTCGATCCCCGAACCGCCGTTCAGGGTGTCGTTGCCGGAGCCGCCGTCGGCGACCAGCGCCACCCCGGTCTTGTTGGTGACCTTGTCGTTCTTGTCACCGAGGTTGGCCGTGATCTTGGTGGTCTTCTTGGCGGTGGTGCACTTGACCTTGGTCTTGTCGCCCTTGACCGCCTTGCAGCCCTTGCCCGCCTTGATCGCGACCTTGTCGTCGAGGGTGACGGTGCGGCCCTTGATCGTGATGACCAGGTTGTTCGCCTTGCCGGCCGCGGCCGTGAAGGCGACGGTCGAGCCGGACACCTTGGCGGAGCCGGTCGAGGCCGCCTGAGCGGGCGACGCCAGGAACGCGGTCGAGGCGACCGCTGCGGCGGCGGCACCGATCAGAGCGAGCTTCCTACGCTGAAGCAAGAACATGGATTCCCCCGTCGAGGTGGCGATCGTCGTTGTTCGATCGACAGCAGAACGGTACCGTAGCGACGCAAGGCTCGCGTCGTCCGTCCATATCGGAATTCGAGCCCTTCGGATGATCATCGCCTGCACGCCGGAATCCACTTTCGTCCGATCCGGGCGGCGGCCGCCCGGACGAAAAACTGCACAGACGGCAAACAGGCAGCTCACAGGGCAGATTCCGGTATCACTTGAAACTAATGATCAAAAGTTTTGATCCGGCCGTGGGAACGCTCCCGTATTCGGGGCCGAAGCGCACAGCTCGTTCCTCGGAAGGCGTAGGTTCCCATGTACAGGTCCCGGTTCAAGAACCCTCGCACCACTGCTCGTCGCTGGCAGGCCGGCGCGGTCGCGGGGGTCGCGGTGGCAATCGTCGGTGTGGGACTCGGTGTCGCCTCGGCCGCCGAGGCGTCGCCCACGGTGAACTGCTCGCCGCTGAAGATCACCGTCAACGTGCCGTCGCAGGCCACCGATGAGGTGAAGCGCAACCTCGAACTGCTGAACACGCAGATCGACGAGGCCAACGCGCGCATCGTCAGCACGAAGGGTCAGGGCGGCCCGAACTTCATCCAGAACGCGATCGTCGGCCCGCTGCAGAGCAAGCGGTTCGCCACGATCAACCGCATCGAGACGGCGATCGGCCGCAACGCCGCCAAGCCGGACCTGAACGCCGAGGGCCTCTCGGTCTGCTCGCTCAACGCGAACGGCGGCGCGTCGGTCAAGAACCCGACGTCGTTCCCGACCGCCGCGGCCGGTAACACCGGCAACACCGGCAACGCGGGCGGCAACACCGGCAACAACGCCGGCGGCAACGACAACGCCGGCGCGAACACCGGCGTCGCGACCGTCAACTGCCCGCAGGTCGCCGTCACCGTGGCCGTGCCGCAGCAGGCGCAGGCCGAGGTCGTCCGCAACCTCGAACTGCTGAACACCCAGATCGACGAGGCCAACGCCCGGATCAAGAGCACCGTCGGACAGGGCGGCAAGAACTTCATCCAGAACGCGATCCTCGGCCCGCTGCAGAGCAAGCGATTCGCCACGATCAACCGCATCGAGACCGCGATCGGCCGCAACGCCCCGAAGCCGAACCTGAACGCCGAGGGCCTCTCGGTCTGCTCGCTCAACGCGAACGGCGGCACCTCGACCAAGAACTCGACGAGCGTCACCGTCCGCCAGGCCGGCCAGAACGCCGCCGGCACCGGTGCGGCCCCGACCGTGAACTGCCCGGCCGTGAAGGTCAACGTCACGATCCCGGCGCAGGCCCAGGCCGAGGTCACCCGCAACCTGGAGCTGCTGCAGACCCAGATCAACGAGGCGAACACCCGGATCGTCAACACCGTGGGCCAGGGCGGACCGGCGTTCATCCAGAACGCGATCCTCGGCCCGCTGGCGGACAAGCGATTCGCCACGATCAACCGGATCGAGACGGCGATCGGCCGCAACGCCGCCAAGCCGAACCTGAACGCCGAGGGCCTGTCGGTCTGCTCGCTCAAGGAGTGACCCACCCCTGATTCACGGGCCCGGCCGGCGGAGAACAATCCCCGGCCGGGCCCGTTCGTCTTCTCAGCCGGGCACGACGTCGGTCACCGGCTGCCAGCCCGGACCCGGCTCCGCCACGACCGCCGGCCGGCCGTCGATCCGGGCCGCGGCCACCGCCGCGAGCGGCAGCAGGAGCAGCGCCGCCCCGGGCACGATCGACAGGCCGTCCGCCGGGTAACCCGAACCCTCGACGATGAACAGCATGTTCGGCGCGAAGGCCCCGAGGTACAGGCCGGCCAGGAAGAGCACGACCACGCCGGGGATCCCGGCCAGCGTCAGCGCGGTCCACACCGCGACCGTCCGGCCCCGGCGCCGTGAACGATGACGGCGCAGCAGCCAGAGGACGACCACCGCGACCGGGACGCCGGCCAGCGCGCCCCAGAGGCCGTACCCGGTGTCCTCGGAGCCGGTGTCCACCGGGTAGGTCCCGGCCGCCACGACCAGCGCGACCGGCAGCACGATCAGGGTGATCGCCGCCCACACCGGAAGCCGGTACCGGCTGAGCACCACCGCGGGGACCATCGCCAGCAGCACCCCGAGGACGGCCAGGCCGGTCGTGGTGATCTGCAGGCCCGCGGGGAGGTACGGGTGGTTCACCCCGGGCGTGCCCTGGGAGAGGATCAATGGCCCACAGGCGGCGGCGAGCACCGCACCCGCGGCGACCCGCCGGCGCAGTGCCCCGGCGATCCGGGGCTCGTCGAGCCGGCCGCCGGCGACGAACCACGCCAGGGCGATCGCCACCGCACCGAGCAGCAGCGTGATCTGCAGACCCGTCGCGCCGGTCGGCTGGAGCCGCATCAGCACACCGTTGAGGGCGAGCAGGTTGACGGCGAGCACCACCGCGGACGGCGTCGCGCGCCGGCGGTCGGCGGCCGCGATCAGCATGCCGAGGGCGGCGATCAGGATCGCCGTCCAGCGCAGCTCGGCCACCCACAGGTAGATCTCGCCGTCGCCGCCCGGCATCGGGGCGTTCCGGGAGACCACCGGCATCGCCGGGTCGAGGATCGCCAGCGTGTACGCCCACGCCACCACGCCGAGCGTCAGGCACGCCGATCCGACGGCGACGACGGCGGCCGGCATCGTGACGGCCGGCTCCTGCTCCGCGGTGGCGGCGACGGGCATCCGGCGGGGCAGTGGCCGGACCGCGGCCAGTCCGAAGGTCAGCGCCAGCGCGGCGAGTGCGACGAGGGTGACCGCCCACGGTCCGAACCAGTAGAAGGCCCGGCCGCTGAGCCCGTCCACGATGACCTCGTACTCCGGGGTGGGCGTGCCGTACAGCAGGGACGCCTCGGCGGCCCGCAGGCCACCGGAGAGTCCGTCCGCACTGGACACGACCATCGGCAGGGTCCCGGCGACGGCGGCGAGCACGCTGATCAGCGGGGTGCCGAGCAGGATCAGGAACACGGCGGTCCGGCGCCGGGCCCGGACCGCGGCGACGCCGAGGACGGCGATCGCGGGCGCCCAGACGACCAGGGCCACGAGCAGGCCGACGACGAAGACCCACTCCTGGCCGGTCACCGCAAGCAGGTAGATCACCGGCGCGAGCAGCAGGGGAGCGAAGAAGACCGAGGTGGCCGGCCCGAACCGGTCGATCCGGTCGATCGGCATCCGGCGGCCCAGCCAGCGGCCGGCCGGCACGCACACCAGGATCGCCACCGCCCCGTCGATGAGGGTCACCGGCCAGGTCATCGGCGTCATCTCGACGCCGAGAGGCGCGAGCAGCATCATGCTGACCGAGAAGGTCGAGGTCAGGAAGCCGAAGATGAGCAGCCCGGCGAGCATCAGCGCGGCGGCCGGGGCCATCGGGCCGGTGGTCTCCGACCAGCCGCGGGGCGCGCCGCTGCGGTCATGCACCGGCGGGGCGGTGAGCAGGCTGAACGCGAAGGCGAACGCCTGCCGCGCGCCACCGGGCTCGGCCTCGATCGCGGCCATCTCGGCGTGCCACTCACGGGCCATCTCGTCGCGGATCTCGGCCGGCCAGCGCCGGGCGGCAGCGTCGACGGCCCAGCGGGTCAGCCCGTGCAGCGCGCTCACGCGGGACGCACCTTGGCCGACGGGCTGTGCGTGCGGTCGAGCTGCTGCCGCAGGGCCGCGATCTCGGCGCGGGCCGCGACCAGGCCGTCGGGGGTGAGGCGGTAATAGCGGCGGGCCGGGCGACCGGCGGCGACCGGATCGATCTCCTCCCACACGGCGTCGACCCAGCCGGCGTTCTGCAGGCGCAGCAGGATCGGGTAGAGCGTGCCGCTGGGATGTCCGCTGGCACGCATCAGATCGAGACCGTAGCGGTCGGCGTCGGGGTCTTCGAGGAACGCGACCAGCACCTTGATCACAGCCGCGGTCACCCGGAACGGGGGTGTCATGCGGGACACCGTAGCCCACCCTCAGCCGTTTTTCTACATAGGGTGTGAGCTGTTAGGCTGCCTCCGTGATCGCGACGACCTCGAACCGGCCGAAATCGGTCTTCGGCGATCACTCGTTCCGCAAGGACTTCTACCAGTAGTCGCCCGTCGCACCCCGACGGCCACCACTACCGGAAGAGAAGACCCCATGTCACTGATCGACCTGCACCGGCACCTCGAGGGCACGCTGCGCGTGTCCACCACTGTGGAACTCGCCCACCGCTACGGCCACCCGCTGGCCACCGCCGACGACCCGGAGGACCTGCTGGTCGCCCGCGGCCCGCTCGGCGGCCTGATCCCGTACCTCGCCAAGGTCGACGCGGCGCCGTCCGCGTTCCAGACCCTCGACGACTGGCAGCGCGCCGCCCGCGAATGCGTACGGGACGCCGCCGACGACGGCCTGGACTACCTCGAGGTGCGGTTCAGCCCGGCCTTCATCGCCCAGGAGACCGGCCTGGCCCCGGAGGCGGTCATCGACGCGGTCGCCGACGGCGTCCACGCCGCCTCCCGGGAGTCCGGCCTGCCGGTCGCCCTGATCGGCATCCTGCTCCGCGACCTCGGGCCCGAGCAGGGCACCGCCCAGATGAAGACCCTGCTGACCAGGCAGGACCTGTTCTGCGCGGTGGACATCGCCGGCAACGAGGCGGGCGTGCCGGCCGCCGAGTTCGCCGACCCGTTCCGCCTGGCGCGCGACGCCGGCCTGCACGTCACCGTGCACGCGGGCGAGGCGGCCGGGCCGTACAGCGTGTGGGACGCGGTGCGTCATCTCGGCGCCGAACGGATCGGCCACGGCATCCACGCGGTCGAGGATCCCGCCCTGCTCGAGCACCTCGCCGAGCACCGGATCACGCTCGAGGTCTGCCTGACCAGCAACCTGCACACCAGCGGCGCCCCGAGCTACGCCGAACACCCGGTGCGGCGGCTGCTCGCGGCGGGCGTGCCGGTCGCGCTCTGCACCGACGATCCCCGCACGTCGGCGATCACCCTGTCCGGCGAGTACCGCGACGCCGCCCCCCGGGCCGGCCTGTCGTCCTCCGATGTGGAGCTGATCCAGGACCATGCCCGCCGGGCGGCGTTCGCTCTCCCCGGGAGCTGATGCTCAGCCTTTCTCACCAGCGGACCGGGTCACTTCATTCAACCGACGGCGTACGCCCGAACGACGGTCGCCTCGGTGTAGCCACCACCGGAATAGGTGGCCCGGGTCCGCAGGGACACCCCACCGGACGCGGGGTTCCTCACCAGCACGGTCCACGTCCCGCCGACCTTCTTGACGGTCGTCGCCCGCCAGGTCTTGCCGTTGTCGGTGGACACCTTCGCGGTGACCTTGGTGACCTTCGGGTTCGCGCCCTTCTTGGTGTCGCCGAACCGCAGGAGCCGGTTGAGCTTCACCGCCACCTCGGTGGTGCTGCCCGCCTTGGCCTGGTTGTTCAGGTTCAGCCCGATGGGGACGATCTGCACCGCGTAGACCGGGGCCAGCACCGAGCTCTTCGGCTTGGCCTTGAAACGGTAGGTGACGGCGGTCTTCGGCGACAGCAGGGCGCCCGGGAGGCGGACCTCCGGGTAGTAACGGCTCGCGTCGACGGAGAGGGTGTACCAGCCGGCTTTCTTGACCGTGTAGCCCAGGTACACCGCCTCGTTGGTCCAGCCCTTGTCCTTGGCCGTCTTGACCGTCTTGCCGCCGAAGACCAGTTTCGCCGTCGCCTTCTCGCCGACGGCGTACGCGTAGCCGCCGGTGGCGAAGGCCGGGTCCTCGAACATCTCGCCGATCGGGTAGTTGATCCGGCCACTGATCACATGCGGCAGGGTCGAGCCCGGTCCCCAACCCGCGCCGTAGAACCGCAGGCCGTAGATCTTGCCGCCACTGACCGTCCGGTTCGCGGACTCGGCGGCCACAGTCCGGGTGGAGCCGTCCTTCGCGGCGGCCGAGGAATCCGACTCGATGGTCCACTTGCCGGCGGTCAGCCGCAGCTTCGTCCGGACCGGCTGGTCGGTGCTGCCGAGACCGGCGTGCAGGCCCTGCCCGCACCCGCTGCCGCCCGGCCGGGCGGAGAGCTGGTGGTAGGAACCGCCGTCCGGTCCGCGGCGGGTGTCCACGGTGACCGCGGCGAGGCTGGACACGGCGTACGTCCTGCTCGGCTTGCTCGGCACGCCGACGGTCTGGTGCAGCACCGCGTAGTTCTCGCTCATCGTCGAGCCGTCGTCCCAGTGGCCGAGCGCCGCGTAGCCGTACTTCGTGGACGTGGTCGGGACGACGTAGACCGCGTCGTTGTCGAACGTGCTGGTCTCTACCGAGTAGCCGCCGTTGGCGCTCCTCGTGCAGATCCGCACCTCGGTCTGCGCGTAGAGACCCTTCGGCGCCGGGTTGATCGCCAGCGAGACCTTCTTGCCCTTACGGGCGTCGATGGTCAGCTTGCTCTTGCCGGACACCTTCACCGTCTTGCCGGCGAGGGTGGTGGTGCGCCCGGTGCGAATCGACGTGATCACGGTGTACGTGCCCTTGGGCAGCTTCTTGGCCTTGCCGCCCTTCAGCGTGTAGCTGGAGTTGGTGGCGAGGTTGACCGCGGTGGCGGTGACGCCGGCCTTGACGCCGTTGCGGTTCAGAGCGGTGAGAGTGAGGGTGTTGCCGGCCGCCTCGGCCGGTGTGCCCATGCCGAGCAGGAGGGCCGGGACCATGACGGCTCCGGCCAGATTACGCAGAGAGAACATCCACCGATCCCCGTGAGTGGAATGTGGCCGCCGACCGCTTCAGGAAGCGTCGAGACGGTATCGTCCTGCCATCCTCGCATATCTATCCCCCGCTCGGCACCACCCAGGTGGTATCGGGACCATCGGCACTCGCCGCCGGACGACACCGCGGTCCGGGCGACGTACGCCGAACCGAAAGGCCCCGGCCCCATCCCCCGCGCGGGGGATCCGAAAGTGCTTCCCGCACGGGGATGGGGTGGGCCCTCCCGATCCATAAAGTCGTGTTCATCAGAACGAACGGCGACTGAAAAGGACCGGGAAATGAACGCGATCGTCACGGCACTGAACCCGCAAACGCTCCGGCGATTCCGTTTCCCGATTCTTCTCGTCGCGATGGTCGCGGTGCTGTCGGCGACCCGGGGGATCAACGTCCTCGCCGAGGTCCACCCGATCGCGGCGCTGGTCGCCGGATTGGCCACCAGTGCCGCCGCGATCGCCGGCTACACCTGGCTGGCCCGCCGGGTGGAGGGCCGCGAGGACGTCGCCGAATTCGACCGGAAAGCAATGTGGTCCGGCCTTCGCAGGGGCACGCTGATCGGTTTCCTCTGCTTCACCGCGACCATTCTCATCATCGGGATGTTCGGCGGCTGGGGCCGGATCACCGCGGGCTCGATCGGCGCCTTCCTCACCATCGCCGGCTCGATGACCAGCGTCGCCGTCAACGAGGAGATCCTGTTCCGCGGAGTGATCTACCGGATCCTCGAGGAGCGCACCGGCAGCGTCATCGCGATCGTGACCTCGTCCGTCCTGTTCGGCCTGACACACCTGGTGAACGAGAACTCCACGATCTCCGGCTCCCTCGCGATCGCCCTGGCCGGCGGCACCCTGACCGCGCTGAGCTACGTGCTGACCCGCTCGCTCTGGCTCCCGATCGGCGTGCACTTCGCCTGGAACACCACCGAGCTGGGCATCTTCGGCACCGCCACCTCGGGCACCGAGGGCGTCCCCGGCCTGTTCCACCTGACCATGGACCCGACCGCGTCGACCACCCTGACCGGCGGGACGTTCGGGCCGGAGGCCAGCGTGGTCGCCATGCTGGTCTGCCTGGTCCCGGCGGTGTGGATGTTCCGCAAGGCCCGCCGCGACGGCCTGCTCCGTAAGCGCCCCTTCTGAGTCGCCACCTCTACCGCCACGGGGCGGCTCCCTTCGGGGGGCCGTCCCGTTCCCGTCTCGGGTTGAAGATGCGGGCGTTCGGCGGGCGGGGCAACGACCAGCTGTACGGCGGGAACGGCCACGACCTGATCACCGGCGGGAACGGCGCGGACCGGATCGAGGTGGCGCCGGCGTTCTCGACGGTGGCGCGAACACCGACGTGTGCCAGGGCAGGGTGTCCGACACCCATGATCGCCTGCGAGACCGAACAGGCCTGGTAGACGCCGGACGGATTCAGGAGAGCCGGCGCCGGTGCTTCTCGTTCTCCTCGAGCGCTTCCGCGAGCTGGTCCTCGAGGATGATGATCCGGCAGGCCGCTTCCAGAGCGGTGCCGTCGTCGACCATCTGCCGCGCGCGGGCGGCGAGGCGCAGCTGGTACCGGGAGTAGCGGCGGTGTCCGCCGGCGGAGCGCAGCGGGCTGATCAGTTTCGCCTCGCCGAGCCGGCGCAGGAAATCCGGCGAGGCTCCGATGATCTCCGCGGCGCGGCCCATCGTGTAGGCGGGGTAGTCGTCGTCACCGAACATGTCGTCGGGTGGGGCCATGCACTCCTCTTCTTCCATGACGAGGGCCCCGGCGTCGGAACGCCGGGGCCCAGGGACTAGTGGGTCGAAAACACCATCTGCCGGCTCGTTCGCCGGTTTGTCGTTTCCGCATCCGCCGGTATGTGCGGCTTGGGATGCGAGGATCGCATGAGCGTGACCGAAGACCACCTTTCGTTCGATGGATACTGCGGTGTCCCCCACCCGGATCGATGACACGATCCATTCAGCGGGCGATCCAACGGTGTCTTCCCCTCCCTTTCCTCTGACTTCGTTTCTGAGTCGCTGTCGTGCTGCTCGACGGCGAGGGAACCCCACGCGACTTCATGGCTCCACACGCGTGCGACGAGCTTTTCACTGCCAGGTGAAGCCCTGAACTGACATCAGCCTCACCTGCGGTGCCGAGCGAGCCTCGAAGCGATCCGGGCCCTGCTTGACGCTCGGTCACATCGTCTCGGTCTTTGTTTACCTCCGACTTCGACAACAGGAACGTTACCCGGCTTCGTCGAGAATTTCTACCTCCTCCGTCATAGTTTTTCTCGGTGGCCCGTCGAGGTCATCCGCCCGGGGGCGCACACCGCCGGCTTTCGCGCACCGCCCCGCCCCCGGTCCGGGAGCATGGCGGCATGACACGTCGCTGGCTGTTCGCCGACCAGCTCGGCCCGCACTTCCTCGACGAACCCGGCCAGAAGGTGCTGCTGGTCGAGTCGAAGGCGGTGTTCCGGCGGCGCGCCTTCCACCGGCAGAAGGCCCACCTCGTCCTCTCCGCGCTGCGGCACCTGGCCCGGTCGGACCGGGTCCGCCTGGTCCGGGCCGAGACGTACGCGCAAGCCATCACCGAACCGGTCAGCGTCTGCCACCCCACGTCCCGCGCCGCCCGCGGTCTCGTCCGCCGGCTGCCGGACGTCGAGATGCTGCCGCCCCGCGGTTTCGTCACCTCGCCCGGCGACTTCACGGCCTGGGCGAACGGACGGGACCACCTGCGCCTGGAGGACTTCTACCGGCACGCCCGCCGCCGCCACGACATCCTGATGGACGGTGGCGAGCCGGCCGGCGGCCGCTGGAACCTGGACGCCGACAACCGTGAGCCGCCACCGCGGGGCGCCGCCCGCCTCGGCGTCCCCGCCCCACCGGAGATCGTCGAGGACGAGATCGACGCCGAGGTCCGCGCCGACCTGGACCGCTGGCAGCACGACGAGGGCATCACCTTCGTCGGCTCCGACGGCCCGCGTCTGTTCCCGGCCACCCGGGCCGAGGCCGTGGCCCGGCTGCGCCACTTCGTCGAGCACCGTCTGCCCACCTTCGGCCCGTACGAGGACGCGATGCTCGCCGGTGACCCGCTGATGGCGCACAGCCTGCTCAGCCCGGCGATCAATCTCGGTCTGCTGGACCCGCTCGAAGTGATCGAAGCGGCCGAGTCCGCGTACCGCGCCGGGACGGTGCCGCTGGCCGGCGCCGAGGGTTTCATCCGGCAGATCCTCGGCTGGCGGGACTTCGTCTGGCATCTCTACTGGTATTTCGAGCCGGACTACCGGGCGGCCAACGAGCTGCACGCGCGCCGGGAACTGCCCCGCTGGTTCGCCGACCTGAACGCCGACGCGGTCGAGGCCCGCTGCCTGTCGGACGTGCTGGCCGGGGTCCGCGACCGCGGCTGGGTGCACCACATCCCCCGGCTGATGATCCTGGGCAACTACGCGATGCAGCGCGGCTGGCGTCCCGGGGCGGTGGCCGACTGGTTCCACCGCTGCTTCGTCGACGGTTACGAGTGGGTGATGACCGCCAACGTGATCGGCATGAGCCAGTTCGCCGACGGAGGCCGGATGAGCAGCAAGCCGTACGCCGCCGGCGGCGCGTACGTGCACCGGATGAGCGACTACTGCCGCGGCTGCCGGTACGACCCGAAGGTGCGTACCGGCGACACCGCCTGCCCGTACACCGCCGGTTACTGGAGTTTCCTGGCCCGCCACGAACCGGAGCTGGCGGGCAATCACCGGATGCGCCGGCCGTTGCAGGGGCTGGGCCGGCTCTCCGACCTGGACGCCCTGCTCGAGCAGGAGAGACTCCGCGGTTCGCGAGCACCGTGAGCGGTCACTCCGGGATCGACTGGCCGCTCTTCTCGGCGAGCTTGCCGTCGGCGAAGCAGAAGCGCCACAGGTCGGGACCGGCGTCCTCGAGCGGCGCGAACGTGTAGTAGACGCAGGAGGAACCGGCCGGCGCCCCGTTGCGGCCCTGGTCGTCGCCGTACAGGTCCTTCTCCGCGATGTCACTGAGCGGCTCGGGCAGCGCGTCCCGGACCGTCTTCTCGTCCGCGCCGACCTTCTGGGCGTCGAACTGTTCCTGCGTGACGCCGGCGTCGACCAGTTCCCGGCCCAGGTTGAACCACTGGTATCCGGTCCAGCCGAGTCCGCCGCACAGGACGACGAGCACTGCCGTGACGATGATGGCGACTTTCCGCATGGCGTTCCTCCAGGAATGGTGTTCGCTGTGTCGGAAGTAGCCTCCCGAGAATCGGATCGGGAATCGTCAGTGCTTCGTGGGAACCCGGCGGGCGCGCTGTATGCCGAAAGTCGTACCGGCGGTCATGCGTCCGGCAGACGTCTCCCCGGGTACGAGCCGGAAGGCTTCCTCCCATGACGACGCTTCTCGCGACACCGCCGCAGGCCGTGGCCCCCGCACCGGTGCCCTACCACCTGCTCGCCCGGACCGGCAGCCCCGGCCGGTGGCGGCCGATCGCCGGCACCTTCGTAATCCTTTTCGGACTGCCGCTGATGCTGGCTGGGGGCATGGGCGCGGCGGACGCGATCGTGACGCTGGCCGGCGGGCGGGCCGAGGAGGTGCTGGGCGGCGCCGCCGGGGAACTCCCCCGCACGCTGCTCACGCTCGGCGCACTGATCCCGATGACCCTGCTCGCCGCGTGGTGGGTGCAGCGCCGCCGGCCGGGCACCGTGTCGTCGGTGGCGGGCCGGCTGCGGTGGCGCTGGATGACCACGTGCGCGCTGGTAGCCGTACCCATGATGGCGTTGAATCTCGGGTTTGTGGCTCTTCTCCCCGGTGCCGGGCTGGAGAGCGGTCCGGCGGACGGGTCGCGGATGCTGGTCGGGGCGGTCGTGGTGATGCTGCTGGTGCCGTTGCAGGCGGCCGGTGAGGAGTACTTCTTCCGCGGCTGGCTGCTGCAGGCGTTCGGGTCGTGGATGCGCACGCCGTGGCCGGGTGTGGTGGTGTCGTCGGTGCTGTTCGGCCTGGCACACGGCCTGGGTTCCGGCTGGGGCCTGGCCGCCATGGTCCTCTGCGGGCTGGTGCTGAGCGTGCTGACGATCCGGACCGGTGGGCTGGAGGCCGCGATCGGACTGCACGTGATCAACAATGTGGCGGTGTTCGGACTCCTGATCGTCACCGGCGCCGTGGACGCCGCCGACCGGCCCGTCGCCGCGACCGAGGCCATCGCCGACATGGTGATGATGGCGCTCTACGGCCTGGCGGTCCTGTGGCTGGCCCGCCGCCGGCAGCTCACGTGATGGCCGGGCTGCGAGCCGGGCTGCGAGCCGGAACGGCCCGGTTGCGAGCCGCCGGTGGCTGGCGCCTCGCCTACGAGACCGTCCTGGTCCTGGCCGTCACCGGTCAGTCGCTGATCTCCGTCATCGTCGTCCCGGTCCACGCCCTGGCACCCTGGCTGATCGGCGTCATGACGCCGGCGGCGGTGCTGTCGCGCCGTCGCCTCCCGCTCCCCGCCTACGCCGCAGCCGCCCTGACCGGCCTGGTCACCGGCGGTCAGGGCTGGGTGTCGCTGCTGGTGATGAGCGCGTCGCTGGCCTACCAGGCGGCCCGGTGGTGGCAGGTCGCGGCCGGGCTCGCTCTCGGCGCGGCCTGCTTCGCCGGCGGCTCCTGGTGGTGGGAGGAACGACCGGACCTGCTCAGCCTGATCCTGCTCACCGCGGCGTTCACGCTGGTCGCGGTGATTCCGGCGGGAGTCGCCCGGGTGGTCCGGCGCCGCCGGGTGCTGATGTCCGCGATGCACCGGCGCAACCTGCAACTGCACTCCCAGCAGGGCGAGGTGGCCCGGCAGGCGCGGGCCCGGGAACGCACCCGGATCGCCCGTGACCTGCACGATTCACTGGGCCACAAACTGACCCTGATCTCGCTGTACGCGAGCATGCCCGAGCAGGACCCGGCGATGCTGCGGGAGACGTCGGCGGCCGCGATGACCGAACTGCGGCAGATCCTGGGCCTTCTCGGACAGGACGAACAGGCCACCGCGCCGTCGCTGGACCGCCTCGACGACCTCGCCGACCAGGCCCGCGCCTCCGGCACCCCGGTCGAGATCCTCCGGGAGGGCACGGCCCGGCCGCTGTCCCCGCTGATCGAGCACGCCGCCTACCGGGTGATCCAGGAAGGACTCACCAACGCCCTGCGGCACGCGCACGGCAGCCGGGTGGTGCTTTCGCTGCGGTACGAGCCGGACGCCGTGATCGCCGGTGTCACCAACACCGCAGGCCGGCCGGTCGTGCGGCACACCTCCGGTCAGGGGCTGCTCGGGCTGACCGAACGGATCCGGGTCGCCCACGGCGTGCTCTACCACGGGCCCACCCCCGACGGCGGTTTCCGGCTGGCCGCGACCCTGCCGTACGCCAACGGCGGCACCGGCCCGGCCGCCGTTCCGCCGCCGGTCCCGGACGGCCCGGACTTCGCCGACCTGGTGGCCCGCGACCGCCGGCGTTCCCGGTTCGTCCTGATCACGGCCACCGTCGGCGCCGCCGGGGTGCTGACGGTCTGCTGCGCCGGCCTGTGGGCGTCCACCCGGTTCGCCTCGGTCGACCGGGAACTCTACGACACAATCGGGGTCGGCCGGCCCGAACCGGAGGTCCGCGACCTGCTGCCCGACCCGGACACCGCGATCATCGGCGCCACCGGCGGCCGGGAGGTGCCGGGGGCCACCTGCGTCGACTACGAGGGTTCGATCCTGGAACAGCTCGAGGAGGAGACCGAGACCGGGACGACACGCGTCTACCGGTTCTGCTTCCGCAACGGCGCCCTGGTAGACAAGCAGGAATTCCTGGACCGCCGGTGAGGGGAGCCGCGATGACCGCGCCCATCCGTGTGCTGCTCGCCGACGACGACCGGCTCGTCCGCGCCGCCCTCGAGACGATCCTGCGGCCGTTCGACGACATCACCCTGGTCGCGCAGGCCGGCGACGGCCGCCAGGCCATCGACCTGACCCTGCTGCACCGGCCCGACGTGGTGCTGCTGGACATCCGGATGCCGATGATGGACGGTCTCGCCGCGCTGCGCGAGATCCGGCGCGGCAGCCCGTCCGTGCAGGTGGTCATGCTGACCACGTTCGGCGAGGACGACTACGTCGGCCAGGCCCTGACCGGCGGCGCGGCGGGCTTCCTGCTCAAGGACTCGGCCGCCGACGAACTCCCGCACGCGATCCGCGCGGCCGCGGCCGGCAACGCCTACCTGTCGCCGAAGGTCACCCGCCAGGTCCTCAACCGCCTGCCCGCCCCGGCGCCGGCCGCACCCAGCGAGGACCTGGCCAGGGTGCGGGCCCTGAGCGACCGCGAGCGCGAGGTGCTGGTGCTACTCGCCCAGGGCCTGTCGAACGCCGAGATCAGCACACGGCTGTTCGTCACCGAGGGCACAGTGAAGACCCACCTCTACCGCGTCTTCACCAAGATCGGCTGCGACAACCGGGTGCAGGCCGCGATGCTGGCACAGCGGGCCGGCCTCCTCGGCTGAGACCTGTTCGTTCCGGATCCCGATCAGCGACGTCAACCGCTGACCGGATGTGAATCACCGCGATCGGCGGGTCCCGGGGATGCCGGGCCGCGCCGCAGCGACCCCCGGCACGCGGGTGGCCGGGCACCGGTCGGCGTCACTTCTTACCGGGTCAGGCCCTCCGCCGGCGCCACCCGCGCCGCCCGGCGAGCCGGGAGCAGACTCGCCAGCACCCCGGTCACGACCGCCGCCACCACCAGCACCGCCAGCTGTCCCCACGGTAGGCGGATCACCGGGTCGGCGGTGGCGCCCACCGCCGCCGCCACCCCGGCCAGCCCCACCGGCACGCCGACCACGACACCCGCCACCGTCCCCAGCACCGTGATGGTGACCGCCTCGACCGCGAGCATGGCCCGCAACCGGCCCCGGCGGGTGCCCAGCGCCCGCAGCAGGGCCAGCTCCCGGGCCCGTTCGACCACCGAGAGCCCGAGCAGGTTGGCGATCCCGAGCAGCGCGATGACCACGGTCACCGCCAGCATCCCGACCGAGAGTCCGAGGAGGATGGCGAGCACGTTCGCGATGTCGCCGCCCTCGGTGATCCCCCCGCCGACCTGCACCTGCACGTCACGGGCGGCCACCGCGTTCACGTCGGCGGCCAGCCGGTCCCGGTCGAACCCGGCGGCCGCGACACCCCACACCGCCGTCGGGGTGGTCACGATGCCGTCGCCGAGCGCCCGTTGCCCGACGACACCGAGCAACTGCCCGGTGGTGTCGGCCAGCCGTGACGCCCGGACGGTCAGAGCGAGACTGCGTTTCCCGACCGTGACGGTGATCGGTGCGCCGTCGGCGAGGCCGAGCTCCGCCAGGTAGGCGGCCGGCAGCAGGACGACCGGCTGGTCCACCACCTGCGGGGCCACCCGCTCGGCCAGCTCGGCGCTCGGCACGGCCAGCAGCTTCGGCGTGGCCTGGCCGCCGTCGGGGAACCGCGCGGCGACCGTGCCGACCGTGCCGGAGGCCACCAGCCCGTCGACCTCGGCCAGTGCCGCCACCGTCGCCCCGCTGATCGCGGTGCCGTCGGTACGCAGTCCGGCCGCCACCGGGTACCGCGCCTCCAGATCGGTGTACACCGTCGCCCGCCCGCTCGTGGCCGCCACCGCCAGGGCGGTGATCAGCGCGGCGCCGACGACGACCGCCATCGCCGCCGAAGCGGTCCGGCGCGCGTTCTGGCTCAGGCTCGTGCCGGCCAGGCCGGCGGCCACCCCGAACCGTTCCAGCAACCGGGCCACCGGCGACAGCAGCAGGCCGATCAGGCGGGGCAGCGCCGCCAGCAACCCGGCCGACAGCAGCACCCCGCCGGCCATCGCCAGCGGCAGGGAGGCACCGGCCGCCGCCACCGCGAGCAGCGCGCCGCCCACGGCCGTGACCACGACACCCACCACCAGGCGGGGTCCGCCCCGGACCGCACCGGCCGGAGGCTCGGCGGCGTCCTGCAACGCCCGCACCGGGGGGATCCGGGTCGCCCGCCGGGCGGGCAGCCAGGCGGCGAGCACCGTGGCCAGCACGCCCACCAGCGCGCAGAGGAACAGCATCGGCAGGCTCACCCGCAGGCCGCCCCCGTTGATCTCCAGCAGGTCCGCGCCGAGATAACCGGCGCCCACCCCCGCCGGCACGCCCGTCACCGCACCGGCCACGCCGGCGATCGCGGCCTCCACCAGGACGACCCGGTTCACCTGCTTCCGGCGTCCACCGACCAGGCGCAGCAGCGCGATCTGCCGGACCCGCTGCACGACGATCACGTGGAAGGTGTTCGCGATGACCAGCACCGCCGCCAGCAGCGCCACCGTCGCGAACGCCAGCATGAGCACGACCAGCTGCCCGTTTCCACCGGCGAACCGGGCGGCGGCCTGGTCCGCGGCGGAGGCGGCGCTGCCCGCCGTGATCCCGGGCCCCAGCACCGGCCGCAACCCGCTCAGCACTTCGTCGAGCCGGCTCGGGTCGTCGACCAGCGACAACGCCGCCGCCGGCACGTCACCGGCGAAGAACGCCGGATCCGCGTAGAACCGGAAGTCCGACCCGGTCAGCGGCCGGAACCCCAGATCGGCCGCCCCGGTGACCGTCACCGGGACGGGGGCCTGCGCCCCCTGCCGGAACGTCAACTCGACGCCGATGTCCACCCCGAGATCGTCGAGCGTGCGCTGGTCGGCCACCACCTCCCCCGGGCCCGCGGGCCAGGCGCCGCGATCGAGGGCGAACCAGCGGACCTCCGGGGTGGCGGCGACACTCTGCACGTTCGCGGCGCCCCGCCGGGAGCCACCGAAGACGGTCACCGTGCGGGCGTACTGCGGGTCCACCGACCGGATTCCCGGGACGGCGGCTGCGGCCTCGTACCATCGCGGGTCGGTGATCGTCTCATCCGCGTCCAGGACGATGTCGGACGTGGTCAGCGGGGCCGCGGCGGTCCGGCGCAACCCCTCGCTGGAGGTGGCCGCGAACGTCGCGGTCGCGGCCAGGAAACCGGTGGCCAGTGTCACCGCGGCGACGATCGCGATCAGCCGGGCGGGATAGGTGCGCAGCTGCGACCAGGCGAGTGCGAGAACCATCGTCACACCGCCACCGAGGCCATCGCGGCCAGGATCTGCTCCCGGCCCGGATGGCGCAGTTCCGCGCGGATCCGGCCGTCCGCCATCACCAGGACACGGTCGGCGTACGTCGCGGCGCCCGGATCGTGGGTGACCATGATGATCGTCTGGCTGCCGTGCCGGGCCGCGTCTCGCAGGCCGCTGAGCAGGGCGCGTCCGGTGGCGATGTCCAGCGCGCCGGTCGGCTCGTCGGCGAAGACCACCGAGGGCTTCGCCAGCAGCGCCCGGGCCACCGCGACCCGCTGCTGCTGGCCGCCGGAGAGTTCGGCCGGGCGATGCGACAACCGGTCGCTGATCTGCAGTTCCTCGGCGATGCGGCGCACCTCGGCCGGGTCGGGCCGGTGTCCGGCGAGCCGCGACGGCAGCACGATGTTCTGCTCGGCGGTCAGCGTCGGCAGCAGGTTGAACGCCTGGAAGACGAAACCGACCCGGTCGCGGCGCAGGTCGGTCAGCGCGTCGTCGTCCAGCCCGGCCAGCGAGGTGCCGGCCAGGCTCACCGTGCCCTCGGTGGGCGTGTCCAGACCGGCCAGCAGGTGCATCAGCGTCGTCTTGCCGGAACCGGACGGGCCCATGATCGCGGTGAACTCACCCGCGAGGAAGCCCGCGGAGACCCCGTCCACCGCCGCCACCGTGGCCGGGCCGGTGCCGTACGTCTTACGGACGTCCTGGCAGCTCACCATCTCGGCACGTGTCGTCTGCATCGTCACCGCACCCACGCTAGGAAACGGGACGGCGCGGCACATCCGACCACGGGATACGTGTTCGGCGCCGGAACCCATACCTGGGTATCGGGTCCGGTGCCGGGCCGCGGCCTAGGGTTGGTGGCGTGGTGGGACGAAGTGGACGGATGATCACCGGCGATGCCCTCGTCGCCGCCGCGGTGATCGGATGCTGCCTGCTCCTCGGGCTCGCCGGGCAGGACGAGTGGTACTGGTCGGCGGCGGTGAGCGTACCCATGCTGCTCCGCCGCACCGCGCCGCGCGCCTTCCTCGCCCTGGTCGCGATGATCTCCGGCGCGCACCTGCTGGTCTCGCACAGCTTCATGTTCCCCGGCGACCTGGTCGCGCTGGTCGCGGTGCACGCGACCGCGGCGTATGCGCCCGGCCGCTCCCGCCACGCCGGTCTGCTGATCGGCGCCGCGGGGGCCGCCGTCGTCGCCGCCCAGGCCCTGCACGACCGGCAGCTCGGGGCGGGCCTGCCCGCCATCCTGATCCTCGCCACCACCCTGGCCGCCTGGTCGACCGGCATCATGCAGCGCCAGCAGCGGGCCGCCGTCCGCGACGCCGACCACCGGCGTGCCCTCGCCGAGCAGGACAGCGCCACCCGCGCCCAGCTCGCCGTCCACGAGGAACGCACCCGCATCAGCCAGGAGATGCACGACATCATCGCCCACTCCCTGGCCTCGATCATCGCCCAGGCCGAGGGCGGCAGGGTCGCCGCGCGTGCCGACGCCACCATCGCCGGCCCGGTCTTCGACCGGATCGCCGGCCTCGGCCGGGAGGCCCTCACCGACGTGAAACGGTTGCTCGCCGTCGTCGATCAGGACGATCTCCACCGGTACGCGAAAGGCCTGTCCGAGCTGCCCGGCCTGCTGTCCGGGGTGACCGCCGCCGGCCTGAAGGTGACCGTCGTGACCGGCGGCCCGGAGCAGGCGCTCGCCCCCGGCATGGACCTGGCGGTCTACCGGATCGTCCAGGAGTCCCTGACCAACGTGCTGAAACACGCGCCCGAGCACCGGGCCGAGCTCCGTCTGGAGTGGACGCCGTCGCTGTTGACGGTCACGGTGACCAGCCCGCTGCCACCCGGCGGCGGGCACGAACCGGTCGACGGCCGCGGCCTGTCCGGCATCCGCCAGCGCTGCTCGATGTTCAACGGCGACTGCACGATCACCGCGGACCGGGACCTCACCGTGACGACCACCTGGCCGCTGGCCGCCGAAGGAGCACCGGCATGATCGACGTCCTCATCGCCGACGACCAGGACCTGGTCCGCGCCGGATTCGCCATGGTCGTGGACGCCGCACCGGACATGCGCGTGGTCGCCACCGCCGCGACCGGCGCCGAGGCGATCGACCTGGCCGCCCGGCACCACCCGGACGTGATCCTGATGGACATCCGGATGCCCGGCACCGACGGCATCACCGCCACCAAGGCGATCCTGGGAGCCGGCGGCCGGCCGCCGAAGATCCTCGCTCTGACCACCTACGACAGCAACGACTACGCGACCCGCATCCTCGACGCGGGCGCCAGTGGTTACCTGCTCAAGGACACCACGGCCGAGGGGCTCACGGCGGCCGTCCGCAGCGCGTACCACGGCGGTTCGGTGATCGCCCCGACCACGACACGCAACCTCGTCGCGGCCAGGGCCGACCCACCGGTGCCGCGGGACCCGGCGCCGCTGGACACCTTCACCACGCGGGAACGTGATGTGTTCGACCTGATCGTCGCGGGGGCGAACAACGCGGAGATCGCCCAGAGGTTGCATCTGGCGGAGGTGACGGTGAAGACCCACGTGGGCCGGGTTCTGGCCAAACTGGGTGTCCGGGACCGCCTCAACGTGGTCGTCTGGGCGTATCGCAACGGCGCCGCCCGCTGACCATGGGAGCCCTGATGTCCGCAGCGGATCGGTGCGCTCGACATCATGCTGTGGCCCGCTTCGGATCACCGGCGGGCGACGGTTGCGCACCCCGTCCGGCGGACGTGGTCGCCACCGCCGGTGGCGCACCGGGTGACGGGTGCTACCTCCGCCGGTCGGTGCCGGTTTCGGCGGTCACGGCGAACGGGTTGCGCAGCCGGTGCATCGCCGTCTCGCCGCAGTCCGAGGCGTGCAGCTCAGGGCTCTGCTCCTTGGTGCCGAGCGGGGCGAGGAACAGCGACGGCCCGCCCTCGACGGGTGCCGGCCCCTGAGAACGGGGGGTGCCGGCGACCGGCTGGGCGCCTGACGCGCCGGGCACGACGGTAATCATGGACATGCACTTCCTTTCCTCGTGCGGCACGCCGGTAAGAGCAGGTGCCGCACGTCACGGACAATCACGAGAACAAATCTGAACGAATGAGGTCGAGGAATACCGAACGGCGGCCCGCTGAACCAGTCGGGCCACCGTTCGGAGATCGCGAATCAGAGCGTGCGAACATTTCCGCCGGCAGGCCCGGCCGACCCTGGGTGATGTCGCTGCTCCGCGAACTCGCAGGCTGCCGCGTTGGACACCGGCGCCGGATCCGGCACGAACGAAAAAGCGCCTGGATGGATCATTAAAGTCCATCAGGCGCTGGAAACGTCTACGGAAATCAAACCTGCAACTCGCCCACCGTAGCACAGTGAACGGGGCCGACCTTCGACAATTCCACCCGGGATTCGGTTCAGCCGTTTTGCGGCCGCCCGCATCCCCGCCCGGATTCGCCGCGCCCGCGGGCCGGTCCGCGAGGATGGGCAGGTGGATGTCGAGTCGGCTCTGGTTTTCGTCCTCGCCGCTGTCGGTGTGGTCGCCGTGGTGCGGTGGGTCGCGGGCCGGACCGGGCTGCCCGCCGCGGCACTGCTGCCCATCATCGGGATCGGTTACGCCCTGCTGCCCGGCCCCAACATCACCCTCGATCCGGAGATCATCCTGACGCTCGTCCTGCCGCCGCTGCTGTACAGCGCCGCGCTGGACTCGTCGATGCTCGCGATCCGCCGCAATCTGCGTACGGTGATCAGTCTGTCGGTCGTTCTGGTTCTGCTGACCACACTGCTGATCGGCCTGGGTTTCGCGTGGTTCGTCCCGGGGGCGACGCTCGCCGCCGGCATCGCGATCGGCGCGGCCGTCGCACCACCGGATCCGGTGGCCGCCCTGGCCGTCGGGCGCCGGGTGGGGCTGCCGCCGCGCATCATCACCCTGATCCAGGGCGAGGGGCTGCTCAACGACGCCACCGCCCTCACCATTCTGAGCGTCGCGGTCGCCGCCGCCTCCGGCGACAGGTTCTCGGCACCGGCGGCGCTCGGCCGGTTCCTGATCGCCGCGGTGGGCGGCGCCGCCGTGGGAGTGCTGGTCGCGTACGCCGTGCGCCTGCTGTCCCGGCCGCTCAGCGGTGATCCGATGCTGGCGAACGCCGTCTCGCTGGCCACGCCGTTCGGTGCTTACCTGCTCGGTGAGCACGTCCACGTCTCCGGCGTGCTGGCGGTGGTCGTCGCCGGGCTGATCGTCGGGCATCACACGCCGCGGTCCGCCTCGAGTGCGGGCCGGCTGCAGACGAGCGCGGTCTGGCGACTCGTCGACTTCATGCTCGAGGGCCTCGTGTTCCTGCTGATCGGTCAGCAGTTGCCGGAGGTCATCCGCGGGCTCACCGGGTACGACACCGGCACCGTCGTCGTCGCCGTGGTGATCACCGTGGGCGTCGTCCTGCTGTTGCGGCCGTTGTGGCTGCTGTCGACCCTGCTGCTGCCCGCCGCGCTGCACGCCCGGTGGAGCAGGGGCGAGCCGGCCGGGGAGGCGCCCGCGCGGTGGACCGGCCGGGAGGTCGTCGTCCTCTCCTGGGCCGGCACCCGGGGCGTGATCAGCCTCGCCGCGATCTTCACGTTGCCGGTGGTCACCGAGGCCGGTGCCCCGTTCCCGGCCCGCGACCTGCTGCTGTTCTGCACCTTCGTCGTCGTCCTCGTCACCCTGGTCGGCCAGGGCCTCACGTTCGCGCCGATCGTCCAGCGGCTCGGCCTGCCCGCGGACGACAACGATCAGGCCCGCCTCCGCAACGAGGCCCGGTCGGCGTCCGTCGAGGCCGCCCTCACCGCCCTCGGTGACCTGGAGAGGCAGGAGCACGACGACATCAGCGCCCCGGTGATCGAGACGATGCGCGAGCAGCTGCGGACCCGGCTGAGCCGGTATCAGGACCGGCTCGTCCTGTTGCGCGAGACGGACGAGGCGGACGGTCCGCCGGTGTCACCGGGGTACGAGGCCGCGCTGCACGTACGACGAGTGGCCCTCGAAGCGCAGCGGGACGAGTTCCTCCGCTGGCGTGATGCCGGCCAGCTGTCCGACGAGGGCCTGCGCGTACTGGAACGTGAATTGGATCTTGAGGAGCGCATGCTGCCCGACCGGCCGCCCCGCCGCTGAGGCCCCCGGTTCAGGAGCCGGCCGTACCCTCGTTGAACCGTCCCCGGCGGAAGATGTCGTGTGTCATGCCGGCGCGGTAGTCGTCGATGAACCGCGACAGCGAGTCGATGTCCCGGGTCATGCTGGCCCGTCCCGCCGCCAGTTCCGCCGCGGCCGTCTCCTGGAGACGCTGGGATTTCCGGCCGATGGCGTCGACGGTGTCCTGCGCCTCGTGCAGGGTGCGGTCGGTCCGCTCGCGGGCCTCGGCGAGCAGCCTGCCGGATTTCTCCTGGGCCTCGTGGAGATAGCCGTCGGCGGTCCGCTGCGCCATCCGCAGCACCGGCTGCACCGACGCGTCGCCACGGGCGGTGTCGGATGTGGCGGCCGAGCGCCGGGCCTCGTCGAGTTGATGCCGTGTGAGCCGGGCGTGCTGCTCGGCGCGTTCACAGGCGCGCCGGGCACGGTCGAGGTCGACGGTCAGCGCGGACAGCTGCGCCGCGGCCGCCCGGTCCTGCCTGTCGGATCCCGCGGCGGCGAGCTGGTTCTGCAGCGCGCTGTTCTCCTCGAGAAGGCGGATCATCTCGCCGGTGACCTCGTCCAGGAGCGTGTCGACATGGTCCTCGTCGTAGCCACGCCGGCCGAAGGTTGCCTTTCCGAACTCCGTGTTGTGAATGTCGGCCGGTGTCAGGGGCATGAAGCTCCTCGGGTGGCATCGAAGTAGCTGGACATCGCAAGGCTACGTCGGTCGCCTCCCCATGACGGCGCCGCACCGGGCCCACCGGCCGATGAGCTACTTGATGATCATCGACGTCATGGTCTGCATACTGACCGTTGCCGGTAGCGGCGGGAGACGAGTCGATCGACCGCGGAATGAGTGATGGTGCAGAAGACTGAGCAGGAGCGGCTGCAGGTCGCGCTCGACGCGGCCGAGATGGGAACCTTCGTGTGGTCGGCACGGGAGGACCGCGGAGAGCCCGACGCTCGCATGCTGGAGTTGTTCGCCCTGCCGTCCGACGGGGTGCTGTCGCTCGCCACAGCGCTGGATTCGATGATCCACCCCGAGGACCGGCAGCGGTACGGAACGGCGGTGGCGGCGGCGTTCGACCCGGGCGGCTCCCGCCTGCTGAGCCAGGAGATCCGTGTCGACCGGGGAGACGGCTCGTACCGGTGGGTCATGGTGACCGCCCGCGCCTACTTCGAGGGTGACCCGCCCCGACCGGACCGGCTGGTGGGGGTCGCCGCCGACATCTCCCGGCGCCGGGAGATCGAGGATGCGCTGCGGGAGAGCGAGGCCCGGTTCCGCCAGGTCGTCGAGGTGACCCCGCAGCTCATCTGGGTCGCCCGGCCCGACGGCGCCGTGGAGATGCTCAACCCGAGCTGGTCCACGTTGATCGGTGGGACGCCGCACACCGCGGACACCGACCGTGCGCTGCTCGGCGGGGCCGTCCATCCCGGTGAGCGCGACGGGTTCCTGGCCGCCTGGGACGGGCACCGGGATCCGCCCGCCGTCTTCGAGTGCGAGGCGCGGCTGCGGCACCGCGACGGCGGTCACCACTGGTATCTGATCCGGGTCGTCCCCTTCCAGGACGACAGCGGTGATCTGGTGCGCTGGTTCGGCGTGGCCACCGACATCGACGCGCAACGCCGGGTCGGCGAGCTCGCCCTGGCGGAGCAGACCAGGGCCCGCGACGAGGAACACCGCATCGCCCTGGAGCTGCAACGGGCGTTGTTGCCGGCCCGCACCGTGGCGCCGCCCGGGGTCTCGATCGCGGCGCGGTACGAAGCCGGCAGCGCCACGCTGGAGGTCGGTGGCGACTGGTACGACACCTTCGAGCTGCGCGGCGGCACTGTCGCACTGACCGTGGGCGACGTCGTCGGGCACGGCCTGGCCGCCGCGACGGCGATGGGGAAGATGCGGGTCGCGATGGGCGCGCTCGCACCGCACGTGCCCGGCCCCGGGACCCTGCTGACCCACCTGGACGGGTTCGTCGCGGTCAACGACGAGATCCCGTTCGCCACGGCCTGCTACGCCGTCTTCGATCCGGCCACCCGTGAACTACGGCACGCGTCGGCCGGGCACCCGCCGATGCTCGTGGTCACGGCCGGCGGCGACGCCCGGTGGCTGGACGACGGCCGGTCCGCCCCGATCACCGGCCGGGACTTCGGATCACGGCCGCAGGCGAGCGACACCCTCGAACCCGGCGCCCTGCTGGTGCTCTTCTCCGACGGCCTGGTCGAGCGGCGCCGCGAACCGATCACCACCGGCCTGGACCGGCTCCGCGACGCCACCGTCGCGCTGCGGCACGCACCGGTCGGCGAGGTGTGCGACGGTCTGCTGACCGCGCTGGGCGTCGCCGAGCACCGCAACGACGACGTCGTCGTGCTCTGCCTGCGGGTGCCACCGGCGCCGTTCCATCAGACGATGGTCGCGGACCGCCACGGCCTGTCCCGGCTCCGCCACGCCTTGAGTGCCTGGCAGCGCACCCTGCCGGGCCTCGACCGCAACGACGACGACCTGCTCATCACCGTGAACGAGGCGTGCGCCAACGCCATCGAACACGCCTACCGCGAGGACCCCACCGGCACCATCGAGATCGACGTCCGGTACGAGCCGGACGGCTCGTACCTGGCGACGGTCCGGGACCACGGCACCTGGCGGACCCCCGGCGAAGCGGGCACCAGCCGCGGACGGGGCCTTCCGATCATCGACACCCTCAGCCACGACTTCGAGCGACACTCCACCGCCGACGGCACCCTCGTCCGGTTCCGCGTGCCTACCCGGGAAGCAAGCCGATGACCGACCCCATCGCGGACGTCACCACCAGCATCCACGAGACCGGCGTGCACGTCCGGGTCACCGGCGAACTCGACATGTCGAACGCCGGCACCGTCGGTGACCGGATCCGGGCCGCCGGAACCAGCACACCGGTCGATCTCGACCTCAGCGACATCGAGTTCCTCGACAGCAGCGCGCTGCACATGCTCCAGCAACTGTCCGCCGCGTTCGACCGGGACGGCGGCCGGCTCACCGTCGCCGTCGCGCCGGGCTGCATCGTCGAACGCCTGCTCACCATCACGCACATGGACGCCTACCTGAACATCCGGGAATCACAACCCGGAACCTGACGGTCGCGGGCGGCCCTTCCCTGCCGGCTACCTCTCCCGGCCCGACGGTCAACGGCCGCGCCGGGCCGGGACTGGACCTACATCTCACCCGTCGACGCGGCGAAGAGGCAGGTGATGGCCGCCCTGCCGCACCACTACGGGCGACTACGCCGAGGACGAGGGCGTGCACCGCCCCCACCGGCCGGGAGAGCTGCGCGATCGTCAAGGGCTGGTACCGGATCGGCGTGGACGGCCACGACAGCGGGCCCGCCGTAGTACACGGCGGGCCCGGGTCCGGGGAACTCAGAGAGCGTCGGCGTTGATGTGGCCGCGCAGCTTCGTCAGGGCCTTGGTGAGCAGCCGGGAGACGTGCATCTGGGAGATGCCGATCTGGTCGGCGATCTGCGACTGCGTCATGTTGCCGTAGAACCGCAGGGTGACGATCTTCTGCTCGCGCTCGTCGAGCTGCGCCAGCGCAGGGCCGAGCGTGGCGCGCATGTCGACGGCCGCGTAGTCGTCGGTGTCGCTACTGATCATGTCGCCGAGTTCGGCGTTGCCGTCCGGGCCGACCGGCGTCGACAGGCTGGTCGCGTTGTAGGCGCGGGCACCTTCGAGGCCTTCGAGGACCTCTTCCTCGGTGATGCCGATGTGGGCCGCGATGTCGGCGACGGTCGGCGGCCGGTTCAGCGTGTGGGTCAGGGTGTTGTTGGCCTCGGTGATCCGCAGGCGCAGCTCCTGGAGCCGGCGCGGCACCCGGATCGACCAGGTGCGGTCGCGGAAGTGCCGCTTGACCTCACCGAGGATCGTCGGGATCGCATAGCCGGCGAAGTCCACACCGTACTGCGGGTCGAACTTGTCGATCGCCTTGATCAGCCCGATCGTGGCGGTCTGCACCAGGTCGTCGGTGGGCTCACCGCGGCCCGTGTAGCGGTTCGCCAGGTGGCGGGCCAGCGGCAGCCAGGCCTCGATCGTCCGGTCCCGCAGAGCGGCCCGGGACGGGTGACCGGCGGGCATCGCGGCCAGCGCGTTGATCAGATCGCCCGCGACGTCAGCCTGACGCTCACTGGTGATCACGTCACTCTGCGCAGCGACGTCACTCTGCGCAGCGGCCGAGCGGGTCGTCGTGTCGACGGATGCTGTGGTCATGTCGTCCTCCGGTTGCCTCCGCCAGCCCGGATACCCGTTCGGCAGCACGAGGTTAGCCGAAAGGTCAGGCATAAAGCTAGCCGAAAGTATGAGTTACCGTCAGTGCCCGATACGCCACTCTCCGAGGTGACCACGGCCGCGCGCGTGCCAGACACGGACCTCGTCGTGGAAGGCGAGTCTCTGCGCCACTATTCGCACCGGTGGTGGGGGTAGGGTGTGGGTGTCTATTGACTCAAGCCGCCCTGGTCCTCGGCGTCTACGCTGGGAAGGGGCGCCCGTGTCGGCATTGACGTGCGGATCGTTCCGGCCCCGCACAGACGGTCCGGCATCGTGACCTCGCCTGCTGGCGGTGATGAGCATGATGCACTCGTCCGGCGTCTCCTCGACGCCCAGCCGGTTGATGCGGGTCTGTTGCAGCGGATCTGCCTCGCCACCGTCGAGGCGCTGTCGGCGAGCGGGTCCGGGATCAGCGTGATGACCGCTGACGGGATGCGTGGGGTGTGCGCGACGTCGGATCCGGTCAGCGAGCGTGTCGAGGAGTTGCAGTTCATCCTCGGCGAGGGGCCCTGCATCGATGCCTTCGCCGCTCGCCGCCCGATTCTCACAGCGGATCTGTCCGATGGTGCCGACTTCCGCTGGCCTGTTTACACTCCGGCCGCCCGCGACGCCGGGGTCCGCGCCGTCTTCGCCTTCCCGTTGCAGGTCGGTGCCGCCCGGCTCGGAGTCATGGACGTCTTCCGGGATCGGGTGGGCCCGTTGACCGGCACGGAACTGCAGCTGGCGTTCACGCTCGCCGAGCTCACCGTGGAGGCCCTGCTGAACCTGCAGCAGGGTGACATCTCCGCTGGTGACGGTGCCATGGCGCTGGACTTCGGACGCCGGGCCGAACTGTTCCAGGCCCAGGGAATGGTCATGGTCCAGTTAGGGGTATCCATCGGTGAGGCTCTGGTACGGATACGGGCTTACGCCTTCGCCGAGAACCGTCGCCTGGAGGATGTCGCCCGCGACATCGTGCAGCGGCGACTGCGATTGGACGGTTGATACGTATGAGCGGCTGTTTGGGTACTGGATCACCGGGAGGCAGGGCATGAGCGGCGTTTCGGCTGAACGACTCGCAACCGTTTTCGTGGAGGTCGCCGACACGCTGGTCGACGAATTCGATCTCCTCGATTTCCTGCACATGCTCACCGACCGGGCCCGCAGCCTGGTGGACGCGGCCGCCGCCGGACTGATGCTGGCCGACGAACGGGGACGGCTGGAGTTCATGGCCGGATCGGACGAGAACGTCCGCCTGATCGAGCTCTTCCAGTTGCAGACTGATCAGGGCCCCTGCCTGGAGGCGTACCGGACCGGACAGCCGGTCATCAACATCGACCTGGCGTCGGCGGCAGGCCGCTGGCCCCGTTTCGCGCCACGGGCCTCGGAGGCGGGCTTCCGGTCCGTACACGCCTTCCCGTTACGACTGCGTTCCCAGGTGATCGGTGCCCTCAACATCTTCGGCAGCACCACCGGCGGCGATTTCAGCGCCGCCGATGTGCCGATCATGCAGGCTCTCGCCGACGTGGCGACCATCGGCCTGATGCAGGAACGCGCGATCCGCCGTAGTGAGGCGCTGACCGAGCAACTGCAGGGGGCGCTGAACAGCCGGATCATCATCGAGCAGGCCAAGGGCGCTCTCGCACAGGTCCAGGACATCGGCGTCGACGAGGCGTTCCGCCGGATCCGCGCCTACGCCCGCAACCACAACCGGCGGCTCACCGAGGTCGCCGAGCTGGTCGTCACCGATCTGGCGTCGCTGCCCGGTCTGACACGGCCCTGACCGTCACCGGCCGGGGTGGCCCGGCCGGTGAGCGGAGCAACGTGGCGAACTCCCGTTGCGCGTACCCGGTCCGCGGCCCTTCGCCGTCCGGCTCGAGATCGGTGCGGGTCTCCACCGCCCGCCGCCGCGCGATCGCGACGATCCAGTCCGTGGCGTCGACGTCCGGCTGAATGCGACAGCCCGCCAGCCACCACACCTCCAGATAGGTGGCCGCGAGTATCTCGTCGCGCCATGCGCAGTCCGGCAGGAGTTCGGCCAGCAGGGCGCCGACGGCCACCGACGTCCGCTCGACCAGGGCACGGAACGCGGGCACACTGCCCCGCGAGACCGCTTCGAGCAGCACGGCGTCGCTCGAGTCGCCGCTGACAGTGGTGGAAGGTGTTCCTCCGGCCGGGCCGTCGCCGACGTCCGTCATGGTGCTCCAATTCAACGGCGAGTGGGAGTGCCGCCGAGGTCTGGAGCGACATGCGTGGATCCTGCGCCTGATGATGCTACGGCTTCAGCGTGTCCCGGACCGCCGGTCGTCCCCCGGGAGAGGGCCGCGTTCCTTACCGCGGAACCACACGTGAACGCACGGATTCCTCGTTCGGCACGAGTCGTGCCACGGCGTGGCCGCGGGTAGGGTGAAGGGACTACCGGCTTTCTCGACGTCTCCTGACGAGCGCATCGCGCCCGCCCTTTGATGGCGCGGATGTCGCCGACAGGAAGGCACACCGATGAATCCGACGGCCGATTCCGCACGACTACGACTCGCCGACCCAGCGTCGCGGGACACCGTCCTCGACGGAGCGTGGTGGCCCCGCTCCTCCGACCCGGCAACCGAACTCCCCGCCCTGCTGGAGGCGCTGTCCGCTCTCCGCGGCGTGATCACGCATGTGCTGCTGAACCCCGCCGAGTGGGACCTGCCGCGCCCGAGCCGGGCGAGTGGCCGCTCGTCGGCCCGGCTCGGCTGGTACACCTCACAGCCGGCCGGGCTGATCACCGTCATCAACGACTTCGGGAGGGACCGCTTCGACCTCCTCGTCATTCCTCCGGACGCCAGCCCGGCCTCGGCCGACACCGCCTCGGCCGCAGCCGCGGACGCTGACGACAGACGCCACACCCCGGAGCTCCTCGCCATGGTCGAGCACGCCGGCTGATCGGCAGGCGTCGTCGCCGGCCGGCGGGAGTGCGACACCGCCCGCCGGCCGGCGACGTCACGCGGAAACCGTCGCCCAGACGACTTTGCCACCATGGGCCGGTATCGCACCCCACCTCGCGGCGACCGCATGCACCAGCATCAGTCCCCGCCCGCCCTCGACGACCGGAAGCCGTGGACCCGCATGGGTGGACTCGACCAGACGCGGATAACGGGTGTCGCCGTCCCGGACGGCCAGATGCAGATCCCGGCCGCGCCGAAGCACGGTGAGCACGAAATCCGTACCGGCGTGCTCGACGGCGTTAGCGGCCAACTCCGACATGACCAGTGCTGCGTCCTGTCGCAGATCGTGCAGCTGCCAGGTATGACACGCCAGCTCCACCAGGTCACGTGCCGCCCGCACGGAGACCGGGACCGGCGCCAGGCGGGTCTGCCACCGGTGACTTCGTCTCAGCCTGCCGACGACCGCGGCCCGTGCCTCGCCCATCGTGGCGAACAGCGGCAACGGGTTCCCCTCGTGATGCCGCAACCGGTAACCGAGCATCGTCGCCGGCGGGACGCACAACGCCAGACCGACCGGCAGCGCGCCACCCCGCGCCTCCCGCTGTGCCGCCAGCCAGTACCGCAAGCTCAGCCCATGCCGATCACTGAAGTCACGCAGATCGATGATGATGGCCTCGGACGGACCGGCGAGGCAGAGTCCCAGTCCGGCGGTGATCTGCTCGCCGAGCTGCTGTGACCAGTGACCGTGCACCTTGATCTCGACCACGCTGCTGCTCGCGTCGGCGACGACACCCACCGACACCCCACGGCGATCGGTGACCGTCGCCACCAGGTACGGCGATCGAAGGGACGGTGCTCCCCCGCGCCGCTCCACGGCGGTCATCGGCCGCCGTCGCCCGCACCGGGACCGGGACCGGGTGGGAGACGGCGCCACACACCCGGTGACGTGGCCGGCATGGGGGACACGGGAGGTGTTACGGAATCCACGGCTGCTCCAGGGCACCTACTCAGAAGTGGTGCGCCACCTGGGTCCGGAGCAGCGAACGGCGATGGGACACCGCCGTGTCCCAACGGTATACCGGCAGGTCGATGATCGCAGTTGAGCTCATAAATCTCACAAACCGACCCGGCACCGTCACGATGCGGGACTCGCGGCCGACGCGCATGAGGCCGGACACGGATCCGTCCGATGTCGAGCACGGCTCGGGTGCGCTGGGCCCGTACCGGGGACGGTCGAGGTCATTCCACCGGGCCGGGCTCGTCCCCGGAGTCACCCAGCCGGCCGAAAGGCTGCATGCCGGTCAGGTCGGCCAGCATCCGCGCCGCGCCGGAGATCGCCACCACCCGCACCCGCAGGCCGCGAGCGCCGGCTCGATCCTGAAAGCTGATCAGTGCTCGCAGCCCGGCCAGATCACAGAAACTCAACTGGGAGAGATCCAGCCACAACACATGCCCTGGCTGGTCGAGTGAGCCCATCAACTGCTCGGTCACCGTGTCGGCCACGGGCCGCGCCAGTTCGCCCGCCACGACGACCAGGATCACTCCGTCGCCCGGCAGATGCACCGTCACCCACGCCTGCGGACCGAGATCCGACACCGTCATCGTGAGCACCGCCTCGCCACCACCGACAGCGGGACACCGGTCACGGCCGTCCGCCGTGGCACCGTCGCCTGCCGCTGCAACGTTCGGGACGCCTGCGAGACATCAGCACCCCGACGACACACGCATCGTAGTCCCGATCCGGGAGGCAAGCCATGACACGGCGGGCGTACGAAATGTCCGTCAGCGCTCACCACGTCGCGCTACTGTGACCCGCATCGTACGGGCATCACCATGGCCGCCCCTCGCACGCAGATCCACAGGCCCGTTCCGTACGCGTCGAAATCGCTGCCCCGGACCCTGGTGGCGCTGCCAGCCATTCGAGGAGCAGCGATGTACCAGCACGGCGCCGAGGGTTTCGGCGGAGCGCGTCCGGGCCATGTCTGGCACCTGATCCGCACATACGGCCCGGACCTGACCGGATTGTGCCGGGCGGGCTCGGCGCTCATGCCGGATGTCGCGGGAATCGGCATCTCGGCCGGCCCGGAGGGCGACCCGTTCCCACAGATCCGGTTCAGCAGCGACCAGGGCAGCGCCGGCATCGAGGCCGCCCAGGAGACTCTGGACGACGGCCCGTGCCGCGACGCCACCGCCACCCGCCGATCGGTGCACGCCCCCGATCTGAGCGATCCGTGGTGGCGTGAGCACTGGCCGCGGTTCACCCCGGCAGCACTGCACTCCGGCGCGCGGGCGGTGTTCGCTCTGCCCCTGCACGCCGGCGGCGTCCGGTATGCCGGAGCCGTCGACCTGTACCGGCGTACACCAGGTGATCTCTCTCTCGCCGACCAGGCCACCGCGGCGGAACTCACCGCCGCGGCCACCGAGTTGCTCACCCTGGAACGCTTCGGCTTGGACTGGACCGGCGCCTTCGCCGATGCCCGGCTGGCCCCTTCCGGAGCGGGTACGCCGATCGCCCTGACCTCGCGGCGGACCGTTGCCGCTGCCGCCGTGCCGCCACTGGTCCGCTGGTTCGACCAGGCCTCGATGGCGCGGGTGCGCATCCGGGCCCACACCGCCAGCACCCGGCACGGCCTGGCCCGTGCGGACGCGGACCGATTCGCGCTGGCCGTGCACGAGACCATGGCCAATTCCGTGCAGCACGGCGGAGGCTTCGGCCAGCTGCTGCTGTGGGGCCGCGACGATCGCCTCTGGTGCGAGATCAGCGACCACGGCGCCGGCATCGGCACGACACTGCGATCCGCTCACGCCGACCGCCCCCCGGCCGGCGTCCGGAAGCGACAGGTCACCGGATTCCAGCTCATCGAACGCGCCTGCACCAGCATGGACATCACCACGGACGCCACCGGAACCCGGGTGAGGCTGAGCTACCACAACGACGCCGGCGGTTCCGGACACCGCTGAGAGGGCCATGTCACGGCGGCACCGCGTCACCGGCGAAGAGCACGGCCCGAAGCGCTGTTCGGCCCATCGGGTCGTTCAGGCGTACTCTGACGGATGTCGCTCCAGACTCCGGCGGCTCGAGACCCTCACCGGTGGGCCCTATCCGTGGGCCCCGTCCAAGGGCAACGTTCGAGCGGAGACAATGGTCATCATGAGGGCGACGGTCGTCGCGGCGCTCCGCGAACGCGGCCAGCCGATCCGAGCCGATTTCGTCGAACGCGAGTTGCCGGACCGCATCGATCCGTCACGTCATGGCGGGCTGCTGGCCATGCTTCATCTCGATCTCTCCACATTGGCCGAGCCCGACCAGGGGTGAGGTTCGGCGTTTGCTCCTCGGCTGTGGGATCCGACAAGACGAACGGTGCTTCCGGCGTTGATACGCCGGCGCCGTGTGAGGCCCCGTCACGTGATCCGCGGCGGGCCGACCGACAGAGGGCACAGCTCATGACCATCAAGTACGGATTCCTCAGTACCCATCCGCCCACCCGCTGCGGCCTGGCGACGTTCAACTCCGCGCTCGCCACCCACCTCGGCCGGTCCGCGGCCGCGGTCGGCATCGTGCGGGTCGCGGCGCACGGCGACGACCCCACGCCCGAGGACGGTGTGGTGCACACCTGGACGGCCGCGGCACCGGCCGGGTGGCGCGACAGCGCGGAGGCGCTGAACGGTTTCGACATCGCCGTCATCCAGCACGAGTACGGCATCTACCCCGGCCGTGACGGCGGCGAGGTCCTGTCCGTGCTGCGCCGGCTCACCGTGCCGAGCCTCGTCGTCCTGCACACCGTGCTCACCCATCCCACCCCGAACCAGAAGTCGCTGCTCGAACAGATCGTGGCCGCCGCCAGCGCGGTCGTGACCATCACCCGGGCCGCCCACGACCGGTTGATCACCGGCTACACCGTCGACGCCGCGAAGATCTCGGTGATCCCGCACGGAGCCTTGGACTACGCCGGCCCGCCGAGCCGCCGACACCCGGAGTCGCACCTGCTGACCTGGGGTCTGCTCGGGCCGGGCAAGGGAATCGAGTGGGCGCTGCGCGGCCTGGCCCGGCTACGCAACCTCGAACCCGCACCCGTCTACACGGTGGCCGGCCGCACCCACCCCAAGGTCGCCGAACTCCACGGGGAGGAGTACCGGGCCGGCCTGCACCGGCTCGGCGCGGTCCTCGGCATCGCGCACCAGGTGCGCTACCAGTCGGCCTACCTCGACGACGAGGCGCTCGGAACACTGATCCGCTCCGCCGACGTCGTCGTGCTGCCGTACGACTCCACCGAGCAGGTCACCTCGGGCGTCCTCGTCGAGGCCGTGGCGGCACGGATCCCGGTCGTGGCCACCGCCTTCCCGCACGCGGTGGAACTGCTCACCGACGGGCCCGGCCTGCTCGTACCGCACAAGAATCCCGCGGCCCTCGCGACCGCCGTGCGGCGCATCCTCACCGAGCCTGCCCTGGCCGCCACACTGCGCGGCCGTAACGGCCACGCCGAACCGGCACTGCGCTGGCCCGCCGTGGCCCAGCGATACCACGAACTGGCCGCGACGCTCGTCGCCGACCGCAACCTGATCACCACGGTCGGTCCGTGACCGCACAGGCCGTCAGCACGGCCCCGGACCCCGACCCGGCCCTGTCCGCCATCCCCTTCACCCATCTGGCACGGCTGACCGACGACACCGGGCTCTTCGAACACGCCCGGCACACCATCGCCCGCCGCGAGCACGGCTACTGCACCGACGATGCCGCCCGGGGCCTGGTCGTCACCGGCCGCGAGGCCGACCCGTCCGCCGAGGTGCTGCGGCTCGCGGAGTGCTACCTGACGTTCCTCACCCACGCGCAGGACGCCACCGGCGCCTTCCACAACCGGCTCGGGTTCGACCGGGTGTGGGCCGACGAACCCGCCGTCGAGGACTGGTGGGGACGCGCCCTGTGGGGCCTCGGGACCGCCGCGGCGCGCTGCCCGGCCCCGTGGATCCGCGAGGAAGCCCACCACGCTTTCGCCCAGGGCGCCTCCCGCCGGTCCGGCAACCCCCGGTCCATGGCCTTCGCCGCGCTCGGAGCCGCCGAACTGCTCCGCGCCGGCTCCGGCGGCGAACCGGCCCTTTCGCTCCTGTCCGATGCCGTGACGGTGATCGGCCATCCCGGCCCCGATCCGCACTGGCCGTGGCCCGAGGAACGGCTCACCTACGCCAACGCCGCTCTCGCCGAGACTCTCATCGCCGCCGGTGATCTCCTCGACGATCCCCCGGTCCTGGCCGCCGGCCTGCGAATGCTCACCTGGCTGCTGGACATCCAGACCCACGACGGCCACCTGTCGGCACTGCCCGCGGCCGGCTGGCGACGCGGAACCACACGACCACGGTACGACCAGCAACCGATCGAGGTCGCGGCGCTGGCCGACGCCTGCGCCACCGCCGCCACCATCACCGGCGCTCGGACCTGGCGTGCGGGCGTGGACCGGTGCATCGCCTGGTTCCTCGGTGACAACGACATCGGCCAGATCATGTGGAACCCGGCGACCGGCGGTGGTTACGACGGGCTCACCCCGCTCGGACCCAACCTCAACCAGGGTGCCGAATCGACTCTCGCCCTGATCGCCACCCTCCAGCACGGCGTCTCCCGGTGACGACAGCCGGGAGACGTGGACGCGTCGACACCGTTCGGGCCGGCCGCGGACGTCGGGGAGATCAGGCCGCGGCCATGAGCTGAACGTCGGTGAGCGCGCCGGTCATCGCGTGCAGCCGCTGGACCGGCACGTGCCGCCGCAGAATCGGGAACTCGTCCAGTTCCTCGCGAGTCAGGTGCTCCAGGACGGCCCGGTGCAGGGCGGTGAATCCCCGGCGGAAACCCGGGTCCTCCGGGCCGAGATCGTCAAGCGTGTTCAATGCCAGCAGGAGCGCCGTCTCCTCGGTCAGGCGCATCGTTGCGATCAGGTCGGCGGCGACGCTCACGTTCCTGACCGCTGGATGGACGACCGCTCGTTCGCCGAACTCGTGGCGGTGCACAGCACGGGAGAGCACGGCGAACCGATGCCCCCGGTCCCGGTCACCACTGCGCTCGACCGCGGCGCACAACCGCCGGATCTCGTCGTGTTCCCCTCGCAGGACGTCGACGACGTCGGAGAACATCATGAGCGTCCTGCCTTCCGGCGGAGGCCGTCCTGTGGGCCGCCGGGCCCCCCTTCAACGGCGGCCCACAGGACGTCTTTCCTCGAAGAAAGCTCACGACGGCAGGAGTTCCGATTCGCCCACCGGCGAACGACGGGACAATTCATGGCCTGGCTCCTCAGTGCTGTCGCCTGCCGTACACGAAAGAACCGTGGAGGGGCGAGGACCGATGTCGAGCCGCGGAGTCTGGACGGCCGAGCCACCGAGACAGCGGTGGCGGTGTCGTGGCGATACCCCTTCCACGGCCCGGTAAACCGGCATCGTGAAGAACGGTCTCGTTTGCCGGCCGCGCAACCGGGTACTGGGGATACACCGAGTTCCGCCCCTGTGATCCCGGCGGCCGTCCAGACTCCCGCGGTCCTCCCTCGCCGCAACCGGCCTGTCCGCGCGATGTCGTCGCCTCGTCATCGTCGGCCGACAGGCTCCAAGGAGTCGCGCCATGAGCACCTCCACCGCCACCGTCGCCGTCGCCCTGCCCGGCCCCAAACCCATGATCGAGGCACCTCAGTCACGCGTGGCCGTCGCGATGCTCTGGGTCTTCGTCGTGGCGCCGTTCGTCGCACTGTTCGCCGCCGTACCGATCGCGTGGGGGTGGGGACTCTCCGCGCTCGACGCCGGCATGGCGGCCGTCGGGTACCTGATCGCGGTCGCCGGTGTCACGGTCGGTTTCCACCGCCACCTCACCCACGGCTCGTTCAAGGCCGTCCGGCCGCTGCGCCTGGCTCTGGCCGTGGCCGGATCCCTCGCCGTGGAAGGACCCCCGACCAGCTGGGTCGCCGACCACCGGCGGCACCACGCCTTCACCGACCGCGAGGGTGACCCCCATTCACCATGGCGGTACGGCACCGGCGTCCGCGCTCTGGCCAAAGGCCTGTGGTACGCCCACTGCGGCTGGTTCCTGAACCCCGAGGTCACCAACAAGGCCCGTTTCGCACCGGACCTGCTCGCCGACCGTGGCATCCGCGTGATCGACAGGCTGTTCCTTCCCCTGATCGCGTTCTCGCTGTTGACCCCCACGGTGATCGGTGGGCTGGTCACCGGCACCTGGGCCGGCGCCCTGACCGCGTTCTTCTGGGCCGGGCTGGTCCGGATGGCCCTGCTGCACCACGTCACCTGGTCGGTCAACTCGATCTGCCACGTCGTCGGCGAGCGCCCGTTCGACAGCAAGGACAGGGCCACGAACTTCTGGCCGCTGGCGATCCTGTCGTTCGGCGAGAGCTGGCACAACAGCCATCACGCCGACCCGACCGGCGCCCGGCACGGTGTGCTGCGTGGACAGATCGACCCCGCCGCCCGTCTCATCTGGATCTTCGAGAAGCTCGGCTGGGCCCGCGACGTTCGCTGGCCGGACCCGGCCCGGCTCACCGCCCGCCGCAACGACACCTCCAGCGCTCCGCTCCGCGGGGCGGCCTGACGGCATCGTCCGCTCCATGCTCCACCTTCCGAACGGCGTACCCGCCATCCCGCAGGGGCATCTCATCGAAAGCGAGTCACCACGATGACCGTCATCACCAGCCGCACCGAGCCGGCACCACGATCGGCGGTCGTCTTCAACCCGTCGAAGATCGACGACTTCGACGGGCTCCGGCACACCGTCGACGACACGCTGTCGCGGGCCGGCTGGCCGGCACCGCGCTGGTACGCCACGACCGAGGACGACCCCGGGCTCGGTCAGACACGCGCGGCCATCACATCGGGTGCCGAGGTCGTGTTCGTCTGCGGCGGTGACGGAACGGTGATGTCCGCGGTGTCGGCGCTGGCCGGTACCGAGGTGTCGATGGCCGTCCTGCCCGCCGGCACCGGCAACCTGCTCGCGGCGAATCTCGGCCTGTCCACCGATCTGGCCACCGGTCTCGCCGTCGCGCTGGACGGTGGCCTGCGGCTCCTGGACGTCGGCACTCTCGACGGGCGGCACTTCGCCGTGATGGCGGGCATGGGCTTCGACGCGCACATGCTCGATGCCACGTCGGACACGGCGAAGAAGCACATCGGCTGGCCCGCGTACGTCCTCGGCGCGATGAAGCATCTCAAGGACCGGCCGATGCGGGTCACCATCCGTATCGACGGTGGCACACCGATGCGCCGACGGGCCCGCTCGGTGCTCATCGCCAACGTCGGCCGGCTGCAGGGCGGGCTGCGGTTGCTGAGCGAGGCCCAGCCGGACGACGGGGTCCTGGACATCGCCGTCCTGACCCCCAACACGCTACGCACCTGGATCGCACTGGGGTGGGGGCTGATCCGGCACGACAGACGGGTTCCCGCGCTCGAGGTCTTCCGCGGCAGCCGGATCGAGGTGATCAGCGACCGCGCCCAGCCCCGTCAGCTCGACGGCGACCTCATCGAGGCCGGCGACCGGCTGACCGTCGAGGTCCTGCCGCAGGCGCTCTGGCTGTGCGTGCCCGAGCCGGCCGACCACCCCGACCTCAGCGTCGACGCCGGCGCCGCCGGTTCGGCGCACCCATGACGGTGACGGCCTTTCACCGGTTGGGGCTCAAGGCCTGTGCCCATCTCGGCACGAGAGAAACAATCCGTGCCGGAATACCGGGAAGAGATTAGAGTCGATGATGCGGCTCACATAGGCGGCCGTTGCCCCGGACCCCGGCATCCATTCAGCTGAATGCCGGGAAATTATGATCACGAAATCCAGAAGCACCGCGTCGGACGCCCTCGCCTCCTATGACGACCATGGGGACCCGGACGAACTGTTGATGGCGATGGCTGCCCTGCCGGCCGGGCATCCCGCCCGGGCGGCGTTGCGGGATCGGGCGATCGTGGCATGGCTACCGATGGCCCGTCGGCTCGCCGTCCGCTACTCCGGCCGGGGAGTGCCGATCGACGACCTGGTCCAGACCGCGGCCGTCGGCCTGATCCGCGCCGTGGACCGATTCGACCCGGACTTCGGCATCGACTTCGTCGGATTCGCCATCCCGACCGTCCTCGGCGAGCTGAAACGCTACTTCCGCGACCGGACCTGGATGATCCGGGTACCGCGCCGGCTGCAGGAACTCCGGCTGGCGATCAACACGGCCAACGAGGAGCTGACACACCGCCTCCATCGCCCGCCGACGACCGCCCAGATCGCCGCGCACCTCGACATCACCGACGAAGCGGTCCTGGAGGCCGTCGAGGGCGCCCGCGCGTACAGCGCACTGTCACTCTCGATCTCCGTCAGCTCCGGGGAGACCGCCGAACTCGGTGACGCGCTGGGCGAGGTCGACCAGGCTTTCGCCCTGGCGGACGCCCGGATCGTCATCATTCCCGCGTTGACCAGACTCGACGAGCGGGAACGCCGGATCCTGACCCTGCGTTTCTACGGCAACCTCACCCAGGCGGCGATCGCCCAACAGGTCGGCGTCTCCCAGATGCACGTCTCCCGGCTGATCACACGAGCCCTCGGCCACCTCCGCCACGAACTTCAGCAGGATTCCCGTACGCCGTGACGTCGGCCCGCCCCATGCCGGTGGCCGGTCCTCTCCGCCCGGTGCGGCGTCACGTCTGCGGTACGAGTGCGTGTTCCGTGCCGGTGGCCGGTCCTCTCCGCCCGGTGCGGCGTCACGTCTGCGGTACGAGTGCGTGATCCGTGGCGGCGGCCGGTGTCGCGGGGACGGGATGCCGGGTCAAGCGCGGGTTGCGGTCGTACAACCAGGCGGTGAGCAGGCCGAGGGCAACGCCGGCGGCGGCACCGATGCCCAGCCGGATCCACGCGTGGCTGAGGCCCGCCGCACCGCGCGCGTCGAAGAACAGGATGGCGCGGACGCCGTCGAGGACGGGGTGCATGGCGGTCACCGTGGTGAGCGAGCGCAGCCAGCCGGGGAGTGCCTCCACCGGGACGGTGGGACCGGAGGCCAGGGAGAGCGCCACGAAGAAGAACGTGTTGATGAGCGCACCGGGGCTGCCGAACGCCGCGAAGACCGACAACGCGCCGGCGCCGACGGCGACGATCGTGGCGGTGAGCAGGAGCCACAGCTGGACCGGGTGGCCGACCGGCACGCCGATGACCTTCGTGGCGACGAGTTGGAGCAGGCCGGCCGCGGCCGGGGCGGCCCCGGCGAGGACCGCGAATTTGGCGAGCAGCGTCGTGACCCGGCCCGCCCACCGGTACGGGCGGCGGCTGGTCAGCGGACCGAGTTCGCTGGGGGCGAAGCCGATCGCGGCGTCCAGCGACGGGTGGATCGTCGACGCGCCGATGAAACCGATCAGGATCGCGACCAGGGCCAGGTAGAACGGGGTCAGGCCGTACCCGGACTCGGCCGGCAGCGGCTGGTCCGGCACGGTCGACACGGTGAACGGTTCCTGGAGCACCAGGGCCTGTGCGGGGGTGAGACCGGTGCCGGCCGCGGCGCGCAGGCGGTCGCCGAGTGCCCGTCCGACGGCGGTGAGGACGGGGTCGAGGTTGCCGCTGACCAGGCCGACCGCCAGGCTGCCGTCGCCGGCGTTGGTCCGCACGGTGACCACCGGCCGCACGATCGCGCCGCCGCCGGTCAGGGTGGACAGCGACCGATCGAAATCGGCGGGGACGACCACGGCCCCGTAGATCTCGTCGTCGGCGAAGCGGGTGGACATCTCAGCGGCCGTCATGGTGATCACGTCGAGCTTGTCCGGGTCGACGCCGGTACGGATGGCCTCGGCGAGCGCCTCGGCGGCGCCGCTCGTACCGCCGGCCTCCTGTGGGGTGAGCACCAGGCCTACCGGCAGGTTCCGCAGGTGCCCCTGGGGGTCCGCGATGCCGCTCAGATAACAGGCCGGAAGGGCCAGGCTCAGCAGCACGATCATGATGACCGGAATCCGCCAGACGCGCGGATTACGGAAGTGGCGAAGTCGCATGGCCGTCACCGTTCGTCGAGGTCCCGGATGTGACGGGACCGTTCAACGAGATTTATACCGGCGTAGGTAAACGTCTGTAAACCGATGCGCTCGACGTCACAGTAAACGCGTGTAAAGTGTCGGTGTGACGAGAACCCAGAACACCCGGGGCCACGGCGCGCGACTGCGCGACGAGCTGGTGGAGGCCGCCTTCACCGTGCTGGACGCGCAGGGCCCCGCAGGCGTGACCCTGCGCGCCGTGGCGCGCGCCGCCGGAGTCACCGCACCCGCCGTCTACCGGCACTTCGCCGACCTGCCCGAGCTGATGGCCGAGCTGCGGCGGGGCACATTCGCGGAGGTCATCCAGGTCACCGCCGCAGCCGAGGCCGGCCTGCCGGAGCCGGCCGACCGGCTGCTGGCCCGGGCCCGCGCCTACGTGGAACTGGGCCTCGCCCACCCGGCCCGATACGCGCTGATATTCATGAACGTTCCGGGTTCCGACCTGATGGCCGGCACAGCCCTGAACCAGATGGTGGAGCTGATCGCCGCCTGCGCCCGCAACGGCTCCTCGGCCGCCACGGACCCGCGCACCGACGCGATCCACCTGCTGGCCGCCCTGCACGGCATCGTCGGGACGAGACTCTCCGCACCCGGCCTGCCCTGGCCGCCGCTGGAACAGACGGTCACCGACGTCACGACCCGGCTGACACTGCTGCGCTGAGCCGGTGCACGCGAAGCCTCATCCAACCCCGGTGCGTGCCGGACGCCTACGCCCGGCACGATGACCATGACCGATGAGACGCCACTCAACGCCGCGAGCGTGCCCTCGCGGCGTCCGGTCGCTGCGGCATCTCGCCGAGCACGTCGACGAACAGGGCCTCGCGCAGCGCGACCTCGCGCGGGTCGTCCCACAGGTGAAAACCGAGCCGGTTCATGGCATAGGCGAAGCCGATACCCGTGTCCGGGTCGGCGAAGGCGAACGAGCCGCCCAGGCCCATCGTGCCGAACGCCGTGCCGGACGCGGATCCGAAACGGAACGCGGGGAACGGCTTCACATATCCCAGCGAATACTGGGTGGGCAGGCGCAGCACCTGATCGGCGAGCCCCCGCGATGGCGCCTCCGCCGGGCTCTTCAGCGCGTCGAGCGTCGACGCGCTGAGACCGAGCTCGGCGCCACCGGCGGCGGCATCGCCGTAGAGCCGCGCGATCGATCCCACCCGGCCGATACCGTTGACGGCCGGGATCTCCGCGGCCTGCACATCGGGCCGGTTGATGTTCTCCGGGACGCCGAGCACCCGCGGATTCTGGAAAGCGCGGGCGGTCAGGCTCCACGGATTCGCGAACGCCAAGGCGAAGGCCGGCGGCATCGAGGTGACGTGCAGCATCATCTCCCAGGTCCGGAAGCCGTGGATCCGGGCGATACGGCTGCGATCCGCGTGCTCCGGCAGACCGATGTGGAACTCGAGGCCCAGGGGCGCGGCCACCTCCTCCGCGAAGAAACGGCCCAGGTGGCGTCCTTGCGGATCGACCCGGCTGACGAGTTCACTCTCGTACCAGCCGAGCGTCTGCCCGTGATAGCCGTGCCGCTCACCCGGCGTCCACGCCGGCCGCTGCTCGGCCAGCGCCGCGGCCAGCGTCGCCGAGCCGGACAGGTCGGCCAGGTCGAGCGGACGGTCGATCACCGGTAGGCCCGCCTGGTGTGACAACAGCTGACGCACCGTGACCTCGGCCTTGCCGGCGGCTGCGAACTCGGGCCAGTAGGTGGCCACCCGCTCGCCGTAATCCAGCAGGCCGCGGGCGTGCAGCACGGCGACTGCCATCGACGACACACCCTTGCTCGTCGAGAAGACCGGCACCATCGTGTCGTGCTCCCACGGATCGCGGGTCACGCCGTCACGGTAACCGCCCCACAGGTCGACCACCTTCCGACCGTCGCGATAGACCACACAGGAAGCGCCGATCTCCCACCCCCGCGCGAAGTTGCGCCGGAACGCGTCGGCGACCGGACCGTACCCCTGCTCCACATCACCGCGGACCATGGCCGCCGGCACCTGAACTCTGAGCCCCACTCGAACTCTCCTCATCCGCAAGACACCGAACGGTGCCATCCGGCACGGGGCCGTACCAGGGATCGGCAGTCCCTGGCTCACCCGCCTAAGATCACGAAGTGAACCGCGAAGAGTTGGCAGACTTCCTGCGACAGCGCCGGGCGGCCCTCACCCCCGTTCACCGCACCACCCGCCGAACCCGTGGTCTACGGCGTGAGGATGTCGCCGAGCGCGCCTACATCTCGATCGACTACTACACCCGGCTCGAACAGCGGCGCGGCCCTCGCCCGTCCCCGGAAGTGGCGTCGGCGCTCTCCCGGGCGCTGGACCTGACCGTCGACGAGCGCGACCACCTGTTCCACCTGATCGGCCACAACCCGCCCCGGCAGACCACGAAGATCGACCGGGTCGATCCGGGCCTGCGCCGGGTGCTGAACGCGCTCGACGGGAATCCCGCGATGGTCATCTCGAACCTGGCCCACACCCTGCTGCAGAACCGGCTCTGCCTGGAATTCTTCGGTGACCAGACGCAGTACACGGGTCTGGCCCGGAGCGGCTACTTCCGGTGGTTCATGATGCCGGAGGAACGCAGCAGCTATCCCGACGACATCCACGCGGCCCAGAGCGCGACCTTCGCCGCGAGCGTCCGGGCCGCGGCGGACCTGGAACCCGATCCGACCGAGGCCGAACAGATGATCGCGACGCTGCTGGCCGAGAGCCCCGAATTCCGCGGTCTGTGGGACGACCACGAGGTACGCCTCTGCCGTCAGGAGACCACGTCACTGCTGCACCCGACGGCGGGGCGGGTGGACTTCGACTGCGAGGTCATCTTCAGCCACGACCAGCGACAGCGGATGCTCGTCTTCACCGCCCGCAACGACGAGGACCTGCGCAGCCTGGTCACCTCCGGCCGGCCGGGCGACATCGCGGGATGACGCCCTCCGCGGATGTCGCGAGCCTGGACGACCGGGCCCCGAACGCCTGACCAGCCTCGAACAGGTCCTCGAGCATCGCCTGGGACCGCGCTGGGAGCGACTCGGCGGGAAAGAACCGTCCGCAGATCTCGCTAGACACGTTTCGTGGTAAGGGTGCGAAGCCCATCCGCGTGGTGATTTCGGGCGCGCTGGACGCCCCAAATCACCACACCCCTGGCGGTGTGGTGAATACGGGCGCGCTGGACGCCCCAAATCACCACACCCCTGACGGTGTGGTGAATACGGGCGTGCTGAGCGCCCGAAATCACCACAGAGGCAGACCCTGACTGCGATTAGGTGTCTAGCCGCCCGGATGCGCGGCGTCGGGGACGGTTCCGGTGAACGGGGCCGGGACGGTGCGGTGCACGAACGTGTCCGCGGCGTGGTCGAGTTGCTGGGCTCGGGCGAGTCCGGTCCGCACTCGAGAGCGGCGCTGCCAAAGTCGGCACGTTACGTTCGAACATCCGCCATGCCCGCGCCATGCTCGTCGCCATGCTCGACGACGATCCGACCGTGCGGGGAGGCAACGATGGATCGTGCCAAGGAGACCGAACTCGATCAGCTCACGAAACGTGCATCCGAGGCCGCGGTACGAGCCCTGGACGCCCGGGTGGACGTCCAGGGCCGGTTACACGACCTGCTGCGTTCAGTGGGTATCGACCCCGATGACGCTCGTGCCGGTGGCCGCTAGCCGGCGAAGGTTTCGCAGGAGACCAGGGTGACGGCGTCCCAGCGGCCGTGGCACTCGTCGGTGTTCGGGCCGCCGTCGAGGAGGTTGACGCCGTAGTAGGTGAGGAGGGTGTCGTCGCCCGCCTCGCCGTACAGCTTGTTGTCGCCCTCGCCGCCCCACAGGGTGTCGTTGCCGGCGCCGCCGCGGATGACGTCGTTGCCCGTCTCGCCGGAGATGGTGTTGGCCGCGGCGTTGCCGGTGAGGGTGTCGTTGCCGGCGCCGCCGTTGAGGCGTTCGACGTCGGCACCGACGGTGTCGTGTTCGCCGGCGATGCCGTCGTCGCGGGACGCGCCGTTCAGGGAAATCGTGAGGGGCTTCTTGTATCCCTGGTAGTCGACCAGGTCGTTGCCGGTGCCGCCGAGCAGGACGTCGGCGGAGACCCTGCGGTCGTCGGGGTCGCCGTACAGCTGGTCGTCGCCGGCGCCGCCCTCGATCCGGTCTGCGCCGTACCAGCCGTTGAGGAAGTCGTTGCCGTTTCCGCCGTACAGCTTGTCGTTGCCGCTGTCGCCGAACAGGTCGTCGTTGCCGTTTCCGCCATGGATGACGTCGTTGCCGGCGTGGTCGGGCGCGGTGGTGCAGTCGCTGTCGCCGAGGACCCGGTCGTTGCCGTCGCCCGCGGAGACGTAGTCGGCACCGTCGCCGGCGTAGATCAGGTCGTTGCCGGCCTTGCCATAGATCTTGTCGTTGCCGGATTTCCGCGCGCACATGTCGTCGCCGTACAGGACGTCCGCCTTCGGGCCTCCGACGATCTTGTCGTTGCCGGGGCCGCCGTACGCCTCCATCTTCAGATCGCTCTTGTTGACGATCGAGTCGTTGTGGTCCCAGGTGTTGACGAGGGCCTTGACGGGCGCCTTCTTCGTCGTACAGCGGACCCGGGTCTTGTCGCCTTTGACCTGCTTGCAGCCCTTGCCAGGCTCGATCGCCACCCGGTCGTCGACGGTGACGGTTCGCCCGGAGCGGGTGATCACGACCTTGTTGGTGACGCCGGTGGCGGCGGCGAAGAGAACCGTCGTACCGCTCACTCGGGCGGAGCCGTAGCTCGATGCCTGGGCCGGGCCGCCGAGGCCGGCGGCGATGACGGCGGCAGCCGTGATCACGACCGCCGACCGGAATGTGTGGATCAACAAACCATCTCCCGATGTAGATGTCGCGAGCATCATAGGAGCAGAGAAGGCCACCGGCAGGTCGGCCCAGCGATGGGAAGACCGGGTTGAGACCCTCGCCGACGGCGGACCCACAGCGGTGATGTCGAGGGGTCGAGCAGGGCGGCGATCTGGGGTGACCTCGGTGGTGTCGGCCGGAGACTCGGACCCATGCGACAACCACGGCGGCGTCGTGGTTGTCGCATGGCGGCGAACAGTTGCACGTCCAGGCCGGTACTGGCGTGGGTGTTACGGACGGTCTTACTGTCCGGGGCGAGCCCGGTTCCGGCGGTGGTCGTCGGGTGGTGAACCAGGTGCAGATCAGCCGGTCCATGACCGCGGCGTCGACTCTCGGCCAGCCAGCGCAGGGTGTCACGACCTGATGGGATTCGGATACCCAGGACGGGATGCCGGCGGGCGCCCGTGGCGTCGACCAGGGGTTACGGGAGTTCCGCAACCCGGTCGGCGGCCTACCGGAACTACCGGACACAACGAAGATCAACGAAATTTGCTTTGGCTCTGTCCCCGAGGCCGAAGCCTCGGGGCCGCACATCTTCATTAACTCGGCGACTGGGCCGCCGTTCGACACCCTACTCGGAGGCTAGATCCAGCGGGGTGCTCTCGAACCACGAAATAAGATCAGCCTCTTCGATCGAATCCAGTCTCACCGTTGGCCTTGAAGACTCTGATTGGAGTATTTCCGGCCATTATCTCCGATAGCCTATCCTCTTCGATGTAGCCTTTTCCGTTATACGGGAAAAGCCACGAGTCTCCTTCATCCTTGATGTAATCATCCAGGATGACAACCTCGAACGACATTTGAGGACGCACGTTCAGATCGAGAAAATTCTCAGCTTTCTGGTGAGCTTCTTCTGCGCTCAGAACCATTACTTTACCCCTTTCTTGTAAATACGACGATGAACCTCTTGAATCCGTCTCCCAGGTTCGCAGCCCGCCGGACCGGCCATCAAGGAATCTAATGACTCCCATCGCCGGGCTCACCGCCTACCTCGACGTGCGCCACCGCTGGCAACAGGTCAACGGCAACACCTGGCCGAACACCGGACTGTTCTTCGTCCGCCCCGACGGACAGCCCTGACACCCCCAGACCATCAGCGCCCGCTTCGACCACCTCGTCAAAACCAGCGGCCAACCACCGGTACGCCTCGACCTCCGCCGCCCCAACGCCGACGACGCCGCCAACCTCATCCCCCGCAAAGCCGCATAGCCCAGCCCCACACGAAGCAGAGGTCAGCGCACACCGGAATCGCGCTGACCCTGCTCCGTTCGCCGCGCCCCGGCATTCTCGGATGACGCCTCGTCGGCAAACCCGCTGTTGTCGAGGAACAGCTGCAAGAGGTCCGCGAGCACGTCGATGCGGTCCTGTCCGAGGAAGGCATGACTCCGCTCGGCAAGGTGGTCGGCGACCCGCTCGGCCAACTGCTGGGCAGCGTCCTCGTCGCTGTGCTCGACGGCTGCGCCCGACGGCTCTCCCGGCCGCCGGTCACGGATCCAGGCCTCCACCTCGTGCGCCCACCAGACCCGGCCCATCGTCAACTCATGAAACGGCGCCGGGAAGTCCGCACGATCGGCCAACCGCTGAACCCACTGCCGCGACACCCCGAGCCGAACCTCGATCTCTCGCACGCCCACCAACCGCAGAACTCCGCCCAGTCGATCGGGCACACGCGTGCGCTTCACCGAACACCTACCGCTCGTCGTGGCCGCGAGCCGTCGCACCGACCCGGTTGTTCCACGCGACCGCGGCCGGTCACCTCCGCAACGAACCGGCGTAACGCCGCCGGCACGTGTTCCGGATGCGGCCGCAGAAAGATCACGCCACGCCGTTCATCGAGACCCAGCCCGTCGATGTCCAACGGAATGCCGTCCAAGCTGATCTGCACCTCAGCCTCGACCCCGATAGCGGTCAGTGCCGCGATCAACTCACCTCGCGAGATCACACCCCACCCCACTTCGCTCTTGTACGAACTCAGGCGTTACGCATCCGTTCGACCACCTCAGGCAGCGCCTACAAGGTTCAGCGGTGCTCCGCATTCGGTCCTCGCCGGCCTCTCGGAAGGCATCCCGGGCCGACGCGGACGGCGCTGACCAGTTCCGGGCGCGTGGCGCCGGGCTGACGGGTCGGCAGCCGCAGCGTGCGGGAGAAGATCACCGCCGCGTTCTCTCTGCGCCAACAGGGGCCCAAGGAGTCACAGGCCAGACATCGTCCGGTCGCACTCGACGTCACGTGCTGATCGAGGATCTCCTGAGCACACCTGAGCTGCTCTTCTGCCGAATCTGCGTAGTACGTGGTCCCGGTCATCACACCTCCCGATCAGATGGGCGCGCGGCGACTCGCATGCCGTCAGCGACTGAATCTCGTCGATCTGTGCACATGTGCACGCTTGCACATTCTCAGCACCGAGTACAGGGCCGCGACGGCGATTGGGCGATATGTCCGCTATGACAAGCCGAAAGAGGGCCGACCCGATGGGCCGGCCCTCTTTCGGAAGCGTCGCGGTTAAGCCAGGTCGAACTCCCCGTCATGGGCTCCGCCGATGAAGGCGGACCATTCCGCTCGCGTGAAGGTCAGCACCGGGCCTTCCGGGTTCTTCGAGTCCTTCACCTGCACGTGGGTCGAATTGTGACGAACCATCACGCAGTTGGCCTGGTTGCCGCTGCGCGTGCTCTTACGCCAGTCTGTGAACTGCATGGCCCGTTCCTCTTTCACGCTTCGTCCACAAGCGAACGAAGGAAGGCAAGTGTCGCGTCAGGAGTCTCGGCCGCCGCTCGGAGCCGGTCGAAGACCACGACGTAACGAGCGAGATCCTCAAGATCTCCCAGCCAGAGATCACTCGTCTCGGACTCGACGCTCACCATATCGTCCTGCTCAGGGTCATCGAAGCGGTAGAGGGCGAAGCTGTTCAACGCCGCGGACAGGTACTCGACCTCGGCATCGAAACGCAGCACGCGCAAGGTGACGTTCTCCAGCGAGGCCACGTCGATCAAGTGACGGATCTGCTTCGTCATCACCGCCGGCGGCGCGGTACGTCGGCGAAGCACCGCCTCGTCGAGGACGGCCTCGTACTCGACACCACGGTCAAGGATCTTCTGTCGCTCCGCCCGGCCCTCCACCGCCGCCGTCAGGTCGAAGTCCTTGACCGCGTCCCGGTCGCTGAACCGCTGGCGAATGTAGTCCGGGTGCTGCAGAAGACCCGGCACGTACACCAACGCATGCTCACGGATCCCGAGAACGCTGGACTCCATCTCCGCGAAGCCCATCTGACGAGCCGGCATCCCCGCGAACGCCCTCCACCAGCCTCGCGCGTTCGCCTCACGAGTCAGCGACACCAACCGGTCATGCGCCTCGCCGCCCACCCCATAGGCGTCAAGAAGATCCATGACCTCGCCGACATCGGGCCGCACCTTCGCGGTCTCCAGACGCGACACCTTCGAGTGGCTCCAGCCCATGAGGCCGGCGACATGCGTCACCGACCAGTCCTTGGACTCCCGAAGTTTGCGCAGCTCGTTACCCAGACGGAGACGCTTGCCGATAGGACCTTGACCAGCGGGCATGCAGGCAGCGTACCGACCCTGCCGATAGAGGCCGACTTCAATTCGACTGCCGACCTCACCCGTCGATCCGGGCGAGCGGCTCGTCATCGTCCCCCGGTCGACGATGATCGCAGCGAGGGCGGACATCACCGATGCATGATCTCTTCGATGGCCGAGTCGGCGAGCGGCTCGGCCTCGATGAATACTGGGCCGACTTCGAGCAGCGGTTCTGGAAGACCGGTTCACCGGGCTTCTGGAAGCTGGAACGTCAGCAGCACTTCCAGGAACCGGGTGACGAAGGCTGGAAAGCCTTCGCGCAGAGCCGGTGGGACGAGGCGATGCGGATCCTCCAGGAGCGTCGCGACGAGTTCCACGATTACTACCGGAAGGTGGCGAAAGCCGGCTTCGCCACACGCCGGGTTCGGGTCGTCGAGGAGCCGTTGACCCCGTACCTGCAATGGGAAACGTGTTGAACCTGCGGCACGAATACGGCGGTCTCACCCGCGTGATCGGCCCCAAGGCGATCCAGGCGGCAGAGGCCGGCGGCCTGCTGCCCGAGCTTTACACCCTCGGCGCGCAGACCATGTACGAGGCGATCTATGACGCTGACGGCGTGCTGGAGGCGGCACGTCGCTGGCACGATCCGGCCCTGATCAACCGGTGTCAGGCGTTCATCGCCGCGCTGTACGGCAACGGTGAGCCGCTCGACGAGTACTTCGCTCGCGCGGTCGCACCCTTGGAGCCTCCAGCGGAAGTGTCGCGCATGGCAGGAACCATAACGCCCCTCGACCAACAACACGGTAGCGCGTATTCACGAGCGTAACTAGAATGGTTCGTTTGGGGTTTTCGTGTCCCGGCATGGGCGATTCGGAATCTAAAAGTTAACCCGCCGCGAGCCCCGGTGAATGCGCGGCCGTCCCGGCGGTCAGCCCGGCGCGCCGATCGCCGGCGGCACAGCGCCCTGCCCACGCACCTGCACCGGCTGGTCGTAGCGGTCGTTCATCTTCTCCTGCACAGCGTCGACCTTCTCGCCGTCCACCCCGACCTTGATCGTCCCGTCGGCGTCCACACTGACCGTGTTCAGCACGACGCCCTGGCTCTCCCAGTAGCCACGGTCGGCTTCGACACGGTCGAGGATCGCCTGGATCTGCTTACCCGAGTACGGCACGTCGAGGATCTCGACGCACGCGTCGGTGAACTCGCCGGTCACCCACCTGTCGAAGGCGTCGTTGGCCTTGCGGAACACCCGCACCCGGTCGGTGATCTCCACCGCCGAGAACGAATCCGCGTAGTCGGCCTCCCCGGTGACCCGCAGCCGGTGCGCCACCTCGTCGAGCGCCGCCGGCTCCGTCGACGCCTTGCTGGTGTCGCAGCCCGCGGTACTCGCCGTCACCGTCAGCGCCGCCGCGACGGGCATACCCGTGCCGCCGTCACCGCCGGACGTCACCGCCGGTACACCGACGAGCAGACCGGCGGTGACGGCGAGCGCCGCCGCAGCTGACGCGCCGGCCATCCGGGTGCGCCGGACCCGCGCCGCGACGGCCGCCATCCGGTCGCGGGGCTCCGGAAGTACCGGCACCGCCGCGTGCAGCAGTGTCCGCATGTGCTGTTCGTCGCTGGTCATGCCGTGATCTCCTCGGCTCGCAGGTGCTGCAACTGAGGGTCGGCGCGCATCGCCGCCAGGGCCCGGACGGTCTGGGTCTTGACCGTCGCCTGCGAGCAGCCGAGCATCTCGGCGGTCTCGGCGACCGACAGGTCATCGAGGAACCGCAGGACCACGATCGCCCGCTGCTGGCGAGACACCCGGGCCAGCGCGCGTTGCACGGCGTCGCGGTCGGCTGCCTCACCGGCCAGGTCGCCGGCGTGCGCGCGTTCCGGCAGGGCCCCTGTCGGCTGTTCGGCTCGCCATTTGCGCCGCCACCACGTCGCGTAGGTCGTGAACAGCATCCGCCGGACGTATGCCTCGGCGTCGCCGGCTTCGATGCGCCGCCAGTGCCGCCATGCCTTGGCGAGCACTGTCTGCAGCAGGTCTTCGGCTCGCCCGGTGTCCCCGGTCAGCAGCCACGCCGCGTGGAGCAGCCGGTGACTGCGAGCCGAGACGAATTCGGCGAACCCTTCTGGTGCCTGCATGCCCCCGCCTTCCCTCACCTGCATATACGACCTGAGGTTCCCGATAGGTGAACATGCCCGGCGCACTGATTTTGCGTGCCGGGTTGCGACACGATCGCCGACGGCGCGCTCCCAGGGCAACGGCCGGCCGGGAAGTGGTCCGGTTCGTCGCCGGTTGGTGCAAGTGTGGAGGCGCTACCCTCTCGTTTTGCTTGAGCCGCCGGAGGGGCGGGGCGGGTGTGGGCGATGGTGCAGTCATGGTGGCCTTCCTTGAAGGCGGGCATGCCTGCGCCCCCGTCTCCGGGGTGCGCAGGCATGCAGCCACACAGCGGAGACGGGTAGGCGATCAACCCGGAACGTCCCGATCAGCTAGATCGAGGCGTCGGGGTGTCGCACCCGTGTAGTGCTCGGATCAGAAGGTGGTAGGCCCAGGCCGACCTGCAGGCGGCCGCGACGCTCGACGCCGCCTATCCCGGCGTCAAAGACGCCGACACCCTCCGACGGGCACTCGCTGAGCAGCAGGACCCTGGTATCGGCGACGCCGCGTTCGCCGACGTCACCGAGCCGACCCAGTTCCTGCGGAACCCGGAGTAGGCGATCGGGATCGAGATGTGGGCGATCAACCCCATGGTTGACCTCATCAGCCCCGCGGCATGGCTACGCAGACAATCATCTGGGTCTTCGGCCACGACCCCCTCGAGGGCTGGGCGAGCCAGTTCACCGGCGACTGGAAGACGACGCTTGGGGCGGCACGCCCCCTCGCATTGGACTCCCGTCCCCTGACGCACCCCGCAGTCGCCCACCACCATCGACAGCCGCTGAGCCACCATCTGGCCTGGTCGCGTCGGCACCGGATGACCGAGCCCGCAGCCGGAGAGGCTGGCAGCCCCTTCGGACCAGGCCACATCCGGGGCACTACGGCGTCACAAGGCGGCCGATCACCACCGGATCACCGCATCCCATATAACGGGATTTGTGGGCTCAAAAACGGGAAACAAAAACGCCGGGACCTGCGTTTCCGCAGGTACCGGCGCTAATTACTCGGTGCGCCCGAAGGGACCCGAACCCCTAACCCTTCTGATCCGTAGCCGGCGAGCCGAACACTCCAGCTCAGGAGACATCAGGAACGGTGGTCAACAGCCATGCGATGGGTTGCGCACCGCTGGGGTCCGGCTCGTACTCACCGGTCTCGACGTTGAGGCTGTGCCGGTGCACGGCAGTGACGCTGTCGCGCTCGACGATCCAATAGTGCGGAATCCCAGCCTTCGCATACTCCGCCTTCTTGATCACCCGGTCGATCACCTCGGAACCCCGGGACACGACCTCAGATCCACCGTGCGTGCACGTAGTGCTCGATGTCGACCCGCATCTTTTGCAGTCGGTCCAGCGCTTGGTCAGCCCGCCACCGCAGGAATCTCTGAGATCGGCATCAGTGCGCATCGTGATTGCCAGCAATACCAACCGCGATACGCCACGTCATCAGAACGGACAGGTTCACAGCACGCGCGGGCTGAGCCGGGCGGTGTCGCTGCCGTAGCCGACCAGAAGGTCACCATCCGTAGTGGCGGCGATACTGATCGGCATGCTCGGTAGAGTCATCGGCGGTGTGAGGTCCTCGCCGGTCAGCAAGTCCGTCAGCGAGATCGTGCCGTCCTCGTGTGCCAGATATACCTGTGGCCAGGCCCGCACCGTGGCCAGGGTTGCGTCTGTCAGCCGTCGGATTCCGGCGCGTACCGTGTGCCCGCTCGTGTCGAGGACTCGTCCGCGCGTGACGATGTAGGGGCCGCTCACGGTGAGTACGACGTCGTCCTCACGGGCGGGGATGACGGTCGGTCCTATACCCAGATCGCCCGCGTCGTGGATCCGGAATCGTTCGCCGGTCACGCAGGTGACCACCACGTCACGGCCGTAGCGGGTGCCCACACCGAAGCCCGAAGGCGCCGGCCCCGCAGGTGGGGTCCATTCGTCCTGCGGAGCGCCGTCGCAAGTCCGCCACGTTCGTACCCGGCCGTCCCCGGTGATCAGTAACGGGCCGACCACCGCCAGACGTCGGACGAGCCGTTGCCCGGTGTCGATGGGCGGGTGGTACTGCTGGCCGGTCGTGAGGTCCAGTAGCCGTACGAGCGGGTCACGCCGGTCGGGTTCGCCGGCGCCGGTTGCCGCCACGATTGCCGGGCCGTCCGTCCACGCCGTCAAGGCTCTGGTGTTCACGACCGCGGTACGCGTGGGCGGGTGCAGAAGACGGCCATCCGCGGTATCGCGAGCCAGTAACGTGCCGGCGGCATCGGCGCTGACGACGACATCCGCGCGGGCCCGGGTAATCCCGATGATCCGCGCGTCGTGTCCCGGTTCCCGAGACGTCGGCCGGGTCGGATCCCACAACACGACACTGCGGTCCTCTTTCGAGGAGGTCAGCAGATAGGTCCCTGACGCGGCCATCGTGGACGCGGCGACCGGGCCCGCCAACGGCGGACCTACCGGGGCTGACGTGGCTTGTTCGTACAGCCGGACACGCCATCGGTCGGACACGGCCAGAACGCCACCGACCACCGCGATCCGCTGGCGGCGGCCTTGCTCGGGACGCCCGGCCGGAGTCGGTATCACCTCGCCGACCGCAGCACCGGTTCGTACGTCGAAGGTATGGATCCCGCCGCTCTGGTCGACGGCGGAGACAAGATCACGGCCGGTCGCTGTCCCTAACGCGACAGACCGGATCCCATCGATGCTCGGCGGCCCGACGAGCCGGCTCCGTTCATGGCTGTCCAGGTCATGCAGCGCAAGACCGTCGAGGCCGGCCAGCAGCACCAGACGGCCGTCACCGAGCCGGCCGGCCGTGATCGTGTGCCCGTCCGGCAGTTCCGGCCCACCGATCGGACGTCCGGACGGCAGTGACCAGCGTTGAACCCGGTTCCGGCCGTTACGCGTCACCATCTGCGGGCCCTCTGCGGCGTCCACCACGACAATCTGGTGTACCTGTCCGATGCCGGAAACCTCGCCGATCGGTGTTCCGTCCGTGGCGTCCCAGATCCGGAACCCGTCGGTGTGCCCGCTCAACAGAATCCTGCCCGCAAACTCTAGGCAGAGGGGCTCACCGGGCGCTGTCCACAGGTTTTCATTGTCGATGTTCCGCACTTGGATGCCGGAGCCGCTACCGACGGCGATCAGTGCGGTGCTGGTGTCTATTGCAGATGTCTGAACGGGTCCGGTCTGCCAACGTCGAACTATCCGGGGGTCGTCATCGGTTGTGCTGGCCCAGATTACTTCCCACGGCGCATCGAGTTGCATCATCACATTCTAAGGAGAGGGGCCGATGGAGCGGCCCCTCTCCTTAGAATGTTTACCAGGCGTCCCAGACGGCCGTACCGGCTCCGGGGAACCCGGCATCGCCGAGTGCCTTACGTGCGACCTCCTCGATCGGGCGGAAGCCGGGCAGGTTGTCGTTCGGCTTGTAATGACCTGAGTGGTTGGTGATCTCGGTGAGAATTCCGCTTTCGTTGAGCTCGAACGTTCCGGCCATCCACACCGACTGCCGTTCCGACAGGCTGGTGTGACCTGGCCACAGCGTTCCCTCGCGGGGGTCGTTCTGCTGGAATTCGTTCTCGAAGCGGCTGCCCGCGATGGCGCGGACTTGGCCGCCCGGCATTACCACATAGAAGTGGCGTTCCCCGGCTGTCGCACCAGTAGCAGACGTAATCCACTCACCTGAGGGCATGGTCGACTGTGGGTCTGGTTCGACGATCGGGAATACCCGGTTGGGTAGGCCGCCAGATCCACCAGTTCCACCAGATCCCGTCGGCTTGGTACCGAGCGGGTCGGTGAGCATCGTCGGCTGGTTGTTGACGTACGTGTACGGGTTGGTGTCACCGGACGCTAGTCCTAGCGGGTCTCGGCTTAGGAACCGCTGGGTGGCCGGAGAGTAGAACCGGTTGCGGTACTGGTAGAGGCCGCTGCCCTCGTCCGCGCGCCCGGTGAACCGGGCTGGGTTGCCCTGATCGTCACCGGTGACGGTGGTACTGCCGAACGGATCGTAGGTGTATTCAGCGGCCACCGCGGTGTCGGCAGAGGCGATCGTGCTGCCCAGAGCATCGGTCAGCAGCGACCTGGAGTTGCGGGCGAACACCTCATCAATATCGCCGGTCAACAGGTTCGTCGTCGATGTTCCGGTGGTCTCGCGTATGACGTTGAGCCCGTCATACAGATAGGACGTGGTCGTCCCGCTTGCCGTCCGGGTGTTCTGACGGCCTAGGGCGTCATACCCGAAGGTCGTGGTTGCGGTGGCTGTGAGCTGCCCGCGGGCATTCCATGTGTAGGTTCCGCCGCTGTCGGCGGTGACGTTGCCGTCAGGGTCATATGTTGTGCCGGTGTGCTGGTCAGCGGCGTCGTATGTGGCGGCGGTCGTAGCGGCTGGCAGTGCCACTCGCCCATAGCTGCCATCCACGTGGATGCGCCGGCCCAGCAGGTCGAGTTGGTACGTGATGGCGCCCAGCGTGGTGGTTCCCTGGGCGTACCCGATACGGGTCACACCACCGGCATCGTCGTAAGTGTAGGACTGGGTGATTCCGGCTGGCAGCGTGAGCGACTGGCGCCTTCCGAGTGTGTCGTAGCCGATGCTCACAGCCTCGCTGCCACGCGTGACCGAGGTGAGTTGGTCGGCGTTGTTGTACGCGTACGTCGTCTGACTTTGACCTGAGGCTGTCATCGTGGCCCGGCGGTCTGCCGCGTCGTAGGTGTAGGCGACCTGTCCCTGCGGACTGAGTACCGTCTGCGGCCGGCCGAAGACGTCGGGGGTGATCGTTGTGGTGCCGCCGGCCGAGTCATCCACGGACCGGATCTGATTTCCGGCGTCGTACTGGTATGCGGTCGTACTCTCCTGCGTAGTGCCGGAGACGCCGTAGCGGGCTAAGACGAGCCGGTCGAGGTCGTCGTAGGCGAACGCGGTGGCCTTACCGCTCGGTTTGGTGGTGGTGGTGACGTTGCCGTTGCGGTCGTAGGCGTGGACGGTGGCCCGGTTGAGCGGGTCGGTGATCTTCGTTAGCCGGTCGCTGGTGTCCCAGTCGTAGACGGTGGTGTGGTTGCGCGGGTCGGTGACTTTGTGAAGGTTGCCGTTCGGGTCGTACTCGAAGGTGGTGACCCGGCCGATCTGGTCGACCGTGGACAGCACCTGCCCGGCACCGTCATAGGTGAGGGTGACCGTGTTGCCGGCCGCGTCGACGCCGCCGGTGGAATGGCCGGCAGCGTCGGTGAAGCTGCGGGTGACTCGGCCGAGCGGGTCGGTGACCGTAACGGGATCGCCCAGCGCATACCCGAGGGCGGTCGCCTTGCTGGTGTTGTCGGTGATCTTCGTGGCCTGGCCGGCCTCGTTGGTGTCGATGGTGGTGACCCGGCTCATCGGGTCGGTGACGGTGTGCAGGGCGCCGTCGGTCTGGTAGCTGTAGACGACCGCGTGAGAGAGCGGGTCGGTGATGCGTGACACCTGGTCGTAGGGGCCGTCGTGGTCGACGGTGGTTACCCGCTGGTCGGAGGTGCCGGCCAGCTCGGTGACGGTGTGAACGTTGCCGTTGGTGTCGTAGCCGTACTCGGTGCGCCGGTTGAGCGCGTCGGTGACGGCGGTGATCCGGTTGCTGGTCGTGTCGCGGGTGATGTTGACGGTTTGGGCGCTGCTGGTGCCGTAGGCGGCGGTGTCGGAGGTACTGAATCCGGCACTGTTGAAGGTCACCCGGCGTACGTGGCCGCGGGGGTCGGTGACGTCGGTGTAGCCGGAGGCGTAGGTGAACTGGTAGAGGCCGCCGTCGGGGTTGGTCTGGGTCTGGACCCGGCCGCTGCTGTCGTAGGTGTTGTTGACGTAGATGGTCCCGCGGGCGTCTTCGATCGTCTTGAGGCGGCCGGACTCGTAGGTGTAGGTCGTGACGCCCTGGTTGACGTCGGTGATCGTTTCCAGACGTCCGTCACTGGTGTAGGTGTAGGTGACGGCGTGTCCGAGGATGTTCTCTGCCCTGGTGACCCGGTTTGACGAGTCGTACGACAGCTTGATCCACTTGCCGTTGGGTGAGGTGATCTGGGTGATCGGCCCGTTGGCGTGGATGTAGCCGTTGGGGTCCGGGGCTGCTGGGCCGCGGGTGAGGGTGACGGTGTTGCCGAACTTGTCGCGGATTTCTTGCAGTGGTGCTTCGTTGCCGAAGACGTAGGTGGTGCCGTCGCGCAGGGCCAGGTCCCAGCCGTCGCCGTTCCACTTCAACGTGGAGGCGTTGAATTCGGTGGGGGTCGCGTCGGCGACGAAGACGGCGTTGAGGAAGTCGTACGGGCCGGTGCCTCCCGGTGAGACGCGGTGGAATCGGACCCGGCCGCCGTCGGGGGTGAGTAGCCAACATTCCAGGAAGGTGTCGGCGCTGCGGTAGAGGTCAAGGCTGTAGTCGAAGTTGGCGCCGATGCCGAAGGTCCGCCGGCCGGTGTCGCTCTGCTGGTAGGTGCGCGTGACGCTGATCGGGATGATGTCGTCGACGATCAGGTCGGTGTGCTGGTCGTGGATCAGACCGGTGCGCAGGTCGACCGGGTCACCGTCGAGGACGCTGCCGCCTTGCAGCCTGGCCAGTCCCGGGGGTTCGTCGGTGTTGGGCGTGATCAGCATGGCACCGGTGAACTGGTACACCTCGGTGCCCTTGTTCGGCTCGACCCGTTTGCCGTCCTGGCTGACGGTGCCCTTGCCGTAGACGTACCAGCCCTTGCCCGCGGGGTCGTAGTGCCAGAAGTCCATCGACGCGCCGGGCTGGGCGTGGGTGAAGTTCGGGTAGATGACCCGTGCTCCGGCAGGGAACACGTACGAGCTGCCGGGCTGCACGGTGAAGTAGCTCGGCACCTTGGAACGGGGTAGCGGGAACGGTGTGCGGTCGACTGGGATCGCGGTGATACCGAGTTCGGTGACGACCTGGCCACGCGTGTCGCGTACCACCGAGCCGGCCGGCAGCCGGACCTCGAGCCCGGGAATCGCCGGGTTCTTGACGACGACCTCGTGTTGGGCCGGCGATGCGAACTTGACGGTGTGTGCGGTGTCCAGCCGTGACAGCCAGATCGTGTACGGCAGCACCGTGGTGGCTTTGTCGGTCAGGTCGACGCCGATGTCATGCAGGCCGAAAGCACGCCCGGATGTGCTGGCCGTGGCTCCGTCCACGCGCAGGACACGGTGGCCGCTGGGCACGCCGGTGAGCAGGAATCGCCCGTTGGCGTCGGTGGTGGTCGTGGTCCCGTCGATACCGACGGTCACCTTTGCCAGCGGCTTGTCCTCGAGGGTGAGGATGCGTCCGCTGAGCGCGGTGACATCGGTGGCGGCCCGCAGCGGCTGCGGGTCGGCGAGGGCGGAGGCCCTGCCGGTGGTCCAGCTGCCCCCGGCGAGGGTTTCCCGGCTGGGGCGCCAGTTCTCCCCTGCCCCGGGGATGGGCGGCGGCTGAGGGCCGGTCGCGGATCGGGGTGCGCTAGGAGAGGTACGCGCCTTTGACTTGGCGACCGCTGTGGTCTTCGCCGTCGGCGGAGCGGTCTTGGCCGGTGGTTGCGGGATGACCGACGGGGGCACGGTCGTTGGCGCGACCGATGTGGCGGCGGCCGCGGTGCGCGTGGTGAGGGTTGCCGTGGCGGAACCGGAGGCGGAGTACGGGTTGATGGTGATGTCGTAGGTGCCGGTCACCGGTAGCGTGGTGATGCTCTGGGTGGCGGCCCCGGTGAGGTCGGCCAGCACGGTGCCGTCCGGACGGCGAACCACCAGGTTCGGGTAGTACGTCATCGTGACGTTCGTGTAGGACAGGGCCAGGTTCTGCCCGGCGGTGCCCGCGTAGGTGAGGTAGGTGCTCTGCCCGATCCGCGAGGCCGTGACGGTCTTGGCGGTGTTGAGTGCGAGCGTCCCGCCGTTGGTCTGCGCCGATGCCGTCATGACGACGGCCCCGCCGCCGCGATCGGAGGCCACGAAGTCGATCTGGTAGGTGCCTGCGCCGAATGCCGGAAAGCTGAGGGCGCCGGTCTTGGTCAGCGCGGTCTCGTAGAGCGGGGTTCCCGACGCGGTCGAGACACGGACGATGAGCGTGCTGGAGGTGAACGTCCAGCCGGTGAACCCGAGCGACAGCCGCTGTCCGGCCGTCAGCGTGACCGTCGTGTCGAGGTACCGGCCGCCCGCCGGCAGCGTGAATGTCGGTGCGGTGCCGGTCAGCGAGGTGGCGCCGCCGTTGACGCCGAGGATGGGGGTGAAGGTCAGTGCCCCGGTCTCGGCGTAAGGCTGGAGAAGCAGCGAGTATGTGCCGGTGCTCGACAGTGCCGCGAGGTCGATCAGCGTTCCGCGCAGCAGGCCCTGGAAAAGGACGCTGCCGTCAGGGTTGTACAGCGTGGCGTTGATGGCATTGGTGAACGTGTAGCTGCTGGCCATCAGGGCGAGTCGCTGCCCGGCCGTGCCCGCGAACGTGAACAGCGTTGTCTGTCCGGGGCGGGTCACGTTGATCGCCGAGGTGCTTCCGACAGTCAGCGCGCCGCCCTGCACCCGCTGCGACCAGGTGACGACCAGGGAGCCGGTAACGGCTGTGGTGGCGTTGATCAGCAGGTGGAAGGTGCCGGTCGTAGCGGGGGTGAGATAGATGACGCCAAGTGATCCGGTGGTGAAGTCGTTGACGACGACGCCGGACGGGTCAACGATGCGGGTCCGCACGGAGCTGGTGGCCGGCAGAGTCCAGCCGCTCAAGCCGAACGTGTAGGCCTGGCCGGCTGTGGCGGTGAAGGTCAGGTCGGCCTGGGCGCCGGCCTGGCCGAGGGTCACCGTGGTGCCCGTTGCGGTCAGACTCAGCGTGCCCGCACTCTGCCGTTGCAGCAGCCCCAGGGTGAAGGTGCCGGTGCCGGAGTAGAGGCTGATCCGGGCCGTGTAGCTGCCCGTAGCCGGGAGTGCGGGAAGGTCGAATCGGCCGCTGGTCGCCGTTCCTTGGGTGAGCACCACGCCGTCCGGGCCGACCACTTGAACGGCCGGCACGTACGTGGTCGTCGCGTTGACGAAATCGAGGCTCAGCAGCTGCCCCGCAGTGCCGCTGAACGTGGTGGTCACGTCCTGGCCGGGCCGGGTGACGGACACGGACTTCGTGGCGGCGGTGGTCAGTGCCCCCAGAGCCTGTGCCACCGAGGCGGTGACCGTGACCGACCCGGTTCCGCCGTCTGCCGAACCCAATGTGAGCGTGTACGTGCCGGTGCTGGGCGCCACGAAGTCGACGTCGCTGCCGTCGAGGGGGATGTTGACGCGGGGATCTTTCGAGCCGTCGCTGCGGTTCCACAGCAGTGCCGCGCCGGAGGCATCGATGATCCGGCCGGTCAATGCCGTGGCGGTGAACGTCTTGCCGGTCAGGCCGATGCCGATCTGCTGTCCCGCGGTAGCGGAGAAGGTCAGGTCTGCCTGTTGGCCCGCACGGTTCAGCGCCACCGACGAGCCGGCGCCGGTGAGAGAAAGGGCGGTGCCGCCCCGGGTGGACAACGTCGCGGTGGCCGCACCGGTGGCGGTGGTGGTGACCGGCTTCAACGCGAACTGGTAGGTCCCGCTCGCCGGTAGAGGCGGGAGCGCCAGGCCGCCGGCCAGCGCCGTGACGCTCCATGGACCTTCCAGTTCCTGGCGTGCAAACGCGGCACCGAACGGCGTATAGCCGTACACGAAGATGTCCCCGGCGGTGGAGCCGGTGATACCGAGGCTGAGGCGTTGCCCCTTGGTGCCGGTGAACCGCAGCAGCGCGGCCTTGTCTGCGGTGCTGAAGTTCACGCCGGTAGCAGTGCCGTCGATGGTCAACGTGCCGGTGGTGCCTACCGATTCAGCGGTGAACGGCTTGGCCACTGCGACGAAATCCGCAGGACTGGTCGCCGTGCCGCCTGACGTAGCCACGGTGACGCGGCCGGTACCCGCCGCCTGTGGCACAGCCACCGTCAGGCTGGCTGCCGACGCTGCGGTCACTCGCGCCCTGGTCCGGCCGAAGGACACGTTGTTGCCGGCCGCGGTCGTCGAGAACCCGGTTCCGGTGATCGTCACGCTCGCGCCGGCGGCGGCGATCAGCGGCGACACGGCGGTGACGGTGGGCGCGGGCACCGACGTCAACACCGTGAACGTCTGTGTGCTGGTAGCCGTGCTGCCGGCGGTGGTCACCGTGATGGTGCCGCTGGTGACGCCGGAGGGCGCAGTCGCTACCAGCCGGGTCGCCGACGCCGACGTCACGGTGGCTGAGGTGCCGTTGAATTTCACCGCGTTCGACGACGTGGTCGTCGAGAACCCGGTGCCGCTGATGGTGACGGCCGCGCCGGCTGCTGCGCGGCTCGGCTCGATGCCGCTCACTGTCACGGTCCCGGCAGCGGACCTTGCCACTGACTGCGGGTTGCCGCTGTCGTCATAGCTGTAACGGGCACTGCCTTCCGCGGTGCTCACCCCACGCAGCTGACCTGCTCCGTCGTAGGAGTAGTCGCCGGGAACCGACGCTGCAGCGGCACGAACGTCTTGGCTAGCTGCCGAAGGTGGATCGGGTGGCTCGGCCACAGCAGCAGCGGATGCGGGCGCGGTCGGGGTAAGGAACGCGGGTGTGCCGGCGAGCAATGCCAGCAGGACGGCCCCCGTGAGCCGGCGAGGGGGATGGGACAGGGTACGCAAGATGGCCTCCAGGCGCGACGCCGTCCCCTTCGGACCGCGTGCGCGAGATCATCCTGCGATCAAGCCAACACAGAAAGCGATAGCAACATCACTCATCCGGGACAGATCCGGGACAGTCGCGATAGACATTCACTGTGTTCAAAGTTCCGAGGATGGGAAGCCCCGCGCGGGAGATCTTCGCCGAGAGGCTGCGCACGGTACGGGAGAGATCCGGCCGTACGCTGCGGGAATTGCAGGCTGCAACGTTCGTCAGTGACTCCTCGCTGTCGCGATACCTGTCGGGGCAGAGCGTGCCGCCCTGGACCGTTGTGGTCGCGATCTGCGAGCTCGGCCAGGTCGACCCCGACCAGCTGCGCCCGGCCTGGCTGGCCGCCCGGGGCCGGCGCGAGACCCAGGCTGCGGCCGCGGCTTCCGAGGGCCGCCTCGGCTCAGCGCTGCGCCTTGACATCGCAACGGTCGCGAAAGCCGTGACGGTCGCGATCCAGTCGGTCCGCAACGGCGAGGGCCCGGTCCTCGAGCCGCTGCTGGCTGCGGAGCGGGCGGCAACGGCTGCCGCACGTCGGCTGGCTGATCAGTCCGTCAGCAGACCGTTCAAAGCGCTGGGTGACGGCGGCACGAAGAAGTAGCCGCCCCCGAACGGCAGCACATAACGGTCCAGCGCTTCCCCGGCAAGGCGGCGCTGGACCGCCGCGAATCCCTGGTCAGGATCGCGTTGAAAGCAGATGAACAACAGGCCCTCGTCACTCGCGTTCTGATATGAGTAGCCTCGTCGCAGGATGCGGGTCGCCCGTGTCTGCGGCGTACGCGGGTTGGCCCGGCGGATGTGCGCATCCAGCGGGATGAGCTGGCCTGCAGGGTCCGCCGAGTAGTCGAACGTGGCGTCCTCGGGGCCACCCTGGAGTGGTGTTCCGTTGTCGCGGTGCCGGCCGATCATCAATTCCTGCTCCGGCACCGAATCGCGGTTCCACAAGTCGGTGGCGAACCGGATGAGCCGGACCACCTGATATGTCCCGCCGTCTTCGGTCCACACCAACTGGTTCATCAGGTTCTCGTCCGCGGGATCAGGGTTGCCCGCGCCCTCACGGAAGCCGAACAGGTTGCGAGTGCTCGGCTGCCCGGCGGCGGTGACACCGTTCTCCGCCCGGAACCCCGCCATCCGCCACCGGACCCGCACAGCCGAGCCGGCCGTCTTCAGCACGTCATCAGCGACCGCCGCCACCTGATCCGCGCCGTCTCCGCAGACCTGCAGCAACAAGTCGCCGTGGCAGTACGCCGGGTCGAGGACATCGTTGGGGAACTGCGGCATGGTGGTCAACAGCGGCGGCCGATGCGCTGCCAACCCGAACCGGGCATCGAACAACGACGCCCCCAATGCAAGTGTCGCCTCGACTCCGGCCGCAACCGCCTGCTCGACTCGCCCAGTCAGCGACCGAAGAGCAGCCCCCGGAGTGCCGACGACGTCGATCGCAACCAGGACGACATCGGCCGGCGGGGGCGTCACCACCCCCGGCTGATGGCTGATTCCGGCAACGCCCCCGTCAACGGAGTCGCCGCCCGAGCAACCACCGATCAGCCCGGCCGTCGCAGCCACGGCCCCCGCCGCCACCACCGTCCGGCGTCGAACACCCAGTACCATCGAGCCTCCCGACCACGTCCGAAACGCGAGCCTAAGAGCCACACCAACGGTCCGTCATCGACCCGACGGCAATCCGGGACAAGGTCGGGAAACTCAACAGTGCTGCCGATCCCCTCCGTCAGCGCTGCTGACCACGGTTCACCCATCAGTCCATCGAGTGAGCCACGGTGCGGTTCTACGCCGCCCCGGTCGCCGCCGAGAATGTCGTCGCCGAGCGCCCAGGCTGGGGAGATATCGTTCTCGGTTTCGACTCCGACGGACGTCTGCACGACGTGGAGGTCATCGGTGCCACAAAGCTTCTTCGCACAGCGATCCTCATCGCTGTGCGGCCGATTCTGACCCGCGTAACCCTGCACGGCCCGTAGAGCGCTGTCAGCGGCAAGAGAGTGCGACCGATACTCCAGCACTCCACTACGGGATTACCGGCCAACATCCTGCTCGACGAAGCGCGGGAGAACGCGGTCCTCGCCGATCTTGGCTCCGCGGGCAGAATCGAGCCGGACACCGACACCGCACCCAACTACGGCGGCACGCCTCTTTACCTCGCGCCGGAAGCGATGACAGTCGGCCGGGTGACTCGCAGATCGGACCTCTACTCGATCGGTGTCGCGACCGTAGAGATGCTCGCCGGCAGGTTCCCGTACGAGGAGTTTCTGTTCGACGACGTGGACGAGCGCAATGCGGCAGGCAAACGCGCCCTGATCGATAGCTTCTACTCACTGCCGCCGTCCGTGCCGCCGGCCGTGCGAAAGTTCATCGGATCCCTGATCCAGATCAATCCCGCCAAACGGCCGGCGACGGCACGCGCCGCCCTGCGTAAACTCAACAGCCTCGATTACGTCGATTGGCGGCGAACGGCCGGGACCGGACTGATCGGCGAGTGGGTCGGAACGTGGCCGCCTCGAAAGATGCCCGAAAGACGCAGGCAGTACCGCATCCGCTCATCACCTGTGGAACGCGGCGACAATGCCGGCAGGATCGGCCTCATCGCAGACTCGAAGAAGCCCGGCCGTGAATGGCGAAGCCACCGTGGCCTGCAGCGCTACGCGGAACCCCGCACACGGCCTGGCAACTTGCCGCCGTACTGCGCAGCGTCTTCATGCACAACAACGCCTTCACCGACTGGCTGGCGACCGCCCGGATCGGGCTCGAGGCAGCCCGGACGATCGGCGACAGGCGGGGCGAGGCCGAAGCCCTCGAAAGTCTCGGCAAGGCGCACTTCCAGGCACGCCAACTGACGGAAGCCGCCAGGTTCCACCAAGCCGCTCTCGCCATCCGCACCGACATCGGCGACGACTATGGCACCGCCGTATCCATCAACGCCCTCGGGCTGCTCGGCCTACGCCACCGCCGCCTCGACGAGGCCCGAACCCACTTCCAGAAGAGCCTGGCCATCTTCGAACGCCTCGGTAACCGGCGCTGGCAGGCGCTGCTGCTCAGCAACATCGCCGAAGCCGCCTACGAGACCGGCGACCTCACCGGGGTCGTCACCCTTCTGGAGAACGCGGTCGCCGTCCAACGCGAGATCGGCGACGAGGGCCAGGAGGGCAACTCACTGTTCTTCCTCAGCATGAGCCTGCGGGAACTCGGCCGCCTCGACGACGCCCGGCAGGCCATCACCCGAGCCCTCGACATCGCCGACAAACACACCAACCGACTCTGGACGGCACACTGGCTCGTCGAGTACGCCCGGCTCGAACGCGCGTCCGGCAGGCCGGCCATCGCCCTCGAAGCAGCCCACCGAGCCGCCACCATCCAGCGCACCATCGGCGATCAAAACCGTGAGGCACTGGCACTCGACGAGGCCGGCGAGGCATACCGAGACTCGGCCAGCCGGAGGAAGCCGTCGCCTTCCATCGGCGTGCAGTCGCCGTCCACCGGCAACTCCACGACACCTGGCAACTCGCACTCGCACTCAGCCACCTCGCCCTCGACCTGGCCGAGGACAGCCGCCCCGAGGAGGCCCGGCAACACTGGCGAGAAGCCGATTCCCTACTGGCCGGCTTTCCCGACTTCCGAGCCGCCAACGCCCGCGAGCACATCCACGGGCTCCTGCCGGATCAGTGACGGCGACCCCGGCACCGAGCCGATCGATCGCCATGGGATCACCACGTCCCGCATCCTGAGCCGAACACTCCAGCTCAGGAGACCTCAGGAACGGTGGTCAACAGCCATGCGATGGGTTGCGCACCGGCGGGGTCCGGCTCGTACTCACCGGTCTCGACGTTGAGACTGTGCCGGTGCACGGCAGTGACGCTGTCGCGCTCGACGATCCAATAACGCGGAATCCCAGCCTTCGCATACTCCGCCTTCTTGATCACTCGGTCGATCACCTCGGAACCCCGGGACACGACCTCGATCGCGAGCAGCAGCCCCGCCGTACCGGCATAACTCGACCGGGCGCGACGCGGGGGCATCCCCTCCGCCCACACCGTGAGGTCAGGCACCCGTCCACCGCCAACGTCGATGCCACAGTCCGTAACGACCTGTTCCGGACCATAGCCGTTGGTCAGAAACCAGGCGAACATCCTGGAGACGAGCAACGCATGGTCGGGATCCGCAGGCGGCACGACTGACAGCACTCCCTCAGGGCTCAGTTCGTAACGATGGTTCTCGTCAGCGGCAGCCATCTGGGCAAGGTCGTCCAGCGTCACCTGGGTCGGCATTCCCGCGCCTACGGCTTCGGCGCTCATCATGCCCCCACGCGATTGACGGGTTCGAAGCCCGATCGGGCGAATTCCAAGAGGGATCGACACGCCTGTGACACGCGATCACCATCCGATCACCACGGCCCCATCGTGTGGGACAACCAGAGCCGAACCCGGGAAAGCAACAAGGCCGTGACCGCATTTCTGCAGTTCACGGCCTTGATTACCTTGTGCGCCCGAAGGGACTCGAACCCCTAACCTTCTGATCCGTAGTCAGATGACTAGTGGTCGCGGGTACACTCTGTAGCCTCCGGGCTCAAAGCCGTTTACGAAGACATATTAGCAGCTCAGAGCGACTCTACGTTTCCGCAGGTCCGGGCCGAGTGTATGAGCTAAGCGCCTCGCTGATCGATAGCCACCACTCGAACGTGCTGAAACGGTCGCGCCCGTGCTGAAACGGTCGCCGACATCCGATCACCACCGGATCACCACGCGACACCATCACACAGCGTAGAACCCGCTTCATTTAGTGCTGCTCAGCGCGAAGTGCCAACGTCGCTGATATTGAAGCTTACTGCGTCGCGACACCCGCCGGAGCGACATCGGATCACCTGCGGATCACCATCCTCAACACGGCCGCGGCCCACCAGCCCGAGCCGCCGCCAATGCCCGTGGCTGACAGCGACCGCGAAGAAAGCATCTGATCCATAGCATCACGCATCGTGCGCGCTGTAGCAGCGACGCCCGGACCTGCAGCAAGCTCGGATAAGGGCCTACTCAAACACTTGCTTAGGCCCGGCGGCTGAGTTGCTTTGCCACTCAGTGGAATTGTAGCGGAATCGCGCCATCTCGATCGTGACGCTGTAATGATCGGCAATTTCCTCAATGCCCATCTTCCTGGACGCGGCTCGGATCAGCAACGGTCGCGGAAGCAGTAAAGTCCCGCCCAATGCAGTCGCCTGTTCTTCCTCGGCGGGAAGGCAGGTTCGGAAGGGCACGCCTTCGAACTCGGTAATCTCGGAGAGTTGATGCTCGAGAAGGATGTGTGATATCTCGTGCGCTAAGTCACTGGCGACCCGGCCGCCTGCTCTTAGCGGGTTCGTCACGATGAACTTTTTCCCGCTGATCTCGAACGTGACTGCTGAGAAGGCAAAGGCTTGGAGGCGTTCGAGTTCCTCAAGGCGCTCTAGTTCGACCAGCGAGGAGGCGCTGATGACCTTCAACCGCAAATGATCGGCGACAGCATGCATGTCTAGTGGGTCGTGCGGGGCAAGTCCAAGCTCTGCTCGCAGGTGCACGGCCCTCCGTTCGGCCGCGGTGAAGAACCGGCTCAAACGCATGCAGTACCGCCATGATCTTGTCGACAGATACCTCGCCGGAACCGGACTATCCCCACCAGCCCCCGCCAGACCCTGACCCCAAAAGGTGTCAAGCGGCGTCAAACGCGATCACCAAGGCACCATGCGACCACCTACGGAGCACTACCCTCAGCAAAGGCCATTGCTGACAGCCATGAATCATGGAAATCATCTGATCCTTAGTTTGAGGTTCAGATGATCGCCAATCTAAGCTCACGATACACCTCGTTGTCCGGAAGCGAGTGACCTGCCCCGAGCGCGGCTACCTGCCCCCCTTGTCTACGCCAACCACCGATGGCGTATGCGTAGTCGACGAGTTCGCGATATATCATGATGCCGGGTGGCTGCACGACCGCTTGCCAGCCATCAGGAAGGACTTCGATTACCCTGCGCAAATGTTGCATCAACGGCACGGGACCCGGTTCGAGAACGACAGTTCGGCCCCCATAGTCAACGACTGATTCACGGTCCGCCCGAATTTGGCTTCTCTCTGAAGCAAATTTGAACAAATCGAAAGGCACCGCCTTTTTAAGCGCGAGGAGAGCATCAAGCACTGGAATCTCCCGACCAGCTATTTCATGCAGATTAACACCTACTCTGAAATCCACTGGCCTGTCAATGAACCATTGACCAGGGCGGCCGTCTGGGCGCCCGCGTCCTACGTCTTTTGGTGCGAACCCTTCCGAGATGTTCCACCCGGCCAGACCTTCCTCCCGGTAGCGCTTAATCAGCACCGACTCTGGGGCAGCAGAGTCCACGAATTTATCGACATATAGACAGCGAAATTTCATGTCTCTCACGTCGATCCCCACCCGCCCCATGCATCGCCTTAGATGCTGATAAAGCCTTACCCGCAGAGTATCTTGGGACTTACCGAAGTACTTGGACTCATCTCGCCAAAATAACTGGTAGACGCCGTGTTCGAAACTCAGGATGTCGAGATTTTCGCCGGTTAAGGCGACCGGCTCAAGCTCATTCAATCTAGCCGGTAACTGCTCCAAAAGGGCAGCGTTAAGATCAATGGCGAATGCGTCCGCGAACGAAGTGATATCCCCGCGAGGTCGCGTACGAGGCGGCATTATTCCACATCCCAGCTCAAATTGAAAGACCGACCGCACATTAAGTTAACAGCACCCCTATCAAGAATTCTTGTCATTCTTTACGCAAAAATTCTCGTCGCTAGAACCTCTCCCCCTACGGGGATGAGACGACATTTTCGCTACAACTAACACGCGCCAAAGGAATTTATCAAATCTCATCTGTGATCTACCGACGCGACTCGTGGCTGATCCGTCGAACCCTGGCCTTCCTTCACCGACCATAAGGGACCGAACTTCTACAAGCCCGAATCAAGGACTATCAGAACGCGGGAAGATGATTTCCAGCAGCCATTCAGGATCTGTCAACAATGGCGACGTTGCGGGCTGATGTGACTCTGGTTGTGAATAAAACCAGACGTTTGTCTTTTCCGACCGCAGTCTGCGGCGCGACGAGATGGAATGCCAAGGTAACCTGCGAAGGTTTCAGTTCCTCATCGACTTTCCCCGGTATCGATGAATCCTCTGCTCTATCAACGAGGGGGTAGATAATGATTGCCCCGGACCGGCTTGCCGCCAATCGGGCGGCCTCGTCGCCGATATCCGGCCGTCCACGCTTGATGAGCTCGATAGGGCGGCGATGAGTGACCTCACTGATCGCGCTGTAATAGTCGGCCTTGAGTCTCCGACGGCTGAAAACGCTGATGGGTTCATGTCCAAGTATACGACGACGGGTACTTGTTCCCTTCTGTTGAGGAAGGATGACAAGCCAGCCGTCGATTTGCTGCTCGGTCAATGAGAGGAGCCAGCGAAGGTCGGGTGTGAGCGCGTCTGCGGGCACCAGTTGTAGCGATCGGACCGCTTCAACAAGTTGTTCGTGGCTGACTCTGCCGATCCACGCGTAGTAGTCCCATGAACCCGAGGTGTTGAATTCATCTTCATCTGGGAGCGTGCCCCATAGCCGGGTGCACGTCGTCGCGGCGTCGATCAGCGGCTTGAAGGCCTTAGTGTTTGCCTCCTTGAGCGTCGCGGCGGCGGGCCATCCGCGGGGTTCCACCGCCATGCCAGGCGACCGACGTTCTGCCAGCTCGGCGTTATACATCTTGTTCGTCGCGGCGGGCTTGAGCCAGCTCAGGTGTTGCGCGACCAAGGGCGGCACCTCAGCCGGCGTGACTTGTTTTTGGCCATCGACCGGGTCGGCGTACTGCTTGAGTTCGGCGCGGAAGTGTTCCTCGTCGCGGCAGCTGGCTTCGAAAGCGGTGTGCAAGGTGGGATCGATGTAGAGCCGCACGAGGTCCTTGTAGTGCGGACGGAAACCGAACCAGCGTCCCATCTGCATCAGGGTATCTTGCTGCTTCGTCATTCGTCGGTAGTACGAGATCGTCAGCCCTTCAACGGTGAAGCCACGAGCTAGGCTGTTGCCGCCGACGAGGATACGCCATACCGCCCCGCCATCGAAGTCAATCTCCTCATTCTCGAGGCTTTTCTCGCTATTGACAACGATGACCGGATCGCCACTCTGCCCGATCCGGCGAACGGCGCCTGAGATGTGATCCGACAGCTCCGCGAAGTCGGCTGGGATGGGTTCGCCAGGCGCGGTGGCGCGAGCGACGGGCGCGAAGTCTCGTTCGAAGAGTTCGCGAAGGCGATGAAAGCAGTCGGTGGAGTAGTAGCCGCCCGTCCGCCACGCGGTTCGCACGTCTTCGGCTCTCTCCGCGTGCACCGCGCGTTGCATCGCGTGATGCACCAGCATGGTGTGGTGTCGGAATTTTCCGGTACCGTGCGATTCTCGGTAGAGCTTGAACGCCCCGCTCAGGACGAAAGCGTCGATGGCCTCCTGCAGTCGCGACTTATCGTCTGGGTCGTCGCTGAGCATTCGCACATGGGCTTCGACGTTCGAGGTACCTATACTCGCCGATTGTTCGCTGAAGTCGGCATCGAGGTCCTGGAAGTCCGCAGCGCCCATGTAGCCGAACGGGCGCTTCAAGGAGATGAGGAAGTCGCTTGGGAAGATGTCCTCGGCGTCCGTTGGGTCGATGAAGACGTTGGCGAAGGGCGTCGCGGTATATCCGACATACTGGCACCGGTGAAGCAGGCCCATGAGTTCGCCGATGCGCTTGTTGATGATGGTGCGTTCCTTCTGGTCCTGCTGCCACTTCTTCGGGTTACTCGTGTTGGGTGAGGCCTGATCGGACTCGTCGTCGATGATGAGGGCTGGGATATCCGCGAGCCGGGTCGTGATCTTTCCGAGGTCCTTGACTAGTTTCCCGAGTACAATTCCGTTCTTCTTGACGACAACAAGTCTCGCGTTGCTGCCGGCTAGATTGACCGGGTCGTACATCGGCTTAGTGCGGTCGGGACGTTCGAAGTCCAAGGCGCTGATGCCTTGCTGGAGGCTTCGGTAGTCGAAGGCTCGGGTGGTGAGGCGGACGATGTCGGGACGCCCGGCGTCGGATGGTCGGATGCCGTGCTGGACGAACTTTCCGTCGAGCCAGTCGCGGTCCGAATGGTATTCGAAGGCCTCGGTGTCGGTCTCGCTGATTCCACGCAGTAGGTTCTCGCGGCCGACCAGTTCCATGTCGAGGCGCCGTTGGGTTTGTGCGCGCAGCAGGTCGGTGCTTCCGGTCAGCACGATGATCAGGCGGTAGCCGGCGTCGACTGCTTTGGCGATCACGCCGGTGAAGTTCGCGGTTTTGCCGCTCTGCACGTACCCGACGACGAGTCCCTTGGATTGGTAGCGAGCTGGGGCGGCCGGGTTCGCGAGTCGTTCGACGACCTTGGTGGTCGCGGCGTCGAGGCCGGCGATGGCAGGGCCGCCGAAGCCTCGGTTGTTCATGAGGTGGTCGCTGTAGTGCTGCCAGTAGAAGTTCCCGTTCTGGCGCACCTGCGGGGTGTACCACGGTGTCCAGTCACCGTCGATCACGGTGTCGTCGTCAACAACGACGGGAAAACGATCGAGAAGAATCTGGGCGATCTTGTCGCTGACCTCGAGCAGACGAGTGACATGCGCTCGCCGCTGGGGCGTGCCGGGTTCGGTGTCGCCGATCCAGGACTCGCCCTCAGTGGCGTCCCAGGTGGCCAAGGTGACCGCGAATTGCCGACGCAGTGGGTCGTCGGAGTCCGCCGCCATCAAGTAGGCACCGAGGCTGTCATCGTTGGCGGGGCTCGAGGGATCCTCGGCCATCGCTGTGGCTATGGCGTGGATGGGACGCGGTCCTCGCAACGACATCGCGTTCAACGCGGCGCGGTAGCTGAGGGCAAATGACTCGTTCATACGGTCACCTCGGTAGCGATAATGTCGGATAGGAGAGCCGGGACCGCGTCGCTATGGCTTTGCGTGCTGAGATCGATGCGGTAGTTGACCGAGACAAGGCGACTTCGGTCGTAGTCGACGTGGGCGAGCTGCGTTGAGGTGAGCCGAGGGAAACCAGCGGCGACGAGGAACGCCTTGGATGGCGATCGCCGCCGCCATCGGGTCATACACAGGTCGGCGAATGGCTCGGACCATCCGGCGGCGGCGAGACGGTCGTTGAAGGTGGCGGTGGCGCCTGTCGCGGCGAAGAGGTCGCGGGCTGTATCGACAAGATCCGGAAGACGCCACCCTTCCTGCGGGCCAGCCTCGGTGAGTTGATGGGAGACCACCCATAGGGGGGTGCCCTCATTACCGTCCAACTGTGTGAGGGAGTTAATCCAGTGCGTGCGGCGTTCCGTGGCGGTGGTCTTGACCTCGACGTCCATGCCGGCGATGGAGAAGTCGTGTTCCTCCGCATGCGGTCCCCGCCACCCCGCGATCGCCTCCTGAGGGCCGAGGTGACGGCCGGTGCCTAACAGGATGAGGAGTTCGCCGCAGAGGCCGAGTTCCCGTTCCCGGGACAACGCGCGGCCCAGTTGCAACAGCGAGCGCAGGCTGTTGACGCTCTCCATGATCGCCGACGCGAAGTCCTGGCCGCTCAGTTGGACGCGATCCGCGATCGCGCATAACAGCGGGTAGGCGTCGAGAAGTAGATCGGCGTCGGTGATGACGAGCTGGAGTTGGCTGGGATCGCGCGACCATCTGCTGATCTTGATGTTGTCGGTGTGGAGAGCTGGGGTCGGTTTCCCGCTCGGGTATGAGCAGCGCAAGGTCAGGGCGGGAATGTGTGGGTCGATGATCAGGGTCAGCGGCGGGTCGCCGTCGATGGGATGGGCGATGGCGACGCCGCTGGCCAGGTACTGGCGAAACCCGGCGAGGCTGAGATGCCGCTTCGGGATGGTCACTGGCGCGTACTTCGCGCGTGTTGGGACCGAGCCGCGGCGGTGAGGACTTCCTGCCACAGCGCGATGTTGTCCTTATCCTTGGCCCCGAGGTATTCGCCCTGGAACACATCCTCGATGAGAAGGTAGACGAGTGCCTTGACCATCGGGGCGTCGTTGAGCCCGCCGCGTGCCTCGCCGATGATCGATTGCCGGTATCGATCGTTGAGCCAGATCGTCCGGTTCTCCCGGTCGATGGCGAAAAAGTCGAGGCCTTCCTCCCGTCGCCATCGGACGTCGATTGGTTCTTCTCCGTCGATGAAGGGGATCTCCTCGCCGATGGCTCGTTTGACGGCGGGTTCGAAGCCCTTGCCAGGGGGAAGCATCTTGCGGCGGTCCCGGCTGCGCTCACGCGAGCGCTTGTAGACGCTTTCCGCGTCCCGTAGGTAGTCGCCGATGGTGGAGCCGTCGGGACTGCGGGCCGCTTCGATCAGGTGTGCGAAGTCCGGGCCGACGGTGATGCGCGACTTTTCGGGATTCATAGAGAACAAGCCGGCGATGTCGTCGGTTATGTCGATCGTGACCCGCGCCAACTGGAGGCGAGGGTCCGTCACGGTCAAGCCGTCCCAGCCGCCGGCGTGTAGGAGCCGATCGGCGCGGTAGAAGTAGAGGCCTTGGCGCTCGTTCGCGCCGCCCGGAAGCTTGAACTCCGGCAGCTTCGACCGTCCCGGCCAGATGTGGCAGGACAGGTTGAGCGAGATGCCGTCGCGTGCGGCGGTGAGCGTTTTCGGGTAGTCAGGGTGGCCGGGACGGTGGTATCCGAAGGGGTTAAGCGCCTCCGCCTCGAAACGCGCGCCAACGGCGGCGCGATCGACGTCCTCGACATCGACGAACACTCGAAGGGCGTCTCGAGCGAGGAATCGATGCAGCACTAGACCGAGGTGATTGAGAATCTTGGTGATAGTGGCGGTGAGGAACCCCTGAACTCGATCACGGTCATCGCTGGCCGTGAAGCCCGTCACGTCGTCCCACCGGATAACGGTGCGTCCGCCCGCGCCCGCCGACTTGAATCCCCAGTCTCGGTCGAGTTCTTCCCCGACGAACTCCGGCGCCACGATGTCACAGCGGAATTCCGTGGCGCTGCCTAGGTGCCACCGGCGACCGCTCGTAGCGCCATCACCCGTACGGGTTAACACTGTGAGACTACGGGCCTGGCTGAATGAGGCCGCCTTCATTCCCAGCCCGAACTTACCCAAGCTTCCCTGCTGGTAGTCACGACGCCCGCCGACTGTCATGGCGGAGTCGATCCGTGACGCCGCTATTCCCCGGCCGTTGTCCGCCACGTACAGCGAGCAAAGCCTTCCCCGACGCTGGACGAAGCGGATGACGACCTCGGTCGCGGACGCGTCGATAGAGTTGTCAACAAGATCAGCCAGCGCGGTCTCGAGGCTATGGTTTCGACCGATACCCTCGAGAGCGTGCGCATCTGGAGGTAGATGCACCGAACCATCGGTGGGGACGCTTTCCCGCCACGTTGACAAGCCAATCCTCCAGCTACCTCTAGTTATTGTCAGTTGAGTAGGCCGGTCGGCGCTGGCGATCGGCGATTGTTCTCATTCCAGGTGCCAGTAACGATGAGCGTTGAGTTCCGAACCCGCAGTGGGACGTCTGCTAGCCGCCTAGCGTTCGGGTGGCCCGAGTTGCACCGTAGTGTCGGCGAGCTGGCCGCCCTCAAGCACGAAACGCCCACCCTTGGTTCAACATTTCAGCCGTATGGCCATGCCACGAGCACCCGATCAGCTCGGGACTGGCGTACCTTCGTCAGCGTTGCCCGCTGGCAGTGCGTCAGACGGCCCTCGCCTGAGCGTCCGGGTTGAGTGTGCGGCGAGGTAGCCGTCGGGCCCGAACAGGGCGGCTCGGTCAAGATAGTGATTGAAGCGGTCACAAACGGGTTCTCCGAGATGCAAACAGGCTTGGCATGCGCCTCCATGACGGCGACAAGCGGGGTCGAGCGGACATCGAGTCTCGGCGCTTAGCATCGAGTTGAGGAAGTGGTGCAGATCGTTCTCGAATACCGCCTGCACCCCGCCGAGCACGAAGTCACCGCGGGTGGCGGCGTAGACGAAAAAGACGCCGTGGCTGGGAATGAGGTATTCGCCTAGGCTTTCTCTGTCCACTCCCGCGAAGACCGACAGGTTACGGATAACCCGGTGCGCATATGTATGGACCAATTCGATGAGGTCCCGGCCGGCCGGGGTGGCTTGCTCCTCATCGACGAAGCGGTCCGGTACGGAGATCGCGGCGGCGAGGATAGCCCGTGCTTCACTGTCGTCGGTGGCTGGATCGAGGTGGTGGCCTCGGCTGGCCAGCCAGTGGTGAACGCGCAGCGGGTTGAGGCGGAACATGAGCGCTTCGGAGTCTTGAGGGTCGGCGTAGATCCGGGTGCCGCGGCGACCGCTAAATAGGTTGAGCCGGGTCTTGCCGGGCTCCAGGCCGCCGCGGGTATAGCCGTAGGCCGCCCGCAGAATCGGGAATCGGTCGATCAAGTCGATGCCGGAGAAGCCGGCTCGGTCGATCGCGGCCGGGTACTCGGTCTCATAGGTCCGCCGGGCGTGGTCCGGCGTCTCCGGCTTGATGAGGTCCTCGACCAAGACGCGGGACTCGATGGTGGCTAGGGCGATATCAACGGCCTGACGTTCGGCGTCTTCGATGCGGGCAACTGGGGCGTTAGCCAGGGCGCCGATGTTGTCCTCAGGGCCGAGCGCCCCGGCGTCGGCGGCGACAGCAGCCATCTTTTCGGCTGTCTGTCGATCGAAACCCATGTCGAGCAGCTGGCTGATGGTCGAGGCGCTGGTGTGCTGGTCTGATCCGGGCTTGCGTGTGTGGAATCCGGAGATCGCCCAGGCGAGCGCGCGGCGAGGCCCGCCGGCATCGGTGACCTCAGCCATGCGCTTACGGCTGCGAGGGTTGATCAACGTGAATGTTTGTGGGGCATAGACGGTGGAGGCGCGGTGCACGTTGTATACCAGTGTCGTACCGTTGCGTCGTGTGCCCCACGATCGGCCGCAGGGGCATTTCCTGTGGACCATGCCCTGGCGGATCAGGGTTTTGCATTTCGGGCACTCGAAACGGATCCGGCTGGCGTCCATGCTCTTCTGGTACGGCATCCGGCTGACGTGATGGGCCGGGCACCGTGGGATGACGGGCGCCTCGAGGTAACCGCATTCGTGGTAGGCGACGAAGTGGAGCTGGTCCCATTGGCGGGTGGCGCCGCAGGTGGGGCAGGGTCGGTCGAGGCGATCCTCGACTGTCCTGCATTTGCGGCAGACGTAAACGTTGGGGAAGCGCTCGACGCGGACTCCGCGATCAGGGTTGACTTCGACGACCTCGAGCGGTCCGCCACGGCGGAGACTTGCCGTGATGCCGGTGTCGTCACCGTGGTTGGCCCATCCGTTTAGTTGGTCCATGAGCCGGCGGCGGATGATGGCGTCGTCGACGTCGACCGGTTTGGGGTCGCGCCATTCAGTGGTGCGGTAGATGCCGCCGCGGAGGTCGCCGGTTTGTTGCGGCAGGAATCCGTAGAGGACCTGCGAGCCGCTGCGTGTGTCCTTCATTGTGTCGCTGTCCCCGTACTAGTCGTCGCTGATCGGGATCTGCGCCTCGACGTCGCGCAGTGAGAGCATGGGCCTACGATTAAGCAGCTCGCTGGGCCACTTCAGTCCTAGTCCGTACTCCTGCAGCTTCGCGAAGTACCCGTCGATGAGGTCGGTCTCGAGGTCCTCACGCAGTAGGTACTCGGTGTCACGGACGCCGAGGATCGAGGCGATCGCGTCGACCTCGGCCTCGGGGGAGAGTCCGGTCAGGTTGACGTACTCGCGCAGTAGCTGGATGGTGGTGAGCCGTTGCTGGGGCGAGCGTGGCTCGTGGACGAAAAGGCGGCGGGCCTCGACGGCGGCAGGTGTGGTGAGCTCTAGTACTTTCCGGCTTGATCGTGTGATGGGTACGGGTTCGACGAATCGGTCGCCCTGTTCGACGAAGGCGCGAAAGTGGCTGTAGACGGTGGAATCTCGCTCGCGACCCACTTTGTGGATGACGTAGACCAGGCCTGGATGGGTACGTCCGACGCGGGCGGTCGCTTGGATGAATTCGGCGGTCGTAAGCGGGACACCGAGTACGGTCATGATGTTGAGGCGGTCGACGTCAACGCCATGCGAGATCATGGATGACGCAGTGACCACGTGGATGCGGTCGTTGAATTCGGTGCCGGGGTTGATGAGATCGGCGAGGACGTCACGGACCTCGGTGAAGCTGGTTTGGCCGGTGAGTGACTCGACGCGCAGCGGTTCGATGGGGACCTGGGTGCCCATGGATCGGCGGGCGGCTTCGACGTCGCGGACGGTGTTGCCGTAGATGACGTCGGTGCCGTAGAGGTTAACGATGTCGGTGGCATGCTGTGAGTCGATGCCGATGTCACGGCTCAGCGTCTCCGGATTCTCCCGCAGGTCTCGGATGCTCTGCTGCAGGATCGTCGTGGTGCGGTCCGACACCCATTCCAGGGTAACGCCGCGGGGCCATACAGCCACGAATCGGCGCAGGAGCCGATCGGTTTCTCGACTCCAAAAGCTTTGTCCGGCCGTCGGGCCGGCCTGTGGGAATACTCGACCCGGTCTCGAGTAGAGGGTGTCGACCTGACGGGCGTATCCCTCGAGGGTCGCGGATGACGCGATGATTTTGCTGGTGCGGCCGGTGAGTTCGCGCTGCAGCCCGTCGAGGATGGCTTCGTAGTGGGAGTCGACCGCGCCGAGAGAGTCTCGCAAGAGGTGTAACTCGTCCTGGAGGCGGAAGGTGGGTGCGAAACGAGACCTCTGTTCTTCGGTGATCGGCAGCGTGGGTGCGTCGCAGTCGGGTACCAAACATCCGCTCTTACGCGAACCGCGTTTGGCGTAGGTGAAGCCGTGCCCCTCTCGCGTGCACCAGGCGGTAGGACCGTGGACGAATCCGCGCATATTGGCCTGCATGCCGATGACTGAGGCCTTGTCGAGGGTGCCGATCACGACAGTGGGCAGGAATCGGTAGATTTCGGCGTCAACGATGTACAGCGGCAGTGGTTCTCCCGCGAGGTCACACTTCGCGTTGAGGCAGCGGTGCTCCAAGCGCCACTCGCGCCGGTTGAAGCGAGTCTCGACCGTGGTCGCGGCGCAGAAGGAGCAGCGGCTCAAGATCTGAAACTTCGCGGGCATCGTGTCGTCCTCGACGTCGATGGGGTTCATCTCGGTCGGCTGTTTCGGAATCTCATTGGGGGTGGAGGTGCCACCGATGAAGTAGCCCAGCGCGATGGGGTGCCCTTTGATCTCGTGCCTTCGCCGGACGAGTTCGCCGGCGGCGAGAGCGTCGGCGAAACGCTGGGTCTGCTGAAGTGAGAGCATCCTAAGCGGGAACCGGCTCCAGGCGGTGATTCCCGACCTCTTACCGCGTAGGCGGTCGTGGAACGCAGCGAGGAGCAGGAGCCCGAGGTAGGTCTCGGTCTTGCCGCCGCCGGTCGCGAACCAGACGATTTCGACGGTGTCCCACTCCTGCTGCCCGTCGACGAGGCTCGGCAGGACGGAGAGGATGAAGCCGAGCTGGAAGGGTCGCCAGTCGGGGTACTTCCCGCGAGCGGCGAGTGACATGGCCTCGTTCATCAACGTGAACGACCGGCGCAGTGTGGCATCCGAGGCGAGGATCTCAACACCGCGACGGATGCGAGCGGCCTCAGCGCGATACTCGTCGGCCTCCGCTCGTGCGTAGTCGGCCATCTCGGCACTCCAGCCTTCTTGCCGGGCTCGGGCGTCGAGTACATGATCGGACCAATAGCGGTCGCCCCAGCGGTGATAGGCGTCGGCCAATTGCCGGGTGGAGTCCAGCGGTGCCTGTGCCAAGGTGTCGAACTTAAGGTCGAGTACCTCCCTGGCTGTGTCGTCGAACGTGTACTCGGGACGGCAACGTTCGACCACGATGGTGTCCGCCGTCATCAGAGTTTCGGTCTTGGGATCCTTCTCGATCCCGCAGTTGATGCCGATGGCGTCGAGCGAGCGGTCGTAACGGAAGCTGTCGGGCAGCGACTCAAGAACGAATGGGACAGTTTTGAGCCCGCTGATGGTCAGCTTGGTTTGAAAGAGGTAGCGCTCACCGCGAGGCACCTGCTTCCCCTCGGGGGTCGTATTGACCAGTTCAACGGTGATCTCCGGCCGGCCGTCTCGCCATGACTCGTCGGTGACCCGGATCTCGGCTGTCGCCGACACCCCCACCGCGCGTAGCCGTGTCGTGATCGCCTCGGCGCCAAAGGTTCGCTCGACTCCGGCGGGCATGTCGATTGGCACGTCGACCGTCACGATCTCGGACTTGGCCCATTTGTCACTCCCGCCGCCACCCGAGCCCGCCTCGACACGGTGCCAGCCACAGGCCTCGACGCACACTCGAAACGCCCATGGGCCCGGCGCGGCGAGTCGGATCCGCGCACCGACGGCGCAAGGATCCATCCGCCGCTCGCGACCCGAGCGCGCGACTGCGGCGCTTTCAGGTGCCAGCCGCCCTAGCCAGAACACGCCCGAGGGGTCGACGTCCAGGGCCTGGAGAAGGTCGCCACGGCCTTCATGGGTAACCCGTGTGTCGAGCCAGCGAACGAAGCGCTCATATGCCACATGTTGGCTCACGCGACACCGCCCAGCACGGTTTCCGCCAACGTGCGGACCTCCTTATCGCTTCGTAGAATCTGGAAAATCTTCTTCTCGATCTGCCGGACTCGTTCTCGGGTGATGCCGAGTTCGGCACCCAGGTACTCCAGCGTCCGCTCCTCACCACCACCGAGGCCGAACCGGCCTTCGACGATGCGCATCGATCTTGGATCGAGGACCACCTCGAGTCGCCGGATGAGAGCTTGTGCCACCAGTTGGTCGATAACGCGGTCTTCCGGCCCAGGCTCCTGATCGGAGAGGACGTAGTCGGCGAGGGTGGCACTCCCGCCATCGTCCTCGCCGACGGGCGCGTCGAGGCGAGCGACGGGGGCTACCGCGTCCAGCATCGCTTGGACGCGACCCGGATCCTGTTCGACCCCCGTGGCCAACTCGGCCAGGGTCGGGCTTCGACCGTTACGCACCTCGAAATCGCGGGCGTAATGCTGGATCCGGCGGATCTCCATGCACAGGTGCACCGGCACTCGAATCATCGCGCCGGTGTCGTCGATGGCGCGTTCCACATGCTGGCGGATCCACCACGTTGCGTAGGTGGAGAACTTGTAGCCCTTCTCAGGGTCGTACTTGATCGCGGCCCGGTAAAGCCCTCGGGTGCCTTCCTGTACCAAGTCGTCGAAGTCCAGATCGCCGGCGCGGTAGACGTATCGGCGCACCATGCTCACGACGAGCCGGACGTTAGCGACGATCAGGTCGTTTCTAGCGCTTTCACCATCAGCGATGATGGCTTGCTCGTCCGTACGGGGCGGCCGCCGCTCGATGAAGCATCGGGACGCTGTACCAATGCCAGCTTGAATACGCTGTCCGAGAGTGACTTCTTGTTCCGGCCTGAGGATCCGGTGGACGCGCATGAGCGCCGGCAGTGATCCGGACACGTTCTTGTCGTCGTGCCCGGTGGCGAGCCGAACTCCGGACGGTACGCCGACGACATCGACGTCGAGGTCGTTTAGGGCCGCGAGCAGGTTCGCGACCTCGTCGGCGAGCCCACGCGCAGCGGCTACCCGTACGACATCAGACCAACTGATCCCGCCAGCGCGTTCGGCGTCGTCGACCAGCACATCGAGACACCGAGTGAACGGTTCGCCCTCCATGTGATCCCTCCTCATTCAACAGACCACCAAACCACGCCAAGAATGCGCGCGCCCTTCGCGTTCGGTAGCACCGTCCGCCTTACTGCACTACACAGTGGAGATTTTCCACGAGGCGCGCAAGGCCCTATCGGGAAAGGCACGGAAATTGCCTTAGGTACGCGTCGCCGCCGGTTTTTGAGGAATTGCCGCACCCGTCGGTTATGCCCAAAGCGTTGACGCCGATTCACCGCTCAGATAAGTTCCTGTCAGGGCCAGCCTTAGACCCTGCGGTCCATGGTTCGTACATCGAATCCTCCGATGCTTTGACCCTTGCGATCCGCCATCAGTTGCTCCGCCGCCATGAAGATCACGACGACACGCCTATTGGGCGCTGGCCGCCTCGCCTGGCGAGCGCTTCGCCGCGGTTGACTGCGACCACCGTATCGAGACGATGCTTTAGAGTGATCGCCTTGAGTGCTGACGGCTCCGGTACCACGGATGTCGCCGGCAGTGGCGTGATAGTTGGACGCGGGGAGATTCGGGATGGACGCATGGATCGCCGAGTTTCGACTGAGCATCACGCGGGCGTTGGCCGATCAACTAGCCACCACGCTTAAGCCGCTCTCACCAGCCGTGCTGGGCCCAGGGGCGCTTAGTAAGGTCGAGGCGCGGCCGGGGGTGTATGTTCTCTTCGTCGATGGGAAGCGCGTATACGTCGGCAAGGCGGCGAGCAACCTCCGTGCCCGCCTCGAGCAGCACTACCGGAAGCTCTCCGGACGTGCTGGCATCACGATGTCTGACGTTCGTTTCACCTGCGTCTACGTGGACGAAGACCTAGACTCCGCCGCGCCTGAGAAGCTCCTGATCAAGAAGTATCGACTCGACGACACAATCCCCTGGAACACCAATGGCTTCGGCAACAAGGACCCCGGCCGGAACCGTGACCGAAGCGTCGTGAAGGCCAAACACTTCGATGCCGTTTATCCGATCGATCTTAACTATCGGCTGAGCATCCCGGTCACTGGTTGGGCGGTGGCCGATCTCTTGGACAAGCTCAAACGCGAACTTCCGTACCTTCTGCGGTACGAGAACAAGAACGGGGCGCACCTGGCGGAGCTTAAACGCACGCGTGTTGAGTTGCCGGCTGTCGAGTTGCCGGCCAGGGAGGCGCTGATCTCGATCATCGACGCGCTGCCCGCAGGCTGGCAGGCGACCGCGCTCCCCGGATACGTGATCCTCTACAAGGAGGAGACCTCGTACGACAGCGCTCTGCTGTGGTGGCATCGTGACCCCAGGGACGGTGAGGTGTACGAGACGCCGGGTCCGCAGCGTTTTGACACCGGAGATGTCGAGACGTCGGAACAGGGTGACCTGTTCGACTGATGATCGCCTCATTTACGGGTGCCGCGGACGGCGGCCTCAACCCGCTCCGCCGCCGGCTGTGGCACCTCGTGCTCCCATACTCGGATCGTTGTCCAGCCCGCTGCCGCCAATAGCTGGTCGGTCTCCGCGTCGCGGGCTTTGTTGCCCTCGATCTTGGCGTGCCAAAACTGTTGATTCGCTCGAGACGGGCGGTAGTGCTCCGGACAGCCGTGCCAGTAGCAACCGTCAACGAAGACGGCGATCTTCAGGCGGGGGAAGAGTAGGTCCGCCGTGCGGCGCAGACCTGGTATCGGACGCGCGTTAACGCGGTAGCGAAAGCCTCGTTGGTGGAGATGGGTGCGGAGCTTGCGTTCGGGGGCGGTGTCGCGGCCTTTGTTGCCTTGCATGGAGGAACGCACCGCGCGGTTCTGAGCCCATGATTCCGGTGGTGGGGCGGCTGGCGCGGTCAGTCCTTTGGCGTGAGCCAGCCGCCAGCCCTCCTTGAGGTTCTCCCCACGAGTCGGGTGTCCGACCTCGCCGAGGTACCGCTCTGGGGATCGGCCCCTGTCTGACCAGCGCAGGTAGGCTCTGATTCTTCGAGTTCGCGAGAAGAGTTTTAGGGCTACCGAGGCGTGTGCCTGCCGGCCGTCGTCGAGGTTGACCCAGCGTTGGTCGGGTCCGCCAGCGGCACGGTCCTGTTCGGCGGCGAGCGCGCGCCGACTCCGGCCCTGGCGGCCGCGCCAGGCGCGGTCGTCGGGGCAGGAGTCGGCCCAGCCGCGTTCGCCTTGCTCGTGGGTCTCTTTCATCGCCGTTTGTCGGCGTCGTCCAGCGCGGCCGCGACGGCGGTGGCGAAGAACTCGGCCAGCTTGACGGGTACGGCGTTACCCAGTTGGCGCATCTGCTCGCCGCGAGGTCCCGCGAGTTTCCACTCGTCGGGGAACGTCATGACACGTGCGGTTTCCCGCACTGTCATGTATCGGTGCCGGAACACCGCCTGTTCGTCGTCGATGGTCTCGGCGAACTGATCGTCGGTGAGGAGCACCGACTCTCCGCCGGGGACGCCGTGAACACCCGCCTTCACGGTCTTGGCGGGCTTGTCCAACTCGTTGGGTGTGTGGCCGGGGTAGATGCGGGCTGCGGGCCAGCCGACGTGGTATCTGATCCCGTTCGGTTCACGGTCGATGCGGTCGAGGTGTTCCCAGGAGACCGGGGGTAGGGGGTTCTCCTGGTACTCGCCCTTGTCGTACTCGTACAACAGAGCGTCTCGGAGGGTCAGCCAGGGCACCTTTCCGTCGTCGAACGGCTCCTGCTTCGGCAGGCGCGACTCGACGAGCGCTTTTACCGCGGCGGGAATCGGTGGAAGCTTGGCCTTCTTCCGGGCCTTGTCGTGCCGCTTCCAGTAGGACCCGTCCTTAATCGAGCGGATGAGTGCCCCCTCCGAGTGGGTGGGCGCAATCGACTTCTTGAACTTCTCGACGTCGACGCCGAGATCGCTCCGGAAGGCCACGATGATGATTCGGTTACGGATCTGCGGGACACCGTAGTCGGCTGCGTTCACCCTGGTCGTGATGACCTGGTATCTCTTCTTCGGATCAGGCGACTCGGCCGACAGACGCTCTTGAAGGATCTTGTCGTGCTCTTGCCAAGTGGCACCCGCGTCACGTTCCTCGAAGGGCAGGCCGAGCTCGCGTTCGATGTATTCGAAGTACGGGCGGAACGAGGGCCGCAGCAGTCCCTGAACGTTCTCGCACATCACCACTTTGGGCTGGATCTCCCGGATGGCCCGGAACATTTGGGGAAACATGTTCCGTTTGTCCTCATCGCCCCTCGCGACGCCACCAAGGCTGAAGGGCTGGCACGGAGGCCCTCCAGCCAGCAAATGCACCCTGTCCCAGAGGTAGTGGAACTCGACCTCGCTGACGTCGCCGGGAACCAGCGGCCACTTATCGCCTGGTTCGGGTAGGCGCTCCTGATCACCACGCAACTCGGCCTTGTTGGCCGTCAGGGTCGCGCAGGCGTGTTTCACCAGCTCGTTGACCAGCAGTGGCCGGAAACCAGCGCTGTGCACCCCCCAGGCCAAGCCGCCGCCACCCGCGAACAGCTCGACCGAGGTGCGGTCATTAGTCTCGTTTATGCGCGGCTCAAGCATGATTAAACCATACCGCGGAGTTGTTGATCTTGACTAGTAACACGCCGATCGTTCTCGATCTGAGGCCTACGACACGAGGCCGGCGAGCCGGGAGGAGGTCGCGGGCGGTGCCGGTAGATTGGCGAGCACTCGGCACGGTCACCGAACAGACGCTGGCGGTTCGAGTCACCGCCTAGCGAGGAGTGCGATGGCCACCTGGAACGTCGGTCCGTTCGACAACGACGAGGCCGTGGAATGGTGCGATCGCTTCCACCTCACGCCCCCGGATCAACGCAGCGTCTTTGTCGAGACGACGCTGGCCGACGCGGTCGCGATTTCGGCGGGGCTGACCAGTGCGACGTGCTCGGAGGCTGTCGCCGCCGCTACGGTCGTCCTGCAGACCACGGCCATCGGGTTCGTCCCCGCGACGCCGTACGCCACCGTATCCCCCATCGATCCCATCGGTATCACGGCCACTCCTCGGCTAATCAGCCTCGCGCGGGGCGCGCTGCAGGCCATAATGACCGAGGAGTCGGCATTTCGGCATAAATGGTCCGGCGACATAGAGGAGGATCTGGCCTTGGAGACCATTCAGCGGCTCCAGCGTGGACTCGCCAGTCAGTAGAGCCGTGGCCATGCTAGGCCCGGGCTGATGTCTACGTTTGACTGGCGTCCATGACCCCACCCCGCAGTGACGATCTAGTCGGCGACGTCTTGAGCCTGTGCCGAGCCCTCCGGGACGCGAGAGGAATGCTCGGGCTGGACTTGGACACCGAATCCGAACTGCTCGAACACGTGGCCCTCGCAGAGCGTACCGCCACGGCTAATCCGATGGACCGTGCGGCCGTCATAGCTCATGTGCAGGCGATTCGCTATCGCTTGGTCGAGATAGCGGACGGTCCTATCGCAGCTTTCATGGCCGATGACGCGGCGAGGATTCTGGGCGATGGGATCGGCAGGCTGTTCTTCTAGCGCCGCTCGACGCCGCTGTCCGTGGCCGGCTTTACCGCAATCTCGGCGGAGGAGAGCCTGTGAGTACTGAGCACGCCCTCGTACAGCATCTGCTCATCCAACTGAGCAAACACCCGGTGACCGATCGGACTCGGCAGGTCATCCTCGGCGCATACGCGGGCGAGGAACAACTACAAGATGACCTGGGCGAAGCCACGGCTCAATTGACGGGACAGGCGGCACCAGACGCCGAGCGAGGGCATATCTTTCTGGAGCGGATCGGTGTGGCGGGTTTCCGTGGAATAGGTCCCGCCGCCACGCTGCACCTGCAGCCCAAGCCGGGTCTCACCCCAGTCATCGGTCGTAACGGCTCCGGCAAGTCGAGTTTCGCCGAAGCGATGGAACTCTGCCTCACCGGCGACAGCCGGCGCTGGGCCGAGAACAACCGGATCTTCCGCGAAGGATGGCGCAATCTTCATCAGCCGGCACCCGCAGGTGTTGTGGCCGTCACTCGCGTCGACGGGAGCGCCGATCCGATACGGCTGCGCCGCCGCTGGCACGACGACGACACGGAGGCGGGCCAGGCCACACTCGACATTCAGCACGGCGATCACACCTATGCCGGTATCGACGAGCTCGGCTGGCGGCAGCCACTGGAGACGTACCGCCCGCTCCTAACCGCTAATGACTTGGGCCAACTGGTCTCCTCACGCTCAGTGACCTGTTCGACGCGCTCGCTCCGCTGCTGGCCATCGAACCTGTCACCGACGCCGACAACCCGCTGAAAAGGGTCCGCCGGAAACTCGATACCCAGGTCAAAGCCATCGCAGAGCGGCGGAAGGCGCTCCGGCTCGACATGAACACTGCCGTCATCCACGCGCATTGAGCAACTGAGGTAACAGTGGGTTCTGCAACATGAACCTGAAAGTATCTCTGGTCGTACACCAAGTCGTCGGGCCGAGGAGTGGGTTCCTCTGGCTCATACCGACTTTGGTCGATGAGCGGAGGTGCGATGGAACAGCTATACGTCGATACGAACGGGCTCAATCAGCTCTACAACCAGATGCAGAGAGCCTCGGACGACGCCGCGAACACTCTCGACTACGTGCACAAGCACTGCGATCTCAGCTTCGTCGACGTCGGCCTGATCATGCGACTGATCTCGCCGCACCGGAAAGCCTACGGCGAACTCACCTCCGCTCTGGAGCGCCTGCAGCAACTCACCCAGACCGCGGGAACCCAGGTCAACCGGGCCCAGGTCGCTTACTCCCAGACCGACCTGCAAGCGGCTGCGGCGCTCGACGCCGCCTACCCCGGCGCCAAAGACGCCGACACCCTCCGACGGGCACTCGCTGAGCAGCAGGACCCTGGTGTCGGCGGCGCCGCGTTCGCCGATGTCACCGAGCCGGCCCAGTTCCTGCGCAACCCGGAGTACGCGATCGGGATCGAGATGTGGGCGATCAACCCCATGGTTGACCTCATCAGCCCTGCGGCATGGCTACGCCAGACAATCATCTGGGTCTTCGGCCATGACCCCCTCGAGGGATGGGCGAGTCAGTTCAGCGGCGACTGGAAGGCGTACGTGCACTGCGGCCAGGCCATGGGCCAGGCCGGCGGGACCGCCCGCGCGATCGGCCGCAACCTCATCGCCGGCGCGATGGACGTCCCAGAGGCCTGGCGCGGGAACGCCGCCGACGGATTCCGCGAATGGGACCTATCGCTCGGCAACGCCACCGCCGAACTCGAGCAGATCTGCCAGCAGTACAACACCCTCTACGACCAAGCCGCCGAAGCGATCAAGAAGCTGTACGACGTCACCGCCGGCCTAATCAGCGACCTCCTGGACCTGATGCTCGTCATCAGCGGTGCCCTGGCCGCCGGGACCGCGACGCTGGTGAGCGCGATCGGGCCGATCACCGGCTACTCCATCGCCGCCTACTACGCCTGGCAAGCCTGGGACCTCTACAACGAAATCTCGAAGTTCTACGGCCAGGCGGAAGACCTGCTCAAGCTCATCGGCGGCTGGATCGGCGGGGTCAGCGCCGCTCTGGCGGTCAAGGACATCCCGACCATCGCCCCGTACCACCACCCCGCCGGATACTAGGGAAGGGCCAGATCTCATGAGCGGTCGAGTCTTCCGCGATCCCCTCGCCCAGGCCGTCCTTCGGCACGTCGCCGAGGCCAAGGGCAAAGACGACCCCTTCGGCTCGCTAGCCGACGCCATCCTGAAAGGCGAGGCCACGCTGCATGACGTCGGCCACAGCACCTGGTACGGCGAAGGGCTCGTGAAGGCCATCGACACCGCGCTCGAAGCCCAGGCAGCCCTGCCCGCTGAGCAGCGCGCCATGATAGAACGCGATGCCGAGCGGCTCAGGGCGCCCGGACAGCCGACCGATTCCGCCGATGACAGAGAGAACACGTGAATGCACTGAAGCGGTGGCGCATCGCGGTCCCCCTGCTCTTTTTCTCCGTAACCCCCCTCGCGGCGACCATCATCGGCGCCGTCGCGTTCTGGCAGGACGACAGCCCGGCACGGCAGGCCATGACCGTCTTCCTAGCCTTCATGTTCGCGCTCTGCGCCGGGATCGCCCTGCACATCGGCTTCGACCGCAAGATGCAGGACCCGCCGTGGATGCGGATCGGCACGATCGTCGTGTTCATCGTGCTGGCCTGCGGCGTCAGCTGGGTTCGCGACCTGGTCTGATCAAGCCGGATGCATGAGTGCCCAATCACGGCCTCGAGGTGCTGCCGTCATGCCGTTACTCGCCGCTCAGATCGATGAGGCGGCAACCACCCTCGTCCTGGTAGGTCCAGACGCGTTCAGATGGCGACAGCCGTCGGGATGCGGCGTAGTCGCGGGCGCCGGTGGCTACCGGGACGAGACGGGGCAAATCAGCGAGTCTCTGGCGGAGGTTGCGTTCCCGCGTTGACGAATGGAGCCAAAACAGCACCGGCCAGGCACGGCCGATAGTGGTGAACAGGCTCGCGTAGCCGGCGAGTTTGGCGGTCAGGACGCTGAGTTGTTCAGTGCCGGTGTCGTACTCGAGGAAAAACGGCACCCGGCGGCCGTCTTCAATCCAGATGCCGTATCCGTCGGAACGTACCGTGGGTTCGAAGGCGCGGACCAGTGCGGGGTCGTCGTCGGTGGTGAATGTCCCGGCTCGCTGGCAGACGGCTTCGGGCAGCCACAGGTCGAGTCGGGTTCCGGGATGGGTGCGGGCGTGGCCGGCGAGGTCGGTGAAGAACTGGTTGACGCCGAGGCGGTGGTCGAGGGTTCGGGTGGAGGTCCAGCGGCGGCGTTCGAGGCGGGCGTGGTCGCGGCGGGGCGGGCGTTCGTCGCGGGCGGCGGCGACGACCTCGGCGCCGAGCTGGTCGATGAGCCAGTGGTACGGGTACGAGCCGCCGTCGGCGCGCTGGGGCCGGAAACGGGCGATCAGGCGCAGTTGGTAGAGGGCTCGCAGCCGTCGCTGGCAGAAGTCCAGTGAGGGGAACAGGGCGTGGGCGAGCTGGGGCGTGGTAAACACGCCATGGTCGTAGAGCCAGCCCAGCAAGAGCCGGTCGCGGATGGTGAGCTGGGACTGCACCCGCAGGACGGGATCATCCATGACGTACCCCCGGGGAGACCCAGAGGATGACGGGGTCTGTCGGAGGACGCGCCGTCGTCGGTGGCAGGCGCTCTGACCTGCGCTGTGAGGCGGTCGCGGGGGTCGGTTCGGGGGTCCGGTTGAAGACTGACGTCAACACTGACGGCAAGGCTGACATCCGACCGGACGATCGAACCGTTGTCGTTGATGAGTACACGGGTGGCACAGCGTTCTCCTCGAATGTCGAGTGAAGTGGGATGGGCGGAAGCCGTCCAGCGCCGGCCTGGTCGCGGCTACCGAGTTGAGGCGGGTAGGGCCCTCGCCGAGCACGATCTGGTCGGCGGTGGTGAACGCCTCCACCCTCGAAACGGGGTTTGTCAGCTGTGGCGAACACTCCCCGGACTGACAGTCGTCTGACAGGTCGGCGTGGATGTCTGACTCCGCAGGTCAGCGGTGTTCATAAGGAACCGGTCCTCACCTGCGGATGCAAGGTCGTCCGGTCTGGCAGCGCGTGGCGCGTCGGTCTGACAACATCGCGGGCCGTGAACGGCAAGGATCCGTGTCAGCCGCCTCCGCCGGTTTCGTGATCAAGGCGTTGAGCTGGGCTGTCAGGTGTTCGCGGGGTCGTTGTCAGACCGCTGTCAGCTCGGGGAGTGTTCGCCACGGCTGACAAACCCCGTTTCGAGGGGGAAGGCGCGTCTCGTCCGGTGTCGAAGGCCGAGGGATGCGTGCGAATCTCTCGTGCGACAGGAGCACTCCCACCATGAACGCCCACCGCCACCCCAGCGACTCCATCGCGAACGACCCCGCCAGTGTGTGGACCGAGGACCGCATCCGCGCCTTGGGCGCGGTCACCGATCTGCCCACCGCTGCCCGGATCTTCGGCCTCGGCCGGTCCCTGGCCTACGACCTCGCCCGCGACGGCCGGTTCCCGGCGCCGGTCATCCGTGCCGGCACCCGCTACCGGATCCCGGTCGCCGGCATCCTCACCGTCCTCGGGCTGTCCGCCGGCTGCGACTTGACCAGGTCGGCGATGCGAAGCGTGGATCACCACGGCGGAATCAGAACGACCGCCGCCGACGACCACGTCCAGCAGGGAGAACCGTGATCAGCGAAGGATCCATCACCAAACGGTGCGGCTGCAAAGACCCCGCCACCGGCAAACGACTCAACAGCGCCTGCCCGAACCTGCGACGCTCTAACGGATCATGGAACCCCGGCCACGGCACCTGGGGCTACCAACTCGAACTACCCAACGTCCCCGGACGCGGGCGCCGACTCCTACGCCGTAGCGGCTTCGCCGACCGCGACGCCACCCGTACCGAACTCGACCACGCCCGTTCACTGCTCGCCCTGGCCGGCGACGACACCGGCCTCGCCGCCCAGATCGGCGACCTGCTCCACGGCTGCAGGAACGGCGTACCGCTTCCCGACCGCGACACCGTCGCCGCCCGCGTCCGCGCCGGTGTTCCCGCCAGCGTGCCCACCACGACCGGCGAATACCTCACCGCATGGCTCACCGGACGACGCGGGCTGTCGCCCAACACCATCCGCTCCTACGGCGACCACATCCGCTCCTACCTCATCCCCCACCTCGGCGACATCCCACTCCAGAGCCTGCGGACCAGCCACATCCAGGCCATGTTCACCACGCTCGACCAGCGCAACGAACAGATCCGCGACGCGAAGGCCGGCACCGACCCGATCGAACGCACCAGGTTTCGGGGGATCCGGCCGATGGGACCGTCCAGCATGGTCCGTCTCTACGCCACCCTCCGCGCCGCGCTCAACGACGCCGTACGCCGCGCGCGTCTCATCCCTACCAACCCAGCCCTGGGCATCGAACTCGAATCCGGCGCCCGCCCCAAAGCCCGCGTCTGGACCCCGAAAGCCATCGAACTGTGGAAAGCCACCGGCGACCGCCCCAGCCCCGTCATGGTCTGGCGCCCCGAACAGGCCGGACAGTTCCTCGACCACGCCCAGAACCACGACGCCGTGCTCTACCCGATGTTCGAACTGATCCTGCACCGCGGCCTACGCCGCGGTGAGGCCATCGGCCTGCGCGACTACGACGTCGACCTCGACGAGGCCTACCTCAGCGTCGTCCAACAGATCACCGCCGTCGGCTACACCCCGGTCACCCGCCAGGTGAAAAGCGACGCCGGCGACCGAATCATCCCGCTCGGCCCCACCACCGTCGCCGGGCTCACCGCCTACCTCGACATGCGCCACCGCTGGCAACAGGTCAACGGCAACACCTGGCCGAACACCGGACTGTTCTTCGTCCGCCCCGACGGCCAGCCCTGGCACCCCCAGACCATCAGCGACCGCTTCGACCACCTCGTCAAAACCAGCGGCCTACCACCCGTACGCCTCCACGACCTACGCCACTGCGCCGCCACCTACCTACGCCACGGCGGCGCCGACATGAAAGAGATCCAGGAAGTCCTCGGCCACTCCACCCTCAGCCTCACCGCCGACACCTACACCTCCGTCATCCTCGACCTCCGCCGCCCCAACGCCGACGCCGCCGCCAACCTCATCCCCCGCAAAGCCGCATAGCCCAGCCCCACACGCCGCAGAGGTCAGCGCACACCGGAATCGCGCTGACCCTGCCCTGTTCGCCACGCCCCGGCATTCTCGGATGACGCTTCGTCGGCAAACCCGCTGTTGTCGAGGAACAGGTGCAAGAGGTCCGCGAGCACGTCGATGCGGTCCTGCCCGAGGAAGGCATGACTCCGCTCGGCAAGGTGGTCGGCGACCCGCTCGGCCAACTGCCGGGCAGCGTCCTCGCTGCCGTGCTCTACGGCTGCGCCCGACTGCTCTCCCGGCCGCCGGTCGCGGATCCAGGCCTCTACCTCGTGCGCCCACCAGACCCGTCCCATCGTCAACTCATGAAACGGCGCCGGAAAGTCCGCACGATCGGCCAACTGCTGAACCCGCTGCCGCGACACCCCGAGCCGAACCTCGATCTCCCGGGCGCCCACCAGCCGCAGCATCCCGCGCAGCCGATCCGGAACACGCGCATGCCTCACCGGGCACCTACCGGTCGTCGTGACCGTAGGCACCGCGGCCGCCTGGCCATTCCCCGCCATCTCGGCAGGTCACCTCGGCCACGAACCGGCGTAGCGCTTGCGGCACGTGTTCCGGATGTGGTCGCAGGAAGATCACGCCACGCCGTTCGTCGAGACCGAGCCCGTCGATGTCCAACGGGATGCCGTCCAAGCTGATCTGCACCTCGACCTCGATCCCGATGGCAGTCAACGCCGCGATCAGCTCACTTCGCAAAATCACACCCCACCTCACTTCGTGCTTGTCCGATACCCAGGTGTTCCGCTCCGTTCAGCCGCCTCTCGCAGCGCCTACGGCTCATCGGCTCTTAAGGCTCGAGCCTCGCCGGCCTTCTGGAACCACCCGGAGCCGGCGCGAACCGCGCCGACCAGTTCCGGGCGCGTGGCGCCGGGCTGACGGGTCGGCAGCCGCAACGTGCGGGAGAAGATCACCGCCGCGTTCTCACGCCGCCGGCACGGTCCGAACGATCCGCATGCCAGGCACCGGCCGGTCGCACTGGACGTCACGTGCTCGTCGAGGATCTCCTGCGCTTGATGCAGTTGGTTCTGAGCGGAAGCCGCGTAGTACGTGTTCGCCTCTGCCATCGTTCGTCTCCTCGTTCCCGCGGCAAGCACACCGGATACGGCCCCGATGGCCGGACTGCCGTGTTCTCCGCCCACCAACTGGCGGGTTGAGCTCCGGTCCTGCAGGTGGGGTCTGCGGTCCACCATGGCCCGCTCACACGGCGCGAGTGAAGGATCTCGGCCGGGGAGGGAGGGGGAGGGATCCGCAGGGAGGGGAGGGGATGGTTCCCGGGCCTCCCGTTCTGGCTCATGTCGGCCGGCTGATGCAGCACGGTACGCTGCGCGGGGTGCCATATCCGCGCATCCGCACTGTTCACCGTCTGGGATCTGGCGGAGGTGCTGGTTGATCAGTACGTATGTCCGGCGGCTTCGTCTGGCGGCGGAGCTGACCGCGCTGCGCCAGCAGAGCAAGCTCTCCTCTGATCAGCTGGCCCGCGCCGCCGGCCTGCCGCGGACCACCGTGTCCCGGCTGGAGAACGCCCGGATGCGGCCGGACCCCGACGACGTCATGCGGATCCTCCAAGCGCTCGACGTCGTCGACGGCGACCGGTGGCTGCAGATCACGACGATCGCCCGCGAGGCCGGCGAGCGGGGCTGGTGGGAGTCCTGGGCCAACGAGATGGGCACCCGGCAGGCGTTGTACGCCAATTTGGAAGCCGGTGCCGCCTCCATTCGCGAGTACCAGATGACCTTCCTGCCTGGCCTGCTCCAGACGTCCGCGTTCAGCGAGCAGCGGGCCCAGATCGACAAGGCCGACTGGTCGTCGCGGTTCGATCCGGCCCGCGCGGTCGAAGCCCGGGAGCGGCGTCAGCGGATGCTGCACCGTCCTGGCGGGCCGGACTACGAGGTCGTCATCGACCAGCTCGCCATCCGCAGGCCGGCTGTCACCCTGGAGGTCCTGCACCTCCAACTCGGCCACATCGCGGACCTGGCCACACGTGACCGGAAGGTTGTCGTCAGGGTGCTGCCGATCGATGCCCGCATCGCGGGGCTCAGCGTTCCGCGGTCCGGGTTTTCCCTCTACACCTATCCCGATCCGGGTGACCCGGTCGTCGTCGCTGTCGACACCGTCACCGACGACCTGGTCCTCACCGATCCGGACGCTGTAGGCCACTACCTGGAGCTGTACGCACGCCTCAACGACGCCGCGCTCACCCCGACAGCCAGCGTGCGACTACTCAAGGACACCGCCGGAAAGACCGGAAAGCTCACTTCGACAGGAACGGCAGCGTGACAGAACCGAACTTCACCCAGTGGCGGAAATCGTCACGCAGCAGCGGCGGCGCCAACTGCGTGGAGATCGCCCCCGCCGACAACGCCCCACTCATCGCCGTCCGCGACACCAAGGACCGCGACGGCGGCACTCTCGTATTCACCGACCAGGCATGGGCCGACTTCCTCGACGGCGTCCGGGCAGGCGAGTTCGACCCGCGCTGAATTCCACAGACAGAAACATGGCCGAGCCCGCTGGGCCGGCCATGTTTTTTCGTGCCGCCGACACATCCTTCGGGCTTCAGTTTCACCTGGACAGTTGATGACGATCACGCACGGTGCCATCCTGTTCTCACCGACGCACTGAACAGTTCAAAAGATGCGCCTTTCACATCACCTGTGACCTCGCGGAGGCCGTCGTGCCGAGTGCCAGACCCGAGCCCAACCTTCTTCTCCTGCGAGCGCGGGAGCGGCAACGGTCGCCCAGCCAGCCAGGCGAGGACATGTCCCGGGGCGAACTGGCCGGCGAAGTCAGCAAGATCCTGTTTCCCGATCCTCGCCAGCGCCTCACCAGCCCCTTCAACGCCAACTACGTCGGAAAGCTGGAGAGCGGCGTCATCAGACGCCCCCACCGGGCGGACTACCGCGCCGCGCTGCGCACTGTGCTCGGGGTGTCCTCAGACGACGAACTCGGCTTCCCCTCCCCCCGTAACGGAACTTCTCGCTGGGCCGACGCGCAGGCACCGCAAGCCGCCACCCCGGCTGTGTCAGGACCGGTCACACGCCGCCCGGCACCGGACCTGCTGGCCCCTGACCGCGACGAGGACGTCCTGCCGAGAACCGTGTCGCCGGAGGACGTCGCGCGGATCCTGGCCACCGCAGACCTGTTCGAGCACTGGGACAACACCCACGGCGGCACCCTGGCCAGAGAGATCGCCGACGACAGACTCCGCACGACAGCCCGCCTCCTCGACGTGACCTGCCCGCCGGCACTGACCGAAGACCTGGCCACCGCCATCGCCCACCTCGCAGGCGTCGTCGCCTTCATGCACTTCGACGCCTACGCCCACCACGCCGCGCGCCGCCGGTTCGCCTTCGCCCTGCAGTGCAATGACATCGGCGGCGACTGGCACCAACGCGCCGCCCTCTACGCGAACATGGCCCGCCAGGAAATCTGGTGCGAACGCGCCGACGACGGGCTCACCTACACCGAGATGGGCCTCGTGCGCGCCGACCGGCTCACCGCCACCGAACAGGCCATGCTCCACACCGTACGAGCCCGCGCCCTCGCAAAGATGGGACCACCACGTGCCCAGGACGCGCTCCGAGCGGTCGGTATGGCAGACGAGGCATTCAGCCACGCGAACCCCGGCGAAGACCCGGCCTGGATGCGGTTCTACGACGCCGCCCAGCACCACGTCGACACCGCACACGCGCTGTTCGACATCACCATGCGCTCCGACCGCATCACCGATGCAATCGACCGTTTCCGTTACTCCGTCGAGCATCACGAGCCCGAGTTCGCCCGATCACGCGCGATCTCCGGCACCAAACTCGCCGCGCTGACCATGGTCACCGGCGATCCCCGACAAGCCGCCGCAGTCGGCTGCCAGGCCCTCGACGACGCCGGCGCAGTCGGCTCCCGCCGGGCAGCCGACGACCTCCGCGAACTACACCGGCTGGCCGGCGCCCACACCACGATCCCGGAGGTCGCGGCCCTGCGCGCCCGGATCGCGGCCACGGTCGGAGCGGCAGCGTGACACCGGCATCAGACGTCCTGCTCACCGCGTGCCGAACGCTCGGTGTCGACTCCACCGGTGCTGAACTGATCCGCGCCGCAGAAAACACCTTGTACCGGCTCCCCGGTGGCGTCGTCGCCCGCATCACACGCGCCGGCCAGTTCGAGACCGCCCGCAAGGAAATCCGCGTCTCCCGATGGCTGCAGCAGGAAGGCATCCCGGTCGTCGAGGCCCTACCGGACCTCGCCCAACCGATAGAGGTCGACGGCCACGCCGTCACCTTCTGGCGCGAGCTACCCGCGCACCGGGAAGGCAGCATCCAGCAAGTCGCCGACGTCCTACACCGGATCCATGCGCTTCAGCCTCCGCCGGAACTCCAGCTCCCCCCGCTGGCTCCGTTCGTCCGGCTCCACCAGCGCATCGCGGAAGCAACAGTGTTCGGCCACTCCGACCGGGAATGGCTCCTCGAGCACCTCACGGACCTCGAACAACGGTACGCCGAACTGCCCGCCGGCCTGCCCGCCGCAGCAGTTCACGGCGACGCCTGGGGCGGCAACATCGTCGACACCACGTCCGGCCCGGTCATCCTCGACCTCGAACGCTTCGCCTCTGGCCCACCCGAATGGGACCTCACCTCCATCGCCGTCGACCACGACACCTTCGCCACCATGACAGCCCAAGAGTGGGCGACCTTCTGCCATCAGTACGGCCACGACGTCACCGAATGGCCCGGATACCCCGTCCTCCGCGCCGCCAGGGAACTTCGCAAGGTCACCTTCGCCGCCCAGATGGCCACCCAACACCCCCAGCTCGAAGACCAAGCTCTGTACCGCCTCGCCTGCATCAAAGGCGAAAGAGGGGACCGACCCTGGCATTGGACCCCCGTCCCCTGACGCGCCCCGCAGTCGCATCCACCGGCAGCCCGTTCGAGCCGGGCCAGGTTCGGGGGCCACTCAGGCATCACAGGACGGACGATCACCACCGGATCACCGCATAGATAAAGAAGACTTCCACCCGACAGCGGGACAAAACGGTGCCAGCGGCTCTGCCTTCGAATTCATATCCATTTCTGCTATGAATCGATTACCGAGGGCAACAATCGCCGCCAAACGGCCCGGTCTCAGCGGCCAGCCGATCCCACGGCGGCCCGCACCCGGGGGCGCGCGGACAGAAAAGAGCTGGTCAGCACCCAGACAGACGGAACCCGCGATCAGCACCGGATCACCACATCCCACATGACGGGATTTCTTGGCTCGAAAGCGGGAAACAAAAAACGCCGGAGCCTGCGTTTCCGCAGGTCCCGGCGTTAATTTCTCGGTGCGCCCGAAGGGACTCGAACCCCTAACCTTCTGATCCGTAGTCAGATGCTCTATCCATTGAGCTACGGGCGCTCCCTGTGTTGCTCAGTCAGCCTACAACACCGACTTTCGCGCGGAGACTCCGGGATTCGAACCCGGGAGGGGCTTTAAAACCCCAACCGCATTAGCAGTGCGGCGCCATAGACCAGACTAGGCGAAGTCTCCCCGGCAGCCCTGAAGCTACCGAGGCTTGAGAATACCGGACCCCATGAGCGTCGCACAAAGAGGATGCCCCACAACCCGCGAAAGATCTTCCCAAGGGGTCACGAACAGGCGAAACGTCGCGGGAGGGACTAGGCTGCGTGCGATGGAGGAAGACTCTGGTCCCCAAGCTCCGCGGGCTCGGGATCCGCGGGCCTCGTTCAGCGCGCCCGAGCCTGAGGGCTCCGAGGGGCGTCCGGCGCGTGGCCGGGCGCGTCGCGGTGTGCCTCCGGCGGTGACTTTCCAACCCCCGCAACCTGGCCAGGGTGCCGAAGGTCACTCTTCAGAACCTTCAGGGGGTACGCGCCACACCTCCCCACCCGCAGAGGCCCCCTCCCCGAAGAGCGGAGGTGTTCCGCGAACCCCGCGTAAGGCGGTTTCCCGCCCGCCCGTGGTCCCGCCCCAGCCGTCGCCGGCGCCGGAGGCGGCGGTCCCGCCCGCCAAGAGGGCCGCCCCCGCGAAACGCGCGGCACCCCGGAAAGCGGCCAAGAAGGCTGTCCCCGAAGCGGCCCCTGCGCCGCCGTTCCTGGACACCCTGGCCCGTGACCTTCGGAACTCACCCGATCGGGCCCCGGAGACCCTGGCCAGCGCCGCCGTCCAACAGCTCGGGCCGCGAGCCGCCGCCTGGGCCGCCCGCACCCGAGCCTCCTACCCCCGGGCCACCCCGGACGCTCTGGCCCGCCTCGCCGTGCAGCGGTTCGCCCGGGCTGCCGCCGTCCGCGGCGCTCTCGGCTCGTTCGCCGGCGCGTACACCCCGGCCGCCCTCTTCGCCTCCGGCGTGGTCACCCACGCCGGGCTGGTCCTGCATCTCGCCGCCGTCTACGGGCTGGACGCCACGGATCCGCGCCGCGCCGAGGACCTGCTGGCCTGCCTGCACCTGGATCGGCGGAACCTGGCCGGATCGGCCGGCGCGTGGGCCGCCCTGCGACTGACCGGGCGCGCTTTCCCCGGGCTGACGCTGCTCGCCACCGCCGTCACCGCGCACTCGACGGCGGAGGCGGTCGCGGTCCGGGCTCAGCGTCGATTCAGAGCAGTTCGGGCGTACCCGAAATAAGAGATTGAAGGGTCTAGGACGGGTCAGACTTGAGCCAGGTCAGCCACTCGTCGGGCATCGAGGCGTACCCGACGAACGCCACGATGTCGAGCAGGCTGTGCGCGACGATCAGCGGCATCACCCGCTTGGTCCGCAGGTAGAACAGGGCGAACACCACGCCCATCACCACGTTGCCGATGAAGCCGCCGAAGCCTTGGTACAGGTGGTAGGAGCCGCGCAGTACCGACGAGCACACGATGATCCAGGCCGGGGACACGTTCATCGCCTTCAGCCTGGTGATCAGGTATCCGACCACCAGCACCTCTTCGAGCACCGCGTTCTGCACGGCGGCGAGTGTCAGCACCGGCACCGCCCACCAGTACGGCTCCAGGGCGGCGGGCACGATCTGCGCGCTGATGCCGAGCTGTAGCGCGGCGTACACGAGAAGGAGGCCGGGAAGCCCGATGCCGGCGGCGAGGCCCGCGCCCCAGCCCGCGTCGAAGCCGGGTCTGCGGAAGTCGATGCCCATCTCACGGGTGGGGGAGATCCGGTCGCGCCACAGCAGGAAGAGGGCGAGTACGACCGGGATCAACGCGAAGAAGATCTTCAACAGTTGGTACGTGAGGTCGAAGTACGGCCGGGGCGACTGGCTGGCGTTGAGGGTGGCGGTCTGCTGGGCGAGCGGGGTGGCCGCGGTGAGGCTGGCGGTCAGCGAGACCACGGAGTAGATCGCGGACTTGCCGAGGGACAGCAGCAGGACGATGCCGATCTCGACGATGTACACCGTGCGGGTGGACTGCTGCCGCTCTTCCAGGGTCACCCGGCAACTTTACGGCAGGCACAAACACACCTAATTCGCCAAACGACGCGCCGGAGAGGGTGACGAGTCGCACTTTTGGTGCGTCGTGTACCCGACTGCGCTGACCACCCTGAATGCATGGGAGACCTCGCACGCTTGCTCAAGGAGAGCTGGAGCCTCGTCGAGGAGCATCAGGACAAGGTCGCCGGCTATTTCTACGCCCGCATCTTCCTGTCGCACCCGGATCTGCGTGATCTCTTCCCGGTGCACATGGACGTGCAGCGTGCCCGGCTGCTGGGCGCGATCGTCACCTCGGTGCAGACGCTCGGCGATCCGGACAGGTTCGACGACTACCTGCGTGCGCTCGGCCGGGACCACCGGAAGTTCCACGTGGAACCGGAGCACTACGAGGTTGTGGGCGGGGCATTGATCGAGGCGATGCGAGCGTTCGCCGGCGAGGAGTGGGGTGTCGAGTACGACCAGGCGTGGGCGGACGCGTACGCGGTGATCGCCTCGAAGATGCTGGCCGGGGCGGAGGCCGACACCAGTCCGCCGTACTGGTATGCCGAGGTGGTGGCGCACGAGCGCCGCTCCAGCGACATAGCCGTCTTCACCGTGCTGCCGATGCAGCCGCTGGACTTCCGGGCCGGGCAGTACCTGAGCCTCGAGTGCCCGCGTCACCAGCCGCGGCTGTGGCGCACCTACTCGCCGGCGAACGCCCCGCGGCGCGACAACACGCTGGAGTTCCACGTCCGCGCGGTCGGTGCCGGCTGGGTGTCCAGCGCGCTGGTCCGCAAGCTCGCGGTCGGCGACATGATCAAGCTGGCCGCGCCGATGGGTGCGATGACGCTGGACCGGCGGTCGACCAGGGATGCGGTGTTCGTGGCCGGTGGGACCGGCCTGGCGCCGATCAAGTCGCTGCTGGAGGAGCTGACCCGGTACAACCGGACCCGCTGGGTGCACGTCTTCTTCGGTGCCCGCAACCGCGACGACCTGTACGACCTGGCCGAACTGAACCGGCTGGCGGCCCGCTATCCGTGGCTGTCGGTGGTGACCGCGTGCAGCGACGACCCCACCTTCTCCGGCGAGCAGGGGAAGATCTCCGACGTGGTGTCCCGGTACGGGCCGTGGCAGGAGCACGACTTCTTCGTCTCCGGGTCGGGGGCGATGGTGAAGGCGACCCTGCGGAATCTCGCCGAGTTGCAGGTGCCGCCGATGCGCATCAAGTACGACAGCTTCACGGATCAGTAGTCCCAGGGGCGTCCGCTCTGCTGGTACTGAGCGACCGGCAGCAGTTTCGAGTCGGATTCCATCCGGTCGACGTAGAGCCGGCCCTCCAGGTGGTCGATCTCGTGGCTGATCAGCCGGGCCAGCGCTCGCTCGAACGTGGTGACCACCCGTGTCCCGTCGAACCGGGCGTGCTCCACGTGGATCTGCAGCGGCCGGGCCACCAGTCCGCGGTAGTCGAAGAATGACAGGCAGCCCTCATATTGCTCGTCGAGTTCCGGGGATTCGCCGACCACCCGCGGGTTGAGCAGGACGACCGGGTCGGTGTCGCGTTCCGGCGGGCGCACCACGGCGGCCGCCACCGGCACGCCGATCTGGATCGCGGCCAGGCCCACGCCCTTGCTGAACTCGTGCAGGTCCTCCAGCCGGCCCAGCGAGGTGAGCAGCCGGGTGACGGCCTCCTGGGCGGAACCGGTCTCCCGGGGCAGCTGGAAGTGCCGGGCCCGCTGCCGGAGCAGGTCGGAGCCGCGCTGGATGATGCCGATGCCCCGCATCTGGTGGGAGGCTCGCGGCAGGACCGGTTCGGCCGGCCCGAGTTCGTCGTAGACCGGGGCGCCCGCACCCCGGAATCGCCACTCCAGGCGGTACCGGGCGTTGAGCAGCGGCGCGTCGGTGGACCATTCGAATATGGCGCGGCCTCCCTCGGTGTGGCGTTCCAGGGGGGTACGCACCGGCACCTCGGCGGCCAGCGAGGCCTCCACACCCCAGACCTGCGCCTCGAACGTCTCGGGGAAGTTGAGGCGGACCGTCAGCGAGCGGGTCGGCAGGCGTACGGCCCGCTGGAACCACTGGCCCCATTTCTCCTCGCCGACGGTGTACGCGTACTCGATCATCGTCCGTTCGCCGGGGTAGAGCGGGAACTGCCCGCGCTCGTTGGCGAACAGCAGCCAGATCTCCTTGGCGGCGTCCCGGTCGAGTTTGACCCGCCACTGCATCGGCTCGGCGGCCTGTCCCTCGCCGGCCAGGGCCCGCACGTCCATCTCCTCGAACGTGAGCGGGTTGTCCCGGTGGTGGCGGTTGGAACCGGCCGGGTCGTGCGGGTACCGGTCCACGGAGATCTTCGCCAGGTAGCGGGTGACCGGTTCGACACCGGCGTTGTAGAGGGCCCGCCGCACCCGGCACCGGTACGCGCCGTCGGTGTAGATCAGCTCGGCGATCTCCTGCTCCACGACGAGCCCGGTGCCGGGTGGCAGCCACTGGACCGGCACGGGCGGGTCACGGTGCAGTGTGGACCCGCGGGCGTGACGGAGTTCGTCGTACTCCTGGAAGCGTTGCCAGATCATGCCGCCCGCGCCCAGGACCGCTTCGGCCCGGCGGGCGAAGTCCTCGGTGGGTTTGTGCCGGCGGCCTTCGACGTGGCTGACGTAGGAGGGATCGAAGCCCATGCGCGCGGCAAGTTGCTTCTTGGTCATCCCGCGCTCGACCCGCCATTGCGCCAGCGCCGTAACGAACTGATCTGCGGCCCGTTCAATGGGCGAGGTGGTCATCACGGATGTCCCCTTCGCGACGGCACATTCAGTGTCGCCGCGTCAGGTGTCCGCACGGAGTTAGTAGCGCGTTGCCGACAGATACCTTGACGAATCCGCCAACGCCGCAACGCTACGTCAAGTAATCATAGCCTTGGGTATTCGTCCGAAAGATCCCAGCGGGGACTGTGGTTAGGCTACCCTTAACCGAGTACGGTGGGTCGCCTTGAGGCCGTTCCGATCAGATCCCGGCTAGGAGTTGCGGTGACCCAGCGTTCCGTGTCGTCACTGGCAGGCGGCTGCCCGTGACGATCACCCTGGAACTCACCCGCTCCCTGCGATTCGGCGAGCCCCTGGCCCCGATCACCGCGACGCTGCAGGCCATGTTCGGCACCAGCACCGAGATCCCCGGCCTGGCCCCGGACCTGATCGTGCCGCACATGGCGGGCTGGACACCGACCGCCCGGCTAGCCGACATCCACCTCGCGACCCTCCTCGACGCGGCCGGCGCCCGCTGGAACGCGCAGCCGCACGCCGCCGCCGCGCTCGCCTGGAAGGCCTACACCTACTGGCTGACGTTACCCGCCGTGCTCGGCTGGGCCTCCGCGCGCCGAGTCCCGCTGCTCACCGCCAGTAATGCTGTCATGCATTTCGATGACCCCCGGCCTCTGATCACTCTGGGTATGCATCCGGACACTGAAATCGCCGTCCTCCCCAGTGATCCTCTGGCGGCGAGCGGCCACCCGAACGTCCGCGTCGTCCCCGACGAGGCCGCACTGCTGACCGAATTCCGCCGCTCCGTCTTCGACGAACACCTCGGCCCGCTGCTCGACGCCCTCCACACCACGGTCCGTCTCGGCAAGCGCCCCCTGCTGGGTTCCCTCGCCTCCGGCATCGCCTACGGCATCCTGCGCTCGGCCGACGCGGTCCCCGGCCTCCCCGGCTCGTCCGAGGAGAACATCGACGCGCTGACCGGCGCCCTCGGCATCCGCGACCTGATCGAGCTGCACCCGGGCCCGGCCGGCGCACTCGAACTGCGCCGCAAGACCTGCTGCCTGGCCTTCACCCTGCCCACCCCGAAGGTCTGCCCCGGCTGCTGCATCAAAACCGCATAACCCTTCCGGGGGTACGCGCTGAGCACTCGCAGCCGGCGAGAACGTCCACCGGCCCGGCACGGCGGCGACCAGCCCCTCTTCGCAAAGCAGATCGGCCCGGTCGACGTAGACAGCGTCGCCGTCGCAGCTTCGCGCACCGACAACCTGCGTCAGGTCCCCATCGACGACGCCACCGTGACGTTACGACTACCCGTGACGGTGGCGGATTCGAGCACAAACGGCGGTGTAGGTGAACATCTCGCCTTGCTGGACCCGGCTGCGAGCTGACGGGCAGGACAAGTGGGTCAGCGTTGACGGTCCGGCCGAGAGTGCACGCGAGCCCTGGGTCGGATTGTCCAGGCGCGCTGATCGCTTGGCGCCTTCATCTGTACTACATGTCTCGAGGCCACACGGATTCGTCACGGGGCGCTGAAGCCGCCCAGCGTTCGGGGGCGCCCGGTCGCGGTGGAGAAGGATGCACACTCTTTCGGGGGTGTCGGCTTGTCGGTGATAAGCCTCTCCGCATATGTATTACACCGTGGTACATTGGGCTGACGGAGAGATCTTCTGGACTGACGATTCGGTAGATCACATCGCGAAACACAACGTCACCCCCGATGAGGTCGAAGAAGTCCTCTATGGCCGCCCGCGGCTCCCCCTGCAGGGCCGTGAAGGCACTCGTCTCGTGTTCGGGCAGACCTACGCCGGCCGCTATCTGCTCGTCGTGACCGCGAAGTCCGGCAGGGATCAGCGATACATCGTGACCGCACGCGACATGAACGATCGGGAGAGGCAGCAGTTCCAGCGGAAGGGGCGATAAACGTGGACAACGTCGACGAACTGCGGCAGTACTACGACGAGACTGACCTGTCTGCGGACCTGAAGGCCGCCATCGACGACGGCACGGTGCAGTGGGATGACAGTGCTGACAAGGACCCCCTGGTCGGAACGTCACTCCGTCTTCAACGATCCTTGTTGCAGAGGATCAGGTCGATGGCGGGGCAGCAGCAGATGCCGACGACGATGTTCATGCGGTCGCTCTTGGTGAAGGCGCTGGCTGGAGCCGGGTCGCGAGCCGGTGACCCGGAACAGCTCGCGACAGAGGTGGCCGCCCTCAGGGGGCAGGTGGACGAGCTTCGCGATCTGGTGCTGCTCCTCCGGGAAGATCTCCGGGAAGCCCGCGATGCAGGCCTCTCGCCTGCACCCGCAACCCACGGAGGACAGACGGCGGCAAGTGACGTCGGCCTCGTTTTCGGTCAGGTTGACAGCGGAAAGATCAAAAAGTCTGTTGCTCGCAGTGCTCTTCGGAAAGTCGCTACCAAGAGGTCCGAGACCAGCCTTCTGCCGCTGAAACCATCCGGGCATGCACGCGGGGCCGGAGCCGAAGAATCTGGTCACCTGAAGAAGCGCTGAGGACTTCTGTCACGAGACCGGCATCGACCCATCCAGCGCTGACGCTCTGCCATCGGCGGGGGTCTCGACCGGCAGGTGTGCCGGACGTACGGAATCCCGAGCGGTCGGCGTCCTGTCGGCCGGCTCCTCGCAGGCGGCGAGCGCAGCCGTCGCGACGATCACGGCCACAAACGCGGTCGCCTCGCCAGGTGCGGTCACCGAGTGTCGGTCATGCGTCCTCGTTCGGCTGCTGCTGGGGTGAGCTGTCGGGACGACAGTAGGGTCCCGGAATGCGCATGAACGACTACCAGCAGGCCGCTCTCCGCACCGCCGCCCCTCGCGACAAGCACAACGAGGTGTTCCATCTGCTGCTCGGCCTGGTGGGCGAGACCGGTGAGATCGCCGAGAAGGCCAAGAAGATCGTGCGGGACCGGGACAGCGACTTCACCCGCTGGGACACCAGCGATCTGACGAAGGAGTTGGGCGACGCCCTCTGGTACCTGGCGGTGCTGGCCGACCACTTCGACCTGAGTCTGGACGACATCGCCGCCCAGAACATCGCCAAGCTGGCCGACCGTCAGAGCCGGGGTGTCCTGGGCGGCAGCGGCGACGACCGCTGACGGAACCACGGAGCGGAGGACGTGGGATTCGAACCCACGAAGAGTTTCCCCTTACCGGTTTTCAAGACCGGCGCCATCGGCCACTAGGCGAGTCCTCCCGTGATGCCGCTCCAGTCTGCCACCCGCCCGGGTTTCTTGTCGTACCGGTGGGGCAGAGTCGGATTCATGCACGCGATCGTGATCGACAACAAGCAGTTGGTGAGCGCCGAGGTGCCCGTTCCGGAGGCGGCGGACGGCGAGGTCGTCGTCGAGGTGACCGCCGCCGCCGTCAACCGGGCCGACGTCCTGCAGCGCCAGGGTTTCTATCCGCCGCCGCCCGGCGCCTCCCCCTATCCGGGGCTGGAGGTCTCCGGGGTGATCAGCGCGATCGGTCCCGGTGTCGAGGGCCGGCATGTCGGTGAGCGGGTCTGTGCCCTGCTCGCTGGTGGTGGCTACGCCGAGCAGGTCGCCGTCCCGGCCGGGCAGCTGCTGCCGGTTCCGGCCGGCCTGTCGCTGGTGGAGGCCGCGTCGTTGCCCGAGGTGGCCTGCACGGTCTGGTCCAACGTGGTGGACCGGGATCGTCTGCGGCCGGGTGAGACGCTGCTGGTGCACGGCGGCGGCAGCGGCATCGGCACGTTCGCGGTGCAGCTCGGCAAGGCGCTCGGCGCGCGGGTGATCGCCACCGCGAGCGCGGCGAAACACCAGCGTCTGGTCGCTCTGGGCGCCGATCTCGCGGTCGACTACAAGACCGATGATTTCGTACGGGCTGCCCGCACCCTGACCGGCGGAAAAGGTGTCGACGTGATCCTCGACATCGTCGGTGCGAAATACCTGGCCCGCAACATCGAGGCGCTGGCGCCGGACGGCCGGATCTCGGTGATCGGCATGCAGGGCGGCGCCCGCGCCGAGCTCGACTTCCAGCAGTTGATGGCGAAACGCGGCCGGATCTCGTCGACGTCGTTGCGGGCTCGTCCGGTCGCCGACAAGGCTCGGATCGTGGCGGGTGTGCAGGATCGGGTGTGGCCGCTGGTCGCCGCCGGCCTGGTGAAGCCGATCATCCACGAGACGTTTCCGCTGGCCGATGCGGCGCGGGCGCATCACCTGATGGAGTCCGGCGAGCACTTCGGAAAGATCATCCTTCTGCCCTGATCACTCTTTCCGGGGAACTTCAGCAGAGGTATATGCCGGATATTGTCAGATATGCGGCGAGTCGCGACGTCCTTTTGGCGCGCCGCACCCAGCATGGGCAACGGACAACGTGTCCGGTTTGACCGACACGTCCCGTATCCGATTGCTGGGGGACTCCGTGACGTACGCACCACATGGCTCCGCGACCAACCGGGTCGCCGCGCTGTTCGACTACGACGTCATCGACGCGCAGACGACGCGCGTGAAGACCCGGAACTGGATCGGCGGCGGAATCGCCGCCGTGTTCACGCTCGTCGCATTCGGCACCTGGGCGGTGGTGACCGCCGATCACCGCACACCCGCACAATTGCGGGCACTTCCCGGCGCCGCGCTCGCCGGCACCTTCGAATTGGCGGTGACCGACCTGAGGTGTGGCGTGGACTCGGTCGGCCCGAGCGGCATGGAACAACGGCCCTTCGGACAATTCTGTCTGCTCGGCGTGACGGTGAAGAACGCCGGCACCGAGCCGGAACTGTTCGACAGCGGCGCGCAGCGTGTCTATGACGCCAACGGAGTAGCTTACGCGGTCGCCGACCAGGCCGCGGTCTTTCTCAACGATCACGAGACCACGCTGCTCGACGAGATCCGCCCGGGTGACACCGTCGCCGGCGTGTTGCCGTTCGACGTCCCGTACGGTGCGCGCCTGTCCGAGGTGTCGGTGCACGGCTCGATGTCGACGCCGGGTGTCCGGCTGTTGCTCCCTCCCGAGGAGGAGCAGTAGCCGAAAAACGAACCCGCTCCAGCACCGCACACCGTTTATCGGCCCGTGATCGGCAAAAAATTACGTGAATCCGGCCACGTTGGATTCGATGGTGTGTTGGCATGGTCCACGGAATAAGCACGGTTGTCCGGGTTCCCATTGCCCTCATAGAACGAGGACAAACGAACGGTGGGACGCTTTCCGCCGTTCATCAGATGGGATTCGCGTGAGTGCCCCGGGCCTAAATCGGAGGCAACACTGCACGGTTCGTCCACACGCCGTGCGTTGACCGCCGGCGCTATCGCGCTGGCCGTCATCGCACCGGCCCTAGACTCCGCCGAGCACGCCACAGAGGCCGTGACAACGCCTCCCCAGGCCCTGCCGGCAACGCCGGAGAACCCGGAGATCCCGCTGCGAGCGGCCATCCGGGAGCGGCAGCAACGCATCGTTCACGCTTCACGATCGCTGCGGACCGTGCCTCTGGTCGATCCACCACTGCAGAGTCCCTTGCGGAGCGATCTCCGGGACGTCGCGCTCCGGGCACCCGGCGAAAGAGCACTGTGGGTGCGGGCTCTGGGCGAGCGAGCCCCGGGAGAGAACCTGTTGGACGCCGGCGTGCAGAGCCGTCTGCTCGCCAGGCGGGCCGGTCCGCGGGCGCTCCGCTCGTTTCCGCTGGTACGGCCTGGTGCGACGGCACTTCCGGGCGGCCGTCCCGCAACGGCACCGCCCCGCAGCCAGGTCAAGCCCCGGAGCACGCTGAAACCGCGCAGCGTGGTGAACCGGGCGATCCGGGCCGTGGAACGCGCCGCGCGAACCAATGCTCGCCGGGTGGACCGTGGACTCCGTCTCGCTCGTCCCCAGCGGCTGGCCCGGACCGCGGCGCACCGGGCCCTGGCCCAGCAGCGGCGGATCCTCGCACAGCGGGCCCTGGCCGAGCAGCGGCGGATCGCACTGGCGAACCGCGTCAAGCACCGGCGGATCGCGTTGGCGAACCGGGCCACGATGCGCCGGTCCGCCGTGCTCCGCAGGACGAGCGTGCGGAACATGCGGGCGGTCGTGGCGTTCGCGCGGGCCCAGGTCGGCAAGCGCTACGTCCGTGGTGGTGAGGGCCCGAACGGTTTCGACTGTTCCGGGTTCACCAAGCGCGCGTACGCCCGGGCCGGTCTTCGCCTGCCGCATTCGTCCGGGGCGCAGGCCCGCCGGGCGCGGCCGGTGTCGCGGGCCAAGGCCCGTCCCGGCGATCTGGTGGTCGGTCGTGGTCATGTCGGCATCTACATGGGCCGCGGCATGATGATCGACGCGGGGAACTCCCGGACCGGCGTGGTCTACCGCAAGCTCTACCGCGGTCTGCGGGTCGCACGTCTGTGACGACCGGCGCCTGTTTCGTGGGGGCGGGCACTGAGTAGTGGCCCGGCCATTCTGACGAAGCAGGCGCCACGGGCCGGACAGCAGTCAGCACCCGCCGTTCGCTGACGGGTGCCGACTTGCTGACCGCCGTCTCCGACGACCGATCGCGACCAGGCGCGGGGATCTCTGCCACACGCACCCGGTCGGATGTCTGACAAAAGCATGACCCGGCTTCCCTCGAGGTATGCGCACCACCTGTGCGTTTACTCGTTCGGGTGACGGAGTCCGGTTATCCGGACGAAAAGCGCTGGTCACGTCAGACGGTTAGTCTCGGCCCATCGTGGGTAGTCCTGCTCAGTTCCTCACCACGTCGCCGGAGGCCTGAACATGAGTCTTGACCGAGCCCTGGCTCCCGACCCGTACGATCTTCTGCCTCCGGTCCCGTCGTTCACGGTGACCAGCGCGGACGTGACGGACGGACAGCCGCTCGACGTGCTCTTCGTGCACACCAGCGTGGGTGGCAAGAACCTGTCGCCGCAGCTCGCCTGGTCCGGGTTCCCCGAGGAGACCCGTGGGTTCGTGGTCACCTGCTTCGACCCCGACGCGCCGACCGGCAGCGGCTTCTGGCACTGGGTGCTGGTGAACCTGCCGGCTTCGGTCACCGCGTTGGAGCGCGGCGCGGACCCGTACCCGGATGGTGCGTTCTGTGTCCGTAACGATTACGGCGAGCGGAACTACGGCGGTTCGGCGCCGCCGCCCGGCGACCACCCGCACCGGTACGTGTTCGCGGTGCACGCGATCGACGTCGACCGCCTCGACGTGACCCCGGACGCGACTCCGGCGTACGTCGGCTTCAACCTGGCCTTCCACACCCTGGCCCGGGCCACCGTCCGGCCCACTTTCCAGGTGCGCGCCTGACCCGGAGAAGAGATCCGCTCCTGAGGACAGCGAAGGCCGCCGGCTGAGCCAGCGGCCTTTCTGGAGAACTACGAATCTGAAAAGTCACGCACGCCTCAGCGCGGCACGCGTCCCACGCAGAAGACCGACTGACCGAACGGCGGCTTCATCAGACTCTCGGCGGCCTTGGTCACCGGCAGCACCGTGCTGTCGTAGAACTTGACCATCGGCCCCTCCTTGGGGGCGAGCTTGAAGATGCTCGTGGCGCCGTAGTAACCGATCAGACCCAGCGCGTTCGCGTAGTGGATCTTCTCGATCTCGAGGCCGGCCTCGGTGAAGGCCGAGGAGAGCGTCTTCTTGGTGTAACGCCGGATGTGACCGGTCGCGATGTCGACCTGACTCATCGCGAACATGAAGGCCGGCACGATGATGATCACGCGGCCACCCGGGCGGACCAGGTCCTTCATGCTGCTCAGGGCGCCGACGTGGTCCTCGATGTGCTCGAGAACGTTGTACGACACCGCAGCGCTGTACTCCCCGTTGGCCTCCGGCGCCGGAAGCAGCATCTGCTTCACGTCGATGTTCGGACGCTCCGCCATGCGCTCCTTGAGGAGCACCAGGCGGTCCGGGTCGGCCTCGGTCGCGGTGAACCGTGGCAGGTGCTCCGACCACTCCAGCGCATAGTCACCGAGACCACTACCGATCTCGATGGGGTTGTCGCCGAGATAGGGGAGAGCAAGCTCGACGAACCACCGACGGTGGTTCACAGCCGTGGCGAGGCCTTCGAGCACTTCGGACTGGATCCGCTGGTCTCCAGTGATGTCTGCCATAGGTGAGGTTCCCTCATCTTGCCGATCTGAGTTGCAGCGGGACCGGTGAAGTTAACCATCTGACGCGCCTATCCGAAAGTTGAGCGCGGGTCGACACCGATTTTTTGGCCTGATTGAGACATAGGCGGTGCGGGCACTCGTACGGGTTACGCACCTCAAGTCCACCAGGTGGACGCGAGTCTCGGACACGCGGAAAACACGCGTACATATCGTCTCTATCACGCCTGCGGCGCTCACCGCTGTTCTCTTGGAAACCTCGGTTAGGCTCGCCGATGCTATGACGATTACGGGTTATGACTCGACAGGCCAGTCGACCGGCGAGAACGTTCTCCCGCCTCGTCAGGTGACCACCACCGACGATCTGGATGCGGAGCTGCGCGCACTGGAGAGCGAGGTCGCCGCCGAACCGGCGACGATCCTCTCCACCGAGACGGACAAGGCCGATGAGCAGGAGATACAGCCTGCTCGTCGCCGCCTTCCATGGCGCGTGCTCACGTGGCGCGACGTCCTGGCCATCGCCTCTTTCGCCGCCGTGGCCCTCTTCGTCACCGCACCCTTGTGGCTCAATCTTGATCATGAACTGCGTGATGATCCGCAGGATCAGGCTTTCTTCGAGTGGATGCTGGCACACGGTGCCCGCGTGCTCACGGATGGCGTCTATCCGTTCTTCTCGGATCGCTTGAATTACCCCGACGGGGTGAACATGATGGCCAACACCTCGGTGTTGGCCGTTTCGTTGCCACTGACGCCCATCACTCTTCTGTTCGGCCCGCATGTGGCCTTCAACGTATTTCTCACCGGCGCATTGGCATTAACCGGCGCTTCGTGGTATCTGGTGCTGTCCCGGCGCTTCGTGGCTTCCCGGGCCGCCGCCTGGGTCGGCGCACTCGTCGCCACCTTCGCCCCGAGCATGGTGTCGCACGCCGGCGGGCACCCGAACATCGTCTCCCAGTTCCTCGTCCCGCTGATCATCTGGCGCACGATCGAACTGCGTACCCCGCGCCGTTCCGTCCGTAACGGGCTCCTCCTGGCCGGTCTGCTGATCTGGCAGGCGTTCATCAACCTCGAGATCCTGTTCATGACCGCGGTCGGTCTCGGCTTCTTCTGCGCGGCCATGTGGCTGGTGCGGCGCAGGGCGAACCCGGGCGAGCTCCGCCCGTTCCTCGCCGCCCTCGGCGTGACCGCGGTGACCACGCTCGCCGTGCTGGCGTACCCGCTGTCGGTGCAGTTCTTCGGCCCGCAGTCGTACCAGGGTCTCGCCGAGTTCGTCCGGGGCTTCGGCGCCGACCTGGGGTCGTTCGTGTCGTACTCGAGCCGCTCGGTGGCCGGCAACGACGCGGTCGCGGCCACCCTGTCGCAGAACCCCGCCGAACAGAACGCGTTCTTCGGGTGGGGGCTGGTCATCCTCTTCTTCGGGCTGCTCCTGTGGATGCGGCGTACCCCCGCGGTCCTTGCCCTGGGTGGGATCGCGCTGCTGTTCGCCGCCATGTCGCTCGGGCCGCGCATCATCCTCGACGGCGTCGACACCGGCATCCCGGGCCTCTGGTCGATCCTGCACAGCATCCCGGTCCTCGACTCGGCCGTGCCGACCCGGTGGGCGATGGCGATCGCCCCGATCGTCGGCATCGTGCTCGCCCTCGGCTGCCAGCGCGCCGCCGAGATGGTCCGCAGCCAGCCGCACACCCGCGGACCGGTCCGGGTCGCGATGGCCACCGCGGTGGTGATGGCGCTGGTCCCGCTCGCCCCGACCCAGCTCGAGACCGTGCAGATGGACCCGGTGCCCGAGTTCGTCACCTCCGGCGCCTGGCGCGAGTACGTCGACGACGACCACGCCGTGGTGGCCCTGCCGCTGCCGGACAGCAGCTACCCGGACCCGCTGCGCTGGAGTGCCGAGACCGGTCACGACATGCGCATCGCCGGTGCGTACGCGCTGCTGCCGAACGAGAACCCGCAGAACCCGGCGGACCGCACCGCGGTCTTCTCGCCGCCGTGGCGGCCCACCAGCGGCCTGATCACGTCGATCCGGATGGGCAACCCGATCCCGGAGATCACCGACGCCCGCCGGGAGATGACCCTGGCCGACCTGCGGTACTGGAACGCCGCGGTGGTGGTGCTCACCCCGCAGACCCGCGACATCGAGATGCTCCGCACGATGTCCGAGCTGCTCGGTTTCCGGCCCACCTGGACCGGTGGTGTCTGGCTCTGGGACGTCCGTGACCTGGTCGACGACCCGGAGGCCCGGCCGGCCGCCGAGGGCGACCGCTGACCACCTGACCTACCGGCGGCTGCGCTCGTCCTCCAGGTAACCCAGGACGGCGACCACCCGCCGGTCGGTCTGCATCCGGACATCGACCGACGCCCGTCCCGCCCCGCTGTGCCTGGCGACGTTCGTCAGCGCCTCAGCGACCACGAAGTAGACGGCGGCGCCAACCGCACCACCGAGGGCGACTCCTGCGCCGCCGTGGGCGGCGACACCCGCATCACCTGCGAACGCTGAACGACGGACGGCCCGGGCCGCCTTGAGGTTTCAACCCGTCACGAGACCGCGGGGTCGTTCACACCGGGCCGTCGCCGCTGGCGCGGTGGCAGATCGCCGGCACGCCCGGGGCCTGCCCTCCTCAATGGAATGGTAGCCACCGGCTGTAGATCACGTGCGCACATTCAGTCCGGGAGGGGGTTGAGTATCGCCTGGGGGCCGGCGCCCTGGACCGAGAGACGGTCGCTCGGGTTGACCAGTTTGCACCGCTGCAGCGACAGGCAGCCGCAGCCGATGCAGCCGCTCAACTGGTCGCGCAGCCGTTCCATCATCGCGATGCGCTCGTCGAGGCGGTGCCGCCAGAAGGCCGACAGCCGGGACCAGTCCGCCCTGGTCGGGGTGCGGTTGTCGGGGAGTGAGGCGAGTGCCTCGCGGATCTCGTCGAGGGAGACGCCGACCTGCTGCGCGATCTTGATGAAGGCGACACGGCGGAGTTCGGCGCGTTCGTAGCGGCGCTGGTTGCCGCCGGTGCGGGTGGCGTGGATGAGGCCCTCGCGCTCATAGAAGCGCAGGGCGGACTGGGCGACGCCGCTGCGGGCGGACAGTTCGCCGATGGTCAGGGACTCCACGCATCCTCCTTGAGCTGAAGTCAACTTCAAGTTGCAGCCTATGTCCATGACGGTAACCAGCACATCCGTCCACCGGCTACCGGCGCTGTTGAGCCGGATCACCGGGGACGAGAAGCACGCGCCGAGCGCCCACTCCACCCTGGACGTGCTCTGGACGCTCTACGACCGGGTGCTGAACATCAGCCCGGAAACCGTGGACGACCCGGCCCGCGACCGGTTCCTGCTCTCCAAGGGTCACGGCCCGGCCGCCTACTACGCGGTGCTCGCCGCGAAGGGCTTCATCCCCGAGGAGTGGCTGGACGGCGTCGCCGGATGGGACAGCCCGCTCGGCCACCACCCGGACGCCACGCTGATCCCGGGTGTGGAGATCGGCAGCGGTTCGCTCGGGCACGGTCTCGGACTGGCCGCCGGCGTCGCGCTCGGGCTCCGGGCGCAGGGCCTGCCCGGCCGCACATTCGTGCTGCTCGGCGACGCCGAACTGGACGAGGGCTCGAATCACGAGGCCATCGCGTACGCGGCCGCCGCCCGCCTGCCGATCACCGCGATCGTCGTCGACAACCAGTCCGCGACGCACGGCTGGCCCGGCGGGATCGCGATCCGGTTCCCCGGATGGGGTGTCTCGCTGGTGAACGGGCGCGACCACGACGAGATCGAACACGCCCTGCGCATCGACGACCGCCCGCACCTGGTGGTCGCCCGGACCGAACCGAAGTGGAGCTGACCGTGCGGGATGTCTTCGTGGCGACGACGACGGCGCTGCTCGAGGAGGATCCGCGTACCGCGCTGGTGCTGGCGGACATCTCGGCGGACGCGTTCGCACCCGCCCTCCGTCGTCATCCGGACCGGGTGCTGAACGTGGGGATCCGGGAGCAGCTGATGGCCGGAGTGGGTGGCGGGCTCGCGCTGACCGGGATGCGGCCGATCCTGCACTCGTACGCGCCGTTCCTGGTGGACCGCTCGTACGAGCAGCTCAAGCTCGACCTCGGGCATCAGGACGTCGGCGCCGTGCTGGTCAGCATCGGCGCCTCGTACGACGCGTCGACGGGCGGCCGCACCCACCAGTCACCGGGCGACGTGGCCCTGTTCGACACGCTCGGCGGCTGGACCGTGCACGTGCCGGGTCACCGCGACGAGGTGCCGGCGTTGTTGCGTGCGGCGGCCGGGCACGACGGCCGGGTCTACATCCGGTTGTCGACGCGGGAGAACCGGGAACCCCACCCGACGATGCGGCCGATCGGATCCGGACGGGGTCCGCTGGTGCTGGCGGTCGGGCCGATGCTCGACCCGGTCCTTGCGGCGACCCGGGACCTGGACGTCACCGTCGTCTACACGAACACGCCACGGCCACTGGACGCCGAGGGCCTGCGGGCGCTGGCCGGGGACGCCGTGATCGTGGTCGAGCCGTATCTCGCCAGCACGTCGGCGGCCCTGGTGGCCGAGGCGATGAGCGGTCGCTCGTACCGGTCGTTGCACCTCGGCGTCGGCCGGGGCGAACTGCGCCGTTACGGCGACCCGGCGGACCACGAGCGGGCCCACGGCCTCGATCCGGCCGGGCTCCGCGAGTCGATCACCCGGTTCCTGAAGGTCTAGCTAGGCCAGGACCGGCACGGAGGAGGACACCGTCCGGGACTTCCGTGCCGGCGCCGGCTCACCCCGTTTACCGAGGAAGATCCCGCGCAGCGATTCCTCGGTCTCCGCCACCGCCACCTCGTCGCCGAGTCGCAGCCGGAAGCGTTCCCGGATCCCGTCCATGACGGTGACCGCGAGTTCGAAGCCCGGCCGGTCCACGTCCGCCCGCCAGGTGACGTTGCTGAGGTGGCGCAGGTTCGTGTTGAGGTGCAGGCGCTGCCGGCGCAGGGGCCAGGTCCGTTGCACGACGACCAGCCGGCGGCGGGTGAGCAGCAGGTGGTGACTGCCGGCCATCGGCTGGCCGGGCCGGGTGCAGCGGGTCACCAGGATCACCGGGTCGTCCGGCTCCACACACCGGGAGAAGATCGACAGGTGCCGGTGGGCGGCCGGATCGGACTCGGCGGCACGGTGGAACGTACTCAAGAACACGTCCATGTGATGTTTAACGGAAAATGAACGCCACGGAGGCGGGTGAGCCCGCTGAATATCGAATTACAGCAGCGCACCGATGGTGGTGCTGGTCATTCCCGATGCCATAGTGAACGCATGCACTGGCGCGTGAGACCCGTCCTGCCGATCACCAAACTGCTGGGCGCGACGGCCGTCGTGGTGCTGGCGACCGCCTTCGCCGGCGGCGACCGGGTCCGCTGGGTGATCGCCGCGGTGATCGCGGCCGGACTGGGTCTCTGGGCGTTGCGCGACGTCCTGGTTCCGGTCCGCCTGACGGCGGACGCGGACGGCGTCACGGTGGTCACCGGATTCGCCCGGCGCCGGCATCTGCCCTGGTCAGAGGTTGAGCGGGTACGCGTGGACACCAGTGTCCGCCGCGGCCTGCGCAGCGAACTGCTCGAGATCGACACCGGCGAGGAGATCTTCGTGTTCGGTCCGCACGACCTCGGTGCGGTCCCGGAGGACGTCGCCACCGCGCTGGGCGACCTGCGCGCCACCGCCCGCGGTCTGCGGCCCTGAGGTCAGCCCAGGATGTTCTGGGTGCGCCAGACGGCCGCCACGACCAGCACCAGCAGCACCACGGCCAGACCGGCGGCCTGTTTGACGCCACGGTTCTGCTGAGGGGCGTACGCGAGGGCGAAGCTCGCGGCGGCACCGGCCGCCAGACCGCCCAGGTGACCGGCGATCGAGATGTTCGGGATCGTGAACGTGATGATCAGGTTGATGATCAGCAGTGGCATCAGTGAGCTGGTGTCGCGCAGCAGCCGCCGGTTGACCACGATCATCGCGATCACCAGGCCGAAGGTGGCCGTCGACGCGCCCGCCGAGGGCTGGTTCGGCGCCTGGAAGACGTAGGCCGCGACGTTGCCGCCGAGCCCGGCCAGCAGGTAGAGCGCGGCGAACCGCAGCGGTCCGAGCTGGGCCTCGAGATAACGGCCGAGCTGGACGACGAGCATCATGTTGAGCAGCAGATGCAGCACGCCGTAGTGCAGGAACATGCCGGTGATCAGGCGCCACCACTCGCCCTGGGCGATGCCGTGCACCTCGCCGTCGGCGTAGAGGGCCAGGCCCAGCACCTCGCCGAGGTCGGTGAGCGGGGTCCCGGAGCCCATCAGGCCACCGAACCCGCCACCGCCACCGCCGGCGATCGCGCCCGGGCCGCCCAGGACGACCGAGGCGACCATCACCAGTACGTTGACCGCGACGATGCCCTTGGTGACGTAGCCGAGCTGGCCGGCGCTGCTCCCCCCGAAGGCGGTGCGCGCCGGCCGCTGGCCACGATTTCCCTCTTTGACGCAGTCGGGGCACTGGTGACCGACCGCTGCGTCGTTCATGCAACTGGTGCAGATCGGACGATCACACCGGCTGCATCGGAGCATCGTCTCCACCGACGGATGGCGGTAGCACACCGGGACCGTCGACGGAGCCTCACTCATGGCACCAAAGGTACCCCGAGGTGTCAGGCGCGCTCGATCGTGACCCGCTCGATGACGACGTCCTCGCGGGGACGGTCGCCGGGACCGGTCGGGGTGTTGGCGATCGAGTCCACCACCTTGGCGGACTGGTCGTCGGCGACCTGGCCGAAGATCGTGTGCCGCCGGTTCAGGTGCGGGGTCGGGCCGACCGTGATGAAGAACTGCGAGCCGTTGGTGCCGGGCCCGGCGTTCGCCATCGCCAGCAGGTACGGCCGGTCGAAGGAGAGCTCCGGGTGGAACTCGTCGGCGAACTGGAAGCCCGGGCCACCGCGACCGGTGCCGGTCGGGTCGCCCGCCTGGACCATGAAGCCCGGGATGACCCGGTGCGAGATGGTGCCGTCGTAGTACGGCCCGCTGCCCGGCTGACCGGTGCGCGGGTCGGTGTACGCCTTGGTGCCCTCGGCCAGCTCGGTGAAGTTCCGGACGGTCGCCGGGGCGTGGTCCGGGAAGAGCTGCAACCGAATGGCGCCGTGATTGGTGTGAAGGGTGGCGTAAAGCTGCTCGGCCACGGGTACTCCCGTCTGCGTGGGGAACTGTTCTCGTGCAATTCGGATCCTCCCCCATGTCGTGGATCCGGCCGCGCGGGGGTACCCGAGAAGGCAACATGACGTGGGAGAAGACCACAGGAGGTGGGACTGGTGTTCGCAACGATTCGCCGCCGCAGCCGGAGCGCTCGGATGCGCAACGAGATCGGCCAGAGCGTGGATCACTTCAAGCGCGCTGCCACGATCGCGGCCAAGGAGACCAGCTCGACCGTCGGCCCGAAGATCAACGCCGCGCGTGACCGGGTCCAGCCGGCCGCCGGCAAGGCCCGTGACGCCGCCTCGAACAGCTGGGACAGCGCCCTCGCGGCTCTGACCCCGCTGGTCGCCGCCGCCACGGACAACGTCCGCGAGGCCGGCAAGACCAGCAAGAAGGCCGTCAAGCGGCAGGCCAAGGTCGAGCGTAAGAACGCCCAGAAGCTGCAGAAGCGGGCGTCCAAGGCGATGGGCCGCAGCTCCAAGAGCGGCCGCGGCAGCCGGCTGGCCGGGTTCGCCCTGCTCGGCACCGCGGTCGGTGTCGGCGCGGCGTACTACGCCAAGAAGCGCCGGGAGGCCCAGTGGGACGAGTACGACCCGGCGCCCCGCAGCGGCGCTGACGACGCGGCGTTCGAGCCGATCGAGCCGAGCGTCTACACCACGTCCAACGGGACCGTGACCGACAAGAGCGAGCAGAACCCCCGGTAACGACCGCTACGGACGGCCGGCCCGGACGGGGTCCAGGGCTGGTCCGGACGGCAGGTAGGCGACGAGCAGCGCCGGCACAGGCCGGGGCTGCTCGTCGGGGTATCCGAGGCGGTTCAGCAGTTCCGGGCCGGCCAGCGGGAAACGCAGTCCGGCGTCGGTGACCAGACTCACCTTCCGATCCGGGGTGGACGCGGCGGCCACGAGCGCCCCCGCACCCCGCGCTATGTGGATCCGGTCCACCGGGGCGGCCCCGCCGGGTGCCTCGCCACCCGGGAACGTGCTGTTCACGCGTACCCCGGCAGCGGTCGTGGAAGCGGAGAGCGTGACGCACGCGCTCGCCGGATCCGGCAGCAGGCCGGGAAGGACCGTCGGCGGGGCGGGCGCCTCCGGAATCGCCCGCAGCCACGCCGCCGCCACCGGCCAGGACGCTTGCGAGGCATCGGTCAGCGCCGCCGGCAGCAACACCCGATGACCGGAAAAGATCAGATGGGTACGCCCCCGAGCATCGTGCACCAGCAGGCCGCCGGACAGCGCCGTGCCGCCCGCCGGGGACGCGCCCACCAGCAGGGTGCCGCGGGGCCGGCCGTCCACCACGGCGGTGCAGACCGACCAGTCGCCGTCGAGCAGATCCGCCGCGGCGGGCAGTGAATCCGGTGCGCCCGGAATGCCCAGTGGAGCACCCAGTGGCACTTCGGCCAGCCGTCGCGCCGACATCGTCGCGATCGCCGGCCGATCCTCTCCCACCAGCAGCAGACCCGACGTGTAGTTGAGGATCGGGTGCAGGCGGCCGTCCTCGCGACGAAAGACGTAACGCGCGCCGGACTCCCGTTCCTGCAGGATCACCCCGGGATCGGTCGGTGCGGTCAGCGTGTGCCCGGTGACCAGCCCGTAGACGGCGAACAGGCCGGTCAGCAGCACCGCGACCAGCAGACCGGTCAGCGCCCGGGCCCCGGCCGACCGCAGCGCCGGACGGGGTGGATCCGGATCGTGGCCGACCAGGGCCGCCACCGCGCGTGCCTGCACGGCACCACTCTATGAATCGACGGGCGTCAAAGCCATCCGTTGCGGCGGAACGCCCGGTACAGCAACACCGTGATCACCGACAACAGCAGGACCAGACCGGGATAACCGTATTTGAAGCCCAGCTCCGGCATGTAGTCGAAGTTCATGCCGTAGATGCCGGCGAACGCCGTCCAGACCGTGGCGATACCGGCCCAGGCAGCGATCTTGCGCATGTCGTTGTTCTGGTCGACGGTGACCTGCGCCAGCCGGGCCTGCAGGATCGAGTTGAGCAGATCGTCGTAGGAGGAGACCTGCTCGACCGTGCGGGTCAGGTGGTCCTGGACGTCCCGGAAATACCGGCGGATCTCCTTGGGGACCACACCCTGACTGGAAGTGATCGCCGCCAGCGGGCGCTGCAACGGCACCACCGCCCGGCGGAACTCCACCAGCTCCCGCTTCAGCTGATAGATCTGCTGGATCGGGGCGGTCCGGTCCCGGGAGAAGACGCCCTCCTCGATCAGGTCCAGGTCGTCCTCGACCTCGTCGGCCACCTCGAGATAGTGGTCCACCACCCGGTCGGTCACCGCGTACGCCACCGCCCACGGACCCTGCTGCAACAGGACCGCGCGGCCGGTTTCCAGGTCGGCGCGCACCGGTGCCATCTCGGAGGCGTCACCGTGCCGGACCGTGATCACGAACCGCTCACCGATGAAAATCATCATCTGGCCGGTCTCGACCACCTGCGAACTCTCGGTCAACTCCTGATGCGGCACATACCGGGCGGTCCGCAGGACCAGGAAGTGCACCGCGCCGAACTGCTCCAGCTTCGGACGCTGCTCGGCCTTGACCGCGTCCTCCACGGCCAGCTCGTGCAACCCGTACGTCCGGGCGATCGCGGCCATCTCACCCGCCGTCGGCTCGTGCAGACCCAGCCAGACGAACCCGCCCTCACGCCGGCACGCCTCCACCAGCGCCTGGTCCGGGGTGAACTCACCGGGGATCCGCTCGCCACCGGCATAGACGCCACAGTCGACCACCGCGCTGACCGGACCGTGCACGCCATCCCGGTCGGTGTGCTGCTCGCCGCTGCCGAGGAGCCGGTTCACCCGGGCCGCCAACGACTTACCCAGGGGCTGGCCCCGGGTCCATGCACGCTCCGCCATGCCGACCTCCCCCGGTTGTCCCAAACCATCCGAGGCTAGCCCTTCACCGGGCGGTCGAGTGCCGGGTGGGTGACCGCGAGTCGGCGGGGGGAAGGAATCGCGGGCACCACCCGGCATGGAGAGGTATCCCCACGCCGGGCGGAAGCGAAACTCAGCCGCGGATCTCCTCGATCGCGTCGGCGATCCGGCGCACGCCCTCGTCGATCTGGTCGACGGTGACCGCGGAATACGCCAGGCGCAGCGAGTGGTTGCCGCCCTCGAGCAGGAAGTCACTGCCCTTGACCACCGCGACGCCCTTCTTCATGGCCGCCGGGAACAGCTTGTCCACATCCACGTCCTCGGGCAGGTCGACCCAGAGGAAGTAGCCGCCGTCCGGCTCGGTGAAGGTCGCGCCGGGGATGTGCTTGCGGATCGACTCCGCCAGCACCCGGGCCCGCTCGCCCAGGGCGGCGCTGACCGTCCGGACCGACTTCTCGATGGCGCCGGAGACACAGAACTGGTGGACGATCGCCTCGGAGACCATGCCCGGGGAGATGTAGAGGTTGGTCGCCTTCTTCGCGATCGCGTCGATCAACGCCGCCGGGCCGACCAGGTAACCGACCCGGACACCCGGGCAGACCGTCTTGGTGAAACTGGAGGCGTGCACCACGAGGTTGTCCGAATCCAGCGACAGCATCGAGGGCAGCGCCTCGCCACGGAACCGGATGTCGACATACGGGTCGTCCTCGAAGATGAGGAACTCGTACTGCGCGGCGAGGGCCAGCAGCGCCTGCCGCTTCTCCAGCGACAGCGTCAGGCCGGCCGGGTTCTGGTAGTTCGGGATGATGTGCGCGAGCTTCGGCCGCACCCCCGACTCGAGCAGCCCGCGCAGCTCGTCGATGTCGATCCCGTCCTCCTGCAGCGTCACCTGGTGCACCTTGGCGCCGAGGTTCTGCAGGTTGAGCAGCGTGCGGTCGTACGTCGGCTTCTCCACCACGACGTCGTCGCCCGGCTTCACCAGATGCCCGAACAGGAAGGCGTCGGCCTGCAGCGAGCCGTTGGTCACGATGACCTGGTCGGCGGAGGCGCCGTGCTTGTCGGCGATCCACTTGCGCAGCGGGAGATAACCGACGGAGGTGCCGTAAGCGGTCACACCGGCCGGATCGGCGTCGAAAGCGCGCGTAGCCGCGGCCTTCAGGCCCTCCACGTCGACGATGTCCAGCGACGGGGCGCCTCGGGCAAACGAGATCAGCTGCTCAGCGGTCATGCCCACCAGCTTAGAAGCCGGGTCTATACCATTTTATCGGCGACCCTCACGAGTCCTGCAGATGGGACACGTGCCGCTATCCTCGCTGGGCACCCCCACACTCGTTGGAAGGAACCACCCCATGATCGGTCTGGTACTCGCCGCCGGCGCCGGGCGCAGGCTGCGCCCCTACACGGACACGCTGCCGAAGGCGCTCGTCCCCGTCGACGGGGAGACCACGATCATGGACATCTCGTTGCGGAACCTAGCCGCTGCCGGGCTGACCGACGTCACGATCGTGGTCGGATACTGCGCCGGTGCGGTGGAGGAGCGCGTCGAGGCGTTCGAGAAGAAGTACGGCGTGAAGATCTCCCTGGTTCACAACGACAAGGCCGAGGAGTGGAACAACGCGTACTCCCTCTGGCTCGCCCGGGACCACTTCGCGCAGGGCGCGCTGATGGTCAACGGCGACACCGTGCACCCGGTCAGCGTGGAGCACACCCTGCTGGCCGGGCGCGGCCCGAGCATCCTGCTCGCCGTCGACACTGTGAAGAAGCTGGCCGACGAGGAGATGAAGACCGTCTTCAATGAAGATGGCCAGCTGACCAAGATTACGAAGCTGATGGAGCCCTCCGAGGCCTACGGCGAGTACATCGGCGCCAACATCATCGAGGCGTCCGCCGCCGGCAAACTGGCCGACGCGCTCAAGGCCACCTGGGAAGCCAACCCCGACCAGTACTACGAGGACGGCTTCCAGGTGTACGCGGACCGCGGCGGCGAAGTCCGTGCCGCCCCGATCGGCGACCTGCCGTGGGTCGAGGTCGACAACCACGACGACCTGGCGAAGGCCCGGGACATCGCATGCCGCTACTAGCCCGTAGCGTCCAGACCCCGCTGCACATCGAAGTGCGGCGGGGCGCGGTCGCCGACCTCGGCAAGATCCTCGCGGACGGGCGCATCTCGTCCGGCGGCGAGGTCGCCGTGGTGGTCGGGCCGGGCCTGGGTGAGCGGGTCGTCGAACTACTGCGCCCCTCCCTCCAGTCGGCCGAGGTCTTCGTCACCACCGGCGGCAGCCTCGACGCGGCGCTGGAACTCTCCGGCAAGCTGCGCTCCGGCCACTACGACGCGGTCGTCGGCATCGGCGGCGGCAAAACGGTCGACACCGCGAAATACGCCGCCAGCCGCTGGGGCCTGCCGATGGTGACAGTGGCGACCAGCCTCGCCAACGACGGCATCGCCTCCCCGGTGGCCAGCCTGATCAACGACGGCATCAAGGGGTCGTACGGCGTACACATCCCGTTCGGTGTGATCGTCGACCTGGACTTCGTCGAGAACGGTCCGGAACGGGTCAACCGGGCCGGCATCGGCGACGTGATCAGCAACATCAGCGCGCTCGCCGACTGGGAACTGGCCCGTGAGGTCCGCGGCGAACCCGTCGACGGCCTGGCCGCGTCCCTGGCCCGGATGGGCGCCGAAGCGGTCCTCACCATGCCCGGTGACATGTCCGACGACGCGTTCGTCACGGTGCTCGCCGAAGCACTGATCTCCAGCGGCCTGGCGATGGCGGTCTGCGGCAGCAGCCGGCCCTCCAGCGGCGGCTGCCACGAGATCATGCACGCCATCGACTCGCTGTTCCCGCGCACCGCGTCCCACGGCGAACTGGCCGGCCTGGGCGCGCTGTTCTGCACCTTCCTCCGGGAGGACGAGCGCCGGTTCGTCCAGATGGCAGAATGCCTCCAACGGCACCAGCTGCCCCGCACCCCGAGCGACGTCGGCCTCGACGCCGACCAGTTCGTGCAGGCCATCGACTTCGCGCCGCGGACCCGACCGGACCGCTACACGATCCTCGAACACCTGGCCATGACGCCCGAAGAGACCCGGAGGAAGCTGGCCGAATATGACGACGCCGTCGCGGCCCTCTGACCAGGGCAGAACTCCCCCACCACCGACCGCCACCATGCCGCAGCCGTCCGGTGCCGGCGCCCCCACCGCGGCCGACTACTACGCGGTCAACCGGGGCGGCGGCCTGTTCAGCGAGGCGATCAGCCAGCGACTCGGCTCGCACATCGCGGTGTGGGCCCACAAGTACAAGCTGACGCCCACCGTGCTGACCGTACTGAACCTGGGCATCGGCGGCATGATCTCCTTCGTGGTGATCGCCGCCGCCGGACCGGTGGCGGACGACCGCGTCTGGGCCTTCCCGATCGGCCTGCTCGCGCTGATCGGCTGGCAGTTGGCGTACGCGTTCGACTGCGCCGACGGCCAACTGGCCCGCGTGACCGGACAGTCCAGCCCGGCAGGCGGCCGCCTCGACGTACTCTGCGACGTCGCAGTGCAATCCGCCCTCGTTGCGGCGCTGGCCCAGGTCGCGAAAGCACAGGAGGCGGACACCCCGGCGTGGCTGCTGGCCGCGTTCGCCGCCACCTGGATGGTCAACCTGGTGACATCGGTCATGCAGTCCGGCGCCCAGGCATCGAGCATGGTGAGCAGCACGTCACTGCCCGTCCGAGCCGTCAAGCTGGTGCGCGACTACGGGGCGGTGATCGCGCTGGCCGGCGCGATCCTGACCGTGGCGCCTCAGTGGACGGTCTGGTTCGTCGGCCTGTTCACCCTGATCAACGGCGGCTTCCTCGCGGCGAGTATCGCTTTCACCGGCCGGGCCGCCCTGCGGGGCTGACCGTCCTCCCCACTCGCGCGGCCACCACAGCCGACCGAGCCGCACCACCCGGCACCGACGGGCCGAGTCCTATCCGGACTCGGCCCGTCGCCGTTCCACCTGGTTCCCGTCACCACTCCACCTGGCTCCCGTCACCACTCCACCTGGCTCCCGTCACCGCCGTTTTGCCTGCCTCAACCAGAATTCCGCCGCTAAACAATCGGCTTCACCAGAACTCCAGTAGTGGGCGACCTGGCCTCGCCAGAACTCCAGTAGTGGGCAACCTGCCCTCACCAGAACTCCAGTAGTGGGCAACCTGCCCTCACCAGAACTCCAGTAGTGGGCAACCTGCCCTCACCAGAACTCCAGTGGTGGACCCTGGATTGATCAACAGATGAATCCCGCACCCGATCAAGCCACTGGGTGAGGGCACCGCCCCAAGTCGACGGGCCCACGCCCCCAAACCCTTGATCGCGCGCGCCCAACCCCTCGGTTCGCATGATCGGGAGCGGCCACCTACCCAGCCCTTACAAGTAGGACGGCAAACGCACCCGATCACGAGACTGGGCGCAGCCAACACCCCAGAGCCGAGGGCCCACGCACCCGATCAAGCCACCGGGTGCGACCACCACCCGAAACGACAGGCCCACGTCCCCAAAACCTTGATCGGGTGCACCCACCGTCCAGCCCCGACCGACGGTGCAGCAAACGCACCCGATCAAGCCATCGGGTACAACCACCGCCCCAAGCCGACGGGCCCACGCACCCAAACCCTTGATCGGGTGCACCCAACGCCCTCGATCCGCACGATCGGGTGCGGCCACCGTCCCAGCCCTCAGAGCGGGGCGGTAAGCGCACCCGATCACGTCACCGGGTGCAACGACCGCCCCGAAACGACGGGCCCGCGTCCCCAAAACCTTGATCGGGTGCAGCCACCACCCTCCGACAGCATGATCGGGTGCGCCTACCTTCCTTGCCACCACAACGGGTTCGACCAACGCCATCGCCATCGCCAGTGGGTGCGGCCGCCGCCCTCGCCAACACCAACGGGTGCGGCCACCTCGCTGGCCCTGCCAACGGGTGCGGGCACCGCCCTCGGGGCCGTTGACGGACGCCGCCGGGTTGGCCGCCGTGACTGACGGCCGCCATGACAAGCGACCCCCGTCGACTGGCGACCGGTATGACAAGCGACCGCCGTCGACCGGCGACCGCGATGACGGGCGACCGCCGTCGACTGGTGACGGCCGGTGACGGGCAACCGCCGTCGACCGATGACGGCCGATGACGGGCAGCCGCCGTTGACCGGCGGCGGTCGGGCGGGTGCGGAGGGCTGGGATGGTGGGGACTGTGCTTTGGGCGTACCCGGCAAGAGGATCAGACCCGGACCGGGATCGCCGAAGAGGAACCAAGGACCTGGTTTGAGGCGTTCAGGGCTTCTGCTACGACATATTCGGGCAAACCCGTGATCGTCAACTCGGTCTCGAAGCCGGCATGGTCCGCCTCGACCGCAGCGGTCAGCGAACCCGGCTGGGAACCGGACCGGGCACGCCACCGTGATACGCCCGTGTGACCGTTCCAGCTCATCGTGACGACGACGTTGCCGCCTTCGGCCCGTAGACCCAGGGCGGGCTGATCTCCGGGCGCAGCGGCCCACTCAGCCTTGTACGCCCGGTACGACTGGTTGTCCGCCGGCAGGCTTCCCGCCAGCCGGACAGTGCCGTCGGCGTGATGTTCGGTGAAGTGTGGCCGCTGGCCCCAGCCTACGAACGAACCGCCGTCGGAGAGTTCCCGGAAGTTGCCCTGTGTGGGGGCGGAGACCCGGTCCGGGTGGACGTGTTCGGCGACAAACGTGACCGTTTTTGCCTTCTCGTCGAGGGTGAAGATCAGGCCGCGGGAGTAGGCCCGTTCGACGGTGATTCCGGCGCCGTTGTCGAAGATGCTGTAGGTGCCGTCGGACCGCCGCTGGAAATCGTGCTGCCACGAGAAGGACGAACGTTCGTCCACCTGGAAGTCGCTCTTCTTGCCGCCGAGTCGCCAGAGCACCTCGCCACTGGCCCGGTCCACCTTGTAGAGCCCCCACGTGTGCCGGGCCGAGAAGAGCAGGTTGCCGTCGGCGTCCAGGCTCACCGAGTTGGGGTGCAGGTAATCGTAGGGCAGGTGCGCCGAGTCGCCCTGTGGCAGCGGCGCATACGACTCGTCGACGCCGAGGTGATCGCGGGCCCGCCACTGCGACACCAGGGAACCGGTCGCGATGTCGACCTCCTGGAGCACCCCGTCGTGCAGCACCCCGTCGGCCGGCCCGCCGAACGCGGTCAGGTCGAACGCGACCGGGTCGTAGACCCAGAACAGTGCCGTCCCCCGGTCGGTGATCACGAAGTCGTGCTGGTCGGCCTGCTCGGTGCCGGACGCCCGTACCCGGGTGATCTCCCGGTACGACTGGTCGGCGATCACGAACTCGCCCTGTCCGACGCCCTGTCCGCCGGTGCCGCCGATCGTCCCCTCCCACCAGGTCAGCACCGGCCTGCCCTGGTAGGTCTGTGCCTTGAAGTCGATGGCGACGGTCGCCGGGTCGGGCACCTTGCGGAACCAGACCGGCGAACCCGTCTCGTCCACGATCAGCGGGCCGCGCAGTGCGGTCGCCGCGAACGGGGTCAGGAAGATCGAGCCGGGGACCGTGCCGGCGGCGGGCACGGTGATCGTCACGTCGGGGAGCGCGTCGAGATCCGGCCGCGAATGGTATTCAACCGATTTTCCCGATGCATCCGAAGCAGCGGGCGGATCGTCGCCGGCCGACGCGCTGAGACGACCGCCGAAGAAGCCCGCCGTGGCTGCGGCACCGGCCGCCCCCACGACGCCTACCAGCAACGCACGCCGTGAGACGACGGCCGAATTCGAGTCAGGTCCGGGGGCGGCATCATTCACCCGCCCCGTTTTCCCCGACCAGCCTGTGGATTACCTCAGTAAGCCCTGTGAATCGGCCGCCATCTCGGCGTACACCTCGATGAGACGCTTGGTGAGCACGTCCGGATGGAAGTTTCGCAGGTAGCGCTCGCGGGCCGCACGTGCCGCCACCGCCGCGCCGTCCCGGGCCCGGGGCAGCATCTCGGCGAGCGACGCCGGGTCCGGCGCGGCCAGCCAGCCGGACGCCTCCGCGCCCGCGCCCACCATGTACGGGATCCCGCCCACCGAGGTGCCGAGCACCGCGCGCCCCGCCGACATGGCCTCCAGGATCACCGTCGGCAGCACGTCCTCCCAGGTCGGCACGGCGATCACCACGGCCGACGCGCGGCGCGCGGCGGTCATCCCGGCCCGGTCCAGCGGGCCCAGGTAGGTCACGTCCGACCGTTCCGCGGCGACCTGCTCGGCGAGCGGCCGCAGTTCCCCGTCGCCGGCGATCCGCAGCGGCCCGAGTGATCCGTCCGGGTGCCGCCGCCAGGCGTCCAGCAGCAGGCCGAGGCCCTTCTCCGGGGAGAGCCGGGCACCGTAGAGGAAGCCGTCACCGAGTGGTTCCGGGGCGCCCGGGTCGGGCAGGCCGTTCGGCTTGATCACGATGCGCTCACCGGCGATGCCGTAGTCGGTGAGATGGGCGGCGATCTTGTCGGTCAGGGCGATGTACCGGTCCACCGAGTGCCAGGTCGGCCGGTGCAGGGCCAGGGTGGTCGCCATGATCGCGCTCTGGGCCGCGGAGCCGCGGTAGCACCTGTGCTTGATCGCGGGCAGGCCGATCAGTCTGCCGCGGCAGTCCTGGCAGTTGTGGCCGTCGCGGAAGTACAGGCCGGACGAGCAGACCTGGCGGTAGTTGTGCACGGTCTGGATCACCGGGACGCGGTGCTGGTGGGCGGTCCGGATCACCCAGGGCGACAGCAGGGGATACGGATTGTGGAGATGGAGAACATCCGGTTTCTCCCGCTCCAGCAGACTGGACAGCTCCTTCTGCGCCTCGAACCCGAAGATCGGCGAGACCGGCAGCAGCACCTTGCGTGCCGCCGACATCGTCCCGATCGCGTCGGAGCTGCGCTGGAACGGCACCACCGCCACGCCCGCCTCGCGCAGTTGACCGATCTCGGTGTCGACGATGACGTTCTCCCCGGAGGGGATCGCCTCGCGGTACCGGTTGTGCGCTACCACCACCTTCATGGCGCGAAACGCTACCGTGAGGAGGTGCCCGAACTCCCCGAGGTCGAGGCGCTCGCTGCTTACCTGCGGGAGCGCGCGGTCGGCCACACCGTGCAGCGTCTGGAAGTCTCCTCGTTCAGCGCGATGAAGACGTACGATCCCGCCCCCACCGCGGTCGCCGGGATGCCGGTCGCGAGCGCCGGCCGGCACGGCAAGTTCCTCGACATCGGCCTCGGCGAGGACGACGGGCTGCACCTGGTCGTGCATCTGGCCCGCGCGGGCTGGCTGCACTACCGGGACGCCTTCAAGTCGCCGGCCCCGCTCAAACCGGGCAGCGGGCCGATCGCGATCCGGATGCGCCTCGACGACGGTTCCGGGTTCGACCTGACCGAGGCCGGCACCCAGAAATCCCTCGCCGCCTATCTGGTGCGCGATCCGTCCGAGGTGCCCGGCGTGGCCCGGCTCGGCCCGGACGCGCTGGCGGTCTCCCGCGACGCGTTCGCCGCGCTGCTGAAAAGCCGCAACGGCCAGGTCAAAGGGGTGCTCACCGATCAGGAGGTGATCGCCGGGATCGGCAACGCGTACTCCGACGAGATCCTGCATGTGGCGAAGTTGTCCCCGTTCGCCCTCACCGGGAAGCTCACCGGGGAGCAGGTCTCCGCGTTGTACGAGGCGATGCGAGACGTGGAGACGGACGCGGTCGAACGCTCGGTGGGGCAGCGGGCCGCGGAACTGAAGAGTGAGAAACGTGCCGGGATGCGGGTACACGCCCGGACCGGCCTGCCCTGCCCGGTCTGTGGCGACACGGTGCGCGAGGTGTCGTTCGCTGACAAGAGCCTGCAGTACTGTCCGACGTGCCAGACCGGCGGCAAGCCGTTGGCGGATCGTCGCCTGTCCAAGTTGGTGCGCTGATTTGCCACCAGGCGATTACCCACCGTACAAGTCGGGATTGCCGCCGCATCGTCACCTTTTCTCCGGCCGATCCATCGGTATAGTGGCTCGGTCCCTGGTAACCGTTGTGAACCGAACGGGTACCCACGGACCTGCCGAGATCCAAGGGGTCGTGGCGGTGCGTAATCTTTTTCCGGATGCGGGAGGACGTAGGCGAAGTGACGACTAGCCTGCATCGCCCACCGACCGACAGCAGCCGGAGCCAGCCCGTGCGCTACGACAGCTTCGAGTGGCAGGAACAGCAGCCACCGAGCAACGGCGTTCCCCGTTCGGCGTGGACGCGACAGCAGCGGCGACTCTCGCGCTGGCACCGGCCCTACACCGCGGTCCTGATAGTCCTCGATCTGCTCAGCAGCCTGCTGGCCTCGGCGATCGCCGACGTCGTGCTGGAGAAGTCCAAGAGCGGTTTCATGTACCGCTCGTGGGGACCGTTCGACGACATCGAGCTGTTCAACTTCTTCGCCTACGTGGTCCTGCCGATCGGCTGGCTGATAGTGCTGTGGGGCGGCGGCTCCTACGACCGCCGGGTCCTGGGCCTGGGCAGCGAGGAATTCAAACGGGTCGTCCGCTCGTCGGTCACCGTCGTCGCCGGGGTCTCACTGCTCGCGTTCGCCACCAAGACCGACCTGTCGCGTGGCACGGTCGCCGCGGTGTCGCTGAGCGCGGTCATCTTCATCCTGATCAGCCGGGTCGCCGCCCGGCAGGTGCTGCACTTCTCCCGGCGGCGCACCGGCCACGGCGCGCACCGGATGATCCTGGTCGGCACGCTGCCCGAGGCGCTCGAGGTCTACACCGCGGTCACCCGCAGCCCCGCCGCCGGCCTGATCCCGGTCGCGATCCACCTGACCGACGGTTACGCCGCCGCCCGCGGCATCGAGACGCCCGTCCCGGTCTTCGCCGGACGCGACGTGTTGTCGCTGGTCCGTGAGGTCGGCGCGGACACCATCGCGGTCTGCGGCTCGGCTAGCGCCGAGCCGGGTGAGCTGCGCCGTCTGGCCTGGCAGCTCGAGGGCACCGGCGTCGACCTGGTGGTCGCGCCGCAGCTCACCGACATCGCCGGCCCGCGCGTGCACATCCGCCCGATCGAGGGCCTGCCGCTGCTGCACGTCGAGGAGCCCACGCTCTCCGGCCCCGGCTGGCTCACCAAGAACCTGCTGGACCGGGTCGCCGCCGGCCTCGGCCTGATCGCGGTCAGCCCGATCCTGCTGTTCATCGCCATCGGCATCCGCCTCTCCGACCCGGGCCCGGTCTTCTTCCGCCAGCCGCGGGTCGGCCACGAGGGCCGCACCTTCCGGGTGTGGAAGTTCCGGACGATGTATGTCGACGCCGAGGAACGCAAGGCCACGCTCGAGGAACTCAACGAGTCCGACGGCATGCTCTTCAAGATGAAGCACGACCCGCGCATCTTCGCTTTCGGTCAGAAGCTACGGGCCACGTCCCTCGACGAGCTGCCCCAGCTGATCAACGTGCTCAAGGGCGAGATGTCCCTGGTCGGCCCGCGCCCGCTGCCCGCCGACGACGGCGACTACCTGGGCGACGTCCGCCGCCGCCTGCTGGTCCGCCCCGGCATCACCGGCCTCTGGCAGGTGAGCGGCCGCTCCGACCTGAGCTGGGACGAGGCGGTCCGGCTGGACCTCTACTACGTGGACAACTGGTCGCTCACCTACGACCTGTCCATCCTCTGGCGCACGATCTGGGTGGTCCTGAAGCGCAAGGGCGCTTACTGAAACCCACGATCAAAATCGGAAGACCGATGTCGTAGCGGGGCGGTGGGTACAGACCGTCGCTCCCGCCGAGGGCCCACCGGCCCGAGCTGGCCGCTACGCGTCCAAAGCACTCGACCCGGTGGGCGACCTGCGTGAATGGTCAGTCCCACAACCACCACCCACGGCGGCATCACCGATCCAGCCTGGTGGATTTCGGGCGCAGGGTCCAGGATCGGGACGTGCAGGGACAGGTCGGGAGTCTGGTGGCGGTGATAGCCGTCCTGGCGATGCTGGGCGCCACCGTCGGGGCGGTGTTCCGGCTCCGCGCACGACGGGGGATCGCCACCGCGATGCAGCGGGCCACCTACGACGTGCTGCACACCGCCACGCTGGCCGCCGAGCCCCTGAAGACCGGGCTCACCACGGATTCGGCCGGGAAGGCGTCCCGGCATCTCAGGACGCTCGTCGGCGCGGTCGGGCTGGCGATCACCGACGGGGAGCGGTGTCTGGCGTACGACGGTCGGGGCGGCCACCACGCCGACCAGCTCACCGCCGCCGCGAGCCGCGCGGTGAGGAACGGCCGTTCGGTCGTACTCAATGGATCTGATCTGCCGTGTGACCGTGTGGATTGTGTGGTCGGCGGCGCGGTGGTGGCGCCGCTGACCGGTCCCGGAGGTGCGGCCGAGGCCGCGCTGGTGGCGGTCTCCGACGGCCAGCCGGCGCCCGGTCTGGTGCAGGCCACCCTGGAGGCCGCGCGGTGGGCCGGTTCGCAGCTGGCCGTGGCCGAGCTCGAGTCGTCGCGGGAGCGTCTGGCCCGGGCCGAGGTGCGGGCGTTGCGGGCCCAGATCAGTCCGCATTTCATCTACAACGCGCTGACCGCGATCGCCTCGTTCGTGCGCACCGATCCGGTCCGCGCCCGGGAGCTGATCCTGGAGTTCGCCGAGTTCACCCGGTACTCGTTCCGGGCGCACGGCGAGTTCACCACGCTCGCCGAGGAGCTGCGGTCGATCGACCGTTATCTGACCATCGAGCGGGCCCGGTTCGGGGACCGTCTGCAGGTGCGGCTGCAGATCGCGCCCGAGGTGCTGCCGGTCAACCTGCCGTTCCTGTGTCTGCAGCCGCTGGTGGAGAACGCCGTCCGGCACGGGCTGTCGCGGAAGCCGGGCGTCGGTATGGTGAGCATCGAGGCGCGTGATGCGGGCGCCGAGTGCCACATCACGGTCGAGGATGACGGGGTCGGCATGGATCCGGCGGTCTTCGAGCAGCATGCTCCGGAGAGCGAGGACGCGCATCACGTCGGTCTGGTGAATGTGGACGAGCGTCTGCGTTCCGTCTTCGGTGATCACAACGGTCTGGTCGTGGAGACCGCGCCCGGCGCGGGTACGAAGGTGAGCATGCGGGTGCCGAAGTTCCACCCCGGGGTGCGGGCATGAGTCTCGTCGTGCTCGCCGTCGACGACGAGCCGCCCGCGCTGGACGAGCTGGCCTATCTGCTGAACGCGGACGGCCGGGTGGCGCATGTGCACCGGGCCGGTGACGCCACCGAGGCGTTGCGGGTGTTGCGGGACACCGAGGTCGACGCGGTGTTCCTGGACATCCGGATGCCCGGTTTGGACGGCATGGAGCTGGCCCGGGTGTTGCGCCGGTTCGCGCAGCCGCCGGCGATCGTGTTCGTGACCGCCTACGACGTGGGGGCGGTGGACGCCTTCGACCTGGGCGCGACCGATTATGTTCGCAAGCCGGTGCGCGCCGAGCGGCTGGGCGAGTCGTTGCGCCGGGTGGCCGGTCTGCGGTCGTCGCCGGCGGCGGGCCCGTTGGACGAGCCGTCGATCCCGGTGGAGTTGGCCGGTACGACCCGGATGTTGCCGCGGTCGTCGGTGCGCTGGGTGGAGGCGCAGGGCGACTATGCGCGTCTGCACACCGGGGACGCCTCGCATCTGGTGCGGGTGTCGTTGGCGACGTTGGCGGAGCGCTGGGCGAACGGCGGGTTCGTCCGGATCCACCGGTCGTACCTGGTGCAGTTGCGCCTGGTCACCGAGCTGCGGTTGACGGGTTCGGGTTATGTGGTGGCGTTGGACGGGGCGGAGCTGCCGGTGAGCCGACGGCACACCCGGGAGTTGAAGGACCGCCTGATCCGGGCGGTCAAGCACGACTGGACCCGGTAATCCACACGCTTATCCACAGCTGAACAGAGTTTTCCACCGAGTTATCCACAGGCTGGCGCGCCTGACGGTGCACAACCTGTGGACAACGATCTCCACAGGTCGTACACATCTCCACCCCCGCCCCTCCTCAGCGGCTGAATAGGCTCTGGCCACCGGCCGGTGAGTCACGGGGGCGCACCGACCGGTTCCGAACAGAGCGGTGATGGGGGTGCGGACGGCGTGGAGACGATCGAGCGGCGGGTTCTCGTGGTCGAGGACGAGCGGGCCATCGCGGACGCCGTGGCCGCCCGGCTGCGCGCCGAGGGGTTCGCGGTGCACGTCGTCGGGGACGGTCCCAGCGCCGTGACCGCGGCCCGCGAGCTCCAGCCGGACGTCATCGTGCTCGACGTGATGCTCCCCGGCTTCGACGGTCTGGAGGTGTGCCGCCGGGTCACCGCCGAGCGACCGGTGCCGATCCTGATGCTGACCGCCCGCGGCGACGAGACGGACCTGCTGGTCGGTCTCGCGGTGGGCGCCGACGACTACATGGCGAAGCCGTTCTCGATGCGGGAGCTGGCGGCCCGGGTGCACGCGCTGCTGCGCCGGGCGGCCAAGCTCGCCCCGGCCGTCCCGGCGCCGCCGTCCGCGGAACCGGACAGCACCCTGCGGTTCGGCGACCTGGAGATCAACCAGGCGGAACGGCGGGTGCTGCGGGCCGGCGTCGAGGCGCACCTCACCCCGACCGAGTTCGACCTGCTGCTGCACCTGGCCCGCCGGCCGCGCACGGTCCTGCCCCGGGAGCGTCTGCTCGCCGATGTGTGGGGCTGGGCCGACGCATCCGGGACCCGGACCGTGGACAGCCACATCAAGGGCCTGCGCCGCAAGCTGGGCGCCGACCTGATCCGTACGGTGCACGGCGTCGGTTATGCCCTGGAGGTGGACCGGTGATCGACCGGCTCGCCCCGATCTTCGCCTGGCTGCCCCGGCCGCTGGACCCGGTCCGCTCGATCAAGGCGAAGTTGTCGCTGGCCTTGGGCCTGGCCGGCGGCGTGGGTCTGCTGGTCTTCCTCTGGAGCATCGACTTCTACGGCGTCGACCTGCTGTGGATCGCCATCGCGGCGGCGCTGGGCCTGGTCACGCTGCAGGTGATGGCGCACGGCGCGACGATCCCGTTGCGGGAGATGACGGTGGCCGCCCGGGCGATGGCCCGCGGTGACTACACGCGGCGGATCCGGGCCAGTTCGCAGGACGAGGTGGGTGAGCTGGCCGCCGCCTTCAATCAGATGGCCGCGGATCTGGCCGCCGCGGACCGGCAGCGGCGCGAGCTGATCGCGAACGTGTCGCACGAGTTGCGGACGCCGATCACCGCGTTGCAGGCGATGCTGGAGAACATCGTCGACGGCGTCGCCACCGCCGAGCCGGAGACCATGGAGACCGCGCTGGCCCAGACGCAGCGCCTGAGTCGTCTGGTCACCGATCTGCTGGACCTGTCCCGGCTGGACGCCGGGGTGGTGCCGCTGCGCACCGCTCCGATCGACGTGCCGTCGTTCCTGGCCGCGGTGGTCCGGGAGGCCGCGGTGAACGCCGAGGGCAGCGGATACTCCGTGCACTTCGAGGTCGCCGCGCCGGAGCTGGTGGTGGCGGGCGACCGGGAACGCCTGCATCAGGTGTTCGCGAACCTGCTGGACAACGCGGCCCGGCACAGCCCGCCCGGCGGCACGGTCGCGGTCCGCGCCGAGCGTCACGACGAGCAGGTGCTGATCGTGGTGACGGACGAGGGCGCGGGCATCCCGGCCGAGGAACGGGAACGGGTCTTCGAACGCTTCACCCGCGGTGAGCGGGCGACCGGTGGCGGCACCGGTCTGGGTCTGGCCATCGCCCGCTGGGTGGTGCAGATGCATCGGGGCACGATCGCGGTGGCCGAGCCGGACGGCCGTCCCGGGTGCCACATCCAGGTACGTCTCCCCCTGTAGAGCAGAGCCCGAGAGGCAAGGACGCCATGACTACGGCACCAGAATCTCCTTCAAAGGGACAAATCACCTTAATGCAGGCGCCGCTCAACGGTCCCTGGCCGCTGTCGACGCCCTGGGGGCGCCGCTGGCCCGGACCGGGACTGCCGGCCTCGGCCACCACCGTCGTCGCCCTGCTGGTCGCCACGATCGTCGTCGCGCTGAGCGTCCCGCTGGACCGGCCCGGCATCGGCTGGCTGGTCGCCGTGCTGGCCGCCGTCGTGGCCCTGATCGTGGCCCGGCTCGCGCCGCAGGCTCCCGCGGTGGCGCCGCTGGTCAGCCCGGCGCCCGCGGAACGGCCCTGGGACCGGTACGCCTGGACCACGGCCACCGTCGCGCTGCTCGCCGTCGGCGCCTTCCGGGCAGCCGGCTGGCTGTTCCTGCTCTGCCTGATGACCGCGACGCTGACCACCGTGCTGGCGCTGACATCCGGGCGGTCCCTGCGCTCGATGGTCGCCACCTACCTGCTCATCCCGGCCGCCACGCTGCGCGGTGTGGGCTGGCTGGTCCGGGGCGCCGTACTGGCCCAGCGCCGGGGACGCGACGGCGTCCCGGTCCGGTTCGTCACCACCGCGGTGCTCTCGCTGGTGCTGCTCACCGTCTTCGGCTCACTGTTCGTCTCGGCCGACGCCGCATTCGCCAGGATCTTCGCGGCGGTGATCCCGGATCTGAACCTGCCGGTGGTCAGCCGCTGGATCTTCGTCGGCCTGGTCACGCTGCCGCTGCTGGCCGGAGCCGCCTACCTGCGGGCCGCCCCGCTCGCCCTCGGCGAACTGGACGCCGCCGAGAGCCGCAAGGTCGGCCGCCTGGAATGGGCGGTACCGCTCGGCCTGCTGGTGCTGCTCTTCGGCGCGTTCGTCACGGTGCAGCTCACGGTGCTGTTCGGCGGCGCCAAGCACGTGGTGGAGACCGACGGCCTCACCTACGCCGAGTACGCCCGCAGCGGCTTCTGGCAGCTCTGCACGGTGACCGCGCTGACCCTGGCGGTGCTGGCCGGCGCGGCCCGGTGGGCGTCACGGGAGACCCCGGCCGACCGGACGCTGCTGCGGGCGGTGACCGGCGCGCTGGCCGTGCTCACCCTGGTCGTCGTCGCCTCCGCGATGCACCGGATGAACGTCTACACCGACATGTACGGGCTGACCCGGCTCCGCCTGCTGGTCGCCTGCTGCGAGGCGTGGGCCGGCCTGGTCCTGCTGATGGTCCTGGGCGCCGGGGTGCGCCTGCGTGCCCCCTGGCTGCCCCGGGTCGCCATCGCAACCGGTGTGCTGGCGCTGCTCGCACTGGCCGTGGCGAACCCGGACGCCCGGATCGCCGCGAACCACGTGGACCGGTTCCAGCGGACTCAGCAACTGGATCTGGCGTTCCTCGCCGACCTGTCCCCGGACGCCGCCCCGGCCTTCGCGGAGATCTCCGACGGGTACCGCCGCGACTGTCTGCTCTGGGCGGTCGGCGGGCAGATGGCCGACCCGGACGACTGGCGCGGCTGGAACCTCGGCCGGGTGACCGCCCGCTCGTTGGTGGCCGGCGATCCCCCGGCCGACCCGCAGAAATGCGCCGAAGAGATCTACCGGTATTGACATTGCGGCGAGGGCGGCGAGACTGCCGGACATGGCCGTCGATCCGTCCCCGCTCCCGCGAACCCGGGTGGTCCTGGCCGACGCCACCGCCCGCCGCGACCCGGCGGACCGGACCCGCACCGACCTCACCGAGCAGACACCGGTCGGCGAGGCACTGGTGAAAGGTCTGGTCCGGGCGCAGCTGGCACTCGCGCTACGACTGGCGGCGGTGGTCGTGGCCGGCCTCGGAACGCTGCCGCTGCTGTTCGCGGTCGCCCCCGCCGTCGGCCGGTTCCGGGTCCTCGGCGTGCCGCTGCCGTGGCTGCTGCTCGGCTTCCTCTCCTTCCCGTTCCTGGTCGGGGTGGGGGCGGCGTACGTGCACTGGGCCGAACGCAACGAGCAGGACTTCACCGCCCTGATCCGCAGGCCGGACCGGTGAACCCGTACCTGTTGCCGGGCCTGGTCGTGGTGGTGCTGCTGACCGTGGCGATCGGCGCGTACGGCCTGCGGTTCGCCCGGACCACATCGGACTTCCTGGTCGCCTCCCGGTCGGTGAGCCCGTCCTGGAACGCGGCCGCGATCAGTGGCGAGTACCTGTCCGCGGCCTCGTTCCTCGGGGTGGCCGGCCTGGTCCTGCGGTACGGCGTCGACGTGCTCTGGTACCCGGTGGGTTTCGCCGCCGGCTATCTGGCGCTGCTGCTGTTCGTGGCCGCCCCGCTGCGCCGGTCCGGGGCGTTCACCCTGCCCGACTTCTGCCAGGTGCGCCTGCGGTCGGTGCCGGCGCGCCGCCTGGCCACCCTGTTCGTGCTGTTCATCGGCTGCCTCTATCTGCTGCCGCAGTTGCAGGGGGCGGGGCTGACGTTCCGCACGCTGACCGGCGGGCACTACGCGTGGGGTGCGCTGCTGGTGGCGGTCGTGGTCACCGGCAACGTGGCGTTCGGCGGGATGCGGGCCATCACCTTCGTGCAGGCGTTTCAGTATTGGCTGAAGTTGACGGCTCTGGCCGTACCCATGATCTTTCTGATTCTGCAGTGGCAGGCGGACGCGCGACCGGCTGTCACCCCGCCCGCCGGCGCGGTCTTCCCGGCCGCGACGACGGTGGTGATCGAGCAGGACGCGGTGCTGGACAGCGGGCGAGCGGTGCACGCCGGTGAGACGCTGAGCTTCGCGGCGGGCGACCCGGTGCCGACGGTGAGTGCGGTGGACGCCGGTTTCGGCGACGGGTGGCTGCTGCCCGGCGGCCAGAAGTCCCTGTTCGCGACGTATTCGCTGATCCTGGCGACGTTCCTGGGCACGATGGGGTTGCCGCACGTGCTGGTCCGTTTCTACACGAATCCGGACGGTTCCTCGGCCCGCCGGACCACCCTGGTCGTGCTGGCCCTGGTCGGTCTCTTCTATCTGCTGCCCACCCTGTACGGCGTGCTCGGGAGGATCTACACCCCGCAGCTGCTGATGACCGGGAACACCGACGCGGTGGTGCTGCTGCTGCCGGAGGCCGCCCTGGGGCACGGGCACCTGGGCCGCCTGCTCGGTGCGCTGGTCACCGCGGGTGCGCTGGCCGCCTTCCTGTCCACCTCGTCCGGACTGCTCACCAGCGTGGCCGGGGTGATCTTCACGGATCTGCTGCGCAGCGGGCGCAACGGTTCGGTCCGCGACTTCCGGCTGGCCACCCTGCTGGCCGCGGTGGTGCCGACCGGCCTGGCGCTGTTCGTGTCCGACATGGACGTGTCGCAGGTGGTGGGCCTGGCGTTCGCGGTGGCCGCGTCGAGTTTCTGCCCGCTGCTGGTGCTCGGCATCTGGTGGCGCGGGTTGACCGACACCGGGGCGATCGCCGGCCTGATCACGGGTGGCGGGGCGGCGGTGGCCGCGGTGCTGCTGACCGTGCTCGGCCCGCCGCTGGACGGCTGGGCCGCCGAGGTGATCGGCCAACCGGCCGCCTGGACCGTGCCGCTGGCCTTCGCCGTGATGATCGGCGGATCGCTGCTGACCGGCCGACGCCGACCGGACGACATCAACGCCACCATGCTGCGGCTGCACGCCCCGGAATCGCTGCGCACTTGATTTAAGGATCTTTAAGGTTGGATTCCCGGCTGCGATCGAACCCTCTCCCGTAAACCCGGGCATGAGACGACGCAGTGCATACAAGCGACCGGGCCGGGGAATCTCCGGGGGCAACCGCAAGATCGCCATCGGCGCGGCGGTGGCCGCTCTGGTCGCCGGTGGGCTCGCCGTCGGAACCGGGCTGAGCAGCGCGTCCACCGCCTGCGACGGCCTGGACCAGTCGCTGCGGGACACGCAGCAGTTCATGGCCGAGCAGCGGGCCAACCCGAACGCGCAGACCGAGGCGATCCTGAAGAACCGCCAGGAGGTCATCGACCTGATCAACCTGCAGCGCCGGCAGGCGGGTTGCACGGGCGACGTGGCCGCTCCGCCCACCGCGCCGCCCGCCGCGCCGCCCGCCGCTCCGCCGGTAGCGGAGACCACGGCACCCGCTCCCGTCGAGGAGACGACCGCGCCGCCTGCGAACAACGGCGGAGGGGACGCAACGGGCGAGGTCGTCTGCAAGGGCTCGACCGTGACCCTCTCCGGCGAGGCCGGCGCGCCGTTCGCCTCCAGCGGCACCTTCCCGCTCGGGACCCGTCTCAAGGTGACGAACCTGGACAACGACAAGAGCATCACGGTCAGCGTCGAGAGCACGTCCGGCAGCTGCATCCTGCTCAACAACGCCGCGTTCGAGGAGGTCCGCGAGCCGGGCAAGTTCCTCATCCGTCGCGCTGTGATCGAGCGGGTGGGCTGATCGGATCCCGCCCGGACCGGCGGAGGGGTGCCGCCGGTCCGGGTGTTCCTGTTCCACCCGGTCAACCGATACGTTCGGATGCATGAGCATTCCCGCACAGCGCACACCCGGCGCGGGCACCCCACCGGCGATGGCGCTCCGCGGTCTGGTCAAGCGTTTCGACACCCGCCTGGCGGTCTCCGGGGTGAGCCTGGACGTGCCGGCGGGCTCCTTCTTCGGACTGCTCGGCCCCAACGGCGCCGGCAAGACCACCACCCTCTCGATGGCCGTGGGCCTGTTGCGGCCCGATGCGGGCCAGGCCGTCCTTCTGGGGTACGACGTCTGGCACGCCCCGTCCGAGGCGAAGGCACTCGTCGGGGTCCTGCCGGACGGTGTCCGGATGTTCGACCGTCTCAGCGGGCCGGAGCTGCTGGCCTATCACGGTCTGCTGCGCGGGATGCCGGCCGACGTGGTCGATCAGCGGGCCGGTGACCTGCTCGACGTGCTGGAGCTGGGCGCCGGCAACCGGACCCTGGTGGTCGACTACTCGGCCGGGATGAAGAAGAAGATCGGGCTCGCCTGCGCGCTGCTGCACGCGCCGCGGCTGCTGGTGCTCGACGAGCCGTTCGAGGCCGTGGACCCGGTGTCGGCCGCGCTGATCCGCGACATCCTGCAGCGGTACGTCGCCGGCGGTGGCACCGTGGTCTTCTCCAGTCACGTGCTGGAGGTCGTCGAGCGCCTCTGCTCGCACATCGCGATCATGTCGGACGGCGTGCTGCGGATGCACGGCACACTCGGTGAGGTCCGCGGCGACCGCACTCTGCAGGACGTTTTCGTGCAGGTGGTCGGCGGCCGGGTGGCCACCGGCTCGGAGCTGGCGTGGCTGTGAGCGTCCTGCCGTTCGTCCGGCTCAAACTCCGCATCACCCGCAACGGCCTGCGCGGGCGCCCGGCCCGGATCGCGATGTTCGTGGTCGGCGCGGTCTTCGCCGGTCTCTTCGCGGTCGGCGGCTACCTGATCTTCGCCCTTCCCGGCCTGCTCGAGCACAGCCGCTCGGCCGGGATCCTGCTGCCGCTCGGCGGCGCGCTGCTGGTGCTGGCCTGGACCTTCATGCCGCTGCTCTTCTTCGGCGTGGACAGCGCCCTCGACCCGGCGCAGTTCGCCCTGCTGCCGGTGCCGCGGCGCACCCTGCTCGCCGGCCTGTCGGTGGCCGCGCTGATCGGTTTGCCGGCGCTGGCCACCCTGGTGGCGACCGGCGGCATGGTGCACACCGCGGCCCGGCTCGGCGGTCCGGTCGCCGCGGTCGCCGCGCTGCTCGGCATCGTCTCCGGTCTGCTGCTCTGCGTGGCGCTGAGCCGCTCGGTGACCAGCGCCTTCGCCACGGCGCTGCGGTCCCGGCGGTCCCGGGACACCGCGACCATCCTGTTGGCGGTGGTGGCCGCGGCTCTCGGACCGGCCCAGTTGCTGCTGCTCGGCCTGCTGGACCGGGCGGACTGGGACACCGTGACGATGATCGCCCAGGTCGTCGGCTGGACGCCGCTGGGCGCGCCCTGGTCGGTGGGCGTCGACGCCGCATCCGGGCGGCTCTGGGCCGTACCCCTGAAGCTTCTGATCGTGCTGGCCGTCGCCGGTGTTCTCGTCTGGTGGTGGAGCCGGACGATCGAGCAGGCGATGCTGGGCGCCTCGACCGCGGGCGGCCGGCGCGCGACCACGGCTCCGGACACCCGCCGGCCGGTGGAACGTCTGCTGCTACGGGGTCTGCCGCGCAACCGGTTCGGGGCGTTGACCTCGCGTGAGGCGCGGTACTGGTGGCGGGAGACGCGGCGGCGCGCCACCCTGGTCACGCTCGGCGTGGTCGGTGTCTTCCTGCCGCTGTCCAGTGCCTTCGGCGGCGCGCCGGAGGGTGCGGGCGGCCTGGCGGTGGTGGTCGGTGCCATCGCACCGCTCGGTCTTGCCAACCAGTTCGGGTACGAGGGCAGCGCCTACGCCACGAACATGGCCACCGGGGTGCCCGGCCGGCTCGAGGTGTACTCCCGGGCCGCGGCGCACGCTCTGTTCACCGTGCCGATCCTGCTGCTGGTGGCGCTGGTGACCGAGGTGTCGGCCGGCAAGCCCGAGGTGGTGGCGGCGCAGTTCGGCACGTTGCTGGCCACCTACGGCGTGGGGCTGGCGCTGGTGCTGCCGATCTCGGTGTGGGCGGCCTATCCGCAGCCGGACACCTCGGGGCCGTTCGCCCTGTCGTCCGGCGGTGGTGCGGCCAAGGCGCTGCCCAGCCTCGGTGCCATGCTCGGCGCGTCGATCGCCACCGTGCCGCTGCTGATCGCCGGTTTCCTGCTCGGTCCGGCGTGGTTGTGGGTGGGCCTGCCGCTGGGCCTGGCCTACGGCGCCGGGGCGTTCTGGCTCGGCGCGATCCTGGCCGGCCGGATGATCGACCGCCGGATGCCCGAGTTGCTGGCCGCGGTCTCGGCTTAGGGATGCCGGGCGCCGCCTCCGGTCCGGGGGTCCGGTGCCCGGGTGAGGGCCATCGGCCGCAGACCGTCGCGGCGCACGAAGATCCGGCGGCGCTGCAGGGCGTTGCCCGTCGCGCCGAGAACGTAGCCGTCCAGCCAGATCCACCCGTCGTAGGTGATCCGAGGGTCGACCCGAATCACCCGAAATGTCAGCGCCCGATCCCCAGAAAACTGGACGCTTGCCTCATTTCCAACATGCACGACATCGCCCGGCCGCAACGCCACCTGGGGCATCCGCCATCCCCTCTCCGCTGGTCGCCGTCGCCTCCTAAAATAGTTGTTGATCAATTACACGGGATAGCGGCATGCACAATCTGTAATAGGCAGAATGATCGGGTGAACTCGTACGAACCGGGTGGCCGCATCCACTCCACCGATCCGTTCGCCGTTCCGGAGTCGGACAAGTCCGAGATCCGGCGCCTGCGCGGGCGTCTCGCCGCCCCGGTGACCCTCTGGACCACGCCCGGGACGTCCGGTGCGTCCGGCCTCACCGTCTCGTCGATCGTGGTGGCCGACGGCGATCCGGGACGGATCGTCGGCCTGATCGACGAGGAGAGCGACTTCTGGGATGCCGCCGAGCAGTCCGGCCGCTTCGCGGTCACCCCACTCACTCCGGCCGACCGTCAGCTCGCCGACCGGTTCGCCGGGCTGATGCCGTCACCGGGTGGCCTGTTCGCCCTCGGCGAGTGGCGGCAGACCGACTACGGACCGGTCCCCGCACACACCGGCACCTGGGCCGGATGCCGGCTGGACGGCAGCCGTCCGTGCGGGTGGTCGCTGCTGGTCGAAGGCGTGATCGAGACGGTCACCGCGGCCGGCGGCGAGGCGCCGTTGCTCCACTATCGAGGCCGGTACGCCGATCTGGGGTCCACCGCTTAGCGCAGTCAGACCACCACTCAGCGCAGACGATGACCAGTCTCAGGTGACCTGGGCCACTCCTTCGTACGGTGCCGGAGAGTCCGACCCCACGAAGGTGGTGATCCCGTGCCGGCACCCGCCGAGAAATACCTCGAAGTCCAACGCTCCGACGAATTCGCCCAGCTTCGCCACAGGCTGCGTACCTTCATCTTCCCGACCACTGTCGCGTTCATCGTCTGGTACTCGCTCTACGTGCTGCTCTCCGCGTACGCGCGAGACTTCATGGGCATCAAGCTGATCGGCAACGTCAACGTCGCACTGATCTTCGGTCTGCTGCAGTTCATCTCGACGTTCCTGATCGCCTGGTACTACTCGCGGTACGCGGCCCGCAACCTGGACCCGCTCGCCGACGACATCCACAGCGCGATCGACAAGGCCCCGGCCACCACCGACGGGGGTAAGAGCTGATGGCGCCCGTACTGCTCGCCGCCGAGGCGTCCGCCGGCACCTCCCGGACGCTGACCATCACCCTGTTCCTGATCTTCGTCGCGATCACCCTCGGCATCACCATCTGGGCCAGCCGGCAGACCAAGACGGCCACCGACTTCTACGCCGGCGGCCGCCAGTTCTCCGGTTTCCAGAACGGCATGGCGATCGGTGGCGACTACATGTCGGCGGCGTCCTTCCTGGGCATCGCCGGCCTGATCGCGCTGTACGGCTACGACGGCTTCCTCTACTCGATCGGCTTCCTGGTCGCCTGGCTGGTGGCGCTGCTGCTGGTCGCCGAGTTCCTGCGCAACTCCGGCCGGTACACGATGGCCGACGTGCTGGCCTTCCGGATGCGGCAGCGGCCGGTACGGACCGCGGCCAGCGTCTCCACCATCGTGGTGTCGATCTTCTATCTGATCGCGCAGATGGTCGGCGCCGGTGCGCTGGTGTCGCTGCTGCTCGGCATCAAGCCGGACACCGAGTTCCTCGGGATGAACGCGAACACCGCCAAGATCGCCACGATCATCCTGGTCGGCGCGCTGATGATCATCTACGTGACGGTCGGCGGCATGAAGGGCACCACGTACGTCCAGATCGTCAAGGCCTTCATGCTGATGACCGGTGCACTGATCATGGTGCTGCTGGTGCTGGCGCACTACAAGTTCAACCTGTCGGCGCTGCTCGGCGACGCGGCGGCCCAATCCGGCAAGGGTGACGCGTTCCTGGAACCGGGACTGCGGTACGGCGTCGAGTCGGCCAGCGCCTCGGCCACGTTCTACAGCAAGATGGACCTGCTGTCGCTGGGCCTCGCCCTGGTGCTCGGCACGGCCGGCCTACCGCACATCCTGACCCGGTTCTACACCGTGCCGACCAGCCGGATCGCCCGCAAGAGCGTGCTCTGGGCGATCGGCATCATCGGCACCTTCTACCTGTTCACCCTGGCACTGGGCTTCGGCGCGGCGGCCCTGGTGGGCGGCGCGAACATCACCGCGCAGGACAAGGCCGGCAACACCGCCGCACCCCAGCTGGCCCAGCAGCTCGGCATCGACTACCTGGGTGGGGACAGCGGCGGCGCGATCATGCTGGCGGTGATCGCGGCGGTCGCGTTCGCCACCATCCTCGCCGTGGTGGCCGGGCTGACCCTGGCGTCGTCGTCGAGCCTCGCGCACGACTTCTACGCCAGCGTGATCAAGCGGGGCCAGGCCTCGGAACGTGACGAGGTCCGGGTGGCCCGGTTCGCCGCCCTGCTCATCGGCGCGGTCGCCATCGCTCTGTCGATCTTCGCGCAGAGCCTGAACGTGGCGTTCCTGGTGGCGCTGGCCTTCGCGGTGGCGGCATCGGCGAACCTGCCGGCGATCCTCTACAGCCTGTTCTGGCGCCGGTTCAACACCCGCGGCGCGCTCTGGTCGATCTACGGAGGCCTGGGCGCCGCGGTGCTCCTGGTCTTCTTCTCCCCGGTGGTGTCCGGTTCGGCCACCGCGATGTTCCCGGACCAGGACTGGCACTGGTTCCCGTTGTCCAACCCGGGCATCATCTCCATCCCGCTGGGCTTCCTGTTCGGCTGGATCGGCACGGTCACCTCGAAGGAGACCGATCCGGAGAAGTACGCCGAGCTCGAGGTCCGGTCGCTGACCGGCCACGGCGCCCACTGACCACACTCCCGGTACGGGCCGGCGTCGTCGCCGCGCCGGCCCGTAGCACCCCGGCGTACGGGCCGGCGTCGTCACCGGCCCGGCCCGTACGCCGACTACGGTCAGCATCCGCCCGGCTGCGAATAGCTCCCACGTTCGTGCCGAAGGCACTCTTCGATCCGAATCATCGGGCATCACTCCGTAATCTGGAGTCATGTCAGCCACCACCTCCCCCAGCGGCAACTCCTCCGGCCGGGCGTCGGTGCCCGGGGCCGGCTCCTCCGGTCACGACTGGCCGCCGCGAGGAGGTGGCAGTGGCAACGGCCTCGGTCCGGGCGGTCCCGGGGGCCCCGGCGGACCCGGCGGACCCGGACGGTCCTACCGGGGACGCCGTCCGCGACCGCGCTGGGGCCGCATCGCCCTCGTCGCCGGTGGCGTCATCGTGGTCATCGCGCTGATCGCCGGCATCGTCGGATACGGATACGTGTCCGGACTGGACGACGACCTGAAGCGCACCAACGCCTTCTCCGACATCACCTCGGACCGGCCGGAGAAGACCATCGACGGCGCGTTCAACATCCTGCTGGTCGGCAGCGACTCGCGGGACCCGGACGCCAAGGCCGACGAGGCCGGCCAGTGGCGCGCCGACACGCTGATGATCATGCACGTGCCGGCCGACCACAAGTCCGCCCAGATCGTGTCGATCCCGCGTGACCTCTACGTCCAGATCCCCGGCGGCAACAACGAGTCCTGCGACTCGGGCACCCGCAACAAGATCAATGCGGCGTTCGCCTTCGGCGGCCTGCCCCGCGCGGTGCGCACCGTGGAGTGTCTGACCGACGTGCACCTCGACCACGTGATGGCCATCGACTTCGGCGGCTTCAAGGAGGTCACCGACGCGCTCGGCGGCGTGGACCTCAAGGTCGACCAGTCGATCACGTCGATCCACAAGCCGTTCCGCAAGTTCACCAAGGGCACCATGCACATGAACGGCGCGCAGGCCCTGGACTGGGTGCGCCAGCGCAAGCAGTTCGCCCGTGGCGACTTCGCCCGCGTGCAGCACCAGCAGGAGTTCCTCAAGGCCCTGATGGACAAGGCGGCCAGCAGCGGCACCCTGACCAGCCCGACCAAGCTCGACGCCTTCCTGGACGCGGTCGCGAAGGCGGTGACCGTCGACGAGACCTTCTCGCTCAAGGACATGGTGGTGCAGTTCCGCAGCCTCCGCGGCGAGAACCTGACCTTCATGACCGCCCCCAACAAGGGCAGCGAGACGATCGACGGCCAGTCCGTGGTGGTCCAGGACAAGGAGAAGGGCGGGGCCCTCTATCAGGCGATGGCCGGCGACACGATGGCCGCATATCTGGCGGCCAACGAGCAGAAGAAGTGACTTCAATCTGAAACGTGGAAGATCTTCAGTTGGCCCCTGAGTGTCCGTAAGGTGATGCAGCCTTCGATCTAGCCCCTGGAGCGCTGCATGACCGTCACGTCCGAACGGCAGACGCCGGACCAGGATCGTGTCGAACCTCAGGAACCGCCTCCCGTCGCGGAATCAGCTCCAGCCGGGGCCGTCGAGCCGGCTCCGGCTCCGGCTCCGGCTCCGGCTCCGGCCCTGAAGATCAAGAAGAAGGCTCCGCTCTGGGCCAAGCTGACCACCTCACTCGGAGTGCTTCTGCTCCTCTCCAGCGGCGGTGGGCTGATCGGCGGCCGGATGCTGATCAGCCGCACCACCGAGACCATCGTGGTGGAGGACCTCACCGGTGAGGCGCAGAAGACCGAGGAGGAGGGCGGCGGCAGCACCGTCGAAGGCCCGATCGACCTGCTCCTGATGGGCGTCGACGCCCGGCTCCGGCTCTCCGAGGACAACCTGCGGGCCGACACGATCATCGTGCTGCACATCCCGGCCACCCACGACCGGGCGTACCTCATCTCCATCCCCCGCGACACCGAGGTCGAGGTCCCGGAGTTCGCCCCCAGTAAGTACGAGGGCGGCACCGCCAAGGCCACCGAGGCGTTCTACTGGGGCGCGCAGAACGGCGCCGGCTGGGGTGGTGGCGCCCAACTGCTCGCCAAGACGCTGAAGAAGTCCACCGGCATCAGCTTCGACGGCGCCGCGATCATCAACTTCGGCGGTTTCAAGAAGGTGATCGACCAGCTGGACGGCGTGACCATGTGCGTCGACCAGCAGGTCACCTCGAAGCACATGGTCTACGTCGGCGGCACGGCGATGTTCCTGGCCGACGCCCGCAAGACCGGCAAGGCGACCAAACCGGTGGTGCACAAGGTGGGTTGCCGGGAGATGGAGGGCTGGGAGGCCCTCGACTACGCCCGTCAGCGGTACGGCCTGAAGAACGGCGACTACGACCGGCAGCGCCACCAGCAGCAGCTGATCAAGGCGATGGCCAAGAAGGCCGCCTCCAGCGACCTCCTCACCAACCCGCTCAAAATCAGCAACCTGGTCAAGGCGGGCGGCGAATCGCTCGTCCTGGACACCGGCGACATCCCGATCACCGACTTCGTGCTGGGCCTCAAGGGCATCGCGGCCGGCGACATGGTGCTGCTGCGGACCAACAACGGCACCTTCGCCGGCAACGACAGCGGCCGGGAGATGATCACCGAGGAGAGCCGGGCGATGTTCGAGGCCGTCAAGGACGACGACCTCGACCAGTTCGTGCTCGACCACCCGGACGTCGTCGCCAACGAGAAATAGGTCCTAAGATTCTGGCGTGTTCGGACCTCAGGTACCCAGTGTCTCCGCCGCCGACGTCACCCCCGGCGCCTACCTCCTCGACGTGCGCGAGCCCGACGAGTGGACAGCCGGGCACGCCCCCGGCGCGCACCACCTGCCGATGATGGAGGTGCCGGCCCGGATGGCCGAGGTGCCCACCGACGGCGAGGTGGTCGTCGTCTGCCGGATGGGCGGCCGCTCCGGTCAGGTGGTGGCCTACCTGATGAACAACGGCTGGGACAACGTGCGCAACCTCGACGGCGGGATGCGGTCGTGGGACGCGGCCGGTCGTGACATCGTCAGCGAGGATGGTCAAGCGGCCCGGGTGATCTGAACCCCTGGCCCGGTCCGGCGGAGGACCCGATGGATCACACCCCACTGGTGATCGCCCACCGCGGGGGAGCCGACGCGCTCCCCGAGCACACGCTCGGGGCCTACCGGCGCGCCCTCGACGAGGGCGCCGACGGCGTGGAATGCGACGTCCGGCTCACCCGCGACGGTCACCTGGTCTGCGTGCACGACAGCAGACTGGACCGCACCAGCAACGGCCGCGGCCGGGTCAGCGCGAAAACGCTCGCCGAACTGGACGGACTCGACTTCGGCTCCTGGCATCCGGGCTGCCCGGCCGACGAGGAGTTGCCCGACCTGTTCCGGCTGCTGACCCTGGAGCACCTGCTCGACACGCTCCTGCACAGCGGCCGCCGGGTCCGGCTGCTGATCGAGACCAAGCACCCCACCCGGCACGGCGCCGAGGTGGAACGCCGTCTCGTCGCGATGCTCCGGCGCTTCGGGCTGGACGAGCCGAAACCCGGCGATCCGGTCCAGGTGACGGTGATGTCCTTCTCCGCCATCGCACTGCGCCGACTGCGGGCGTGGGCGCCCCGGCTGCCCCGGGTGTACCTGATGGAGTTCGTGCCACCGGGCGTCGGCCGAGGACACCTGCCGTTCGGCGCGCGGACCGCCGGCCCCGGGGTGGAGCTGATCCGGGCCAAGCCCGGACTCCTACCGGCATTCCAGGCGGCCGGTCACGCAGCGTACGTGTGGACTGTCAACGAGCCCGAGGATCTCGAGCTGGTGATGCGGCACCGCGTCGATGCGGTGATCACGGACCGTCCCCGCTTCGTACTGGAACAGCTCGATAGAGTGTGACGTACACCACGAGGGGCAGGTCCGGGCACCCGATCCGTGCGGGTTCGTCTGCCCAAATCGGCCGCGGCGAGGCAGACTCGCAGTCATGCCGGAGCGCCCCGATTACCCGACCCTGATCCGGGGTCAGATCGCGGTCCTGGACCGGATCACCACCGGCGCCCCCGGCCTCTCCGTGCTCCAGCAGATCGTCCGGCTCGCCGAGGAGACCCTCGGCGCGCGCGGCGCCTGCTTCGTGGAGTTCGACGAGGGCCACGGCCGGATCATCGCCGCCTCCGGGGTGTGCGAACCGTCGATCGGCCTGCGGGTCGACCCGCTGCCCCTCGAGACGGCGGACGCCGTCGTCGCCACCACCGGCGCCGGGTCGCTGCACGCTTTCTTCGGCGACGGCGGGCCACCCGGCAACGTCGATGACGGCAGACCGCCCGGAGACGGCGGGCCTCCCAGAGAATTCAGTAATGACGGCGGGACACTCGGGGACAGCGGGACGCCCGGAAACCTCGGGGACGGCGGGACACTCGGGGACTTCGGTGACGAGCACCAGGCTGTCCTGGCCGTGCTCGCCGGCCTCGTGGACCGGGTCTACGACCTGCGGTCCGGCCTGCCCGCACATCCCGAACCGGCCCGTCACCAGGCCGACCGGGACCTGTGGGTGGCGGTGACCAGCCACGAGCTGCGCACCCCGGTCACCGTGATCAAGGGGTACGCGGACACGCTCACCAACCACTGGGACACCCTCGGCGAACCGGGCCGTCGCGAGGCGGTCCGCGTGATCGGCGCCCGGGCCGGCGAACTGGCCCGGCTCGTCGACCGTCTGCTCTCCGCGGCCAGCGAGGACGGCTCGGTCGGTTCGTCGCCGGCCGGCCCGTTCGACCTGACCGAGGCGCTGCGCGAGGCCGCCGGTGAACTGCCGTCCGACCTGCGGCAGCGGATCCTGTTCGGCGAACTGCCGAGCGGTCTGCCGAAGGCGTACGGCAACCGCGATTCGATCGCCACCATCCTCACCGAACTGGCCACCAACGCCGGAAAATACAGCGCCGACGGCTCCACGGTCGAGATCTGCGCCGGCACCGACGACGACACCCTGCGGTTCCGGGTGTCCGACCGCGGCGTGGGCATCCCGCCCGAACACGTCGAGCGGGCGTTCGAACGCTACTGGCAGGGCGACACCGGCGACCGGCAGCACCACCCGGGTGCGGGTCTCGGGCTCTACCTGGTTCGCCGCCTGGTGGAACGTCAGCAGGGTTGGGTGTCGTTGCGCCCACGCGAGGGCGGCGGCACCGTGGCCGAGGTGCGCCTGCCCCGCGCCTGACCCACCGATCTCTCCGCGGCTCTCGACCTCGACAGTTCCGGCCGACGCCGCCCTCCGATCGACGCCGCCCTCCAACCGATACCCGCCTCCCATCGATGCCGCCATTCGACCAACTCCGTCATTCGACCGGCACTGTCTCCGACCAGCGCCACTTCCGGCCGGCGCCCTCTTCCGGCCGGCGCCGCCATTCGACCAGCGCCGCGTTCCGGCCGGTGGCGTCCTCCGGCCGACGTCGATTCCGGGTTCGACCGTGGCGGCCTCAGGGCTGGACCATGGCGCCTCCGGGGCTGGATGTCGCTGATACAGGTGGCCCACGTCACGGACGCGCCGGTCACCGTTAGGCTGGTTCCTCGTGAGTAAGCGTCGCAAGTCCCGCGAAACCGCACCGAAGACGAAGGTGCGTGACATCTTCGTCGCCCGTCCCTTCGAGGGTCTGGCCGACGAGCCGGAATGGGTGGCCCTGCGCGAGCTGGTCCCGGCCGCCTCCGCGCCGCTGACCCTCAAGCCGGAGTTGGTCGAGGAGTTCAGCGAGTTCGGCGCACGCCCGATCACGCTCTCGACGGTGCTGCCGATGGCCTGGCCGGCGATGGCCCGCGCCGACGGGCAGATCTTCATCGGACTGCAGCGGCACGTCCAGTCCGGTGACGTCTCCCGTGACCTGGCCGTGGCGATCCTCAACGCGCTGGGCACCGCCCCGGGCAACACGGTCGCCGTGCCGGCGCTGCCGGGTGAGGGTCCCCGCCTGCAGGACCTGCTGGTCGACGGTCCGCTCGAGATCACCATGCACGAGGGCTTCGAGTACTGGCTGGACGCCGAGCAGATCCAGGACGCCAACGTGAAGGCGTCGCTGGAGCGGGCCAACGCCTCGATCTACCCGACGGTGCGGCTGGCCGCGGCCAAGTCGGCGTACTGGTGCCGGGTCGCCCCGGACAAGAGCCACGTGCGCTGGGTGCTGTCGGACCCGGAGGACGACGCTCTGGACGCGCTGGCCCGGCTCTCCGCCGCCGGGGAGCTGTTGCTCGGCGAGGACACCAAGTTCGCCGGCATGTTCCGGGCGCACGGCCTGCTGGTCCCGGTGTGGGACGTGCCGGGCGGGCCGGAGGGTGCCGACTTCGAGGAGCCGCTGGCCGCTTTCGCCAAGCGTTACGCCGACACGCTGGCGATCACCGAGCCGCTCGACGCGGCCGGCCGCCGGGCGAAGCAGGGCCTGATCGGCCGCCAGCTGACGCTGCGCTAGACACGTTTCGCAGTCAGGGTCTGCCTCCGTGGTGATTTCGGGCGCTCAGCACGCCCGAATTCACCACACCCACAACAGCGTGGTGATTTGGGGCGTCCAGCGCGCCCGTATTCACCACACCACCAGGGGTGTGGTGATTTGGGGTGCCCAGCGCGCCTGAATTCACCACACCCGCGCTGGAGCGTGGTGACTACGGCCGCGTTGGGCGCCCCAAATCACCACGGACGTTGAGCGCGGGGCGTAGACCCTTCTTCGGGTACGCGATGATGGGCCGTCCTCTCCAGGGCGGCCCATCCGTCTGTCCCCGCATCCGACACGGGCGCTGTCCGTTTTTCCGACATCCGGCGTGAGCGTCGTCCGTTTTTCACCACGTCCGGCGTGAACACCGCCCGACTGAGAGCCCGCGTGGTCGAGCGTGACCACTCACTCACGTCGCCCGGCGGGCTGAGCGTTCTGGACGCGCCAGCGGCCAGCGAGGACCGCCGGGCCCTCGGCGGGAGCGACGGTCTGCACCACCCACCTCGCTACGACATCGGTCCTCAGATTTTGATCTTCAGGGATTCGCGTTCGACGGGGCAGCTCATGCATCGCGGGCCGCCGCGGCCGCTGCCCAGTTCGGAGCCGCTGATTCGGATGACTTCGACGCCGGCCCGCTCGAGTTGGACGTTGGTTTCGACATTCCGCTCATAAGCCACACAAAGGCGCGGGGCGATGGCCAGCGTGTTGTTCCCGTCGTCCCACTGCTCGCGTTCGGCGGTCACCGGGTCGAGACCGGTCTCGATGGTTCGCAGCCGGTCGATGCCCATCGCCTCGGCGGCCGCCTCCAGGAAGGGCCGCGGCGCCCGGACCAGCAGCTCGTCGTCCGCCCCGGCGGTGATCGTCCAGGCCTGCAGCGTGTCGGCGACCTTGGGGTACATCACCACCGCATCGACGTCCACCATCGTGCACACGGTGTCCAGGTGCATGGTGGCGCGCTCCTGGGCGATCGGCACCGCGAGCACCGTGTGTGCCAGACCGGCCCGGATCACCCGGCGGGCGAGACGTTCGGCTCCGGCGGGGGTGGTGCGCTCGCCGACGCCGATGGCGAGCACCTCGGGGCCGAGCACGAGGACGTCGCCGCCCTCCACGTGCTCAAGTGTCGGATCAAAGAGCATCCTGGTGCCGGCGAAGCGGGGATGGTACCGATAGATGGCGTGGGTGAGCGTGCTCTCCCGGCGGCGGGCACGCATGGCGAGGCTGGTCACGGCCACCTGATCGCCGACCCAGACCGACGAGTCGCGGGTGAACAGCAGGTTGGGGAGGGGGTCGACGACGAAGTCGTGGCGGTCCATCATCGGATAGACCAGCCCACCCGTCCGCGGTGTGATCTCGTCGTGGGCCAGGCCGGCGGTGAGCACGCCGGCGAAACGTTCCGGGGTGAGGTCGGCGAGGTAGGACGCGACGCCGGCGCGCAGCGAGTCGCCCAGGCGCGGGTCGGAGAGGATGCCGAAGGTGAGTTCGGCGCGGGCCTCCTCGACGGCGAGCACCTCGGTGAGCAGGCCACCGAGATAGAGCACCTCGACACCGTGGGAGCGCAGCGCCTCGGCAAAGGCGTCGTGTTCGTCCTGTGCCCGGCTCACCCAGGGGATGCCGTCGAACAGGAGGGAATCGTTGTTGCGGGGGGTCAGGCGGGCGAGCTCAGGTCCGGGGCGGTGCAGCAGGACCGTGCGGAGCCGGCCGACTTCACTGTCGACGTACACACGACGACGGTAGTCCGTACCGCCTGCGAGCGTGCGGTGACAGATCGACTAGATCTTGGGACACTCATGCATCGTTCACGGTCCGGGGATAGCTTGTGGGGGTGCGACGAGAAACGCGGCGCTCAGGCGCACAGATGCACCATGCGAAAGAAGATGCTGTCGTGAATGCGGCATTCATCCCTACTCATTCCCCTTTCTTTCCCACCCGTCGCCCTGTTCCGTAGGGATTCGAGCACGTACGGTAGTTGGAAAAGAGAGCCCAACTGACCTTTTGCCGGAGGTCGCAGTGACTGTCTTCCCCGCCCGCCCCGCTCTGCCCGTGCCGACCAAAGCGCTCGACGCCGGTGAGCATCCGTCGCCCGAACTCGACCAGTCCCGTCTCACTCCGATGGAGTGGGCACGCCGCCGCCGAGCCGAGCGTGGTGTCCGCCGCGTCGAGGCCGCCGGGGCACGGGCACTCACCCGTCTCGACCGTCTCGGGCCCAACTGGCACATCGTCGACTGGCCGCGGACCGACCTCACCAACGCTTATCACGAGCCGGACCCCGCTGACGACCGCGCCGGTTTCCTGGCGATCGGTCCCGGTGGCGTATACGCGGTGACCGTGGCCGACCACGGCCGGTCCCGGGTGTTGATCGCCGGTGACGTCGTCCAGATCAACGGCAAGCGCCCGGCGTACGTCGCCGAGGCCCGCCGGGACGCCCGTCGCGCTGCCAAGGCCCTCTCCGCCGCCGTCGGCCTCAACGTTCCGGTCACCGCCGTCCTGGCGTTCGTCGGCAACGGGGTGATCAGCGTCCACGGTCTGCCCAAGGACTGTCTGGTCGCCACCGACAAGGAGCTCGACCGCCTGCTGATCGCCGGAGGCGCGAAGATCTCCCCGGCCACCGCGATCAAACTCTCGGCTGTCGCCGCCCATCCGGCCACCTGGGCGAATGCGCCTTACCGGCCGGCCGGTGACTACCGTTGGTACAGCAACGGCCAGACGGCCGCTGACAAGCGGCCGACCCGCCGGTAACGTTCCCTCCTGACGTCGTCGATGTCGGCGTCGCCTCCGACCCGCCGGGAGACCGGCCGGCCGGAGGTGACGCCGGTGTCGCCGCGAAGGAAACGAGGAGGAGCGGGTGGCGCATGTTGAGCTCTCCCTCTCGGGAGCGTTCGTCCCCCAGGCGCGGACACCAGCCGAGGCCGAGTTCGTCAGCAGTGTCGAGCGATGGGCCTCGACGGTGGCGAGCGCCGTCGAGCCGTGCCTGGTCGTCGACCTCAGCGGCCTGATCATCGCCGTCTCACCGTCGTGCAGCGAGCTGCTCGGGCTGGGCAAGCCGGTCGAGGCGCTCGGTCAGCGGCTGGCCTCCGCACTGCGGCTGATCGACTTCACCGCGGGCGCCGGCCGGCTGGAGACCGCCGAGGCCGACAACATCCCGCCGCTGCAGGCGCTGCGCACCGAACGGCTGGCCCGTGGGCTGATGCGCGCGGTGATCGGCGTGGAGGAGACCCCGGTCACGGTCGACGCGGTCGCGACACCGCTGTTCTCGGGTGACCGAGTGGCCGGATCTTTGACGTTCCTGTCCCCGGTGCGGTTCTAAGTCCGGTTTGTCTACGACGTTGTGTCGTTCGACGCAGGCGGTGGGGATTGGGTGTTACCGACTCGCAACGTAGTCTGCCCTCATGCTCGATCTAGACCTGTTACCAGATGAGTACTCGGTGTGCCGATTGCCCGTCGGCTCCACCCTGCCCGACTCGCTGACCGCAGGTCCGGACGACAAGACGGTCGTCTCGGTGACGTGGGGCCTCGACGAGCTCTCGGTGATCTGCCCGAGCAACCGGGCCCCGGCCGGTGCCGAGACCGACACCGCCTGGCGATGTCTGCGCGTGGCCGGGCTGGACCTGGCCATGACCGGCGTGCTCGCCTCGCTGGTGGGCCCGCTCGCGGAGGCCCGGGTCAACATCGTGACCTTCTCGACCTTCGACACCGATTACCTGCTGGTGCCCACGGTCCGGCTGACCGAGGCGGTCAACACCCTGACCCGGGCCGGTCACCGTATCGCCAGCTGATCGACGGACTTCTACCATGGGCGCGTGTCCCCCCGCACGCGCCGCATCCCCCTGACCGTCGGCGTCCTGCTGCTGAGCGCGGCCTGCGGCGCCCCGCCGGAACCGCTGCCCACCGCACCGTCGCTGCCGCACGGCAGTGGTGCGCCGGTGGCGGTCCCGTCGATCGTCATCCCGCCGCCGGCCACGGTCCCGACTGCCGCTCTCCCCACGGTCGCGCCCACGTACACGACGTACACGCCCTACCCGACCTACCCGACCTACACCGTTGTTCCGACGCCGACCACCACGGCGCCGCTGAGCAAGTCGCCGACACCGACACCGGCCCACGCCGCCGCGTGCACCGGCCAGCCGACCGGCGCGGAGATCCTGGCACTGATCGCCGACGACCCGGGCGTGCCGGACAGGGAACTGGAAGTCGCCGAAGGACCGTTCTGCTCCGGTGACTGGTCCTTCACCACCGTGCGGATCGCCGGCTCGGCCACCTCGGTGGAGCCGCTGATGGTCGCCACCACCGGCAAGGGCACCACGCTCGCCCTGGTCGCCGCCGGCACCGACGTCTGCAACCCGCGGATGCAGGCCGAGGCGCCGTCCGGCATCCGCGTCCTGGCGTGTGGTTTCTAGATCCGTTCCGGGCGGTCATAGACTTTCGGGATGTCGACGCGCTTCACGTACCTCGGCCCCGAGGGCACCTTCACCGAGGCCGCCCTGCGCACCATCCCCGCCGCCGAGCGGGGTCGGCGCGTCCCGGCGCGGAGCGTGCCCGAGGCGCTCGAGGCGGTCCGCTCCGGCGACGCCGACGCGGCCCTGGTCCCGTTGGAGAACTCGGTGGGCGGCGCGGTCCCGGTCACCCTGGACGAGCTGATCACCGGCAGCCCTCTGATGATCACGCAGGAGGTGCTGCTGCCGGTCGAGTTCGTGTTGGGCGCCCGGCAGCCGACCCCGCTCGGTGGCATCCGGTCCATCGCGGCGCACCCGCAGGCCTCCGCTCAATGCCGGCACTGGCTGCGGGCGAACGTGCCGGACGCCGTCGTGGTCGACGTGCTGTCGAACGCGGCCGCCGCGGTCAGCGCCGCCACCGGGGAACACGACGCCGCCCTGTGCGCGCCGATCGGCGTCCCCCGCAACAACCTGACCGTGCTGGCCGAGAAGGTCGCCGACCACGCCGAGGCGGTCACCCGGTTCGCCCTGCTCACCCGCCCCGGCGCCCCGGCCGCACCGACCGGCGACGACGTGACCTCGCTGGCCGTGTCGATCCGGCACGACCAGGTCGGCGCGCTGCTGGCGGTGCTGACCGAACTGGCGGTCCGCGGCATCAACCTGTCCCGGATCGAGTCCCGGCCGACCGGGGAGCAACTCGGGACGTACGTGTTCTTCCTCGACTGCACCGGGCACGTGGCCGAACCCCGGCTCGGCGAGGCGCTGCAGGGGCTGCGGCGGATCTGCGCCGACGTCCGGTTCCTCGGCAGTTACCCGAAGCACCGCCTGCAGCCGGAGGCACCGGTCGCGCCCCCGGCGAACCTCGCCGACGCCGACTTCGCCGCCTCCGCCACCTGGCTGGCCGCGATCAGGTCCGGCACCTAGGGCCTAGTCGTCGAAGAGGTTCTCCAGGATGCCGCCGGATCCGCCGGAGCTCCCCTTCTGGGTACCGGCGAGACCACCGGGCGGTTCCTCGGAGGGCTGCACGATGACGAAGCCCTGACCGGCGAAGCTCATCGTGAAACGCTCACCCGTGGTGCGCCCGAGCAGCGTGCCCAGACCGAACTGCTCGGCCTTGTGATAACCGGTCTGCAGGCTCGCCGACCAGGCGATGGCCGCCTGCGGGTCGACATAGGTCGGCTGGTCCACGTTGAGCACCACCGGCGTTCCCTTGGTCGTCACCGCGATCCGGCCGTGGCCGCTGAAGACGCAGTTGAACAGGCCCGCGTTGGACATCATGCCGACGCCGCCGACCACCTTGATGTCGTAGTTCAGCGTGCTGTCGAAGGCGAGCACGTTCGCGCCGTTGATGGAGAGCGCGTCACCGGGCTCGAGGTCGATCAGGTGGATGTCGGCGGCGTTGTCGGCGAAGAAGACGTCGCCCTGCCCCTTCACCCGCATCAGAGGGACACCCTCGCCGGTCAGTTTCTGCTTGAGGAACTTGCCGAGGCCGCCGGAGCCGAGCGCCTCGAACTGGACCTGACCCTGATAGGCCACCATCGAGCCGGTCCGGGCGAGCACCTCGCCGTTCAACTCGGCCTTCAGCAGCTTCGCGTTCTGCAGACGGAGACCGGGCTGGGCCGACTCCTTCTCGAGGTTCTCCGGGGAGAAGAGTTCGCTGCGCATGAGTCCAGGTTAGGACGGGGACACAACGCGTCAGCCCCATCCGAGGTGGTGCAGCTGCTCGTCGTCGATGCCGAAGTGGTGGGCGATCTCGTGCACCACGGTGACGGTGACCTCCTCCACCACGTCGTCCTCGGTGTCGCAGACCTTCAGCGTGGGGAGCCGGTAGATGGTGATCCGGTCGGGCAGGAAACCGGCGTAGTCCCAGCCCCGCTCGGTGAGCGCCACACCCTCGTAGAGCCCGAGCAGATCGTCGGTGCCGTCCGCGGGCCGGTCCTCGACCAGGAACACCACGTTGTTCATCAGCGACATCAGCTCGGTGGGAACCTCGTCGAGGGCCTCACCGACGAGTTCCTCGAAGCGTTCGCGACTCATCTCGACCGGCACGCCGACCATTGTGCCCGGGAACGCCGGCGCGACCAGCGCGCCGGCGTCACGGAACCGGACTCAGGCGAGCTTGGCGACCAGGCTGATCTGGGCGCCCGGGCTGAGCAGGCGGGAGATCGGGCAGTTCTCCTTGGCGCTCTCGGCCAGCTTCTGGAAGGTGGCCTCGTCGATGCCGGGCACGTCGCCGACCGTCTCCAGCTCGATCCGGGTCACCCCGAAACCGCCGTCGGTCTTGTCCATGTGCACCTTGGCGGTGGTCTCCACCGAGGTGGGCGTGTGACCCTCGTCGGCGAGACCCTTCGAGAAGGCCATCGAGAAGCAGCCGGCGTGCGCGGCGGCGATGAGCTCCTCCGGGTTCGTCCCCTCGCCCTCCTCGAAGCGGGACTTGAACGAGTAGTTCCCCTGGAGGCCGCCCTTGCCGGTCTTGACAGTTCCGGAACCCTCGGTGAGGTTCCCTTCCCAGCGAGCAGAAGCAGAACGAATAGGCATAACCAGAACGCTAACCCATTTCCGGCTCGGCCATGATGGATCGCATGTCCGAAGAGGTAGTCAACTTCGGCTCACCGGACCCGGAGTCCGGCGAGCCCCGCGGTCGCAGTGTCTCGAACCGGGTCACCACGTTCCTGCACGGACTGCGGGCGGACCGGCGGCTCCCGGTGCTCACCGCCGGGCTGGGCGCGGTGGCGCTCTTCGCGTCACTGGTCTCCGAGTGGCAGGTCACCACCGTCGAGGGCATCTCGTACAGCGACGAGGACCTGGCCGACCGGCAGATACTACCCGCCGACCTGATCGACCTGGGCGGGATCGCCGCGGGCTACCTGGGCGGGCTGTTCCTGCTGGTGATCGCGGTGGTGCTGACCCTGTTCGGGCCGCCGGCCGGCCGGCGGTACGCGAAACTCACCGGCCTGGCCACCGGCGGACTGCTGACCGCCCTGCTGATGGCCCTGGTTCAGCTGCTCGGCAGTGAGACCCGGCTGGTGTCGCGGTACTTCACCATGCAGCTGGACACCACCCAGACGGCGGTCGCGTACGGGCGCGGCCTCTGGTGTGCCCTGGCCGGGGTGGCCGCCGCGATGATCGCCCTCGGGATCGGCGACCGCACCGACGCGGAGGAGGAGGCGCCGCTGTGGTCCCGAGACGACGAGGACGAGGACGAACCCGAGGTGGACGAGCCCCTCGACCTGACGATCACGTCGTCGACGCCGTTCGCCGCATACCCCGATCAGCCCGGCCAACCGCACCGATCGTGACACCGGGGCATATCCGGGTGTCGACCGGACCGGGCCGCCGGTAGGCTCGGCAACCGTGATTGACCTGCGTCTGCTTCGCGAAGATCCCGAACTGGTCCGCGCCAGCCAGCGACTGCGTGGCGAGTCCACCGAGCTGGTGGACACGCTGCTGCGCGCCGATGAGGAGCGCCGTTCCGCCACCCAACGGTTCGAGGCGGTCCGGTCGGAGCAGAAGTCCCTGGGCAAAGAGGTCGCCAAGGCCAAGGGCGACGAGCGTGCCGCGCTGCTCACGCGTACCAAGGAACTCGCCGTTGAGGTGAAGGCCGCCGAGGCGGCCGCCGGCGAGGCGGAGCAGACGCTGCGCGCCGCGCACATGGCGGTGCCGAACATCGTGCAGGGCGCCCCTCCCGGCGGTGAGGACGACTTCATCGTGCTGCGCGAGGTCGGCGACCGGCCGGAGATCGCGGCGCCGAAGGACCACCTGGAGATCGGTGAGGCGCTGCGCGCGATCGACACCGAGCGTGGGGCGAAGGTGTCCGGCTCGCGGTTCTACTTCCTGACCGGCGTCGGCGCGCTGCTGCAGCTCGGCATGCTGCAGCTGGCGATCCAGCAGGCGGTGGAGCACGGCTTCATCCCGTCGATCACGCCGACCCTGGTCCGGCCGGAGTCGATGGAGGGCACGGGTTATCTCGGTGCCCACGCCAGCGAGGTCTACCGGCTGGAGGCCGACGACCTCTATCTGGTCGGCACGTCGGAGGTGGCGCTCGCCGCGTTCCACTCCAACGAGATCATCGATCTGGACGGTCCGCGGCGCTACGCCGGCTGGTCGTCGTGCTACCGGCGGGAGGCCGGCTCGCACGGCAAGGACGTGCGCGGCATCCTGCGGGTCCACCAGTTCGACAAGGTGGAGATGTTCTCCTACTGCCGTCCCGAGGACGCCGAGGCCGAGCACCTGCGCCTGCTCGCGATGGAGGAGGAGATGCTGGCCAAGGTCGAGATCCCGTACCGGGTGATCGACGTGGCGGCCGGCGACCTCGGCACCAGCGCGGTGCGCAAGTTCGACTGCGAGGCGTGGGTGCCGTCGCAGCAGCGGTACCGCGAGGTCACCTCGACGTCGAACACCACCACGTTCCAGGCCCGGCGGCTCAACATCCGGTACCGCGACGAGGACGGCAAGCCGCAGACCGTGGCGACGCTGAACGGGACGCTGGCCACCACCCGCTGGCTGATCCCGATCCTGGAGAACCACCAGCAGCCGGACGGTTCGGTGCGGGTTCCCAAGGCTCTGCAGCCGTTCCTGGGCCGCGAGATCCTGGAGCCCGTCAAGTAATGATCTGTAAACCGGGCGGCTACCAATTGTCATAGCAGCTGGTCGCCGCCCGGGTGTACCGTTCTCCTTCCGCCCTCCGCGGGGGTTCATGACCCCGGAGGTGGAAATGCGTAAGCCCGGTCTTCCGAAACTGATCGCCACCGACCTCGACGGCACGCTCGTACGCAGCGATGACACCGTCTCCGCGTATACGCATGAGGTCCTCGACCGGGTTCGCGCCGCCGGCATCCGGATCGTCGCCGCCACCGGCCGCGGCCCCCGCCTGACATCGCTGGTGCGCACCGACATCCGGGTCGCCGACTATCTCGTGCTGGCGCAGGGCGGCTGGGTGCTCGATCAGTCCGAGGACCGTTACCTGCGGCAGGCCCGGATCTCCGGCGAGGCCCTCGGGCAGGCGCTCGGCACCATCGAGTCGGTGGTCGGTCCCCTCTCGGTGATGTTCGAGGCGCTGCACCACGACGAGTCGCCGCTCTGGGGCGACTACGACCCGACCTGGCGTTACCCGGTCCGGGTGGAGGCCCGCACCCGTCCCGAGTGCCTCACCGGCGACGTGATCAAGGCGTTCGCCCGGTCGTTCCAGATCGGTGTGGACGATCTGCTGGCGGTGGCCCGCCGGGTGGTGCCGCCGGAACTGGCGACGGTGACCCAGGCCGGACTGGACTACGTGGAGATCTGCCCGCCGGCCTGCGACAAGGGCACGGGCCTGTCGGTGGTCGCCGAGGCGGTCGGCGTCGATCCGGCCGACGTGCTGGTCTTCGGTGACATGCCCAACGATCTGCCGATGTTCGCCTGGGCCGGCTGGGGCCGGGTGGCGGTCGCCAACGCCCATCCGGAGCTGCTGGCGGTCGCCGACGAGGTGACGCTCACCAATGACGAGGACGGCGTGGCGGTGTTTCTGGACCGGCTATTGTCGAGGTGATGGCACCTTTCCGGCTCGTCGCCACCGACATCGACGGCACCCTCATCACCTCCGAGCGCGTGATCTCCCCCGCCACCATCGACGTCCTCAGCCGGGTTCCGGTTCCGGTCGTCCTGGTCACCGGCCGGCCGGTCCGCTGGCTCGCCCAGCTCAACGACCAGTTGCCCACACCGCTGCCGGCGGTCTGCGCCAACGGAGCGGTGATCTACGATCCGGCCGCCGACCAGGTGCTGCGCGCCCACACCATCGGCGTCGACCTGCTGCTCGAGGTGACCAAGCAGCTCCGTGACGTGGTGCCGGACGTGTCGCTGGCCGTCGAGGTCGAGGACGGCCGGGCCTTCCGGCACGAAGAGACCTGGCAGATCCGGTGGGAGCACGACCGGCGGATCCGGGTGATCGCCTCCCCGGAGGAGCTGACCTCCGAACCGGCGGTGAAACTGCTGGCCCGCTCGGCGACCGCGGACCCGGACGACTTCCTGGAACTGGTCAGTCGCACGCTCGGCGACCGCGTCGAGGCGACCCGGTCGTCCTCGTCGGCGCTGGTGGAGATCTCGGCGGCCGGGGTGACCAAGGCGGCCGGGCTGGCCTGGTTCTGCGAGCAGCGCGGCATCACCGCCGACGAGGTGGTGGCGTTCGGCGACATGCCCAACGACATCCCGCTGCTGGCCTGGGCCGGCCGGGGAGTGGCGATGGGCAACGCGCACCCGGCGTTGCGGGCGGTGGCCGACGACGTGACCGTCACCAACGACGACGACGGCGTGGCCACCTATCTGAGCCGCCTCTTCGCGCTCTGACCCCTTTTCGGGTACGCCGGAGAGCCTTTCACGCGTACCCGGAGAAGAGGTTCTAGAGGTATTGCCCGGAGGGCCCGTGCGCCTCGCCGGCCTTGCCCGGCAGGATGCTCCCCATCGGTAGCGCCGGACGGCCGGTGCCGCCGCCACGCATCTGCTCGAGCTGCAGGCGGGCGGCCATCTGCTGGGCCACCAGTGCCGCCTGGATGCCGTGGAAGAGGCCCTCCAGCCAGCCCACGAGCTGTGCCTGGGCGATCCGCAGCTCGGACTCGCTCGGCGGGGTCTCGCCCTCGAACGGCAGCGTGATCCGCTCCAGCTCCTCACGCAGCTCGGGGGCCAGACCGTCCTCGAGCTCCTTGATCGACCGCTGGTGGATCTCCCGCAGGCGGCCCCGGCTGGCCTCGTCGAGCGGCGCGGCCCGAACCTCCTCGAGCAGCTGCTTGATCATGCTGCCGATGCGCATGACCTTCGCCGGCTGCTCGATCAGGTTGCCGGGCTCCTCCGGGGTGAGCATGCCGTCCTCCCCGACGGTGCCCATCGGACGGCCGTCCGGGCCCACGACGATGACCGTGCCATCGTCCTTGTGCTCAGTGGTTCGGGTGTCGTCGGTCATGCGATCCATCTTTGCGCAACGGGTCTCAGGGGCGTAGTTCGGCCACCGCGCACTTGACGCTACCGCCACCACGCTTGAGCTCGGAGAGGTCCACAGATATCGGGTTGTACCCGGCAGCTCGCACCTTATCCCTCATCGCGGCTGCCTCGGTGTTGAGGATCACATTGAGGCCGTCACTGACCAGGTTGAGGCCGAACGCCTCCGCGTCGCCGCGGTCGGCCAGGACCGCATCCGGGAAGAGTTGCGCCAGCACCCGCTGGGACGCCGGGGAGAACGCGCCGGGGTAGTACGTGACGTGCCGGTCGTCGAGCGCCGCCAGCGCGGTGTCCAGGTGGTAGAACGCCGGGTCGATCAGTCTCAGCGAGACCACCGGGCGGCCGAGCACCTCCTGCGCCTCGGCGTGCGCGGCCGGATCGGTCCGGAAGCCGTACCCGGCCAGTACGATCCCGCCATAGGCGCCCGGGAGGTACGCGAAGTCGCCCTCACCCTCGTTGACGTGCTCCGGAGCAACGAATCGCCACGACGGCACGGTCCGGTAGAACGCCTGATGCGCGGCGGCCTCGTCGGCCCGTTGCGGGTGCCGGAACCGGGCGCCGTAGACCGTGCCGTCCACCGAGAAGGCGCCGTTCGCCGAGTACACCATGTCGGGCAGGCCGGGCCGCGCGTCGAGCACGTGCACGGCGTGACCGAGTTCGGTCAGGGTGTCCTTGAGCATCGACCACTGTTTCAGGGCGAGCGCCGGGTCGACCGGAACCGAGGTGTCCATCCACGGGTTGATCGCATACTCGACCGTGAAATGCTCCGGCGGACACATGAGGTATGTCCTGTTTCGCGGCAAGCGCTCCGTGTAGCTCATGAGGTTAAAGGGTAGGTAGGCTCCGTTGCAGCAAACAGCTCGAAGTCTTGCTCCCCGGAGGGGATTCGTTGCAGATCGACGCCGTTGACCAGCGAATCATTGCGTTGCTCGTCGCCGACGCCCGCTCTTCGTACGCCGACATCGGCGCGAAGGTCTCCCTGTCCGCCCCGGCGGTGAAACGACGCGTCGACCGGCTCCGATCCTCCGGCGTCATCAAGGGATTCACCGCCGTCATCGAACCGGCCGCGGTGGGCTGGACCACGGAGGCGTTCGTCGAGCTGTTCTGCACCGGGCGGACCACACCGGCGCAGATCGCGGTGGCCGCCCGGCGGCACCCGGAGGTGATCGGCGCCTACACGGTCTCCGGTCAGGCGGACGCGCTCGTGCACCTGCGGGCGGCCGACATCGGCCACCTCGAGCAGGCGTTGGAGAAGCTGCGGGCGGAGCCGTTCGTGACGTCCACCCGCAGCATGGTGGTGCTGTCGCGCCTCCAGGAGACGCCGACCACGATCCCGATCTAGAGGTACATGCCCGGCCGGTGCTCGTCGCTCGACGGAGCCTCCTTGGCCGGAGTCGGCTTGTCGCCCTCACCGAAGAACCGCTTGCCGCCGAACTCGCCGTGCAGCCGATCGTCGAGTTCGTCGGCGAGACCGGTCATCACCTGCACCGCGAGCATCAGGTGGATCGCCTGGAAATTGCGGCCGAACACCGGGATCGACGCCCAGACCGTGTCCTGCGCGCAGTACAGCCGGCCGATCGGCATCCGGTTGGTCAGCTCGGACAGCTTCACATAGAGCTGCTCGGTCGGCTCGACGTCGGTCAGGATCGGTGAGAAGACGTCGACCAGCGGCGGGTTGTCCCGCACCCGGACGAAGACCATCGCCGAACCGGCCCGGATGCCGATGTCGCCGTCCGCATCCACCTGGAGCTGATCCACGGTCGTCTTGGACATGGTGGCGACCACCGTGCGGACCCGGTCGTCGAGCGGGACGACATCGCCGGTGACACCCTCGAGCGCGGCGTCCAGGGCCGCCTCGTCGTCGAGGTCCTCGAGGCTGATGCCGGCACTGATGCTCGGCTCGTGCCGGGCGGTGCCCAGCGGAGCGGTCTCGATCGGCTCGTCCTCCTCGTCGTGCACCAGATAGACGAGGAAAGCCGGGTGCGGAGCGCCGTAGACGTCCCGCAACGTGCGGGTGACCACGGTGGCCAGCTGGCTCGCCTTGTCCTGGGAACCACGCACCCCGAAGGAATCGCCGGAGTCGGCCAGCACACCGGGCGGGGACCAGCCGAGCGCGACCATCGCGGCGACCGCCGCACGGTCCATCCGGAACTCGGCCGGGAGCGCCGCGTTGCCGACCGCGAGTGCCTCGACGACACCGTCCGCCAGCACCCGGATGCTCACCGAGTAGATCGCGGTGCCGGTGCCGGAGGCAGTCGGGTCGAGGGTGATGTCGACGTGCCCACCCGACGGCAGCTCCGGGAGCAGGCCGGACAGTGCGGTGGCGAACTCGCGCCAGGCCTGCGTCACCTTCTCCCGCAGGTCAGCCGTGGTCGGTTCGTCTAGCAGGCCGCCCTCATAGGCGTCGCCCGTGGCGCCTTCTGCCGTCATGATCGCACCTCCGTTCCCGTCACCCTATCGAGCGGCGCCGCGAATTTTCACCGGGTGCGATCGGGCCATCTCAACGCCAGCTCGCTGATCGTGGCAGCGGCCGCCGCCGGGTCCGCGCCGCGTCCCACGGCCACACCGATGAGGTACGCCGTGACCGGAGCCCCCGGCCGCAGAACGTTGTGGGCCACATCACGGGCCATGTCGAGCAGCTCGGTCGTCGGCACCTCGTCGGGTCGCACCCCGAGCGCCGCGCCCGCCTCGGCCACCCAGGCGTCCAGGTCACTCAACGCGCCCACTCCTCAGCGGTCCGCAGGTCGTCGTCGGTGTCGCAGTCGAACCAGGGCGGTGGCCCCGGTCGCCGCCAGGACACCTCGGCGACCCGCAGGTGGGAGAGCAACTCGCGCATCGAGGCGCCGTGCAGGCTGCCGCGGTCGTGCGCCAGCCGGACCAGGGCCTCACGCAGCGGTTTCGTCCGCCACACGCCGCACAGCATCTGCAGGTGTCCGTCAGCGTCACGGTAGACCGCACCGGTCATCGGCGCCGACTCCATCGTGAGACGCAGCACGTCGATCGCCTCGCCGGTCAGCAGCGGCAGGTCGGCCGCGAGCAGCGCGGTGAACGCGATGGTCTCGGGCACCAGGGCGAGGCCTGCCGCGGCCGCCGCCACCGGGCCGCCGCCGGGCGGCTCCTCCCGCGTGACGTGCACCGGAACAGGCAGGTCATCGGGCACCCGGCCGACGACGACGCGTGGATCAGCATCGTGCACGGCGGCCAGGACCCGGGTCAGCATCGGCTGGCCGGCAACAGCCAGGTTCGGCTTGTCGGCACCACCCATGCGCCGAGCCGCACCACCGGCCAGCACCACCGCCGCGAATCCCCCCACCCGAGTACCGTATCCCGCCCGGCTGTCGAGCGTGACCGCGCGCTCAGTAAGACGTGCTCGCCGTCTCCGTATCCGCGCCGTAAGCTCCGCCCATGGGGAGGAAGACGACACGCCGGTCCGTGGTCACCGTCGATCTGAGCGCGTCGCCGGGGTCCCGCCGCCGGCAGGACGAACTCGCCGCCGAGGAGCCGCTGGAGATCCGGGTCGGCAAGAAGCCGCTCGCGGTCACCATGCGCACCCCGGGCGACGACATCGATCTGGCCATGGGGTTCCTGCTCGGCGAGGGCGTGATCGGCAAGTCCGGTGACATCGTGACCGCCCAGCTCTGCGCCGGTACGGACACGCCGAACACGTACAACGTGGTGGACATCGTCCTCGACCCGCACGTGCCGCCGCCGGTGACCGACCTGAGCCGCAACTTCTACACCACCAGCGCCTGCGGGGTCTGCGGCAAGGCCAGCATCGACGCGGTCCGCACCAAGTCGCTGTTCGACGTCACGCCCGACCCGATGCGGGTCGCCGCGCAGACCCTGGTCGAGCTGCCCGGCAAGCTGCGGGCGGCACAGCGCACCTTCGACCGCACCGGCGGGCTGCACGCGGCCGGCCTGTTCACCGCCGAGGGCGAGCTGCTGGTGCTGCGCGAGGACGTGGGACGGCACAACGCGGTCGACAAGGTCCTCGGCTGGGCGCTGAAGGAGGGCCGGCTGCCGCTGGCCGGGCACGTCCTGCTGGTCTCCGGGCGGGCCAGCTTCGAGTTGACGCAGAAGGCGTGGATGGCCGGGGTCCCGCTGCTCGCAGCCGTTTCGGCGCCGAGCACTCTCGCGGTGGAACTCGCCGACGAGGCGGGGATGACACTTGTCGGGTTCCTCCGCGAGCCGCGCATGAACATCTACGCTGGGGCGCAACGCGTCACGTTCTGACCACATCGCATTTCCGCTACGGCATATTTGCCGTCATCCATGGCCGCGAGGCTGCGAACATGTCTGTCTCGCGTCGTACCCTGCTGCTGAGCTCCGCCGCCGGAGCCGCCGTCGTCTGGCCGTCGGGCGCCTTCGCGGCGCCCCACCGCGGGCCCTTACGCACCGACCCGTTCACCCTCGGCGTCGCATCCGGCGACCCGGCACCGGACGGATTCGTGCTCTGGACCCGGCTCGCCGTCACCCCGCTCGCCGAGGACGGACTCGGCGGCATGCCCGCCCGTGACGTCACGGTGCACTGGGAACTCGCCGCCGACGAACGGTTCCGCAAAGTGATCCGCAAAGGCACGGCCACCGCCCGGGCGAGCCGGGCCCACAGCGTGCACGTGGAGTTGGACGGGCTCTCGGCGGGACGGGAGTACTTCTACCGGTTCCGGGCCGAGGGCTACACCTCCCCGGCCGGCCGGACCCGCACCGCACCGGCCCGCTCGGCATCCGGCGGGCCGCTGGCGATGGCATTCGTCTCCTGCTCCCAGTACGAACACGGGTACTTCACCGCGTACCGGCGGCTGGCCGAGGACGAACCGGACCTGATCCTGCACCTGGGCGACTACCAGTACGAGTACGCGCCGGACACGTACACCGTCCCCGGCGGCAACCCGCGCGACCACGAAGGGCCGGAGACCGTCACGCTGGCGAACTACCGCCAGCGGCACGCCCAGTACAAGGCCGACCCGGACCTGCAGGCGGCACACGCGGTCGCCCCGTGGGCGGTGGTCTTCGACGACCACGAGGTGGACAACAACTGGGCCGGCGAGGTGCCGGAACAGCCCGACCCGGATTTCCGTACCCGCCGGGCCGCCGCGTTCCAGGCGTACTACGAGAACATGCCGCTGCGCCGCACCTCCATCCCGCGGGGCATCGACATGCAGTTGTACCGCCGGCTGCACTGGGGCAGGCTGGCCACCTTCCACATGCTCGACACCCGGCAGTTCCGCGACGACCAGGGCTGCGGCGACGGATACCGGGACTGCCCGGCGGCGTCCGACCCGGCCCGCAGCATCACCGGCCCCGAGCAGGAGAAGTGGCTGCTCGACGGGTTCCGCCGGTCGACCGCCCGCTGGGACGTCCTCGGCCAGCAGGTCTTCTTCGGGCAGCGGGACAACAACGCCGGGCCGCAGAAGGTGCTCAGCATGGACTCCTGGGACGGCTATCAGGGCTCCCGGGACCGGATCACCCGCGGCTGGGTGGACGCCGGGGTCCGCAACCCGGTGGTGCTCACCGGCGACGTGCACGCCCACTGGGCCGACGACCTCAAGCTTGACTACGACGACCCGACGTCACGGACGGTCGGCACCGAACTGGTCTGCTCGTCGATCACCTCCGGGGGCGACGGCGCCGACGTGGCGAGCGGCAACCACAGCTGGTCGGCATGGAACCCGCACCTGCGGTTCTACAACAACCAGCGCGGGTACGTCCGGACACGGATCACCGGTGACGCGCTGACCGCGGACTTCGTGGTCCTGCCGTACGTGACCACCCCGGGTGCGGCGGCGCACACCCGGGCCACCTTCGTGATCGAGGACCGGGTGCCCGGCCTGACCCGGGTCGCCGACAACCCGACCCCGTCGGCGACGCTGCGGTCGGCGGCGGAGCAGGGCGCGGAGACCGTCCGTCAGGAGACCGACCGCCCCTGACCGGTTCGTCTCCGGCGCGGCCGCCGCGGCCGGGCACGGACCTCGGTGGAGATCAGCATGCGGGGCGGCACCGCGAACCCGAGCAGTTCGTGCAGCATCGACGCCAGGCGGTGGTCCGGATTCTCGGCGAGCCCGCGGTCCAGCGCGACCCGGGCCAGCGCGCCGTGGCCGGACCGCCAGGCGGCGTACGCCAGCAGGCAGGCCGGGCCGGGCACGTAGACCGGCTCGACCCGGCGCAACACGTCGGTCCAGAGCCGGATCCGCCAGTCCTCACCGTCGCACCGGTCCAGCGCGAAATCCTCGGTCCGGACGTCGACGAGCAGCATGCCCAGCCAGGCGGTCTCGTCCGGGTCGAGCGTGCCGCCGTCCCGGTAGCGCCGCTCGGCCGCCCGGATCGCGTCCCGGCCGGCCTGCCGGATCATCCGCCCGTGCCGTCCGGCCCCGAGGTCCGCGGCGGCCAGGTCGGTGAGCCGCTGCCGGGCCCGGTCGGTGGCCGCGACCATCGCCACCCGGACCGGACCGTCCAGCCGGGACACCTGCGCCACCAGGTCACGCCGGCTGGGCAGGGCCACACTCCCGCGGTAGGTGGCCTCGGCGGCGATCACACTGTCGGCGGGCAGGCACGGTGTGCCCTCCGGCGGGCAGCAGCGCGGCTCCCGGCAGACGTAGGACCACCACCGCCCGCCGGTCACCCGGATCGCGTCCTCCACGAACAGGCCGGCAGACCGCAGTGCCTCGCCGAGGACCGCGATCGCCGTGGTGATCCGGTCAGCCGGCCCGTAACCGATCAAGATCACTGTCTGCGACCCCTGCACCGCGACGGCCTCGACGAACTCCGCCGTGCGGGTCGTGGCCGCCGGCGCGGTCAGGTCGTAACAGGCACCGAAATCGAGGTTGAGGCCGGTCACCCCGACCACGACCATGGCGTCAGCGGGGTGATAACCCAGCAGGAACGGCAGGGCGGCGACGAGGTCGGACGGGGTGCGGAGCGCCAGCGCGCGTTCGGTTCTCATGCGGGCAGCGTCGCCGCGGGACCGTGCACGGCGAGTGCCGAATCTCCGGCCTGTGGACGACACGCTCGTCGTCCACAGCGGTCACGAACGGAACGGCAGCTCGTGGAGTTGCAGGCTGTCCTCGCGCCGGGCGTTGCTGTGCCGGTCCAGGTCCATGGTCAGCTCGATCGACGACACCACGTCGTATCCGGCGGCGTGCAGACTGCGGATCGCCTCGACGTTGCGCGACTCGGGGGAGATCGTCAGGGCGGTCATGTTCCGCCGCTTGGCCTCCCCGGCGACGTGCTGCAGCAGCAGACGCCCGACACCCTTGTGCCGGTGCGTGACGGTGACGACCACCGGGTCGACCTCACCGGCCCGCCCCCGGATGATCAGCCCGACCATGCCGACCACGCCGTCGTCCGCGTGGTCCGCGACCCAGAGACCGGAGAGGTCCAGCCTCGTCAGGTACTCCTCGAAACCGGCGCCACCGTCGTCGTCGCCCCCGCCGTACATCTCGTGGTGCTGCCGGGTGAGTTCCGCCCACAGACGCCGGCCCGCGGAGTGGTCACTCGGGCGGTAAGAACGCACAGCGACAGGGGCCATGCGGACATTTTGCCTCTGAATAGGGACTTCCGTCACCCGAAGAGCAAGATAACCACGTGGACATGGCGTACCTGCGCGCGCATCCCCAGCACCTACCGACATTTCTCACCCATCAACGGATCCGGGAGACCCCGGTGGGCCGGTCGGTGCGCCGTCTGACGCTCGACGACGGCACGTCGCTGTTCGCCAAGACCCTGCCCGCCTCCTTCGCCGCCTCCTCTGTCGCTGCTCCCTCTGTCGCTGCTCCCTCTGTCGCTGCTTCCTCTGTCGCTGCTTATTTCGCCGCCGAGGCTGCAGGCCTCGATTGGCTGCGGTCAGCGGACGCGGTGCCGATCCCCGAAGTGATCGCCGCCCTCCCGGATCTCCTCGTCACCACCTGGATCGAATCGGGAACGCCGACCCCGAAGGCGGCCGAGGACTTCGGACGCGGCCTGGCGGCACTGCACCGCTCGGGCGCCGACACCCTCGGCGCCGCCTGGCCGGGATACATCGGCCCGCTCCCGCTCGACAACACCCCCTCCGAGGGCCCGTGGGGCACCTGGTTCGGCAACCGCCGCCTGCTTCCCTACCTGCGCATCTCAGCGGACCGCGGTGCTCTCCCGGCCGGTGACGTCACGCTGATCGAGCAGATGATCAACACCCTTGTGGGGTACGCGCAAAGCACCGTGCCCGCCCGCATCCACGGCGACCTGTGGCCGGGCAACCTGATGTGGGGTGCCGACGGCCGGTGCTGGCTGGTCGATCCCGCCGCGCAGGGCGGCCACCGGGAGACCGACCTGGCGACACTGGCGATGTTCGGCGGCGTCCCGCATCAGGACCGGATCCTGGCCGCCTACCGGGAGGCGTGGCCGCTCGACGACGGATGGGCGGATCGGGTCGCTCTGCACCAGCTGCATCTGCTCCTGGTGCACACCGCGGCGTTCGGCGCCGGGTACCGCGATCAGGTCCGTGCCGCGGCGGAGAAGGCCGGCCGGTTTCTGGCAGGGCTGCGGTGAGTTTCCGCATCGATGTCGTCCCCGCCGGGCTCGTCGCTGTCCACAGGCCGAAAAATGCGTGTCGGCACCGCGGCATGGGAGAGGATAGATTCGATCGGTGAGTGTTTCGAGGAGATCAGCCGAACCGGCCCGGTGGCGTCCGTGACTGTGCTCGCCGACCGCTTCGGCCGCATCGCCACCGATCTCCGCGTCTCCCTGACGGATCGGTGCAATCTCCGCTGCACCTATTGCATGCCGGCCGAGGGTCTGGCCTGGATGCCGCAGCCACAGCAGCTCACCGACGACGAGGTCAACCGCCTGGTCCGGATCGCGGTGGAGCAGCTGGGCGTCACCGAGGTCCGCTTCACCGGCGGCGAGCCGCTGATCCGTCGCGGCCTGGTCGGCATCGTCGCCGCCGCGGCCCGGCTCGACCCACGCCCGCAGCTGTCGGTCACCACCAACGGCATCGGCCTGGACAGGGTCGCCGGCGCGCTCAAGGAAGCCGGACTCAACCGGGTCAACGTCTCCCTGGACACCCTCGACCCGGCCCGCTTCCACACCCTGACCCGCCGCGACCGGCACGCCGACGTGCTCGCCGGCCTGCGCGCCGCCGCCGACGCCGGCCTGACCCCGGTCAAAATCAACACGGTGCTGATGCGCGGGGTCAACGACGACGAGGCCGCCGCCCTGCTGCAGTTCGCGCTCGACCACGGCTACCAACTGCGCTTCATCGAGCAGATGCCCCTCGACGCCCAGCATCAGTGGACCCGGGCCGAGATGGTCACGGCCGACGAGATCCTGGCCGCCCTCAAGCCGTTCGACCTCCGTCCCGACAATGTTTCACGTGGAACAGCACCGGCCGAAACCTGGCTGATCCCCCACCACGTCGACGCCGCCGGCGAACCAGCCCGCGTCGGCGTGATCGCCAGCGTCACCCGCCCGTTCTGCGGCGACTGCGACCGCACCCGCCTGACCGCCGACGGCCAGATCCGCAACTGCCTCTTCGCCACCGACGAGAGCGACCTGCGCAAACTCCTCCGCGACGGCGCCCCCGACAACGAGATAGCCGACGCGTGGCAGGTAGCCATGCGAGGCAAACGAGCCGGCCACGGCATCGACGACCCCACCTTCTTGCAGCCCGCCCGCCCCATGTCCGCCATCGGAGGCTGACCGATGCCGACCGTCCGCTACTTCGCCGGGGCCCGGGCCGCCGCCGACGGCATCTCCAGCGAACTCGTCGACGCCCCCACCCTGGACGCCTTGACCCAGCTGCTGTCCGACCGCCACGGCGAACGCCTGGCCCTGGTCCTGAAGGCAGCCAGCTTCCTGGTCGACGGCCTCGCCTGCCACGACCGAACCACCCCCCTCCCCGCCGAGGCCACCGTCGACGTGCTCCCTCCCTTCGCCGGAGGCTGACCCACACCCCGCTCCACCCACCCGCCAGCCCCGCCACCAACACCGCCCGTCGCTCCGCCCGGCCGCCTCGTCCACCGAATCCCGCACACAGCCGCCGGACGATGCGGGCAATAACGGCAACGTGCCGGGGTGCTGGCCTGCCGGGGTGCTGGACGCTGCAAACGATGAGCAACGTGCCGGGTGCCGGGTGCCGGGTGCCGGGTGCCGGGTGCCGGGTGCCGGGTGCCGGGTGCCGGGTGCCGGGTGCCGGGTGCCGGGTGCCGGGTGCCGGGTGCCGGGTGCCGGGTGCCGGGTGCCGGGGATGTTCCTGCCACCGATCGCGGGCATCAAACTGGTCAGCCGGTCCATCACTCACCAGCCCGCTCCAGTAGTCGTACCTAATCGCGCAGTTGTCGTTGCCAGCCCCCGTTCCGGCCAGCCCTCACGATGGCGGTGCACCCCACCGCACTTCGGAGTACGCCCGCACCCGGCAACTGAGTGGGTGCTCCCACCATCGCACCGCTACCTGCACTCGCACCCGCACCCGCACCCGCACCCGCACCCGCACCCGCAACGAATTTGGGCGCGCTTACCGCTCCACGCTCGATCGCAGGAAACCCCGCCCACGACATTAGGTGCTTTCACCACCCCGGTTCGGGGCACAACCACACCCAGCCAATGCGTTGGGTCCGCTCACCACCCCGATCCGGACCACTGCCGCACCCGAACTACAACGTTGGGTGCGGTTATCGCCCCACCCCGCCTCGCCCAGCCCCACCCCACCCCGCCTCGCCCAGCCCCACCCCGCCTCGCCCAGCCTCAGAGCCGGGCCCGCACCCTTCGGCATAGGCGACCGGGCTCTCCCCGAACAGAGAGTGGGTCCAAGCAGTGGCGGCAGGCGCACCCGATCACGGGTTTGGGGGTGATTACCGGTCGACTTTGGGCGGTCAGTGCACCCGATCAACAGAACGGGTGCGCTTACTTGTCTGGCTGCCGGCTGCCGGCTGCCGGCTGCCCGCTGCCCGCTGCCCGCTGCCCGCTGCCCGCTGCCCGCTGCCCGCTGCCCGCTGCCCGCTGCCCGCTGCCCGCTGCCCGCTGCCCGCTGCCCGCTGCCCGCTGCCCGCTGCCCGCTGCCCG